>JBKPTA010000070.1:0-27499 GCA_046735295.1 Actinomycetota bacterium | reverse complement strand
GCATCGACGCCTGCGTCACCGACCCGGCCCACGACGACGACGACGGTCCGGCCCACGCGCAGGCCGCGTACGCGACGATCGCGCGGCACAGCAGCGGGCTCGGACCGTTCTCGGCGCCACCCGACGATCGACCTGCCGCTCACGCGGCATCGCGTCCACGCGCCCAGGGTGCCGAACAGGGGACGACCTGCCGCGCACCACGTCATGGTCAGGCGGCCCGCGGGAGCCGGGTCGTCGGTCGCTCGGAGCTGATCCGGCTGCGCGCCGGCCACACCACCACCGTGCGGTTCAGCGCGGGAGGCCCACGCGCGGCACGTAAACGTTCACCGTGTCGGTCGACCCCGTCGACCCGATCCCCGAGTCGAACGCGCGCGACAACCACGACGACGCCGAGGCGAGCTGGACGGGCAACGGCTGCGTCGGTCGGTCGTCGATCGAGAAGTCCGAGCGCTGTCTCGGCGAGACCGTGACACAGCTTCGGTCGAAGCGGTCAGGCTGAGCCCACGGAGGTGGGCCCGCCCACCTCACACAGTCAGGTACCGGTCAGGTGGCCGGGGGTACGACTGAGAGCGTGACAGCCGACGTCGGACGTCCGCCGTGGCCCTGATCGGGTCGGCTCACCCGCGTCGGCGCGGGACGAGGCCCGCGCTCGGCGGTCGCGTGCGGCTGGCGCGGCACGTGGCACACGCCGCGACCACGGTGTCACGACGAGTGCGAGGCGGGTCCGGCACGGTGATCGGCGGTCGCGCGCTGCTGGCGACTGCGCCGGACGCGGTTCCCGCGCTCTCCTCCGGACGCGACATCACCCTGGTCTCCGGCACGAACGGGAAGACCACGATCTCGGCGCTGACGGTGGCCGCTCTCGGCGATGCGACGCCCGTGGGCTCCAACCGCGACGGCGCCAACACGTCGACCGGGATCGCGGGAACCCTCGCCGGCACCGACGCCGAGCGTCTCGTCCTCGAGGTGGACGAGGGCTGGCTTCCCTGGGCGCTCCGGCAGACCGCCGCCGACCGCGTCGTCCTCGCCAACCTGTCCCGGGACCAGCTGTCCCGGCACCACGAGGTGGCGCACCTGGCCGCCGGCTGGCGGGCCGTCCTCGCGGACGTCCCTCTCGTGATCGCCAACGCCGACGACCCCGCCGTGGTGTGGGCCGCCCTCGCCACTCGGCGACAGATCTGGGTCGCGGTCGGCTCGCGGTGGAGGGCCGACGCCGTCGTGTGCCCCTCGTGCGGAGCCCGCTGCCTGCGGATGGGGCAGGAATGGCGGTGCGCGTCGTGCCGGCTGCACCGGCCCACTCCGGACTGGTGGCTCGAGAACCACACCCTGCGCGCCGCGGGCGTCCACGTCCCGATCCGGCTGGACCTACCGGGCGCGTACAACGTCGCCAACGCCGCACTGGCGCTGGTCGCCGCCCACGCGGTGGCCGCCGGGGACATCGGTGAAGCCGCCGCCCGCCTGCGGCACGTCGACTCGGTGGCCGGGCGGTACCAGCAGACCCGCTTCCGTGGGCACGACCTGCGGATCCTCCTGGCCAAGAACCCCGCAGGCTGGCTGGAGGTGCTCGACGTCCTCGCGGGGGACAGCCATCCCGTCCTGCTGCTGTTCAACGCCGAAGGGGTCGACGGGCGTGACCCGTCCTGGCTGTACGACGTCTCCTTCGCGCCACTGCGCGGGCGGACCGTGGTCGTCCAAGGTCGCCGGGCCACCGACCTGCTGGTCCGGCTCGAGCTGGACGGTGTGGAGGCGACGCTCGTACCGGGGCCGCTGGCGGAGGCCGTGTGGCGGCTGCCCGCGGGCCGGGTCGACGTGGTCGGCAACTACACGGCGTTCCAGGGGGCCCTGAAGGAGGTTCGCCGTGGCTGAGACGCTCACAGTGGTGCACGTCTACCCCGAGCTGCTGGGCACCTACGGCGACGGCGGCAACGTCCTGGCCCTGGCGCACCGAGCTCGTGCCCGCGGGCTGTGCTGCCGGGTCGTCAAGGTCGGGATGGACGACCCCCTGCCGCGGTCGGGTGACGTGTACGTCGTCGGTGGCGGTGAGGACTCCGCACAGCTGCTGGCGGCCCGGAACCTCCTGCACGACGACGGCGTGGCGGCGGTCCTGGACGAGCATCCCTGCCTCGCCGTCTGCGCCGGTCTGCAGCTGCTCGCACGCAGCTTCGAGGACGGCGAGGGACGGGTGCACACCGGGCTGGGTGTCCTCGACGTGACCAGTGGACGCCTGGCGGAACGCGCGGTCGGCGAGGTCGTCACAGAGGCCGTCGACCTGCCCGAGGTCGCGACGATGACCGGATACGAGAACCACCGCGGCCTGGCGCAGCTACACGACCGCGCCCGCCCGCTGGGGCGTCTTGTCTCCGGCACCGGCAACGGCGACCGCCTGACGGAGGGGGTGCAGCAGGGACAGGTGGTGGCGACGTACCTCCACGGGCCGGTTCTGGTGCGGAACCCCGACCTCGCCGACCTGCTGCTCGCCCGTGTGGTCGGCCCGCTCCCGGAGTACGAGGACGCAGCGGTCGAACAGCTGCGGGACGAGCGGCTGAAGCACGCGGACCCGCGTCGGCATCGCGCGCGCCGGGTGCTGCTCGGGCACTGACGCCGCGGTCACGGAAGACGGGCGGTCACGACCCTGTCGAGCACCGCGAGCGGCAGCGAGCCGCTCTCGAGCACGGCGGAGTGGAACTTCCGCACGTCGAAGCTCGACCCCTGGCGCTGCTCAGCCTCACGTCGCATCCGCTCGATCTCGAGCCGGCCGATCATGTACGACGTGGCCTGGCCGGGGTAGCAGATGTAGCGGTCGACCTCCGGACGGCACACACCCTCGGTGAGCGGGCTGTTGGCGACCATGTAGTCGATCGCCCGCTGCCGACTCCAGCCGAGTGCGTGCAGGCCGGTGTCGACGACGAGCCGGCAGGCACGCATCGAGTCGGCGCTGTACATGCCCATCCGGTCGACGGCCGCGGTGTAGAGGCCCATCTCGTCGGAGAGCCGCTCGGAGTAGAGCCCCCAGCCCTCGGCGTACGCCGAGCTGTGCAGGTGCTTGCGGAACGCCGGCATCGTGTCGGGCAGCTCGGAGGCGATCGCGAGCTGGAGGTGGTGCCCGGGCACGCCCTCGTGGAACGCCATCGCCTCGAGCTCGAACCGGCCCCACGACGAAGCGTCCTCGGTGTTGACGAAGAACGTGCCTCCGCGCGAGCCGTCGGTGGCGGGCGGGAAGTAGAACGCCTTCGCGCCCACCTCGGTGCCCTCGACCGCGCACGGCGCCTGCGGCACCACCTCGAACCAGTCGGCCATGGCGGCTTCGGCGCGGGCCAGCGCGATCCGCGACTGCTCGACCAGCTCGTCGCCGTGCTCGAAGTGGAGCTTCGGGTCGGTGCGCATCGCCTCGAAGATCTGCTCGAGGTCGTCGGTGCCGACCACCTCGGGCCCGAGGGCGCGGTACTCGTCGGCGAGCTTGGCGACCTGGGCCAGGCCGATCTCGTGGATCTCCTGGGCGGTCTTCTCGGTGGTCGTGTAGTAGCGCAGCGTCGCGTCGTAGACGTCGGACCCACCGGGCAGCCAGGACAGGCCGCACTCCTCCTCCGACCGGGCCTGGGGCAGCACGTCGCGCAGGGCGTCGCGGTAGGCCTCGAGCCCAGGCCGCACCGACCGACCGACCGCCGCACGCAGGGCGCCGCGCAGAGCCTCGGAGTCGACTCCGTCGGGAAGCCCGACCGCCGTGACCACCGGGTCGTCGGCGAGGGGTACGGCGAGTGCCTTCTCGATCTGCTCGATCGTCTGCGAGACCGCGAACGCGGTCGACACCCAGCCGGCGGCGGCGCCCTCGCGCGTGCGGTCGGCGAGCTGTCGGAAGTGCGTGCCGACGGCGTCGAGCTTGGCCGGCATCGCGTCGGCGACGGTCTGGTCGGGCACGGCCAGGAGCCCCATCAGCAGCGGCAGGGTGCCCTGGAGCCCGTGCACCGGGTCGGCGTTGCAACAGCTCAGCGGGGTCTCCAGCAGGTCGGCGCGGGCGAGGGCGGAGCTGATGATCACCCCGCGGGTGAGCACCTCCTCGGGCTCGAGCGAGGCCGCCTCGATCGCCTCCGCCCGGCTCGCGAAGTCGCGCAGCGTCGCCGCGTAGCGGTCCTCCGCCTCGCGAGAGACCTGTTCATAGCTGCCCACGTCGGTGTAGTCGCCGAGCATGTGCCGCTCGGTCGGCTCCGCGTCGAGGATCGCCTGCCAGTAGTCGTCTGCCAGCTGCGCCAGATCGTCGTTCACGCCGGGGTCCTTCCGGATGGGGGGCGGGTCCCGACAACCTAGCCCGGTCCTGCGACGGGCGTCAGGCCGGTTGCGGTCTACCGCCCTCAGTCGCCCGCGGGACCGTGGCCGGTGCCGACGAGGCCGAGCTTCGCGGCGGTCTCCTCGCGCATCTGGACCTTGCGGATCTTGCCGGTGACCGTCATCGGGAACTCGTCGACGATCATCACGTAGCGCGGCACCTTGTAGTGCGCGAGCTTGCCGGCGCAGAACTCGCGCACCCTCTCGACGTCCAGCGGCTCCGCGCCCTCGCGGAGCCTGACGCAGGCGCAGACCTCCTCGCCGTACTTCTCGTCGGGGACGCCGATCACCTGCACGTCCTCGATGTCGGGGTGGCCGTAGAGGAACTCCTCGACCTCGCGCGGGTAGATGTTCTCCCCGCCGCGGATCACCATGTCCTTGATCCGGCCGACGATGTTGCAGTAGCCGTCCTCGCGCATCTCGGCGAGGTCCCCGGTGTGCATCCAGCCGTCCGCGTCGATCGCGTCGGCCGTCCTCTCCTCGTCGTCCCAGTATCCGAGCATCACCGAGTAGCCGCGGGTGCAGAACTCACCGGTCTGCCCGCGCTCGACGGTCTCACCGGTCACCGGGTCCACGATCTTGATCTCGACGTGCGGATGCACCCGGCCGATGGAGGCGGTCCGTCGTTCCAGGTCGTCATCGGCCCGGGTCTGGCAGGACACCGGGCTGGTCTCGGTCATGCCGTAGGCGATCGACGCGGCCTCCATGTGCATCTCGTTGATGCATCGCTTCATCACGTCGACCGGGCAGATCGAGCCGGCCATGATCCCCGTCCGGAGGCTGGACAGGTCGTGGTCGGCGAAGCTGGGGTGGTTCTGCATCGCGATGAACATGGTCGGCACGCCGTACACGGCCGTACACCGCTCCTGGCTGATGGTGTCCAGAGTCACCTCGGGATCGAAGCCCGGCGCGGGGATCACCATCGTGGCTCCGTGGCTGGTGCAGCCGAGGTTGGCCATCACCATCCCGAAGCAGTGGTAGAAGGGCACCGGGATGCAGAGCCGGTCCTCCTCGGTGAAGCCGATCAGCTCGGTGGTGAAGTATCCGTTGTTGAGGATGTTGCGGTGGCTGAGCGTGGCGCCCTTGGGGTATCCCGTCGTGCCGGACGTGTACTGGATGTTGATCGGCTCGTTCGGCTCTAGCGCGTGCATGCGCCGGTTCATGGCATCGGAGTCGAGATGCGCACCGCCCTCGATCAGTGCGTCCCAGTCCTCGGTGTCGAGGTAGACGACACGCTCGAGCGGTCCCCCACCGGCCGAACCGAGCCGGGGCCAGGTCTCCTCGACCATGCCGCGATAGTCGCTGGTCTTGAAGCTGCTGGCGGCGACCAGGAGCTTGGTGCCCGACTGGTTGACGGCGTAGGTGAACTCGTGCGTGCGGTACGCCGGGTTGACGTTGACCAGGATCGCGCCGATGTTGGCCGCGGCGTACTGCGTGAGCGTCCAGCGGGCGCTGTTGGGCCCCCAGACGCCCACGCGGTCGCCCTTCTCGACGCCGGCGGCGATCAGGCCGCGGGCCAGCAGCTCGACGTCGCGGTAGAACTGATGCCACGTCCATCGTCTCCCGGTCGCGAACTCCACCATCGCCTCGCGCTCGGGGAACGCCGCCACGGTCCGCTCGAGGTTCGCCCCGATGGTCTCCTCCAGCAGAGCACGATCGGTCTCACCCATCGCGTAGGACTCCATACCGTGCGAACCTACTCGCCTCGCTGCTTCCCGGTCCTAGGGTGGCGGCGTGGACTCCGAGGCGGTGCTGCGCCTGCTGAAGGACGTCGCCGAGGAGGTCGTGAACCCGCGGTTCCGGTCGCTGTCCTCCGGCGAGATCGACGAGAAGGGGCCCGGCGACCTGGTCACCGCGGCCGACCGCGAGGCCGAGCAGCTGATCACGGCTGCCCTCCGAGCGGCGTACCCGGGTGTGATGGTCCTCGGCGAGGAGGCGTACGCCGAGCAGTCGGGGTTGATGCAGGAGTTCTGGGCCGCCGACCACGCCTTCACCGTCGACCCCGTCGACGGCACCAAGAACTTCGTCCGCGGATCCCGCGACCACGCGATGATGATCGGGGAGGTCAAGGGCGGTGCGGCGGTTCGCGGCTGGATCTGGCAGCCGCAGCACGAGACGGCGTACGTCGCCGAGCTCGGCGCGGGCGCCTGGTGCAACGGGGAGCGCGTCCTCCGCCCACCGGCGCCGCCGCGCGCGGAGTGGCGAGGCGTGACCTCGCGCCGGAAGTGGCTGGGGCGGGCGCTCGCCGGCGACCTACGCCCGCTGGCCCTGACCTGGGTGTCGTGCGGGATCGACTATCCGCACCTGGCGCAGGGCGACGCCGACTACGTCGTGTACGGGCGCGCCAACCCCTGGGACCACGTGCCCGGCGGCCTGATCCTCACCGAGGCCGGTGGCTTCCTCGGGACCTTCTCCGGTGGCGCGTACCGACCGACCGATGACCACGACGTCGACGGCGCGGCGCCCCGTGGCATCGTCGCCGCGGCCGACCGCGAGATCTTCGAGGCGATCCGCGTCCTGCTGTGAAGGCCGGGTGCCCCCGGCAGCCGTCCCGCTGCGTCCGTCCTACCGGCGCTCGACCTGGATCGTGACCCCCTCCCCGAGGTCGATGGTGGCCCCGGGCACCAGCTGCACCCCGACCCCCGGCCGCAGGTCCTCGGCGGGGAGGCCGGGCTGCACGACCACGGTCCCGTTGGTCGAGCCCAGGTCGGTGACCACGGCCGAGCCGTGGTCGGCGCCGGTGCCCGGCCTGATCTCGAGGTGCGTCGAGGAGATCTCCTGGTGGGGGCTCGGGACGTTGACGAGCCGGACCTGCTGGTCACCGTCCACGCGCCCCGCATCGGGAGCACGGCCGACGACGACCACCCGGTCCACGTCGACGACCTCGCCGCTGGAGAAGATCAGCCGGGCGACCGCCTCACCCTCCTCATGGTCCTGGGCGTCTGCAGGCGACGACTCCTGACTGACAGCCAGGTCGGGGCTGGTGAGCGGGTCGAACGACGGTCCGCCGAGCGGGCCGGGCACCGGGACCGGCGCTCCCGCGGCCAGCGCGTCCGGGGACGCCTCCGGTGCCTCGCCAGGAGCGGGGGCAGGCACCTCGGCGTTCTCCAGCTGGGGGTCGGGCGGCAGGATCCGTCGCGGCCGCTCCGGCTCGGCCGGCGGCGTCAGCGTCGGCGCGACCGGTACGGCCACGGCCTCGGCGTCCGCCACGACGCTCGCCGCGGCCGTCGGCCCGGAGGGCTTGTCGGCCGCGTGCGCGGCGGCGGGCGGGTGCTCGACGCTGGCGACCCGGACGAGGCCCGTGCCCACCGTGTAGGCGTCGCCCGCACCGGCGGCGACCTCGATCCGCAGGGCCGTGACGCCGCTGACGTTGCGCTCGACCCAGGTCGTGTCCTCGGAGCCCGACACCATGACCTGGCCGTCGGGCGTGCTGAGCTCCGCGCCACCGGCGCCCCGGATGACGACCTTCACGTCGCGGCCCTCGTCGCTGACCAGGACGAAGGCGGGCAGCTCGCGGAGCCCCCGGCTGATGAGCGCGTCGAGCACCTCGTCGAAGCCAGCACCGTCGTCGACCATCTCCCACAGACCGGCGACGCGTGACTTCGCTTCCGGCGGGAGCAGCACGATCACCGACGTACCGAGGACGCCGTACCAGTCGCCGGGCTCCACGATGCGGGTGACGCTCATGGCCGGTCCCCCATGTTCTCGTGCAGGTTCTGGTGAAGACTCTCGAGCCGGGAGTCGTCGGTCCTTCTGTCGCCCAATCCCATCACATCGACGACCACCGCGGTCGCGTTGTCGACCCCACCCGCAGCCAGCGCCGCCGCGACCACCCGGTCAGCGGCGTCACCCGGGTCGGGACTGTCCATGAGCACCTGGGCGAGCTCGGCGTCGCGGACCAGGTCGGTCACACCGTCGGTACACAGCATGATCCGCTCCGCGTCGACCAGCGGGACGGAGAAGAAGTCGGGATCGAGCGGGTCAGGGCCGCCCAGGGCACGCGTCACGATGTGGCGCTCGGGATGCACCATCGCCTGCTCCTCGCTGATCCGGCCGGCATCGACGAGCTCCTGGACGACACTGTGGTCGGTGCTGACCCGCAGCAGCTCGCCCTCCGTGAACCGGTAGATCCGCGAGTCACCGAGGTTGGTGAGCAGCCACGCGGGCCCGTGGTCCGCCTCCGCCAGCAGGGCGACGACGGTCGTCGTCCCGCCGTGCCAGGGCCTGCCGTCGGCGTCGCGACGGCGCGCGCCGTACCGGCGGAGACGGCGCTGGCTCGACAGCAGGGTCGTCAGCACCGCCTCGCGCCCTCGGCGCGGGTCGTAGCCGGCGCCCGCCAGCTGCGCGAACTCCTCCACGACGATCCGGCTGGCGACCTCGCCGCCCTCGTGCCCGCCCATCCCGTCGGCGACGACGAACACCGGCGGGTCGGCGAGGAGCGAGTCCTCGTTGACCTCACGCACCAGGCCGACATCGGTGGCCACGCCGTACCGCAGCTCCACACCGTCGACGGCGACGCGCTCGCTCATCGAGGCTCGCGACCGGACCGGGCGCTGGCACTGCCCGCTAGCGTGGGGAGGATGGGCACCACGTCCGTCCCCGACGTCACCGGTCGGGGGCACCGATCGCTCGCCGACCAGCTCCGGAGCTGGCCCGACGAGCGACTCGTGGCCCTGCTCAGGGACCGGCCCGACCTGTCGACCCCGGCTCCGGCGGACTCGGCGCAGCTGGCGTCGCGCGCCGCCACGCGGTCGTCGCTCGCCCGTGCCCTCGACCTTCTCACGCGCCTCGAGCTCTCCGTCCTTGATGCCCTGGTGTCCACGACGTCCGCGGGCCCGGTCACCGACTCCGGTCTGGCCCACATCCTCAACGCAGAGCCGGTCGCTGTCGAGGGCGCGTGTCGCCGCGTGCTCGACCTGGCGCTCGCGTGGGAGGACGACGCCGGGCTGCGACCGCTCACCGGCGTGGCCGATGCTCTCGGGTCGTTGTCGCAGCTCCATCCCATGACCGGGCGTACGCCGGAGCAGGCCGCCGACCTGCTGGCGGAGCTGTCATCCACCGCGCGGGCGATGCTCGACCACGTGGAGGGCGGCTCCGGCGAGGCGGACGCGGGCTCAGCGCGGCACACGATCCTTCCGGCCCAGGCGGACTCCCCGGCGGAGGAGCTCCTGTCGCGAGGACTGCTCGTGCCGGGCCGGGCCGGGCTCGTGCGCATCCCGGGCGAGGTGCAGGTCGCCCTGCGGGGCGGACACACGACGCGCGATCGCGTCGACATCGCTCCGGAGGTCGCGACCTCCGAACGGTCGCCGGACCTCGTGGACAGAGCCGCCGCCGGCGCGGCGTCCGACGTGGTACGCCGGGTCGAGCTGCTGGTCGACCACTGGGGCGCTTCTCCGCCCGTGGCACTGCGCACCGGTGCGTTGGCCGTGCGCGACCTCAAGGCTGCGGCCGGGGTCGTCCAGCTGGACGAGACGCCCACGGCCCTGCTGATCGAGGTGGCTGCCGCCGCGGGCCTGCTGACCACCTGGCCGGACTCGGCCGGCAATCCCTCCTGGGTCCCCACGGAGGCGTTCGACGGATGGTGCGACCAGCCCGCCGCCGCTCGTTGGCGACGCCTCTCCGATGCCTGGCTGGCGACCGAGCGGCTGCCGTTCCTGGTGGGCACGCGCGACGACGCCGGGAGGCCGCGCAACGCGCTGGACCCCGACCTGACCAGCCGGATCGCGCCCGAGACGCGCGCCATGGCGCTCGCAGCCCTGGCCGAGCTCCCGCGGGGTCGCGTCCTGGCTGCCGGCACGGGTCCGGCGTCCGTCGTCGCCCGGGTGACGTGGCAGCGGCCCCGCAGGCCACCCTCCCGAGCCGACCAGGTGGTGGCGGCCCTGGACGAGGCCGCCCAGCTCGGGCTCGTCGCCCTCGGCGGGATCGCGTCGTACGCCGCAGCCCTGCTCGCAGGTCACGACCCCGCCGCCCTCCTCACCCCGCTGCTGCCGGACGAGGTCGACGACGTGCTGATCCAGGCCGACCTGACCGCGGTGGCTCCCGGCCCGCTCACGCGGGAGCGAACGCGAGACCTCCACCTGCTCGCCGACGTGGAGTCGCGCGGGCAGGCGACCGTCTACCGCTTCACCGCGCCCTCGGTACGGCGCGCCTTCGACGCGGGCTGGGCCGCGCACGAGGTGCACGCGTTCCTCGAGGCGATCTCACGCACGCCGGTGCCACAGCCACTGCGCTACCTCGTGGACGACGCAGCGCGGACGTTCGGCACCCTGCGGGTCGGTCACGCCGAGGCGTTCGTGCGCTCCGACGACGAGACCGCCCTGGCCGAGGTGCTGCACCATCCGCGGGCGGCGTCCCTGGGGCTGCGCCGGCTGGCGCCGACGGTCCTGGTCAGCTCGACCCCGCTCGACGTGCTGCTGCCCAGGCTCCGCGAGCTCGGCGTGTCACCACTCGTGGAGGCTGCAGACGGAACCGTCCACGTCGCCCGCTCCGACCGGCTCCGCGCTCGGCCCAGGCCCCCTCGGCGTACCGAGGAGGCCCGGCTGGAGGCCCGGCTGGCCCGGGTCGTCACGGCGATCCGAGCCGGCGACCGGGCCGTCCGCTCGCGTCCTCCCAGCACCACCGGGCTGACACCGATCGGCTCGCTGGCCGCCCTGCGGGAGGCGGTCGAGGGGGGACGGACCGTGCTGATCGGGTACGTCGACAACCACGGTGTCTCGACCGAGCGGATCGTCGAGCCGCTTCGGGTCGACGGCGGCTGGCTGACCGCCCGCGACCACCGCTCCGACGACCTCCGACAGTTCGCCGTCCACCGGATCAGGAGCGTCAATCCGGTGGACACCGCTCCGTAGACTGCAAGACGTGGATTTCGTCCGGTACGCCGAGTCGTCGGCGGCTCTGCTCAACGCGGAGCTGACCGACCGCGAGGCCGTCGTCGCACACCTGGCGCACCGGGCGTGGCTCCAGCCGCAGGTCAACGACCGCGACGTCGTCGTCCTGCGCCGCTTCCAGAAGGAGCTGCGCAAGGCCTTCGAGGCCTCGGCGGCCGACGACGCCTCGGGAGTGGTCGACGCCCTCAACGCGCTGCTCGAACGACACCCGATCACGCCCCGGATCGCCGACCACAACCCCGCCCACCTGCACATCCACGTCGCCCCCAAGGCGGCCAGCGTCGCCGACCTGCTGATCGGTGAGTCCCTGCTCGGGCTGGCGAACCTGGTCTGCGACCTCGGACCGACCCGGCTCGGCGTCTGCGCGGCGTCCCGCTGCACGAGCGTCTACGTCGACACCTCACCCAACCAGTCCCGCCGGTACTGCTCCGAGCGCTGCTCCTCCCGGGCCAACGTCGCCGCCTTCCGCGCCCGGCAGAAGGCCGCCGCGGGCTGAGCTCCCACCACCCCACTCGCCGACCGGCGTAGTCGCCAACATCGGCGTCCCCACCCCGCCGTTTGGTCAATATCGGCATGTTTTCTGTGCAAACTCTTGCCGTTTGGTGCCAAACGGCGACCCCCCTGTCAACCACGCCGCTCCGCCCACGCACCGGCGGCGACCAGCTCGGCGACCAGCGTCTCAGCGAGGAGGCGGACGTCGTCGAGGTCGTCGTGCCGGTAGCGCACCGTGAGCGTGGCCCCGGGTACGTCCGCGCCCACGGCGACCAGCGTCGAGCTTCGTTCGCTGACCCAGCGGAGCAGCTCACCCTCCCACCGTGAGCCGGCCAGCAGGAGCATCCGGTAGTCGGTCGTCTTGGTGAGGTAGACGTCGACGTGGCTCCAGTCGGCCGTCTCGCATCCGTACGCCGGCAGCCGCGGTCCTTCGCGGAGGACCAGCGCCGACTGCTGGGCCGAGCTGAGCCTGCGGGCCGGGGCCACGACGTGCGTCCCGTCCGGGCCGAGCAGCGCGTCGGAGACGTCGGCCAGCCAGTCGTCACGACGGTCGAGGAGCGACGCCGACGCCTCGGCGGCCCGGTCGAGGAGCGCCGGCACGTCGGTCCCGCTCACCCGAGCCTCGAGGGCGAGCAGCAGTGCCAGCGTGTGCTGGAACGAGCGGCACGCCACCCCACCGCGCTCCGCACCGGCGCGCATCGGCACCGTGACGTCGCAGAGTGACGCCAGCTCGGTGCCTGCACGGTTGGTCAGGGCGACGAAGCGAGCGCCCGATCCGGTGCTCCGGAGCCGACGTACGGCGTCGAGGGTCTCGGCCGACCCGCCGGAGGCCGACACGGCAATCACCAGTGTGCCGGGGCTGGCCGTCGGCAACAGGTCGGACGCCGCGAGCTCGGCGACCGCAGGCACGCCGACATGCCGGAGCCGCGCGGCCGCGACCTGGTTGGCGGAGTGGGAGGAGCCCATGCCGAGCAGGACGACCGGTGCGGCCAGCTCCCCGAGTGCCGCCCAGGGGTCGTCGGCGCGCACCGATGCCGCGAGGCCGGCCAGCCACCGGGGCTTCTCGTCCAGGTCGGCGCGGAAGAGGTCGGGGTCCATCACGCCTCCGGAGCGAGTCGGCGGCGCACGGCTGCCGCGGGGACGTAGAGCCACTCGAGCAGGTCGTGGCGGATGGCGTAGAGGAACTCACGGCACACCTGCTCCCACGCATAGGCGGGCACCAGTGCGGGGTCGAACAGGTCGCCGCGGGCGCCGAGCGCGCCGCGGTAGCCGGCGAGGAAGGCCGCCTGCTCGCCGGTCGTCCAGGCCAGACCGGCATGCTCCGAGAGATCGGGGGCGTATCGACGGACGACGTGCTCGACGTTCTCCAGCGACACCAGCATCGTGGCCACGTCGCCGGCGGCCGGGGCCGGCGCTGCCCGGAGGTGAGGCGGCAACGTCGGGTTGCCGTCGAAGTCCACGACCGCGTAGCGACCCGCCCGGTCACGGAGCACCTGACCCACGTGGAGGTCGCCGTGCAGCGGGAGGGCCGGGGTCCCGGCCGCGTCCTCCAGGCGCGCCAGCACGGCCGCGATCCGGTCCCGGTGCTCCGCGAGCAGGGCGTACGACGCCGGGTCGTGCGGCTCGAGGAGGCGCAGGGTGACATCCAGGGTGCGGCGCGCCTCGTCGGCCTGCTCCCGGGCCAGCTCGGCGGACAGCAGGACGGCGGGCTCGTCGGCCAGGGCGAGGTGCATCCGCCCCACGACGTCGCCGAGATCCGCGCCGAACCCCCTCCCGCGCCTCGGGGTCTCCTCAGGCGGGGAGGGTCGCGCCGACTCGACGGGCCGCAGGCCGAGCGCACGCCGGGCCTCGTCGAGCGCCCACGACCAGCCGTCCTCGGTGCCGGGAAGGTAGGACTGCGCGACCACGACCGGGACCCAGTGCCCGCCTGCCGGCTCGCGCCACTCGAGCACCCCGACCAGGTCCGGAGACTCGGGGTAGCCCGCCGCTGAGAGCCGGCGGAGCCGGTCGACGGCCGGGTGGGGGCCGGTCAGCGGCTGGGTCATCCACTTGACCACGACACGCTCTCCGACGACCCAGGACGCATGGGTCTGGTCGACGCCCATCGCCCGTTCGGACGGCGTCTCGACCGCGGCGGTCGACTCAGCGGACAGCCGGAAGCCGTGCTCCACCGCGGACCGGTTGCGCAGGCGGTGGAGGAGCGCCACCCCAGCGCCGTCTCCGACGACCGACGACGCCCACCCCCCGTCGGCCAGGGTCACCGGCGCCGCCCGGTGACCGCCGTCGGCTGCCACCACCCGGACGGCGTGCGTCGCGTCGAGGCGCAGCTCTGCGACCGGCTCAGCGACCACGGTGGGTGAGGCCGACCTGCTCGATGATCTCGGCCCCGCGCCGTACCCCGTCACGGGCCCGGATGCCCTCGCCGATCGCCGCCATCCGCTCCCGCAGCACCGTGTCCGCGAGCAGCCGGTCGACGGCGCCGGTCAGCTCGCCGTCGGCGAACGAGTACGTCGGCAGTCGGACGCCGAAGCCCAGCTCGTGCACGCGCTGGGCGTTGTCGTACTGGTCCCAGAACAACGGCAGCAGCACCATCGGCTTGCCGAAGTGCATCGCCTCGGTCGTCGTGTTGTTCCCGCCATGGGTGATCACCAGATCGACCTGGGGCATCACGGTGGTCTGCGGCAGGGTGCCGGCTCCGGTCATGTTGTCGGCCAGTCGCAGCTCCTCGGCCCGCGGGCCCATGCTGACGATCACGCGATGACGGGTCCTGCCCAGGACGTCGATCAGCCGCTGCATCAGCGCGACGTCCGCGCCTCCGAGCGACCCCAGCGACAGGTAGATCAGGCCGCTCCCCTCCGGGCCGTCGGCAAGGCCAGCCGGAACGACGTACTGCTCGTCGGTCTCGCGCACGCTGGAGTCGATCCGGTGCCAGGTGGCGTCCAGTGGGCGCGCGTCGGTGTAGTCGAGCTCGCGCGGGTAGACGTAGATGTTGGCGTGCGGGGAGGTGTGGATGAACTCGCGCGGGGGCAGCGGGCCCGCGCCCTGCTGCTGGCACCACCCGTTGAACGCCGCCCAGGTGTCGGCGTGCGTCCGGTCGAACTCGGCCAGGAACTCCGCCCACCCGGTTCGGTCGTCCGCCGGGTAGCCGGAGAACACCGGAGGGACACCGTCGCCGCGGATCTCGAGCGGGTTGCACGAGACGATCCGTACGAACGCTCCGTCCGCAGTGGTCAGGGCCGGGAACGTCACCACGTTGTCCTCGACCAGCACGTCGGGACGGTGGCGGGCGATGATCTCGCGGAGCTGCGGCTCGCAGTACCTCGCACCGTCGATCAGCGCCTGGTAGGTCGGCTGGACGAACGTCGCGAGCTGCTCCACGGTGGGCTTGGCGAACTCCGGAGCCGTCTCGTTGATGAAGTCGATCCAGAACTGGCCGGCCGCCTCCTCACCGGCGTCGGGGTCGGGCGCGGCCAGGTCGACGAGGTCCTCGACGAAGCCGAACGGCGCGAGCTTCCCCGACCACGAGGACTCGGCCGCGAACACGACCGCGTGTCCCCGGTCGACCAGGACCTTCCCGAGGCCGATGCACTGGTTGGTGGGACCGTACGCGGACTCCGGCATGAAGAGAACGGTCAGGGCGTCGCTCACGCGCGCACGCTAGCGGCGTACCCGATGGGAGCGATACGTCGGGTCCGTAGGCTTGTCCGGTCATGAACGACGGACCCCTGATCGTGCAGAGCGACAAGACGCTGCTGCTCGAGGTCGACCACGACCTCGCCGATGCCTGCCGCAAGGCGATCGCGCCGTTCGCCGAGCTGGAGCGGTCGCCTGAGCACATCCACACCTACCGGCTCACGCCGCTCGGGCTCTGGAACGCCCGAGCGGCCGGGCACGACGCAGAGCAGGTCGTCGACACGCTGCTCGAGTACAGCCGGTACGCCGTCCCGCACGCCCTGCTGGTCGACGTCGCCGAGACGATGGCGCGCTACGGCCGGCTGCGCCTCGAGAAGCATCCGACACATGGTCTGGTGCTGCTCAGCACCGACCGACCGGTGCTGGAGGAGGTGCTCCGGGCCAAGAAGGTCGCCGGCATGCTCGGGGCGCGCATCGACGGGGACACCGTCGTGGTGCATCCGTCCGAGCGCGGCAACCTCAAGCAGGCGTTGCTCAAGCTCGGCTGGCCGGCCGAGGACTACGCCGGGTACGTCGACGGCGAGGCACATGCCATCGAGCTCGACGAGACGGGGTGGTCGCTGCGCGCCTACCAGAAGGAGGCAGCCGAGTCGTTCTGGCACGGCGGCTCCGGAGTGGTGGTGCTGCCCTGCGGCGCGGGAAAGACGCTGGTCGGCGCCGCGGCCATGGCGCACGCGAAGGCGACGACGTTGATCCTGGTCACCAACACCGTCGCCGCCCGGCAGTGGAAGGACGAGCTGGTCCGGCGTACCTCGCTGACCGAGGAGGAGATCGGCGAGTACAGCGGTTCGGTCAAGGAGATCCGACCCGTCACGATCGCGACCTACCAGGTGATGACGACGCGCCGCCAAGGCGTCTACAGCCACCTCGAGCTGCTCGACGCACGCGACTGGGGGCTGGTCGTGTACGACGAGGTGCACCTGCTGCCCGCGCCGATCTTCCGGATGACCGCCGACCTGCAGGCGCGGCGGCGGCTGGGCCTCACCGCGACCCTCGTGCGCGAGGACGGCCGCGAGGGCGACGTGTTCTCCCTGATCGGGCCGAAGCGGTACGACGCACCCTGGAAGGACATCGAGGCGCAGGGGTGGATCGCGCCCGCCGAGTGTGTCGAGGTGCGGGTGACGCTGCCGTCCTCCGAGCGGATGGCCTACGCCGTCGCCGAGCCGGAGGAGCGGTACCGGCTGGCGTCGTGCACCCACCACAAGATCGACGTCGTACGCCGCCTCATCGACCAGCACACCGGGCAGCCGACGCTGGTGATCGGTCAGTACCTCGAGCAGCTCGACGAGATCGCCACCGCCCTCGACGCCCCCACGATCACCGGGGGGACGCCGGTCAAGGAACGGCAGCGGCTGTTCGACGCGTTCCGGGCCGGCGAGGTCGACCTGCTGGTGGTCTCCAAGGTCGCGAACTTCTCCATCGACCTGCCCACCGCAGAGGTGGCGATCCAGGTGTCCGGGTCCTTCGGCTCGCGGCAGGAGGAAGCGCAACGGCTGGGCCGGCTGCTGCGCCCCAAGACCGAGGGCAAGATCGCGCACTTCTACACGATCGTCTCCCGGGACACGGTCGACGCCGATCTCGCCGCGAACCGGCAACGCTTCCTCGCCGAGCAGGGCTACGCCTACTCCATCCGCGACGCCGACGCCTGAGCCCCCGGGCCGGATCCGGGCCGCTCGTTCGACGCGCTGAGGCAGGGTAGAGGCATGGAGATCCAGTTCATCGCCAGCATGGCCGTGATCACGCCGGACCCCGCGCCGAGTGCGCAGTTGTACCGCGACGCCCTCGGGCTCCCCCTGCAGACCGCCGAGGGGGACGACTACCTGCACAGCGAGGACATCGCCGGTGCCCGGCACTTCGGCGTCTGGCCGCTGCACCAGGCGGCGCAGGCGTGCTTCGGGTCGCCGGAATGGCCCGCCGACCGCACGGTGCCCCAGGCGAGCGTGGAGTTCGAGGTGGCCGCCGCCGACGACGTCCAGCCCGCGATCGACGAGCTGCGCGCCGCCGGGTTCGACGTGCTGCACGACGCCCGTACCGAGCCCTGGGGACAGATGGTGGCGCGGCTGCAGTCCCCCGAGGGCGCCGTCGTCGGCATCTCGTTCGCCCCCTGGCTGCACGACTGAGGCTTCTGGGCCTCGCGCCACCGCGGAGGGTGCGCGGAGGACCACGGGGCCGGGTCGATCCGTCACGCTGGGGCCATGGACGGCCAGGAGATCGCCGACGCCTTCGGGCTCGGGCGAGCCTCGAGCCTGAGCGACCCGGTCGCACGCGGCGAGCTCGGCGAGGTGCGTCGGCTGGTGACCGAGCGCGGGACGTGGGCCGTCAAGCAGGCGTTCGACGGCGGGACCGAGGCCGCCGACGAGGACAGTACGACGTACCACCGGGCGTGCTGGCAGGCCGGCCTTCCGACCCCGGAGCCGATCCGCTCGGCCTCGGGCTCGTTCGTCACCGCGGTCGCCGGTGAGCAGCTGCGCCTCTACGCCTGGGTCGACCTCGAGGACCCGGACACCGGCCTCGACCCGGCCGAGGTCGGCGAGCTGCTGGCCCGGCTCCACGCCGTGCGGTGGCCGGCCAGCGGGCCCGTGCACGAGTGGTTCGAGGCTCCGATCGGCGAGCGCGAGTGGAAGGGCGTCCTCCGGGCATCACGCGCTGCCGGTGCCCCGTACGCCGAACGGCTCGCCAAGCTGGTCCCCGGGCTGCTCGAGGTCGAGTCGATCCTGACCCCGATGCCGCCGGTCCAGACCTGCCACTTGGACCTGTGGGCCGACAACCTGCGCCGTACCCCGGACGGTGGCCTCTGCGTCATCGACTTCGACAACTGTGGCCCCGCCGACCCTTCTCGGGAGCTGGCGATGGTGCTGTTCGAGTTCGGCCGGGACGAGCCGGAGCGGTGGCGGATCCTCGACGCGGCCTATCGGGACGCCGGTGGTCCCGGACGGGTGACCCACCGCCAGAGCCTCGCCCTGACCGTCGCCGAGCTGCACCACATCGGCCACCGCCACCTCACCATGTGGCTCGCCGCCCGCGACGACGAGGGTCGGGCCCGGTCGCTGGCCGGCGTCGAGGAGTTCCTGGGCTCGCCGCTCCTCCTCCCCGACCTCGACCGGCTGGTCGACGTCGTTCGCCGCTAACTGGCATACAGACGACACTCACACAGCGCGATTTGCGTCGTCTGCATGCCAGTTTGTCGTGGGCCATCCGTCCGCTTCGGTGCCCCCGTAGGCTCGACCGGGTGAGCGTGCGCGAGCGGCTGGGCCGGGCTGTGTTCGAGCGGGTGGCCGGTCCGGACGGGCCGAGGCATCGGGAGCGCATCCATGGCACGCCGGGACCCCGCTGGTTCGCGCCGGGCAGCCCGATCACCCACGTGCACGGTGACGCGTCGATGTTCGTCGGCGGCATCCGGGCGGTGCTGCTCCAGACGATGCAGCCGGCGGCGATGACCGCAGTGGCGGAGCACTCGGGATACCGCGGGGACATGTGGGGGCGGCTGGCACGCACCAGCAGGTTCCTCGCGGTCACCACGTTCGGTACCGCCGAGCACGCGCAGCAGGCGGTCGATGCGGTCCGCGCCATCCACGACCGGGTCACCGGCACGATGCCCGACGGAACGCCGTACCATGCGAGCGATCCGCACCTGCTCGCGTGGGTGCACGTGGCCGAGATCCAGAGCTTCCTCCTGGCCCACCGACGGTATGGTGCCCGTCCGCTGGACCAGGCCGGGTACGACGAGTACGTCGCACAGGCGGCCGTCGTCGCGCGCAAGCTGGGCGTCGTCGACCCGCCGACCACCGAGGCCGAGCTGCACGCGGCGGTGGCGTCGTACCGCCCGGAGCTGCGGGCGACCGACCACGCGCGCGACGCCGCGGACTACCTGATCCGCAAGCCCGAGCTGCCGTACGCCGCTCGGCCGGCGTACTGGGTGCTGGTAGCCGCGGCCATCGGCCTCCTGCCCGACTGGGCCCGTGGACCCTTGGGGCTTCCGACGCTCCCGTTCGCTCACGACCGGGTCGCCCATCTCCTCGGCCGGGCAGCGACGCAGACGGTGCGCTGGGCGACCACGAGCGACCGGGCGCTGGCGGCGAGGTTGGACGAGGCTGCGGTCGAGGCCGCTGCGACAGCAGGTGCGCCCGGGTGAGGGGTGCCACCCGGTGACAGGTCCTGCGGCGCACCCCACAATCGGGGCATGACGCGGTCCGTCCTGGGGGCTGGCCTGGCGTTCGACGACGACCCGTTCGCCGATGGCACCGGTGACGCTGCCCGGGTGCTCGACCGCCGCAGGCTCCTCGCGCGCACCCCGCACGGGTCGGGGGACGGCGTCGAAGTCCCATGAACGATCCCCTGGAACGCTGGCCGCTGGCCGACCGGCACGACGTCCGTGACGCGCTCGCGGCGGCGTACGCCGATCCGAGCCGCGGCTACCACGACACGCTGCACCTGAGCGAGGTGCTCGACCGCCTCGACGAGCTCGCGGGTGCGGGTGTGGCGTTCGACGCGACCACGGTGGCACTGGCTGCGTGGTTCCACGACGCCGTCTACGACGGGGAGCGCGACGCCGAGGAGCGCAGCGCCGCCTGGGCCGAGGATGCGCTGGCCGGGACGTCGTACGCCGCGGAGGTGGCGCGGCTGGTGCGCCTCACCGAGACCCACGACCCCGGCCCCGAGGACGTCGCCGGCCAGACGCTCTGCGACGCCGACCTCGCGATCCTGGCGGCGCCACCGGCGCGCTACGACGCCTACGTCGCGGGTGTGCGCCGGGAGTACGCCCACATCGGTGACCCGGACTTCGCCGCCGGCCGCGCGGCGGTGCTCCACGGCCTCGCCGGCCGCGAACGGCTCTTCCACACCGCCTACGGTCACCAGCAGTGGGAGCCCCCCGCGCGCTCCAACCTCGAGCGGGAGCTGGCGGGGTTGCGATAGGTCGCCGTTTGGCACCAAACGGCAAGACTTTGCACAGATTACCTGCCGTTCTTGACCAATCGGCGGGGTGCCGGGTTGATGGGCGGCGCGGTCCGGCGGCCGCCCGGTCAGGGGCCGCCCGGTCAGGGGGCGGCGGTCAGGGGGCGGCGGTCAGGGGGCGGCGGAGAGACCGGCGGCGGCGCGGACTTCGCCGCCGGCCGCGCGGCGGTTCTCCACGCCCTTGCCGGCCGCGAACGGCTCCTCCACACCGCCTACGGTCACCAGCAGCGGGAGCCCCCCGCGCGCTCCAACCTCGAGCGGGAGCTGGCGGGGCTGCGGAAGGTCGCCGTTTGGCACCAAACGGCAAGACTTTGCACAGAAAGGCTGCCGTTCTTGACCAATCGGCGGGGTGCCGGATCGATGAACGGCGCGATCCGACGGCGCGATCCGACGGGGCGGTCCGGCGGCGGCCGAGCGGTGCTGAGAGGCGGCCGGGAGGAGCGGCGGCGGGTCTCAGGTGTACAGGCAGAACGGGTGTCCGGCGGGGTCGAGGAGGACGCGGACGTTGTCCTGCGGCTGGACGTCCGCGACGCTCGCCCCGAGCTCGACGGCGTGCTCGACGGCGGCGGTCAGGTCGGAGACCTCGACGTCGAGGTGGAGCTGCATCTGCTGCTTCCCGGCCTCGGGCGGCCACACGGGACGCTCGTAGACCTCGGCGCGCTGGACGGCGAGGTAGGCGACGCCCTCGCCGAAGTCGACCGCTCCACCTTCCTCGGTCTCGTGGTGGATCGGCGCGTCGAGCAGCTCGGACCAGAAGTGCAGCAATGCCGGCGGGTCCGGTGCCTCGAGCACGACTCCCCACCAGTTGCTGCGCTGCCAGCGGTCCGTCTCGGGCCCGCGGTCGTCTCGTCCTCGCATCATGTCCTCCTCGGTTGCTTCCGGCGCCGCAGTCCCGCGTCGCGCAGGCGCGCGATGAGCTCTCGCGAGGTGACGGGTACGGCACCGCGCGCCACGGCTTCGTGATACCACTCCGCGGGGACGTCGTAGTGGTCGCGGTCGAAGCCCCGCTCGGGGATGCCCAGGCCGCGCGCGAAGAGGTGCAGCTCGTCGTACGACGTGTCGCTGGCCAGGTGCGACCACATCCGGCCGCGCGCCGCCACCAACGGCGGGTCGATCAGGATCACCGGTGGGAGCCGTCGAGGAGATCGTCCACCATCGACCGCCAGGAGCGGACGTACTCGGCGTCGACGTACGCCTTGGCCGAGGCACCCGGGCGTACCTGCGTCCCCAGGTGGAGCTGGCGCACACCGGACGTCATCAGCCACGGCACGTGCTCGGCGGCCAGCCCACCACCCGCCATCACCAGCGGCGCGTTCTGGGGCGTGATCGTCGCCATCAGGTCGTCGAAGCCCGCAGACATCCCGCGCGGCGATCCGGCCGTCCGCACAGCGACCAGCCGGGGCAGCTCGAGGACCCGCCGCCACGACCGACGCGGGTCGAGCGAGGAGTCGATCGCGCGGTGGAAGCTCCAGGGCACGTTCGGCAACCGGTCGAGGAGCATCAGGCAGGTCTCGGTGTCGATCTCGAGGTCGGCGTCCAGGAAGCCGAACGCGACACCGGTCGCGCCGCACCCGAGATAGTCCTCGCCGAGCCCGACCAACCGGGCGAACTCCCCGCCCGTCGTCGACCACGAGTCGTTGAGCCGCAGCAGAACGAACACCGGCAGGTCGCTCTCCCGGCAGATCGCGCTCACCAGTGCCGGCTCCGGCGACAGGCCGCAGGTCGGACCGCGGACGACGGCGTGCAACCGGTCAGCCCCGCCCGCCGCGGCGCCCGGTACGTCGCGTGGGTCGCCCACCGCGATCTCCAGCACGACACCGGCCATGGCCTCACCCTAGGGCCGACCCTGACCGGGCCGCCCGCCGTCGTGTGCCCGGCGAGGTTGCAGAATCGACGACGTGGACGACACCCTCCTGCTCGCCGCCCGTGCGCTGGTGCTGGCCGACCTCGAGGCCCGTCACCGGGCGACCCCGGAGGCCGTCGATGCCCTCGAGGACGCCTGTGCCGACCGTGCCTGGTGGGCCGAGCAGTGGCCCGAGGGACGGGTGTACGTGGCGGGGCTGGTCGCCCAGGACGTCCAGGACGCGCTCTTCGAGACCGTGGGCCGGTGGCCGATGTGCCTGTCCTGCGACCCCGAGCAGCCGGAGCACTCGCTGTACATCGAGCCCGACATCGGCGGTCCGTCACCGCAGTGGGTGTGCGAGGCGTCGGGCCGGACCATCGCACCCTTGGGACGCCTCCGTGATGCGGGCCGGGCCGGTCTCACGGACTGACGGTCAGCGGGCTCCACCATGTGAAGCGGGCGCCGGCGTACACCGACCGCGACAGCTCGATCACCACGTCGCCGACGAGCCCGCGCCGCGAGTGGCGCAGGACCGGGTCACCGATCTTGAGCTCGAGCAGGTCGGCGTCGACCGCGTTGGCGAGGTCGGCCGTCAGCTGGTCCTCCGCGGCCGTCGGGCGGAGACCGCGTGCGGCCAACAGCGAGTAGAGACTGTCCGGGAGCACCGTCTGCAGGAAGCCGGGCAGCAGCACCTCGTTGAGGTAGACGTCCTGGTAGCAGAGGGGGACGTCGTCGTGGCGTCGCCGGCGCCGCCAGTGGATCACGGGGTCACCGGGTGTGATGCCGAGCGCCTTGGCCACGCCCGGCCCCGCCTGCCCCAGGCCGCTCTGGAGGTTCTCGGTGGTCACGACCCAGCCGCGGGCCCGGGCGTCCTCGGCGAACGACAACGGGCGGGAGACCGGACGGGGGCTCTTGCACACGAACGTGCCACGGGCCGGTGCTCGCTCCAGCAACCCCTCGGCGACCAAGGCCTCGATGGCCTGGCGCACCGTCATCCTGGCCACGCCGAACTGCTGCATCAACCCACGCTCGGAAGGGGCGGGCGCGCCTTCGGGGAGGTCCTGGATGAGGTCGCGTACGTACTCACGCACCTGCACGTGTTTCAACGTCGTTCCGAGAGGCACGGCCACCTCATCCACGGCCGCGATTCTAGGGCGTCGACGAGCCTGGACCGTGCCAAATCACCGTGCCCACCGAAGCGTTTCGTGCGGGGGTGCGGCCGACCGGCCGCGAGCATGCGCCCGTTCGAGAGCCCCCGGCCGCGACAGGGGCAGCCGGTGAGTGCGCCGGGAGAACGCAGACGTCGTCGAACACGTCGTCGAACACGTGTTCGACCACGTGGTACAGTCAGGGGGGTGGACTTCCAGAGCACCCTCTTCGAGACGCCGGCCCCCCGCCTGACCTCGCTCGCCGAGGGTCTCGTGCGCCACCCCTTGACCCGGGGCGCGTGGGTCGACGTGCGCCGCGACTTCATGACCGGCGCCGACGAGGTGCTGGAACGCCTGGTCGCCGACGTGCCCTGGCGGGCGGAACGACGCCAGATGTACGACCGGGTCGTCGACGTCCCTCGGCTGGTGCACACCTACGGCGAGGAGGAGACACTCCCGCATCCGTCGCTGGCGGAGGCTCGCGATGCCCTCTCCGAGCACTACTGGGCGGAGCTCGGCGAGCCCTTCGTGACGGCGGGCTGCTGCTACTACCGCGACGGGCGTGACAGCGTCGCCTGGCACGGCGACCGGTTCGGTCGCGGCCGCACCCAGGACACCATGGTCGCGATCGTCTCCTTCGGAGATCCGCGCCGCCTCGCCCTGCGACCGCGCGGGGGCGGCGAGTCGATCTCCTTCCAGATGGGTCACGGCGACCTCGTGGTGATGGGCGGGTCCTGCCAGCGCACGTGGGAGCACGCCGTGCCGAAGGTCGCCGTGGCAGGCCCGCGCATCTCGGTGCAGTTCCGCCCCCGAGGCGTCTTCTGAGCCGTAGCCTGCATCCGCGACGAGACATCTCCCCATTCCCGGACGACGCCTGGCCGCCCTCGGGGTCGTGAGCGTCGCGCTCGTCCCCCGCGCCAGCGAGGCGGCAGCCAGCACCCGGGCGCGACCTGCCGGCACCCCGTCTTCGTGACGTCGGGCTGCGAAGGACACGCCGTCGGCCGGTACCACGCGGCCAGCGGCATGTGGAACGCCGACGGGCACCATGTGTACGAGCGGAGGCGCCTGCTCGCACGGGAGCTGGAGGGTGAGCGCGGCGGCCGACCACCGGCACCGCGTAACGGTTCCAGGTCGACCGCTTCTCGGTCGGCTCGGCACGCGGTTGAAGACTGCTCGGTCGTCGGCATCGATGCAGGTCATACATGTTGGGTATGCAGCGGCCGGCATGCCACGTCTACAGTTCCGATGCGGCCTCGTCGGTCGTGAGTCATGCATGGGGGCACAGGGGGATCACGCCATGAACGTTGCGCAGTCGTGCGCTGACACATCCGTCCGAAGGTCCGGCCGCCGCCGCCGCTGGACCTTCCTGTCCGCGGCACTCAGCCTGCTGTTCATGCTGCCGCAGGCCGCGTACGCCAGCGTCTCGGCGGTCGCCGACGACACGGCACGCGTCAACGGCACCGTGTTCGCGGTCGCGCAGGTGGGGGATCGCACGATCATCGGTGGTGACTTCACCACGGTCGGTGGCCAGCCCCGCAACCATGTCGCCGCCATCCGGGCCAACGGGACCGTCGACCCGACCTTCAACCCCAACGTGGACGGCATCGTGCACGCCGTCGCCGGCTCCGCCGACGGCAGCACGATCTACATCGGCGGCACCTTCACGACCGCCGGCGGGGCGGCCCACGCCAACCTGGCCGCCGTCGACGCCGTCACGGGCGCCGCTCTGCCGTCGTGGTCCGCAAACACCTCCGGTGACGCCCCCGACGTCCTCGCGTTGACCGTCTCCGGGTCGAGGCTGTACGTGGGTGGTCGCTTCACCGGCATCAAGGGCACGACGCGTAAGCGCCTGGTCGCCCTGGACACCTCGGGAGCGATCATCACCGGGTTCCGGGCGGCTGCCAACGGGACCGTCCGGGTGGTGACGGTGAGCACCGACGGCAGCCGGCTCTTCGCCGGTGGCGCCTTCACCAGCATCGGTGGCCAGACCCGGCCGGCAGTCGCGGAGCTGGACCCGACGACCGGCACGGCCCGGGCCTTCGCGGCCCCCGCGATCGGAAGCATCCTCGTCGGAATGGGCACCTCGCCCTCCGGTGACCGCCTGTACTTCGGGGTCGCCGACAACCGGGTGTTCGCCTACAACACTGCCGACAGCTCGCTGGCCTGGACCATCAAGAACGGTGGCGACACCCAGGCCATCGCCGCGAGCGACACCGAGGTCTACCTGGGCGGGCACTTCACCAACAACATCACCAACAAGGTGAAGCGGGTGTGGATCGAGTCGGTCCAGCCCTCGAACGGGCAGGTCACCTCCTGGGACCCGCAGATGGCCGGCGGGTCGCTCGGGGTCTGGGCCATCTCGACAACGCCCACCTCGCTCATCGTCGGTGGTGAGTTCACCTCCGTCGGAGGAGTCGTGTGCCGGCGCTTCGCCCGGTTCGAGGGAACCCCGTAGCCCGAGTCGTCTCCTGACCTCCTCACGCGGGAACGCCGCGTGAGGAGTGTCGGTGGCGCCTGCTTGGCTGTCGGGTGATGTCCCGAGAAGCCGTCCCGCGACCGTCGACCCTCGCCTCGTTCTGGCACGACCTGCCCCGCGAGGGGCGGTTGATGCTGTCGGTGGTGGTGGTGCAGTTCCTCGGCACCGGGCTGGTGCTGCCGTTCCTGGTGGTGTACCTCCACGAGATCCGTGGTTTCACGCTCGGTGACGTGGGCGTGCTGATCGGTCTCGGCCCGCTCGTGGGCTTCGTCGCGGTGGGGCCCGGCGGCGCGATCATCGACCGGTACGGCGCGCGCGTCGTCATGCTCGCCTCGCTGATGCTCGAGGTGCTGGCCGACGTGGCCCTCACCTTCGCCTCGACGCTCCCGGTCGCGGTCGTGGCCGTGGTGCTCCAGGGCGTGGCGTTCGGCGTCGAGTGGCCGGCGGTGCAGAGCCTGATCGCGTCGGTCGTCCCGACCGACCTGCGGCAACGCTACTTCGGCCTCAACTTCACCCTGCTGAACCTCGGCATCGGTCTCGGGGGCATCGTGGGCGGCTTGTTCGTCGACGTCGACCAGCCCCGTACGTTCCAGCTGGTCTACGTCGGCGACGCGGTCAGCTTCCTGCCGGCGATCTTCCTGCTCAGCGTGCCCCTGCGACATCTGGCCGGCCGCCCCGTCCACGACGACGGGCCGCCGCCCGCTGAGAGCTACCTCCAGGTGCTCCGCCAGCCGGCCGTCGCGTCGGTGATGCTGCTGAGCTTCGTGTCGTCCTACGTGGGCTACTCCCAGCTCAACGCAGGCACCCAGGCGTTCGCCCGCAACGTCGGGCGGATCTCGACGTCCGGTCTCGGGTTCGCCTACGCGTGCAACACCCTGGTGATCGTGCTCCTGCAGCTGGTCGTGCTGCGACGCATCGAGGGTCGACGCCGCACCCGCGTCATCTCGGTCATGGCGGTGATCTGGGCGGCCGCCTGGGGACTCCTCGGGATGTCCGGCCTCGTCCCCGGCACGCTCGGGGCGACGTTGCTGGTGGCCGCCTGCGCGTCGGTGTTCGCGCTCGGCGAGACCCTCATGCAACCCACCATCCCGGCCCTGGTCAACGACCTGGCACCCGAGCATCTGCGCGGCCGCTACAACGCGCTCAGCGCCGGTGCGTTCTCGCTCGCGGCGATCGTCGCGCCGGCGATCGCCGGATGGCTCATCGGCCACTCGTGGGGGTCGGCGTACATCGCGATGCTGGTGGTCGGTTGCGGCGCGGTGGTCTGGGTGTCCCTTCGCCTGGAGTCCCAGCTCCCTGCGGGCGTGAACCGTCCAATCGCCGCGCAGGCGGCCGATCAGGATGCCGTCAGCGCGCGATGAGCCAGACCACCAGGACGATCACGACGAGAGCGACGACACCCTGCTTCCAGTAGGCCCTGGCGATCACCGGGAGCACGGTCCTGCCGAGGTCGAGGGCGTCGTGTGTGCCCCTGCCCCGCGCCGGCGTGCCTTCACGTGGAGTGGCAGCTGGTGGCGGAGCGGCGGGGGAGACCGGGGTCGTGGGCTCGACCGACGCGGACGACGCTGCCGCGGACGACGCTGCCGCCGACGACGGGGGCGGTGGCGCAGGTGCGGTGGGCGTCGGCGGCCCGGGCTCGACCGACGCCGCCGCCGCCGCCGACGGGGGCGGTGGCGCAGGTGCGGTG
>JBKPTA010000069.1:0-55996 GCA_046735295.1 Actinomycetota bacterium | reverse complement strand
CCGCAGCACCTGTCCTACTCGGCGCCGAGCGAGGAGGACACCGCGCTGGCGGTGCCCGCCGCCTTCGGTGGGGACGTCGAGCCTCCGGCGGGCGCGCCGCAGCGCCCCGGAACGACCGTGACCAACGCCGACGACGAGTTCGCGGGGGTCGGTCGCAACGCGCTGTGCCCGTGCGGTTCGGGGAAGAAGTTCAAGCGGTGCCATGGCGCACCCGGTGGCCCGACGGGGCTGACCGCGCGCATCAACGGCTGACGTCCCCCACGCCGTCGGTCCAGCCTGCCGAGACCCCGGGTCGCCTGACCAGCCGTCGGCCCAGCTCGTCGAGACCAGGGGTCGTCTGACGACCGCGACCAGGGTCTCGACCCGCGGTCGCGCGCTCGCGCGGGCTCGGGCGCGCGCTTGCGCGACCTGCCTGACGAGGCCGTCCGCCGCCTCCGGTGCGTCCGGCGGTCAGGCAAACTCGAGTGCCGACACCTGCCAGCGGTCGCGGATGAGCTCGAACCTGGCCGCGACGGCGCGGGAACGACGGCCGTAGCGCACGTGCAGGCTGACCTCGGCGCAGGTCTCGGACACGAAGCTGGTGTGCACGCCGACCAGCTGCGGGCGCACGGACTGGATGCCACCGGCCCCGGGTCGTTTGCCGGCAGCCGCGGCGACCAGGTGGGCCCGACGGGCGAGGTCCCGGTAGACCTCGGGTGTCGTCCAGCGCAACACCTGGGACACCGGGCGGTCGCCGCCCACGATCTCGACCAGGGCGGCCCCGATGCGGGCCGCGTGCTGCTCGAACCCGCGGCGCCGGACGAGATCGACGGTGACGACGTCGACACCGACACCGCATCGGCGCGAGACGTGCGGCTCCGGGACCTCCACCCTGGGTCCGAGGTCGAGCGCGAGCGTGCCTTGCACGCTGGTGACCGGGGTGAGCGCGGGCACCGGCAGCGAGACGACCTGCGCGCCGTCGGGCTCGGGGGAGGCAGGAGGCATCATCGCGGGTCCTTTCGTGGGAGCTGGAGCTGTTGTCCGGGCACGATCACGTTCGGGTCGGGACCGAGCTGTCTCCGGTTCGCGGCGTAGATGGCGTGCCAGCGACGGGTGATCTCCTCGTCCGACGACCCCGGTGGCAGATCACCAGCAGCGATCGACCACAGGGAGTCACCAGGGCTGACGACGTACGTGCGCGGCGTCGGAGCGCTACGTGTGTGTGGCGGCGCCACGGCTCGGTCGGGGAGTGGGAGCCCTGACAGCAGGGCCGCCGCGTCGCGGGGTCGCGGCGGATGTCCGGCGTCTGCCTGAGCAGGCGTCGTCACCGCCGTGGCCAGAGCGACGCCGCAGGCGGTCAGCACCACCCGGCGTACGCCGAGGGGCAGGAGCCAGGGCCGACGAGGGGACGGATGGGACCCTCGCCAGGCCTCGGCGACGGCCACGGTGAGGGCCAACCACGCCCAGACGACGCATCCGATGACCACGCTCCTGGCCACGGCGACGATCGCCACGTCCAGCGGCAGGCTGTCCAGGGAGGTGGGCCGGGTCCAGGCCAGCTCGACGCCCGGGTGCGCGAGGCGGACCACGGCGGCGAGCCCGGACGTCCCCGACGCCCAGACGAGCAGGCAGCGCGAAGAACTGCCGCGGTTCCCGAGAAGCACCGCTGTTTCCTTGGTTTGAGACTGTTTGAGTCAGTTATAGCCTGTTTTCTGTTCCGGGCAAGAGCCCCCGTGCTGCCTGTGGACGAGACGACCGACAGTCGGGTCACGGCTGTGTGCTGTGACAAGGTGGCCGCGTGCACTGGGATGAGCGGCTGTTCGCCTTCCTCGACGATCTCGAGCAGCAGGCCCAGGCGCTCTACGACGCCGACCGCGCGAGCGAGCTGGCGGACCGGGCCCGCTCGGAGTACGCCGCGGTCACCCTGGCCACCCGGCTGATGGCCTCGCTCGGGGAGGAGGTCACCCTCGACGTGAACGGGGTCGGCCCGGTGGCCGGCCACCTGCAGCGCGTCGGACCCGACTGGGCCCTGGTACACGGCGCGGCGCAGGACTGGGTCGTCCGGCTCGCTGCCGTCAAGGCGGTGGAGGGTGCCTCGGATCGTGCCCTGCCGGAGGTCGCCTGGTCACCGGTGAGCAGGCTGGGGCTGGGCTCGGCCCTGCGCCGGCTCGCCGACACGGGGTCGGACTGCCGGCTCCATTCGGTGGACGGGGCCACCTGGGAGGCACGACTGGCGCGGGTGGGCGCGGACTTCGTCGAGGCCAGGGTCGGGCAGGGACGGATGGTGCTGCTCGCCTGGGTCGCGCTGGCGGCGGTGCAGAGCCGCGGCTGAACGCCGAACGAGACCGAGGCGCGGTGCCGGCTGCCCCGACCCCGTGGGTTCCGGGGGTGGCTCCGGCAACCAGGTGCGGTCAGGTCGCGTCCACGTCGAACGGTGGGCGCTCGGTCACCGAGATCGGGACGACGGCGCCCTGGACGTCGTCCTCCTCCTCCAGGGCGTCGTTCATGGCCTCGTAGATGTGCTTCTTCACGATCGCCCGGGGATCGAGGTCACGGAGGTCGAGGTCGGCGTACTCGGGGCCGAGCTCCTCACGCAGCTCGTCGCGAGCCTGGTTGGCGAACGAGCGCACGGTCTTGACCATGCGAGCGGCCTGACGTGCGAAGTCGGGCAGCCTGTCCGGCCCGAAGACCAGCACGGCGACGAACGCGATCACCGCCAGCTCGGGCAGCCCGACTCCGAACATGGATCAGAACTTAGCGCTCGGAGTGAGCCCGAGCTGGCGTCCTGCCAAGCCTCGTCCGCGGGCGTCCAGGGCTTCGGCGACGGCGGTGAGCACCTGGGCCGCGGCCGAGGTCGGGTCGGACTCGACCACGGGCTTCCCCGCGTCACCGCCCTCGCGCAGCGACTCCTCGAGGGGGATCTGGCCGAGCACCGGTACGTCGTACCCGAAGCGCGCCGACAGAGTGGCCGCGACCCGTGCCCCGCCACCGGACCCGAACAGCTCGATGGTGTGCTCCGGCCCGCAGTGCGGGCAGACCAGGAAGGACATGTTCTCGATGACGCCGACCACCCGCTGGTGGAGCATGGAGGCCATCGTGCCGGCACGCTCGGCGACCTCCGCCGCGGCCTCCTGCGGGGTCGTGACCACCAGGATCTCGGCGCCGGGCAGGTGCTGGCCGAGCGAGATCGCCATGTCGCCGGTGCCCGGGGGCAGGTCGAGCAGCAGGACGTCCAGGTCACCCCAGTAGACGTCGGCGAGCATCTGGACGAGGGCCCGGTCGAGCATCGGGCCACGCCAGGCGACCACCTGGTCGCGGCGGGGCTTGAGCATGCCGATCGAGATCACCGAGACGCCTGACGGTGTCGGGACCGGCATGATCATCGACTCGACCTGTGTCGGACGATGGTCGGCGATGCCGAGCATCGCCGGGATCGAGTGGCCGTAGACGTCGGCGTCCACGATGCCGACGGACCGGCCTGTCTTCGCCAGCGCGAGCGCGAGGTTGGCCGTCACCGAGGACTTCCCCACGCCGCCCTTGCCGCTGGCGACGGCGAACACCTTGGTCAGCGACCCGGGCTGGGAGAAGGGGATCTCCTTGGGCGCCTGTCCGCCGCGCAGGTTCTTCTGCAGCTCGGCACGCTGCTCCTCGCTCATCGTGCCCAGGACGAGCTCCACGCCGGTGACGCCCTCGACCTCGCCGAGGGCGCGGCGTACGTCGCGGTCGATGGTGTCCTTGAGTGGGCAGCCGGCAACCGTCAGCAGCACGGTGACCGACACCCTGCCGGCGTCGTCGACCTCCAGACGGTCGACCATGCCGAGCTCGGTGATGGGCCGCTTGATCTCGGGGTCGTGGACGGTGGCCAGAGCAGCGGTGAGCCGCTCGACGGTGGGCATGGTCATGATGTCGTCAGCGTAGTTCGGAAGCGTCGGCAACCACGATCCGGGACGTGTGACGGCCGCTCGGCCCGACCCCGATGGGATCGGGCTGTCTGGATCGGGGCGGCCGGTGCTGGGCGATCAGCTCGGCGACATAACCGGTGGGAACGTCGCTGGTTCCCCCGCGACAATGGCCGACGTGGAGGAGGTCGAGGTCGTCGTCGCCCATCACGAGCGCGCGACCCTCCGCGTCGGCGGGGTGTTCCTGAAGATCGACGGCGACCAGTCGCGCACCGACGTCGAGGTCGAGGCGATGACGATGGCGCCGATCCCGACTCCGGCAGTCCTGTGGCGGAAGCCGCCGGTGCTCGCGCTCGCCGCGGTCCCGGGGACGGCGCTCGGCCGCCTGGGCCAGCCGTCGAGTGCCTCCCCGGCGGCGTGGCGCGCGGCTGGTGCCGCCGTCCGGATGCTGCACGACGCTCCGCTGCCGCCGTGGCCGTCGCGTCGAGGCTCGGACCGGGCCTCGAGCCTCGACAGCGAGTGCGCATGGCTCCTGGCGAACGACGTCCTCCCGCGTGAGCTGGTCCTGCGCAACCGCGAGGCTGCCGAGCCTGCGCTCCGTCCGCGGACGCCGGTCTTCATACACGGCGACCTTCAGGTCGCCCACGTGTTCGTCGACGGTGACGAGGTGACCGGCGTGGTCGACTGGTCCGAGGCGGGCCGAGGCGACGCCCTCTACGACCTCGCCAGCCTGACGCTCGGACACCGAGAGCTCCTCAGCGACGTCGTGGGCGGCTACGGCCTCGACGTCGACGTCGAGGTGATCCGCGCGTGGTGGTCGCTGCGGAGCCTGACCTCGATCCGATGGCTGGTCGAGCACGGCTTCGACCCGTCCTCGCCGGGTTGCGAGATCGACGTCCTGAGATCCCAACTGTGAGGTCGGGTCCAGCCCAGATGCGGTCAGAGGCGCCGCCGAGGGAGCTCCAGTGCACGAGGTCCGGCCGCCCAGTACGGTCCTGGTCATGACCTCCGACGGGTTCGTGCCGGCGGGCTTCGATCCGCCGACCTCGCTCGTCACGGACCAGTTCCGGCTCGAACCGCTGGGGCCGCAGCACAACCAGGCCGACCATGCTGCCTGGATGTCGAGCATCGAGCACATACGCTCCACTCCGGGCTATCCCGACGGCAGATGGCCACCACCCGGCGGCATGACGCTCGAGGAGAACCTCTCCGACCTTCGCCGTCACGCCGACGACTTCGCGCGGCGCACCGGTTTCACCTTCACCGTTCTCGGGCCCGACGACGACGTGATCGGCTGCGTCTACCTGTATCCGTCCGCCTCCGAGGAGGCGGACGTGACGGTGCAGTCATGGGTGCGGGCCGACCGATCGTGCCTCGACGTACCACTCGCCGACGCCATCGCCCGCTGGCTCGCGACCGACTGGCCCTGGGAGCGGGTGGACCGCTGCGGCCGCTGACGCGACCGGACGCGGTGCGTCGTTCGAACGCGGCCCCCGAGACGAATTCGGGGTGAAGGTGGGCGACGGCATGGGGCAGGCTCGGTCACGTGGCTACCGAAGACGGGCAGATGAGGGCCTACTACGAGCAGGGCAAGGAGCGAGACCGGCTGGAGAGTCCGAAGGGCGTCCTGGAGTTCGCGCGCACCAAGGAGGTCCTCCGGCGGCGCCTGCCACCGGCACCAGGGACTGTCGCCGACATCGGTGGTGGACCTGGCCACTACGCCCGGTGGCTGGCCGAGCTGGGCTACACGGTGCACCACCGTGACCTGATGGATCTCCATGTCGACCAGGTCCGTGCATTCGGCAACCCGGCCATCCAGAGCACAGTCGGTGATGCTCGCCACCTGGACCTGCCCGACTCGTCGGTCGAGGCGGTCCTCCTCCTGGGTCCGCTCTACCACCTGACCGAGCGCGAGGAACGCATCCGGGCACTGGAAGAGGCCCGACGGATCGTCCGCGCCGGCGGACCCGTCTTCATCGCGGTCATCTCTCGGTGGGCGCCACGTCTCGACGGCGTGCTCCAGGAGCGGCTCTACGAGCAGAGCCAGGACTTCCTGTCGCTGCTGCCCGAGGTCGAACGCACCGGGAAACTCCCGCCGGTCGTGCCGAACGGGTTCGTCGGCTACACCCACCGGCCGGTCGACATCGCCGACGAGGTGGCCGCGGCCGGTCTCCTGCTGGATGACGTGGTCGGTGTGGAGGGACTGCCGATGGCCACGACCGACCTGCAGTCCCGGATGGACGATCCGGCCGCCTGGAACGTGGTCCTCGACGCCGCACGAGCCATCGAACGCGTCCCCGAGCTGCTGGGCCTCAGCCCACACCTGATCGCCACCGCCACCGGGCCGGAGTAGCGCCGTTCCTGCGGCTTCCTGCGTCGTTCCGCCGCGAGAAGCACGTCCCGGCCCGCGTGCGGGTTCGGCACCAGGTGCGACGTCCTGGAGGACGTGTCCTGCAGCACCGAGGAACGGGCGAGCCACCAGCCGCGAGCTCGATCCTGGCGAGGAACGGTGCCGCACCTGCCGGCCCCGCCTGCCGGGCCGCCGGTCGTGGCTCGCGACACACCGCGGAAGTCGTCGGGAACCTCCCGGCCCGTTGACGGATCGTCCCATCGACAGTCGCGGACACGATCCGCGACCCTTGGCCAGCGGGAGGGGGTGGACCGATGTCGACGGCCGTCGACCTCAACGAGCTGTACGACGCGTCGTACCGCCGCCTGGTCATCCAGATCTATGCGATCTGCGGCGACCTGCACGAAGCAGAGGACGCCGTCCAGGACGCGTTCGTGACCGCCTTGCGCAAGAAGCCTCAGCTGGCCCGGGTCAGCAACCCGGAGGCATGGGTGCGTGCAGTGGCTCTCAACCGCGTGCGGCACCGCTGGCGGCATGCCTCGGTGGTACGTCGCTACCAGGCCAAGGTGCCCGGCCCGCAGGGACCGGTGGAGGTCGGCCCCGAACACGTCGCGATCGTCACCGCCCTCGAGGAGGTCGACGCCGACCAGCGCGAGGCGGTCGTGCTCCACTACCTGGCCGACCTTCCGGTCGCAGACATCGCCGTCCAGCTCGGGATCCCGGAGGGGACCGTGAAGTCGCGACTGTCGCGAGCCCGAGATCGGCTCGCGGGCCTGCTGGACGACACAGAGGGCGAGAGAGAGGAAGTGCGCCATGCCTGAGCTGGACGTGCTCCGCCGCCTCGGCGACCAGATCGTTCCTCCACCCTTCGAGGCCTTGCGCGAGACCGCGCGCCAACGCGCCCGGCGCGCCCGGGTGCTGACGAGCGTTGCCGTCGCCGCGGCGGTGGTGGCGGTGACGGCCACCACGGTGTACGTCGGCCGGCCCTCCGATCGGCAGCTCGAGCCGGCGCCGCCACCGCCCGCGCCGAGCTCGCGGCCACTCACCTACGCCGACGGCAGCACGATCCACTACGGCGACCAGACCGTCGATGTCGACGGCCAGGTCGTGGAGCTGGACGTGACCGACTACGGCGTCGGGTTCCGCACCGCCGACGGTCAGATCTGGTTCACCGACGGCCACGCCGTCGACCGGCTCGGGGCAGTCGGCGAGACCGGTCCCGGGTACGGCGACCCGTGGCCGATGATGAGCTCGCCGGGCTGGATGCTCTCGGCCAACGCCGGCTCTCGCCTGGTGTGGTTCGAGTTCCCCTCACCCGGCGCGCCCGAGGTGGTCGTCTACGACACGGGCTCGAGGCAGGAGATCGCCCGCGACACCGTGCGGCTCGAGCCGGGTCACACCGCCGTGCCGGCGCAGGTCTCCGACAGCTTCGTCTACTGGTTCAGGGACCCCAGCCCCGACGAGCTTCCAGAGGACCAGACCCAGGTCCGCTACGACCCTGCCACGGGGGACCAGTCACGGATCACCGAGCAGGACCTGCTCAGAGACCTGGACAGTGACGCCGAGGTGCGTTCGGTCCGGCTCAAGGGCGACGGCAGGTGGGACTCCTCGGGTGCGTTCCACTACTCCGACGGCATGCGCCTGCAGATGGGCTTGCGCCTGCAGCGCGACGTTGCGGGCGTCGCCGGTATCGCACCGCAGGGGCCCGGCGACATGGTCGCCGAGGACGTCAACGGGCGGCCCTTCGCCTTCGAGCCGCCACCTGGCTACACCGACAAGAGTGGTGTCGCGTGGCTCGTCCAGTGGCTCGACGACCAGACGGTCGTGGTGCTCAGTCCACTGCGGCAGAGCACGGACCTGATCGCCTGCCATCTGGCCACCGGTACCTGTGAGGTCGCGGCGTCCGCGCCGACCGGGATCGTCGTGCCCGACTTCGGGAAGAGCCAGTTCATCGGCTGACCCCGTCGCCGCACCGCGGGAACCGCGGGTGCCTCTCGGGGCTCGTCCGGGAAACGACCGTGCGCGCGGCGCACCCAGGAGAGGCGACTGATGACCCTCATCTCGACGCGAAGCCTCGTCGGAGTGGGGCTCGGCGTCCTGCTCGCCGGCTGCGCGGCGGCACCGCCGGGCACGACGCCCTCGCCCTTCGTCCACCCACGGGCTGCCGAGGAGTCCGACGTCGACCACCGTCCGCACCACGTGGTGACCCTGGCGTTCGCCGGCGACGTCCACTTCCAGATCCAGGTGGCGGCGCTCCTGGACGACCCCCGCGGACTCGGCCCGATCACCCATGCCCTGTCCGACGCCGACGTGACCATGGTCAACCTGGAGAGCGCGATCACCGAGCGCGGCAGCTGGGATCCCAAAGATCTGGAGAAGCCGGAGGACCGTTACTGGTTCCGCGCGCCGGCGAGGGCCCTTGACGTCCTGGCCGATGCCGGCGTCGACGTCGTGACGGTGGCCAACAACCACGGCGCCGACCTCGGCGCGACCGGGCTGCACGACACGCTGCTGGCTGCACGTCACGCACCACTCGCCGTGGTCGGCGTGGGCCAGGACCGTGCGCACGCCTTCGCGCCGTACCGGGTGCGCGTGCACGGGACCGATCTGGCCTTCCTGGCCGCGGACGCCTCACCGCTCGAGAGCACCAGCCCCACCTGGACGGCCGGACGACGTACGCCAGGGTTGGCTGCCGCGCGCGAACCCCGGCCGGCCGTGCTTCTCCGCGCCGTACGACAGGCGGACCGCGATTCCGACGTGGTGGTGGTCTACCTCCACTGGGGGCGGGACATGCAGACCTGTCCAACCGCGAGGCAGCGCACCACCGCCCGGGCCCTCGCCACCGCCGGAGCGGATGTCATCGTCGGCAGCCACGCCCACGTGCTGCTCGGTTCGGGATGGCAGCAGGACACCTACGTCAACTACGGCCTCGGGAACTTCGTGTGGTACCACAACCGCCCTCCCGAGACGGGGGTGCTACGGCTTCGGCTGCGGGGCGGCAAGGTCGTCTCCGACCGGTGGACGCCGGCTCTGATCGGGCCCCTGGGTGGCCGGCCTCTGCCGCTCTCGGGCGATAGGCGGCAGCGGGCCGTCGCCGACTGGCAGATGCGGCGCGGTTGCGCAGGACTCGCCTCCGGGCCGACCCACAGCGGCCCGGAGACGTTTCGGGCGTCGGTCGAGAGGGTGACACCGCTTCTTCGTGAGCGGATGAGCAGCAGTCTTCACGCCGGCTGCCCGGTCCCATGGCGGAAGCTGCGCTACCTCCAGCTGAGCTACTTCGGCTTCGACGGGCGACCCCACACCGGCGAGCTGGTGGTGGCGGCGGCGTACGCACGTGACATCGTCGGTGTCTTCGGGACGCTCTACGACGCCCGATGGCCGATCCGGCGGATGCGACTGGTCGATGCCTACGGGGGGGACGACAACCGTTCGATGGCGGCCGACAACACCTCGGGGTTCAACTGCCGCAGAGTCAAGGGGAGCGCGGAGTGGTCCGCCCACGCCTTCGGCGCTGCGATCGACGTGAACCCGGTTCAGAATCCCTACCTGACCCCCTCCTCGGTCTTCCCGCCGGACTCGCGCCGCTTCGCAGCACTCGACCGGAGCGCAGAAGCACTCGTTCCCGACGGGACCATCAGGTCGGACGACGTGGTGGTCCGGGCCTTCGCCGCGATCGGGTGGGAGTGGGGCGGGTCGTGGGCGGTACCGGACTACCAGCACTTCTCCGCTCCCTCCCGGGGGGCCGAGGGTGGCTGAGGCCGGGGGCGGCTCCCGGCCTCCTCGACCGTCGGACGGCCCTGCCTAGGTGGACGGGACCACCAGCATGACGTCCCGCTCGGCGCGACCGTCGGCGAGCGCGGCAAGGGCCCGCGCCCATCCCCGTCCCGACACCTCCGGCGTCCATTCCGCCACGCGCTTCCGATAGGCAGCGTCCGGCATCTTGCCGCGGCGGCGACCACCGCAGCGCGGGTCTTGACGTGGCGCATGATGCCATCGGCGCGCGCCGAGGCGATGCGTGGGCACACTACTGTCGGCCGCATGAGCGCGACGAGTGAGCCGGTGCCCTTCGAGGTCTACCAGGCCGGCGTCTACCTGCACGGCACGAAGGCGGACGTCGCCGAGGGCGAGATGCTGGTCCCCGGCCGGGAGTCGAACTTCGAGGAGGGGCGGATGATGAACTACGTCTACTTCACCGCGACCCTCGACGCCGCGGTCTGGGGCGCCGAGCTGGCATCGGGTCACGGGCGCGGGCGGATCTACCTCGTCGAGCCCACGGGTCGATTCGAAGACGACCCCAACGTCACCGACAAGAGGTTCCCGGGGAATCCGACCCGGTCCTACCGCAGCCGCGAACCTGTGCGCGTCGTCGGCGAGCTTCACGACTGGGTGGGCCACTCCACCGAGAGGTTGCAGGCCATGCGCGACGGCCTCGAGGCTCTGAAACGACAGGGCGCGGCGCAGATCGAGGACTGAACGACGAGCCGGCCGCCGACGCGTCGAGCCCGCTCCGCTGACCGATCCGGGCCCGGTGGCCCGCGTCGTCCCCCGCGACGGAGTCCCTGTGCGCTCGGGCCCGTCGAGCTAGGGCTGGGTCGCACCGGGCGGGCCGGTCAACACCTCCGGGACGTACTCGAGCAGCTGCAGCCTCCCGTCGAAGGTGCGGTGGGCGACCATCTCGAGTGAGACGTCGGGATACCCGTCGTAGATGCGTTCCCGGCCGCTCTGCCCCGTGATGACCGGAAAGACCACCACTCGGAAGCGATCGACCAGGCCGGCCTTCAGGAGGGAGCGGCAGAGGGTGAGGCTTCCCAGCGTGCGCATGGACTGCGTTCCCTCCTCCTTCATCCTGCGCACCGCTGACACCGGGTCCTCGGCCACCAGGGTCGAGTTCTCCCAGGCGAGGGGAGCCGTCAACGTCGTGGAGAAGACGACCTTGGACAGGCTTCCCAGGGCATCCGTGCCCGGTTCGCCGCCAGCGGCGAAACCGTGCATCAGGCGGTAGGTGGTCGCGCCCATCAAGACCAGATGGCCCGCCTCGGGGTGATCGCCGAGCCAGGCGAGGTACTCGGGTCCTTCCAAGCCCCACCAACCCGGCCACCCGTCTGCTGCCGCATATCCGTCCAACGAGCTGATGAAGTCGACGACGAGCTCAGGCATCCGGGGTCACTCCTTCTCGCTCCGATGGGCTCGACCGAACCAGGGCACCGGAGGACGAGTCCTGGCCGTGAAGCCTGCCCTCACCAGGGACCGGCAAACCATGTCCGAAGCCCGACCGGTGCCTCCCTTCCCCGCTCCGACCCGGCGTCACGGGTGTCGGGATGGGGAGGATCACTTGACAGGTGATCGAACGTGTGTTCGACTAGGTCCCAGGTCGGAGTGATACTGATAGCTGGGGCTCCGGCCGGGCCACCGGTCCTGTCCGCAAGGGTCGGGTGGTCGCCCGGCTTCCTGGGCGCGCTGCCATCGACGTGGAAAGAACCCAACGTCTCGTCGATGTCGGGAGGTGCCGATGGGCCACGAGCCGGATGACGGTCACCCGATCAACACGTGCGCCGACGTGCTCGAGGCGGCGCTGAAGGACGTCGAGGGAGTCGACCCGGTGTTCATGCGCAGCCAGGACAAGGCGGAGGTGTTGCGCCGGCTGCATGCTGTGGAGGGACGCGTGGCCTGGCTGCGCCTACGGGTGATGGCGAACGCCGCTGAGCTGGCCGAGGAGTCGGCGGATCACAGCGTGGCGACCTGGCTGGCCGTCGAGACCCGCACCGATCCGCGTGCTCGGGCCGGGGAGCTGGCCTTGGCGCGTGCCCTGGACCGCCGGTGGACCAGGCTCGGAGCGGCGGTGGCGGCCGGTGCGGTGGGTCTCGCGCAGGCGCAGGTGATTACCCGGGCCTTGGAGGACCTGCCCGACGACCTGGACGCGGACGTGCTGCTCCGGGCCGAGGAGGCGCTGGTGGGCTATGCGGGGACCTATGCTCCGCGGGAGCTGCGTCGGTTGGGGCGGCGGATCCTGGCGGTCGCCGCACCGGACTCGTGCGAGGAGCGGGAGGGTCGCCTGCTGGAGCGGGAGGAGCGCAGGGCCGGGGCGTTGATGAGTCTGAGCCTGGCTCGGCTCGGTGACGGGACGACCCGGTTGTCGGGACGACTACCCGACACCACGGCGGACCGGCTCCGCACCTACCTGGAGGCCTACGCGTCACCGCGTCACCGTGGCCTGGGCGAGGGCGACCTGGTCCCGCCCCGACGGCGGCTGGCCCAGGGATTCGTGGCGTTCCTGGAGGCGGCAGATCCACACCGAATGCCGTTGCACGGCGGAGACGCCACGACGGTGCTGGTCACCATCGACCTCGCCACCTTGCAGTCCGGTCTCGCCGGGATCGGTCTGGCCGGCCAGGATCCGGTCAGCGCAGGCCACGCCCGGCGGCTGGCCTGTACCGCCCAGATCGTCCCTGCCGTCCTCGGCGGCACCTCGGAGGTCCTCGACCTCGGCCGCAGTCGCCGCCTGTTCACGCCGGCCCAACGCAAGGCCATGGCTGTGCGCGACCGACGCTGCCGTGCGGAGGGGTGCACCATCCCGGCCGCCTGGTGCGAGGCCCACCACGCCACCAACCCCTGGAGCCGAGGCGGCCGCACCGACCTCGCGGACGGCCTCCTGCTCTGCTCCTGGCACCACCACCGAGCCCACGACCCCCGGTACGACGCCCGACGGCTCCCCGACGGCGACTACCGGTTCCACCGCCGTACCTGAGCCGAGAACGTGCGACCCGCTCGCGTCCGAGCAGGAGATCCCGTTCGGCTCCGCACGACGGGGTGAAACGACGCAGTCGATGTGGACCAGCGTTCGGGGGGTCGCTCCTGGCTCGGCACCACGGCGTCGTGACCCGACCTGCGCGGCTACGGCCGGTCCACGTCCGCGACCAACTCGACCATCAGCAGTCTTCCACCAGCGCCATGGCAGGTGACGTGAGGCGCTTGATGTCGCAGCTTGGTCACGACCGCTGGCGGGGGTCGGTTCACGACCGTGGCGGCCCTGGTGGCGTTCGGGAGCGCCATGGACCACCGCGTCGTCGTGTCACACCTCGTCGTCATGGACGACCTGCTCCTCGTCGAACAAGTCGAGCGCACGGATGCGAGGTTCGCGCGGGCGTGGTGGCACTGGTGCTTCCTGTGGACTGGGGACCGAGCATCCGGGCAGGGCCGGCACACCCCTGGTCCTTCCTCAGGCGGATGGTCCTCCCTCAGGCGGACGTCGCCGTCTCGCCCTCGTCCTCGTCGACCAGGTCGTCGCGCAGGGAGCGCAGCTCCGAGCGCAGGAAGTCCCGCGTAGCCACCTCACCCACGGACATCCGGAGGGACGCGACCTCGCGGGCCAGGAACTCCATGTCCGCATGCGCCCGGGCGTTCGCCTGCCGGTCCTGCTCGGCGATGACCTTGTCCCGCGACTCCTGACGGTTCTGCGCGAGCAGGATCAGCGGGGCCGCGTAGGACGCCTGCAGGCTGAGCATCAGGGTGAGGAAGATGAAGGGGTACTCGTCGAAGCGGAGGCGGTGCGGCACCAGCGAGTTCCAGGCGACCCAGCCGACGACGACCACGGTCATCCACATCAGGAAGCGGGCCGTCCCCATGAACCGGGCGAACTGCTCGGCGAACACCCCGAAGGCGTCGCGGTCGTAGGACGGAGTGCGGATCAGTGTTCGTCGCTGCTCCTTGGGGGTGTCGAGCCGGCTTCCGCGACGCTCAGCCATGGCGCGCCCCCGACGGATGGGCGACCGGCTGGTCGCGCCAGTTCTCGGGGAGCATGTGGTCGAGCAGGTCGTCGACCGTGACCGCGCCCAGGAGGTGGCCGGCCTCGTCGACGACCGGGGCCGCGACCAGGTTGTACGTCGCGAGATGCGCGGCCACCTCGTCGATCGTCGCCTCCGGATGCAGCGGGTCCATCGACTGGTCGAGGGCCGCTGCGACCAAGGTCGACGGCGGCTCACGCAGCAGCCGCTGGAAGTGGGCGACACCGAGCAGCCTCCCGGTGGGCGTCTCCAGAGGCTGCCGGCAGACGTAGACCATCGCCGCGAGCGAGACGGGCAGCTCCTCGTTGCGGATCTGGGCCAAGGCGTCGGCGATGGTGGCGTCCGGCCCGAGGATCACCGGCTCGGGTGTCATCATCGCGCCGGCCGTCTCCTCGGCGTACGACATCAGCCGACGCACGTCCTCGGCCTCCTCGGGCTCCATCAGCTCGAGCAGCTTCGCCGCGATCTCGGGCGCCAGGTCGGCGATCAGGTCGGCGGCATCGTCGGCGGACATCTCCTCGAGGACGTCGGCTGCGCGCTCGCTGTCGAGGTGCTCGAGGATCTCGACCTGGTCCTCGTCGGGCAGCTCCTCCAGCACGTCCGCGAGGCGCTCGTCGTCCAGCGCGGCGACGACCGCGCTCCGGCGCTCCGGGGGGAGGTCGTGGAGCACGTTCGCCGCGTCGGCCGGCCGCATCTCGTTGAGGGCCGCGATCAGGTGGGTGGCGCCCTGCGTGGGTTCGCGCCCGACCAGCCCGCGGACGTCGCGCCACTCGGCGACGTGCGTCTGCCCGCGACGCCGGAGCGCCTTCCCGGGTTCCTGCACCGCGACCCGGCTGAGCACCCAGTCGCGCGTCCGCACCTGCTCCATCGCCACGTCGTACACGGTGCCGCTGATGCGCTGGCTGTCGGGCCCGTCCTCGACCGTGACGGTCCGGTCGAGCATCTGGCCGATCACCAGGGTCTCGGTGGGCCGTTGCTCGAAGCGGCGCATGTTCAGCAGCCCGGTGGTGTAGACCTGGCCGCTGTCGATGTGGGTGACGCGGGTCATCGGCACGAAGATGCGCCGGCGGCCGAACACCTCCGCCACCAGCCCGAGCACGCGCGGCTGGTTGGTCTCCGACCTGATGGCCACGACCACGTCGCGTACCTTGCCGACCTGGTCCCCCTGGGGGTCGAAGATCGGGAGACCGACCAGCCTGGCGACGTAGACACGGCCGGGCTTGGCCGGCCCGGACTGGGCGGTGCTCACAGCGGGCAACGCTACCGGCCGGAGCACCCCATCGGCGGTAGCAACATCAGCGGTAGAAGTCCGTGGGACAGCTGGGGCCGCTGCAGTCCGCGTACTGCTTCGTCATCTGCCGGAGCTTGCGCTTCTGGTCCTGGTAGCGGGGGTCCTTGACCAGGTTGTGGTCCTGGTAGGGGTCGACGGTCCGGCGGTACAGCTCGCCCCGGCCACTGCGGCCCTGCACCCAGGTCCACGGCCCGTCGACGATCCCGGTGTACAGCGGAGTGAGGCCGCCCTTGACCGGGTAGCCCTCGACGGGGACCGGCCGGGCCCGCGCCCCCGAGGTCAGCCACGGCATCACGTCGACACCGTCGACGGTCCGGGTGGGCTCGGCACCGGCGAGCGCGGCGAACGTGGGCGCCCAGTCGGCGTTCGTGACGGGCGTCCGGCTCACCCGCCCATGGGGGAGGCCGGGTCCACGGACGTACATCGGGACCCCGGAGATGTCCCGGAAGTACCACAGCTTGCCCTGGAGGTTGTGCTCGCCGAGGACGTAGCCGTTGTCGGAGGTGAAGACGACGTAGGTGCGGCTCAGCTGGTGGGTCTCCCGCAGCGTGCGGAACGTCCGGGCCATCGCGCGGTCGACGGCCCGGAGGGACTCCACACGCTGTTGGTAGGCGATCCGCAGCTCCGCGCGGCGGCCCGCGGACCAGCGCGTGTGCGTGGCCCGGATGATCACCTTGTCGGAGGTGTCCTGCTCGAACATGTCGGGCTTCTTCTGCAGCTCCAGCCACGAGAAGGTGCCGGCATCCCGTGCCGCTGGTCTGGTCGTCGGCACGGGATGCGGGTCGTCGGGGTAGAGCGCCGCGGGGTCGTTCGCCTCGGTCCCGCCGCCCACGTGCGGTGCGACGTAGTTCACCCACATGTACCAGGGCTTGTGGGCTCCTCCGAGCAGGTGGTTCGAGATGTCGCTGATCACCGACGTGTTGTAGCGGTGGTAGCTGTGCAGCGTGCCGTTGTGGTTCACCGTCGGCTGGACGAAGTTGTAGGTCGTCGGGTCGACGGTCGCGTTCCAGCTGCTCCACCCCGGTGGGACGTGCGTCGGTGCGTCCTGCTCTCCGTAGCCGTTGAGGTACTTGCCGACGAACATCGTGCGGTAGCCCTCCTGCTGGAGCCACACCGGAAGCGTGCGGTGCTCGTTGAACGCCGCGACACCGCCGCCCTCGCCGTTGATCGTCACCGCCCCGTGGTTGTGGGCGTACTGGCCGGAGAGCAGCGAGGCCCGCGCCGGCACGCAGATGGGGGTCGGGGCCAACCCGTTGCGCAAGGTCATGCCCTCGTCGGCCATCAGCCGCTGCACGTGCGGCAGGTAGCGCATCGTGTTCCACGACGCGTCGTCCACCGTGACCATGAGCAGGTTGGGGTGCTTCACGGGCTGGTGGAACGGCGTCAGCGTCAACGGCTTTCCGAGCCCCAGCCCGCTTCCGGAGATCCCGCTCACCGGCTGCGTCCCGGTCGGGACGGAGTAGCGCGGGCCCCGGTCTGCGCCGTGGTCGCCGGTGCTGCACGAGGTGGTGGCGAGACCGGCGGCGGTGACGACGGCGGCGGCAGCCAGACAGCGCGAGCGCAGCGTGCCGTGCGGCATGGTCGGTGGTCCTTGGCAGCGGTCGGCGGCGGGGGAGTCCGGGCGAGGTCGGCGTCAGTATAGAAGGGGGGTCGTCACCCACCGGACCGCTCGACCGCCTCGCCAGCGCGCTACGCGACCGGCGGTTCCACGACCGGCGGGGCCAGCACGGTGAGGTCCTGAGCACGACCCATCCGGGAGCCGGACACACGGGGCAGGCCGAGCATCTTGGTCACCAGGTTCGCCACCAGCGCGGTACGGATCGGCCGGCCGGTGCCGTAGGCGGGGTTGTCCCGGCCGGGATCGGTGTATCTCGGGTTCATGGCATAGAGGTCCCCACCCGCGAGCACGCCGGGACCGGACACGAGGAGCGGTACCCGGTAGACCGCGCGCACGGCCCGGGGGTCCGCCTCCTTGCGGGTGCCACCGCGGTTGGCCGTGACGACCAGCAGCGTGTGGCCGTCCAAGTGACGGTTGGCGGCGATCGCGGACTGGACCTGTCCGACCAGCCGGTCGGTCGCGGTGACCGCGGCGGCGTACTGGGCGCTCTGGAAGCCGAACCTGCGTCCGGCGACGTTCGGCCGGACCAGCTGGGCGACGGTGAGCTTCGAGGGCCGGAGGGAGAGCCTGGACACCAGGGCGGACACGGTGGAGCGGTCTGCGCCGGTCCGCACGTACCGGCCGATCTTGTTGCGGCCGTCGTCGAGGCCGGACGGGTCGGACGCCCCGTTGGCCGCGTTCCAGCTGGAGGCCAGAACGTCGACGTCTGCTCGGCTGGAGTAGAACGCCGTGCTGAGTCCCCGGTTGTGGACGACGTCGAACGCGCTGGCGACGTAGTGACCGGCGCTCGCCGAGACGGGTCCGCGCGGGCTCCCCGGCCAGCCGATGCCCGTGCCGCCGATGGCGGGGTCCACCGGCCGCCCGGTGAGCAGGCCGCCGAGGTTCGCGAGCCGGGCCGTGCTCTCGGCCTCGGTGCGGGCGTTCAGCGTGGACGCGCCGCCGGTGACCAGGCTCTGCAGATGAGGCGCCCCGCCGCTCGCGATGGCGTCCGCCACACCCCGCGACGTGAGGCCGTCCACGGTGAGGACGACCACGTGCCTGGTGTGGGTGTCGACGACGGGCTCGGAGGGGAGGTCGGCGTCCGCCACGATCACGAAGTGGTCGGTGGTCTTCTGGACCAAGGAGCCGTGCAGGGCGGCATAGCCGGTGAACTGCACGAGCGGGTCGCTGCCCATCACCCAGTCGACGCGCATCGTCGCCGGGGTCACGCAGGTGGTGTCGAGGAGCCCCCCGCCGTCGGCCGCCCTCATCGGTGAGCCCTCGACCATCGGGCAGAAGTACCGCGCCTTGTCGTTCTCGTCGCCGGTGCTGATGATCGGCGTCGTCGGGTAGTCCGCGTGCAGCTGGTTGAACAGGGCCATCTCGATCGCCACGGCCTTGTTGCGCCACCGCTGCGCGTCCCCGCGGGCGTCGGCCGGGTTGTGGGAGTTGAAGAACCAGACCTCGCGCCCGGTCTGCCGGTTCCGCAGCAGCACGTAGGGCATCCGGATCAGGTTGCCGTCGAAGTAGGGGATCGGGACGGTGCGCGCCTCGACCAGCTGCCACGCGCTCTTCAGCCAGGTGATCGAGTTGGCCATCGCGGCGGTGGTGAGCTTGTTGCCGGGGTAGATCGCGTACTCGCCGGCCGTCAGGTCACGGAAGCGTGCGAACTGTGGCTTCTGCATCTCCTGGAAGCCGACCACCTGCAGCTGGTGGGTGTGCAGGATCCGGACCGCCCAGTTCATCCGGGTGATCCCGTCGGTGTACTTGGGGTGGCCGCCGCCGGGGAGGGTGTGGCCGTACCCGAGCAGGTTGAACGAGCTGACCCGGACGTGCGTCGGGATGTCGGAGGGGGTCGGGTACGTCGGGACCGTCGACCCGTCGGCGTTCGCGGGCACCGTTCCCAGCAGCAGCGCACCCCCGGCGGCCAGCCCCGCGAGGGCGCGGCAGCCCCTCGACCGGGTCAGGCGCCCGAGGCGACCCGCCGGACGGGGCAGGTGTGAGCGGCGTGACGGGAGGCGGGGTGGATGCACGGGCGGCCCTTCACTCGGCGACGGGGAAGTTCACACTGACCACGCGGGTCACAGCAGAAACACGCTAGGCCGAGCCTCCCGGAGCGATCCGGGCCGACCGGAACCGTTACCTGATCGTTATCTTGGGGATGCGTGTCGGTCGTGGACTCTCACGGGCGCTCCCTCCCGTGCTCGAGTGTCACGTGACCCGACTAGCATGTCCGGCGCCCGGACAGGGACCGATCAGGAGCAAGCAGGAGCAAGCAGCACGTGGCCGAGCGCGTCGTCCTCCACATCGGCACCATGAAGTCCGGGACGAGCTTCGTGCAGTCCGCGCTGATGGCGAACCCGGACACGCTCGGCACCGCCGGCGCGCGCTACCTCGGCGGCACGTTCGGGAGCCAGACCAAGGCGGTCCGCGACGTCTTCGCGAGTCCGCGTCGGCCGGCCCGGCACGGTCGTTGGCATGCCCTCGCCGAGGAGGCGCGCCGGTTCGAGGGCCGGGTCGGGATCATCTCGATGGAGTTCCTGAGCTTCGCCGAGGACAGCAGGCTCGGGGTCCTGCTCGACCCCTTCTCCGGACTCGACGTCGAGGTCGTGCTCACCGTCCGCGACCAGTTCCGGGCGATCCCGGCCCAGTGGCAGACGTTCACCCGGAACTTCGGTACCGATGCCTGGGACACGTATCTGCGCAGGATCGAGGCGTCGTCTGTGTTGCGTGGCGGGCAGTCACGCGCCGCCCGGTCCTTCCGGCGTTCCCAGGACGTCGCGCGCATGCTCGAGCGGTGGTCCTCCGATCCCCGGGTGACCGCCGTGACGGTGGTGACGGTGCCGCCACCGGAGGCGCCCCGTGAGGAGCTGTGGCGGCGCTTCTGCGGCGCGGTCCGCGTGTCCGCCGAGACCGCGGACCTCGACGAGACGAAGGAGAACGCCTCGCTCGGCTACGCGTCCTGCGACTTCCTGCGCCGCCTCAACGTGCACCTCGGGGACGTGAAGCCGCGTCTGTACCGCAGGGGCACGCGACCGGTGGCGCGCGAGGCCCTCGCCCCCCTGCGGGACTCCGAGGGCCGTCCCGAGCTGGACCATCGGGGTGCCGAGCTCGCGCGCGACCTGAACCAGAGGATCCGCGACTCGGTCGTCCGTGGCGGCTTCGAGCTGATCGGCTCGCTCGACGACCTGCCGGTGCCCGGCGAGTTGACCGCCGCCGACCACATCGCACCGCCCGCGCCCGAGCACGTGACACGGGCCGCCCGGGCAGCCTTGGGCCACGTCTCCGCCCGGACGGGGGAGGCTCTCGACGGTGCCCCGGACGACGACCTGGACGACCTGGACGACCTGGACGCCCTGGTGGCGGAGGTCGCCCGGCTGTTGAGGAGGGCGCAGGGCTGGGGTCGGTAGCCTGTCCCGCGTGATCGAGAGGCGGCCCCTGGCGGAGGATCGCGCCGTGACCTCGGTGACCGTCTCCGACGAGGGTGTGCTGCTCCGCCCACCCGGGGCCGAGGACTTCCCGGTGGACGTGCTCTTCGACGGCCGGCGCATCGCGTCGTTCTGGCTGCGGCGCGACACCGAGGCCAGGGGCGCGGACGTTCGCTACCGGTGGCCGGTGCCGTTGCAGCGGTTCCTGAACGGAACCACCGAGCTCCGCCTGGTCGACCACGTCTCGGGCACCGAGCTCTACCGCGCCGAGGTCACCCTGGGCTCCGGGGAGGGACGCATCCGCGTCGAGGACGCCCAGGGCAACCCCCTCGGGCTCGACAAGAGCAACCGCCTCAGCCGGCTGTTCACCAGCCGGAGCGCCGAGCACCTCGAGCCTCTCCTCGACGCCATCGGTACCGTGGTCTCGGCGCTGGAGGAGGCGGGCGTGCGCCCGTTCCTCGCCTACGGCACCCTGCTCGGCGCCGTCCGTCAGGGCAGCTTCATCGGGCACGACTCCGACGCGGACCTCGGCTACGTCAGTGAGCACGACCACCCCGCCGACGTGGCGCTGGAGTCCTTCCGGCTCCAGCGCCGGCTCCACCGGATGGGCTTCGAGGTCTCCCGGTACAGCGGGCTGGCGTTCAAGATCGTCGTCCGCGAGGCGGACGGGTCGCCACGCGGGCTGGACGTCTTCGGGGGCTTCCTCCGCGAGGGCACGCTCTACCTGATGGGCGAGGTCGGACAGCCCTTCCGGCCGGAATGGGTCGAGCCCCGGAGCGAGGTGACGCTGGCGGGCCGGAGGTTCCCGGCTCCGCACGAGCCGGAGCGCCTGCTGGAGGCGTCGTACGGACCGGGGTGGCGCGTGCCCGACCCGGCGTACAAGTTCCAGACCCCGCGCACCGTCCAGCGGCGGCTGTCGGGCTGGTTCCGCGGTACGCGGGTCGGCCGGGACGCACGCTGGCAGCGGTTGCAGCGCGGGCCGACGCCGGTGCCGTCGGACGGTCCCAGCGACTTCGTGCAGTGGGTCGCCGGTCGCGAGCCGGACACCCGGACGGCCGTCGACGTCGGCTGCGGCACCGGCCGTGACGTGCTGTTCCTGGCCAGGTCCGGGATCACCGCCCACGGACTCGACTACTTCCCCCGGTACTTCAGAGCCGCCGACCGCCGGGCCCGGAAGAAGGGCCTGGACGCGACGTTCGACTGGATGAACCTCGGCGAGCTCCGGTCGGTGCTGGTCACCGGCGCCGTGCTCAGCCGCGCGCCGGGACCACGGGTCGTCCTGGCCCGGCACGTGGTCGAGGCCACCGACCGGAGCGGCCGGGACAACCTGTTCCGCTTCGCCAGGATGGTGACCAGGGGTTCCGGGCGGCTGTACCTCCAGCTCCGGGCCACGCGTCGCGGCGACCGCGGAGGCACGGACGTGCCGCGGCTGGACCTGGACCGGCTCAGGGCGCAGGTGATCGCCCTGGGCGGACGGGTGACGGAGGACATCGCGCTGGACGCCCGGGAGGAACCGCTCCGGCCCGGGCCGCGGTCCGGGCGACCGGCGATCCACAGATGGGTGGTCACATGGGACGACTGAGGAACCTGCGCCCCAAGGAGCTCGCACAGGGCTACCAGAACCTGGTCGGGCTGCGGGCCCGCCTGGCCGAGATGGAGGAGGAGATCCAGGAGTGCCGGCAGGTCAACCTCCGGCTCGCCGAGCTGTGCGACGTGATGATGGAGCTGCTGCTTCCCGTCGCCGACCGAGACGAGGCGGAGGTCCAGGCGATCCTGGCGCGCTACCGCGAGGACGTGAGCGAGCCGCTTCGCTGGCGGTCGAGTGACTGAGGCGGCCGGGTGACAGAACGAGTCTTCCTGCACATCGGGCTGCCCAAGACCGGTACGACGTACCTGCAACGTGCGCTGTGGCAGAACAGGTCGGTGCTCAAGGACGCCGGGCTGCTGCTGCCCGCCCATCAGCGCCGACACCTGCTGGCCACGCTCGACCTCCGCGACGACCCCAAGCTGGCCCGTCGGACCGGTGACGTCCGCGCGCCGTGGGACGACCTGGTGAAGGAGGCCCGAACGTGGCCCGGTGACGTGCTGATCACCCACGAGTTCTTCGGACCTGCCTCGCCGGCGCAGGCGCGGCGCGCCCTCGAGTCGTTCCCAGGAGCGGAGGTCCATGTCCTGATCACGGCTCGCGAGATGGTGGGCCTGGCGATCTCGCGGTGGCAGGAGTACGTGCGCAACGGTGGCCCACGCCCCATCGACCGTTACCCCGCCGACAAGCCCTACGACCCGACGGACGCCTGGGGATGGGCCAGCTTCGACCTGGCCGACATCCTCGACCGGTGGGGATCGGTGATCGCCCACGACCGTGTCCACGTCCTCCCGATGACGCCGGGGGCGGCGGATCCCACGGAGCTGCTGACCCGGTTCCTGGCCGTGATGGGGTACGCCGACGCGCCGGTGGAGATGCCGGAGCAACCGGCGAACGAGTCACTCGGCCTGGTCGAGGCCGAGCTGCTGCGCCGCACGACCCCGTTGATGCGTGACTTCCGCTCGGCCGCGGACCGGGGCAACTGGATTCGCGGATACCTCGCCGCTCCGAGCGTGATGCCGAGCTCCGGTGAGAGGTTCCGGCCCTCGGACGAACGCCTCGCGGAGCTCGAGGAGCGGGGACGTCGTGCCCTGGTGACCCTCCGCAAGGGTGGCTACGACGTCGTCGGAGACATCGCGCTGCTCGAGCCCAGACCCGACCGCGACCGGCGGCAGCCGGGCGACGTCAGCGACCGCGAGCAGCTGGACGTCGCGGTCCAGGTGATCGCGACGCTGATGACCCGGATCCGCGACCTGACACAGGAGCAGCGCCTGGCCTCCAAAAGCGCTGAACTGCGACGAGCGCGTGTTAGCGTTTCCCGGTTTGTTCTGGGGCTGTTCTCGAAGATCCGGAAGGACGACAGACGTTGAAGCGCCTCCTCGTGCCGGTGGCTGCACTGACCGCGGTCCTGGCCTCGACGACTGTGAGCACCCTCCCCAGCGACGCCAGCACGGGCTCTCGGTCCACGGGCGGCAGCGCCACGCGCACGGACGACCGGGGGACCACCAAGCACAAGTGGAAGCCGCCGCAGGGCGCCTGGTTCAACACGCCGCGGCACGGTGCGCTGCAGTGGATCCTGCACCGGCACATCGTGGCGGCGATCGAGCACGCCAAGCCGGACTCCTACATCCGCATCGCGCTCTTCTCCTTCGACCGCAAGTACGTCGCGAGCAGGCTGATCGCGGCCCACAAGCGCGGAGTGCACGTCCAGGTACTGCTCAACGACCACCAGGTGACCCCGGCCCAGCGGATGCTGCACCGGGCCCTCGGGACCAACCGCTGGCACCGGAACTTCGCCTACGAGTGCCACCACGGCTGCCGGTCCCACGGCGAGAACCTGCACACCAAGTTCTACCTGTTCTCCCACACCGGCGCCGCCCGCCGTACCGTCATGACCGGGTCGGTCAACCTGACCGGCAACTCCGCGATCAACCAGTTCAACGACATCTACGTGCACAACGGCTCCAAGAAGCTGAACCACGGCTTCCGGCGCCTCTTCGCCCAGATGCGCAAGGACAAGCCGGCTCACCCGCCGTACTGGGTCCAGCACCTCAGCGACAGCTACACGCTCGCGGCGACGCCGTTCCCGAACCCGGGGCCGAAGCACGACCCGATGATCACGTTGATGAACCGGGTGCGGTGCCTCGGCGCGACCGGGCCGACCGGTGACAAGTCCCATCACACGATCGTCCGCGTGATCATGCACGCGTGGAACGACTACCGCGGGACGTACCTGGCCCAGAAGATCCGACAGCTCTACGCCAGCGGCTGCAACGTGCAGCTGATGTACGGCTTCGCCGGTGCGAACGTGCGGCAGACGTTCGCGACCAGGACGGCGCGTGGCTACATCCCCGTCCACACCACGGGCTACGACACCAACGAGGACGGCCTGATCGACAAGTACACGCACCAGAAGGAGCTGTTGGTCTCCGGTCACTACGGCAAGAGCACGCACACTCGGCTCGTGGTCACCGGCTCCAGCAACTGGAACACCGACGGCACCCGGGGCGACGAGGAGATCTTCCAGATCAGGAACCGCTCGACGGCCTGGCACGACTACATCGACGACTTCGTCCGGATGTGGACCAACGAGGAGCTCTCGAGCAGGGTGAAGTACATCCCGTACCCCGACCCCGAGCCCACGACCTCGACCGGCATACGCCCGTTCACGCTGGGCCGGGCCTTGCTCGAGCCGGGTGCCCAGGTGCAGCACTTCACGATCGCCCAGACCGCCAAGCCGGGCGGCCCGGCCTGGGAGAACGACTGACCGAGCCGCCGCCGGGTCAGCCGGAAGGCGAGGTCCGGCGTACCTGACGGACCTGGTGCAGGACGCCGGTGAGCGCGGCGACCGCGGCCTCGAGCTGGGCCGAGTCGTCGACCTTCGCCGGGTCGACGCCCGTCACGTCGACCGGCTCGAGCTCGGAGAGGTCACCGACGACGTGCGCTCCGCTGCGCTCGAGCTGGGTGACGATCCGGGCCGACTCCTGCCGCAGCCAACGAGGAACCGTGAACCCGATCGCGTCCTCCGCGGCGCGATGGGCACCCATCACGTGCTTCGCGAGCGCCTTCACCCGCTTCTTGTAGGCGCTCAGCGGGAGGTCCTGGGTCGCGACGTTGAGCCGGCGCATCAGCTGCGTGGACGCCGCGCCGAGGGACTCGTTGGCGCGCGGACCGTCGTCCCACTCGTCGGGCTCGATGCCCGCGACCTCGCTGAACCGGTCCCACAGCAGCCCGGTCGACGCGCCGGGCGGAGGGACGGTGACGACGTACACGTGCTCCGGGCCGACCACGGAGGCCCACCGGCGCACGATCTTGGCGGAGTGCTGCTGGCGCCAGAACCGCCGGCCGGCCTCACCCCCCTTCTCGACCGAGCGGACGTACTCGTCCCACTCCCAGGTCCGCCGGTTCTTGACGGCCTCCTGCCACATGGCCGGGACGCTGCGGCCCAGATCGCGGACCGTCACGGCGATGCGGACGTCGGAGACGGGGAACGCGTCGCGGAGCACCGCGATGCGCGGTGCTCCCATCGGGGCGAGGTACTCCATCGAGACCACCGCGGTGCCGTCGTAGGTGTTGATCTCGTCGACGAGCGAGTTCCACGAGCCCGGCTTCCGCTTGTCCGAGCCGAGCAGGTCGGAGACGGCACGCACGTGCCGGTTCCACGTGGGTCCCGGGAACAGCACCTCCTGGGCAGCCAGGCGCCCGCGGTTGGTGTTGAGCCGGCCCTGGATGAACGTCGTCCCGGACTTCATCAGGCCGATGTGGAAGACCACCCGCTGTGCCATGCGCGCCCGTGCTCCCTGTCCTGTCGAGGGCTCGTCAACCGCTCGGCGCACAGTCTGCCAGTGCCGGGGCGGGCCGATCCGCGCGACCGGACGGCGCGGCCCGGACCTGGCTGACGGACCTGGCTGACGGACCTGGCTGACGGACCTGGCAGACGGACCTGACAGACGGACCTGACAGACGGACCTGACAGACGGACCTGGCTGACGGACCGGGCCGCCGAGGACCGTCGTCAGCGGGGGCAGAACCAGCCGAAGCCCAGAGCGCGGCGGCAGCGGGGATCGGTCACGGCCGGGAGGGTCACGGCGGAGCGGACCATCGGATGGTCGCTGATGCGCCGGGTCTGGGTGGAGCGGTCGGTGACGAAGGAGGAGAAGTCCAGGCTGCTGGAGCCGAAGATCCAGTCGACGTTCGTATGCTCCGGGAGGTGGCAGCCCCCGGAGTAGTAGGCGCCGTCGGCGGAGTGCATGCCGGTTCCAGAGGCGAAGGGGCAGGCGAACGGCTCCCGGTCGTTCATGTCACCGGTGACGATCATCGGAGTGCCGCCCGCGGTCAGACGACGGGCGAGGCTGACCTCGATGGAGACCGCGACGGCTCGCCAGTGCGCCGCCGGGCCGTAGGCGTTGGCGGGGTTGTGCGAGTTGTAGAACCACATCTCGCGGCCGCTGTGGCGGTTGCGCAGCAGCACGTACGGCATCGGCACGTGGGTGCCGTGGAAGTAGGGGACGGCGATCGTGTGGGCCTCGACGAGGCTCCAGTCCGCCTGTCGCCAGACGATCGAGTTCTGGACCGGCTGGACGCCCAGCGACAGGCCCGGGTAGACGTCGTAGGTGCCGCCGACCAGCGCCTCGAACGTGTGGTACTGCGGCTCCTGGAACTCCTGGAGCCCGGCCACGCTCACGTCGTTGGCGAGCAGCAGGCCCACGGCGGCGTGCATGCGGGTGACGCCTGACGGCATGCCGCCCGGCGCGGCCGTGTGCCCGGCACCCAGGACGTTGAACGAGCTCACGGTGAAGTGGGTCGTCGGGCCCTTCGCCGAGTGCCGGAGCACGAACCCGCGCTCGGCCATCCGCAGCGACAGGGCGTAGAACGCCGGGTGCTTGGGACGGAGGGCGACACCGGGGCTCACGGCGTACTGGCGCGGAGCGCTGCGATCGGCGCCGCGAGCAGGGGCGGCGTAGCGGTGCTGGCTGCCGGAGAGGGCCGCGGCCCGGGTGGAGATCGGCAGGTCGGCGTCCTGCTGACGGACGACGAGGGCGGTCACGGAGGTGAGCAGGACGGCCAGCGCGACCCAGGCGAGCCAGGCCGCAGGACCTGCGCTCTCGAGCTTGCGACTGCCGCCGGTGTCCGAACCGCGGCGGGCGGAGGCGTCTGAGGGGTCGGGGACCCTCCGAGAGCCCTCGTGCCGTCCCACGTGGCACCTTCCCGCCGCACGATGCGCCGCCACCGGCGCCTGATCCGCGCGTCGATCATACCGAGGGCCGCCGGTCGCCGTGGTCGGGTCGAGTAAGTCACACTCGGTTTCCGCGCTCGGTGGACGCCGAGATACTGGCCGCACCCCGCCGGGCCCGGGGTCCGCTGCACCGAGAAGATCCGGAAAGGACGGAACCACGCGATGGGTCGCCTCTGCCAGACCGACGGCCTCACCGAGGACCAGACCGAGATCCTCAAGGCGGTGCACGACTTCGTCGAGCGCGAGATCCTCCCCGTCGCGACCGAGCTCGAGCACCGGGACGAGTACCCGACCGAGATCGTCGAGGGCCTCAAGGAGCTCGGCCTCTTCGGGCTGATGATCCCCGAGGAGTACGACGGGCTGGGGGAGTCGCTGCTCACCTACGCCCTGGCGGTCGAGGAGATCGCGCGCGGCTGGATGAGCGTCAGCGGCATCATCAACACCCACTTCATCGTCGCCTGGATGCTCCTGCAGCACGGCACGGAGGAGCAGCGGAAGAAGTACCTGCCCAGGATGGCGACGGGTGAGGTCCGTGGCGCGTTCTCGATGAGCGAGCCGGGTTGCGGATCCGACGTGAGCGCGATCAGGACCAAGGCGGTTGTGTCGACGAGCTCGACCGACGGAAGGCCCGAGGAGTACCAGATCACGGGTCAGAAGATGTGGCTGACCAACGGGGGCTCGGCGAACCTGGTCGCCGTCCTGGTCAAGACCGACGAGGGCGCCGACTCCGTGTACCGCAACATGACGACGTTCCTGGTCGAGAAGCAGGTGGGGTTCGGGGAGACCGCACAGGGCATCACGGTCCCGGGAAAGATCGAGAAGATGGGCTACAAGGGAGTCGACACCACCGAGCTCGTCTTCGAGGGTCACCGGATCTCCGCCGACCAGGTCCTGGGCGGCGAGCCGGGCCAGGGCTTCTACCAGATGATGGACGGCGTCGAGGTGGGCCGCGTGAACGTCGCGGCCCGAGGCTGCGGGGTGGCGAACCGGGCCTTCGAGCTCGGCGTCGCCTACGCCCAGCAGCGTGAGGCCTTCGGCAAGAAGATCGCCGAGCACCAGGCGGTGCTGTTCCGCCTGGCCGAGATGGCGACCAAGGTCGAGGCCGCCCACGCGATGATGGTCAAGGCGGCCCGGGTCAAGGACAAGGGGGAGCGCAACGACCTGGAGGCGGGGATGGCCAAGTACCTCGCGTCGGAGTACTGCGCCCAGGTCGTGGAGGACTCCTTCCGCATCCACGGCGGTTACGGCTTCTCCAAGGAGTACGAGATCGAGCGTCTCTACCGTGAGGCCCCGATGCTGCTGATCGGCGAGGGGACCGCGGACATCCAGCGGATGATCATCGGTCGCCGGATCCTCGAGGAGTACGCGCTCTGAGCACCGTCACCCGTCCCCGGTACGTCTTCGTGGTCACCTACGGGCGGTCGGGCTCCACCTTGACCCAGGGAATGCTGAACGCCCTGCCGCGGACGCTGGTCCGTGGTGAGAACGGCTTCTACCTGCTCCCGCTGTACCGGTCCTTCGCAGGTCTCGTCCGGTTCCGCGACCGCTACGGCGGCCCCGGGTCGGTCGAGCCCTCCTCGGCGTTCTACGGGCTGGGCGAGATCGACCTCGACGGCTTCGCCTCGAGCATCCTCGACCTGGTACAGGCCCAGCTCCTGGGCGACGTGCGGCTCGCCGACGTCGACCGGCTCGGGTTCAAGGAGGTGCTGTGGCACCGGCTCAGGCGAGCCGAGTGGGAGGACTTCTTCGGCTTCCTCGACCGCACCTTCGCCGACCCGCTGTACGTGCTCAACCAGCGCGACGTCGAGATGGCCTCGACCTCCGGCTTCTGGCGCAAGAAGGAGCCGGGGGTCGCACGGCAGCAGATCGACCGGGTACGCCGGCTCCAGCGGTACCTGCGCGAGTCGCGGCCGGAGCGCACCTTCGACACGCGGTTCGAGGCCATCACCGGCGAGGAGCTCGACGTCGCCGCGGACCAGCTGCGCCGGCTCGCCGAGTTCGTGACCGGGTCGTGCGACGACGACCTCGTCGAGTCGATGCTCGCGCTGCGGTCCGTCGGCCACGGTCCCAACCCGTTCGGCAAGGCCCGCACATGACGACGCGCTCCCAGCCGGCACTGTTCCGCGACCAGGCCCATGCCTGCGCCGAGCTCGGGTCACCCATGTACGCCGAGCTGCTGGAGCGGCTCGCCGAGGACCTGGAGTCCGGTGGCCCGACCGCCCGCCTGCTGGAGGGGCACGAGGACGACCCGGGACCTTCCGGGCTCGCCCTCCGCCTGGCCGGCAGCGTCCACCGGCTCGTCCTGGCCGGGAAGGTGCCCGAGCTCGAGCGCTTCTACCCCACGACGGGAGGGAGCTGGTCCACACCCGGCGTCGAGGCTGTGCTCACCGTGCTGGACCGCCGGGGCGACGACGTGCGGCCCCTGCTCGACCAGGCACCTCAGACCAACGAGGTGGGCCGGTCGGCAGCCCTGTTGGGCGGGCTGCTGCTGTTCTCGGCGCGCCACCGGCTGCCGGTCCGGCTCTTCGAGATCGGCGCCAGCGGAGGACTGAACCTGCTCGCAGACGGCTTCCGCTACCTCGACGACCATGGCCGCGGCTGGGGTGACCCGAACAGCCCCGTCGTGCTCGACGGGGCGTGGGAGGGGGTGCCGCTCCCGCTCGGCCAGGAGGAGTCCCGGGACGGACCCGGCCCCCGGTCCGGGGCGAGGCCCGGTGTCGAGATCGTGGAGCGCGGCGGGTGCGACGTGAGCCCGGTGGACGTGACGACCGAGGACGGTCGGCTCACCCTGACGTCGTACGTCTGGCCGGACATGACGGCCCGACATGCGCGCCTGGCCGGGGCGATCGAGCTGGCGCGGCAGCACCCCCCACGGGTCGAGCGCAGCGAGGCGGCGTCCTACGTCGAGGGGCTCGGGCTGCGCCAGGACCAGCTGACCGTGCTCTGGCACAGCGTGATGTGGCAGTACGTTCCCCGAGACCAGCAGGAGCGCGTCACCGCTCGGCTGCGTGAGCTCGGTTCGACGGCGACCGACCGCATGCCGCTGCTGCACCTCCTCGCGGAGCCGACCCGTCGTACTCCCGAGGACCGCCATCGGTTCTGGGTGGTCGCGGAGTCCTGGCCCGGCGGGCGCCGGGAGTTCCTCGGGCAGATGTCACCGCACGGGCTCCCGGTCACCTGGGAGTGAGCGGTGTGGCGGGACGGCCCCGCCGGCTCAGGCGCGCTGCCAGCGGCAGGTTGCGAGCACCGAGGCGAGCATCGTGTCGCGTCGGTCGCCGGTGGTGTACTGGTTGGTCGCGAACATCAGCGGCCAGCCGGCCTTCGCGGTGCGCACGTAGTAGACGTCGAGCTGGTAGTGGGTGCCGGGTTTGCTCTGGATGCCGACGACGTGGGCGGCGGGGTTGCCTCCCACGGTCGTGTCGGCCAGCACCCGGACATGGGTCGCCCCGGCCTGCTCGAGCAGTGCGCTCGCCCTCGCGCGTGCGCCGGCCGGCGTCCGGGCACCGGGGACCACGCGACGGACCGTGATCGCGAGCGGCTGCTCGTCGGCCGCGTGGGCCGCCGAGAGGAGTACGCCGGTCTCAGCGTGGTCGGTGACGTCCGCCCACCCTCTCGGTGCGTGGAAGGAGAAGCCGCGGGCGCTCAGCATCGGACCGCTGGCGGGCGTCACCGCGTCGTTCGCCTGGGTGGTGCCGGCCGAGCTCGACGAGCCGGGCGTGCCGGCCGCCTGGTCGGTGGCCGTGGTGCTGTCGGAGGACCCGCACGCGGACACGGAGACCACCAGGGCTACGCCCACGGCGGCTGACACCGCGCGGGAGCGCCCTCGCCCCGCCCACGCCAGAGGGCCCAGCCAGATCGCCATGCCGGCAGGATACGCCCCCGGGCCCGTCCGCTCCCGCTGTTGCGGGAGTCTCCTACCCTTCTGGTGGTCGGTCCCGAGAGGGGCCCGGACGGGCCTGGCCCGCGTGAGGAGCGACTCGATGCTGGTGGTGACCACGAACGACCTCCCCGGCTGGGAGATCCGGCAGGTCTGCGGCGAGGTGTTCGGATTGACGGTCCGTTCCCGCAACGCCTTCTCCCAGATGGGCGCCGGGTTCAAGTCGCTGGTCGGCGGCGAGCTCAAGGGCATGACCGCCAACCTGATCAACAGCCGAAACGAGGTGATGGGCCGGATGATCGACGAAGCCCGCAACCGCGGCGCCAACGCCGTCGTCGCGATGCGGTTCGACACCTCCGAGATGGGCGAGACCTGGACCGAGATCTGCGCCTACGGCACGGCCGTCGTCGCCGTCCCCGTGACCGACGCGGCCCGGGACACCGCCGCCCGGCTCGGCTACAGCCAGGCCGGCACCCAGCAACCGGCGCCACCCGCCCAGCCGACCCCCGCCGGCTGAGCCACTCGACCCGGCTTCCGGCGGATGGTTAGGTGGAGGACATGAGCCAGGACCCCGCCCAGGACCCGAGCCGCGACGAGCTCGACGACGTCAAGGCCAAGATGCGGGCCGCCCTGGAGCGCAAGAAGTCCCGTGCCCGCGGCGGCGGGCAGGACGGCGATGCGCCGGTACGCGAGAAGGCCCACGGCTCGGAGGTCCACGGCGGAGCCACGCCCAAGATGCATCGCCGCAAGTCCGGCTGAGGCACGTCGGGCTCTCGGCTCGGACCGGCACGTTTCGGCCGGTCGGGACGTCGAGCCGATGGCGCCGGTTCGGCGACCTCGGACCCATTGAGCCGTAGCCGGTCCTCGGCACGCCGACGCCGGGTTCTGGGCCTCACGCCGGTGGTGGGCCGGGAGTCCCTCGCCGAGACGCGGGCGGTCCAGGAGTCGCTGCCCGGCGTGGCGGACGTCGAGCTGCTCGAGGAGCCGTTCGACGCCGAGGGCGGCGGTTCCAGCCGGGGCGACGCCGAGGGCACCATCTGGGACGTGCCCGGCGAGCGGGGCGAGGGCGAGCGCGAGCGACGACGGGGTGCCCCGACGTCTCCGTGGGCGCCGCGGAGGGGAGCGACGTGGTCCCGTTGTCAGTGCGCCGGCCACCCCGCGCCGGGGACCTCGACCGGGACGCGCACGACCTGGCCGTCCCACTCGGTGTGGGTCATCAATCCGGCGGCACCGGGCCACACGGCAGCGACGGCGTAGAGGTACGGCCGACCGACACCACCGAGCATGCACGCGAAGCCACCGCGGTCGAGCCGCACGGTCCGGAGGACCTCACCGCCGGCCGCGACGCGGACGCAGACCTCGTGCGGCACGTCGGCGTACCAGGCGGCGCCGTCGGCGTCGAGGCAGATCCCGTCGGGACTGTGGTCACCCAGGTCGGCCCAGACGTGGCGGTCGGAGAGCGAGCCGTCGTCCGCGACCGTGAAGCCGACCAGGTGGTGGCGGTAGGAGTCGGCGACCACGAGGGTGCTCCCGTCGGCGGTGACCGCCATGCCGTTGGGGAACGCGATGTCCTCCGCCACCACCCGCACCTCCCGGTCCGGGGTCACGACTCCGACCCGCCCCGGCTGCGTCTCGCCGGGCGGAGGACCGGACGCGAAGTCGAAGTGCGGGCTGTTGACGAACACCAGGCCCCGTCCGTCCACGACGATGTCGTTGCAGCCGAGGTCCGAGACGGGGCTCAGGTCGGCGTACGTCGCGAGCGTGCCGTCGTCCTCGAGCGTGAGCAGCGCGCCCTCCCGGTTGGAGACCAGCACCAGCCGCCCGTCGGCGAGGAAGTCGAAGCACATCGGCAGGGAGCGGTGCTCGAGGACGACCTCCGTCGCCCCGGAGTCGTCGACCGCGACGACCTGACCTCCGGTCCAGTCGCTGAACCACAGCCGCCCGTCGTGCCAGCGCGGCGACTCGACCAGCCCGTACCCGGAGCAGAGGACCTCCATGGCGTCATCGTGCACCTCGAACGGCTCTTCCGGGACGGTCGCCGAGCGGCGTACGTGACCATGGTGAGGTATCCCACGGCGAGCGGCGTCGAGGGCAGCTCGGGGCTGCGGCAGGATGACGGCCATGCAGTTCGGCCGCACCTATGAGGAGTTCGAGGTGGGGGCGACGTACCGGCACTGGCCCGGCAAGACGGTGACGGAGTACGACGACCACCTCTTCTGCCTGCTCACCATGAACCACCACCCCCTTCACCTGGACGCCCACTACGCCGGCGAGACGACCCAGTTCGGGAAGAACGTGGTGGTCGGCAACTACGTCTACTCGGTGGTGCTCGGGATGAGCGTCCCGGACGTCTCCGGCAAGGCGATCGCCAATCTCGAGGTCGAGTCCCTGCGGCACGTCGCGCCGACCTTCCACGGCGACACGCTCTACGCCGAGACCACCGTGCTGGACAAGAGGGAGTCAGCGTCCCGGGACGACCGTGGCGTCGTCCACGTCGAGACCATCGGCTACAACCAGGACGGCACGGTCGTGTGCATCTTCCGCCGGAAGGTCATGGTGCCGAAGCAGAGCTACCTCGACGCACGCGGCGGCGAGCAGCCGGGCCGCCCGGTGCCCCAGCCGGACCGCCACTGGCCAGAGCGCCTCTGACGGAGCGACCCTCCGGCAGAGAACGAGAAGAACGAAGCCGGACCCACGGGTCCGGACACCCTCGTCACCTGCTCTGGCCTCGGTCGAGCCCGAGACTCAACGAGGGGAGAATGCTCGGGCGAGCGGCAGGATGCCGAGCACCAGCACCATCGGGACGGCGAACCCCCACCGGAGGTTCCCCGCACCCACGAGCCCGGTCATCACCGCGCCGAGCAGCGCCCCGACGTAGTTGAACTGGTTGAAGCGACCGATCACCGCGTCGACGCGGGCGTGCCGGAGCGCCGGGTCGTCCTGCGGCGTCCCGGCGGCGCCGGCGATCCGGGCCGCCGCCGAGAAGCTGAGCGGGGCGACGACGGCGACGCCGCCGCCGATCACCAGGAAACCGACGACGGCCACCGGCCAGACCGGGGCGAACACGGTGACCGCGAGCCCGGCGCAGGCGACGACGGTGCCGACGCGCAGCACCGGCACGGCGCCGTACCGCGCGACGATGCTGTCGCCGGTGAGCCGGACGGTGCCGCTCGCGAGGAGGTAGGGGAAGACCGCGAGTGCGACGAGCGCGGAGGGCGCGGCGAAGACCTTGTCCAGGTACTGAGGTCCCCAGGTGAACGCGGCGGTGTCGACCATGTAGAAGAGCACCATCGCAAGCCCGACCAGCACGATCGGCCGCCACGGCACCTGCACGGGCAGCACCTCGCTGACCGCGTGCTCCGCCCGTCGCAGGAAGGGCGCGAAGGCGACCACCACGGGCAGCACGCCGACCGCGCCGGTGGCCGAGAGCGGCAGGTGCCCCATGGCCAGCGCGAGGGCCGACCCCAGGAAGCCGCCGAGCGTCCAGGCGCCGTGGAACGACGGCAGGATCGGCCGGTCGTAGAGATGCTCCAGGGCGACCGCCTGCATGTTGGTGGTCGCGTCAACCGCGCCCAGCGACACGCCGTACACCGCCATCGAGGCGACGAACACCGCCCGGTCCGGTGCGACCGCGAAGACCGGGACGGCCACCGCGATCCCCAGCAACGCCGCTCGCAGGATCGCCGCACTGTCGACCCGCCGGCAGGCGGTCTCCGCCGCGACGCTTCCCAGGCCGGCGAGCAGCACCATCATCAGCAGGAGCAGCGACAGCGTCGTGTCGCTGTAGCTCCAGTGGTCCTGGACCTCGGGCAACCGGGTCGTCAGGCTGATGAAGACGAAACCCTGGGTGAAGAACCCGGCGGCAGCGGCGAGCCGCGAGCGCGCATGCGCGAACGACGCCACCATGCCGTTGGCGGGGGTGGTCGTCATGGGCGGCATCGTGGCACGCCGTCTCGCCACCCGGGATGATGGGCGCGTGGTGGAAGCGAGCGACCAGGACGACGTGCGCGACGGGCTCGACGAGGTCTGGCTGGTACGTCATGGGGAGACCGAGTGGAGCCGCGACGGACGGCACACCTCTACCACCGACCTCCCGCTGACCGACGAGGGTCGCCGCGTGGCGGCAGCTCTGGGGGACCGGCTCGACCACGAGCACTTCGGGTTGGTCCTCACCTCGCCCCGGGAGCGGGCCCGCGAGACCGCCCGGCTGGCCGGACATGCCGAGGCCGAGACGGACGCCGACCTCACGGAGTGGGACTACGGCGACCTCGAGGGCCTGACCACCCAGGAGATCCGCGAGACCTACCCGGAGTGGACGATCTGGCGGGGTCCGGTCCCGGGCGGGGAGTCCGCAGCACAGGTCACCGAGCGGCTCGACCGCGTGGTCTCCCGATGCCGGGCGGCCCGCGGCCCGGTCCTGCTGTTCGGGCACGGGCATTCGCTGCGCGCGCTGGCGGCCCGTTGGCTCGACCTGCCCGTCGCGGACGGGAGCCACTTCCGGCTCGACACCGCCACCGTGTCGGTGCTCGGCTGGGAGCGGGGGACGCCGGTCGTGCTGCGCTGGAACTGCTGAGCGCACGTCGCCGCCTCGCCGACCTCATCGCCGACCTCTTCGCCGACCTCTTCGCCGACCTCTTCGCCCGATTCGGACCCTGCGCAGCGATGCCCGGCCTTGACGTGCCCGCGCGCGCTTCGGGACGGTGGACGCATGCCGCTGCGGACGGAGTGCCCGCGCTGCCCCGCGCCGCTCGAGACGCTGCCCGCCGGCGCTGCCGAGCGGGACCGATGGTCGTGCCCGGAGCACGGGCCGACCCCTGCCCTGCGGCGGCCTGTCGAGGCGACGTACGACGAGTTCGCGACGGTGCTGGCCGCCGCCGGCGAGTTCCCGACATACCTGCCGTGGCCGATGAGCCCGGGATGGACGGTCAGCGACTTCGCGGTGGTCGGAGAGCGTGACGCGCGGGCCACCCTGACCTGCAGCTCGGGCACGAGCGGGCTCGACGGTCCGGTGGACGTGTTCGTGGTCAGCGAGGAGTCCGGCACCGGACTCGGATCGCGCTGCGCCGGCACCCGCCACCTCGACCCGGGTCCCGAGATCGGGGTCGGGCCGCCCGCGGTGCGGGTCCGCATCGGCAGCCAGTCGGTTCCGCTCTGGGCGGTCTCGACGGTGTTGGCCCTCGGGGACGACCGCGAGCTGGACCGCTCGGTCGTCGCCGGTGAGGCCGACGGTCGCTGGCTGTGGGTCGTGCTGCGCCCGGCATCGGCGATCCTCCTGCTCCGGGACGAGTGGATCCTGCGCGACGTGTCCGGGATCGGGCCGCCCCTGGTCGAGATGCCGTTCGGGGGTCCCTCGCCCGCCTGGTGAGCGGACTCCGCGGATGCACGGGCGGCGTACCCCTGCCGTTAGCCTGCCGGGATGGCCAGCAGCCTGGACGGCACCCTCTTCACGAGCGCCTTCGTGACGCTGTTCGTGATCATGGACCCGGTCGGCACGGTGCCGCTGTTCCTGTCGCTCACCGGCGGCTACGCGGCCGACCGGGTACGACGTGCCGCCCGGCAGGCGGTCCTGGTCTCGTTCCTGGTGATCTCGGTCTTCGCGTTCTTCGGGCAGCGGATCCTCTCCTACTTGCACGTCTCGCTGCCGGCGCTGCAGGGTGCCGGCGGGCTGCTCCTGCTGCTCGTGGCGCTCGAGCTGCTCACGGGCCGCGGTGACGAGGCGTCGTCGCACGGCGACACGAACGTGGCCCTGGTGCCGCTGGGGACGCCCTTGCTGGCGGGACCAGGCGCGATCGTGGCCACGATGGTGTTCTCCAAGCGCGTGCACGATCCCGGTGACTTCACCGCGGTGGCCCTGGCAGTGGTCGCGGTGCACGTGTGCATCTGGGCCGCGCTGACGTTCTCCATCCCGATCCTCCGCCTGCTGCGGCCGTCGGGGATCCTCCTGGTCACGCGGATCGCCGGCCTCCTGCTGAGCGCGATCGCCGTCCAGCTGGTCGCGGACGCGGTGCACGCCTTCGTCCTGGCGTACCGCTAGCACCGTCGCCGCTGGGCGGGCCCCGGTCGGCTGCCAGAGCCTGCGACGACATGCCCTCGTGACGACCATCGGATGCGCGCCCGCCGCAACGCTCTCGGGCATGATGGGGAGCGATGTCCACCACGTCCGGGCTGCCCGCGCCTCCGTCACACGGCCGGCCGCTCGTCCTGGCGGTCGCGAACCAGAAGGGCGGCGTGGCGAAGACGACGTCGGTCGCGTCGATCGGCGTCGCTCTCGGCGAGCTCGGCGAGGCGGTGCTGCTGGTCGACCTCGATCCGCAGGCGTGCCTGACCTTCTCCCTGGGTGTGGACCCGGAGGACCTCGAGCTGTCGATCCACCACGTCCTCACCAAGGGACTCGACGCCTCTGAGGTGACGATCGAGACCGACGACGGCGTCGACCTGCTGCCGGCGACCATCGAGCTGGCCCGGGCGGAGGCCGACCTGCTGACCCGCACCGGTCGCGAGCACGTGCTCAGGGCGGCTCTCGAGGACCTTCGCGGGCGCGACGGCGCGCCGTCGTACGACTGGATCCTGCTGGACTGCCCCCCGTCACTGGGCGTGATGACCGTGGCGGCCCTGACCGCTGCGGACGCCGTGCTGATCCCGCTGCAGTGCGAGACGCTGTCGCACCGCGGCGTCGGCCAGCTGCTCGACACCGTGCACGACGTACGCCGGTTCACCAACCGCGACCTCGCTGTCTGGGGCGTCCTGCCCACCCTGTACGACGGTCGCACCAGGCATGCCCGGGCCGTCCTGGAGACCATCTCGGACACCTACGACCTCGAGGTGGTGGAGCCCCCGATCCCGAAGACCATCAAGTTCGCGGAGGCGCCGGCGGCGGGCCGGTCGATCCTCGCGACGAGCCGCAGCAGCCCAGGGGCCCGTGCCTACCGCGAGGTGGCCGAGAACCTGCGCGTGCGGGCCGGGAGGCAGGGGTGAGCAGCCACCGGCGAGAGCTGCGGCCCCGCTACGGCCGGATGGCGGTACTGGCGGTGGCGGCCGCCGTGTCGGGGGTCGCCGGGCTCGCCGGGATGGGTGTGCTCGCGACCGGCTCCGTGTCGGCAGGCGCGTCCGCCGCCCGTGCCGCGTCGTACACCCAGCCATCGCACCCCTCGTCGTCGACCGGTTCCGGCGCGACCTCCACGCAGCAGGGCGAGGTGTCGGGCGGTCTGGACGGCGACTCGGCGGACGGCTCGGTCCCGGCACCGCACGGCATGTCGACCTCGCCGGGCGCCGGCCGGGAGAGCGCGCTCCCGTTGCGGAGCGGCCATGGCCGCCGGATCGTCTTCAGCCAGAGCCGGCAGCGCGTCTGGCTGGTGACTCACTCCCACGGGTCGGACGACGTCGACCGCACCTACCTCGTGTCGGGGAGTGTCCACGACAACCTCCAGCCGGGGACGTACGCGGTCTACTCGAGGTCACGCTGGGCGGTGGGCGTCGAGGACTCCGGGGTCATGGAGTACTTCGTCCGGTTCACGCAGGGGCCGACCGGCGCCGCGATCGGGTTCCACTCCATCCCCACCGACCACGATGTACCCCTGCAGACTCGGGCCCAGCTCGGTACGCCGCAGTCGCACGGGTGCATTCGTCAGGACCTGCCCGACGCGGTCGCGCTGTGGCACTTCGCGCCGGTGGGCACCAAGGTCGTGGTCGTGGCCTGAGCCCGCGTGGCTCAGGATGCGGCGGGCGACGGGCCGGACGTACGCCGACGCCGACGCCGGCTGCGGCTGCGGGTCTGCCCACCCGGCCGGTCGGCAGGAGCGGACTCCTCGCGGGACTCGGCGTTCTCCGCAGCGGCGCCGCCCACGGCCTGGCCGCTCCGCGTGCGGGTGCGCTGCCGGCTGCGCGAACGGGTCGTCCGCTCGCGCGGCGCGCGCTCCCGCTCCGCCTCGCTGTCCTTGGCGGGCGCCGGCGCGGGCGGCGCGATCCGGCCCTTCACGTCCGGGGAGATGGCGAGGTCGTGGTAGAGGTGCGGGGACGTCGAGTAGGTCTCCTGCGGGTCGTCGAACGGAAGGTCGTGGGCCTTGTTGATCATCTTCCAGCGATGGATGTCGGCCCAGTCGACGAACGTGACCGCGGTGCCGGTCGCGCCTGCCCGCCCGGTGCGACCGATCCGGTGGAGATAGACCTTCTCGTCCTCGGGACAGGTGTAGTTGATGACGTGGGACACGCCCTGCACGTCGATGCCCCGGGCGGCGACGTCGGTCGCGACGAGCACCCGCAGCTTGCCGTCGCGGAACTTCGTCAGCGCACGCTCGCGCGCGATCTGGGCCATGTCCCCGTGCAACGGCGAGGCGTCGAAGCCGCGCTCTGCGAGATCCTCGGCGACGCGCTGGGCTTGTCGCTTGGTCCGGGTGAAGACGATGACCTTCTCCGCGTCGTCGGCCTGCAGGATCCGGGCGATGATCTCGGGCTTGTCGAGGTCATGGGCCTGGTAGATGAACTGTGCGGTCGCCGGCACGGTGGCGCTGTCGGTGCTGTGCTCGGCGCGGACGTTCATCGGGTGGCGCATGTGGGTGCGCGCCAGGGAGACGATCGCGGCCGGCATCGTGGCCGAGAACAGCATGGTCTGCCGCGTCTCCGGCGTCATCGCCAGCAGCTTCTCGACGTCCGGCAGGAAGCCGAGGTCGAGCATCTCGTCGGCCTCGTCGAGCACCAGGGCGTGCACGTGTGAGATGTCGAGCGCCCTACGGTGGCACAGGTCGAGCAGCCGGCCGGGGGTACCGACGACGATGTCGACGCCGGCGGAGAGGGCGTCGAGCTGCGGCTCGTAGGCCACGCCGCCGTACACGGTCAGCACCCTCATGCGGCGGTCGGCGGCGGCGAGCGCCAGGTCACCTGAGACCTGGAGCGCGAGCTCTCGGGTCGGGGCCACGACCAGCGCCTGCGGCTTGCCCAGCGGCACCTCGGCGTAGTCCGGGTCGTGCGGCGCGACGCTGCGCTGGAGGATCGGGATGCCGAACGCCAGGGTCTTGCCCGTGCCGGTGCGGGCCTGGCCGATCAGGTCGGTGCCCATCAGGCCGACCGAGAGGGTCATCTCCTGGATGGGGAACGGGGTGGTGATGCCGCCGCGCTCGAGCGCGTCACAGATCTCGGGGAGTACCCCGAGCTCACGGAAGGTGGTCACGGTGTTCAGTTCGCTTTCGATAGAGCCCTCATGGCGGGCCGGGTGTCCAGTGGGTCGTCCAGCGGCCGACCTGGACCCGAGCCGGGCTCGAATCGTCGCGTCTGCCGCGCACATCCAGCGCCTCTCGACCAACGGTGGCCGTCAGGCGCGCGTCCACACCGCTCGTGCGGGGACCACCCCACTGTATCGGTAGCGTGGGCGTGTGGCGGAATCTCAGGCCGATCGGCGCGCTGACGACGGTGCCGGTGAGACCGCGGCTGCGTCCGGCCTGGTCTTCGAGGACACGGCGTACCGGCTGGCGGTCGTCGACCTGCTCGGCGCCGTCGCCTACGGCGAGCTGTCGGCGTTCGAGCGGCTGGTGGACGACGCCAAGCTCGCGCCGACCCTGCGCGACAAGGTCGAGATGGCAGCGATGGCGAGCCTGGAGTTCGGGCACGTGGCACGCCTCCACGACCGCATCCGCGAGCTGGGTGGTGACCCGTTCGAGGCGATGGCCCCGTTCGAGGCCGCGATCGACCTGTTCCACGCCCATACGGCGCCGTCGGACTGGCACGAGGGCCTGGTCAAGGCCTATGTCGGGGACGGGATGGCCGCCGACTTCTACCGCGAGATCGCGGCGTACCTCGATGCCGGGACCCGTGACCTGATCATCGCCTCCCTCGAGGACGCGGGGCAGGCCGACTTCGCCGTGCGCCACATCCGGCAGGCGATCGCCGACGATCCCAGGCTCTCCGGGCGGCTCGCGCTGTGGGGGCGGCGGCTGATGGGTGAGGCGCTGACCCAGGCGCAGCGGGTCGCGGCCGAGCGCGACGCGCTGAGCGCACTGCTCGCGGGGGGCATCGACCGCCCGGGCCTCGACCTGGCGGCGATCGGCCGGATGTTCACCCGGATCACCGAGCGGCACAACGAGCGGATGGCCGAGGTCGGTCTCTCCGCGTAGGCGGGCGGGTCCGCTACCGCACCCGCGTGCGCGACCGACCCGTCAGCGTGGCGCCCACCATCACGATCACCGCGGCCGCGAGCACCTGGACGATGTGGCGGAGCCAGTCGATGCCACTGGTTGCGCACCTGCCACCGAGCACGTCGACATAGAGCCAGTTGCCGATGAAGATCCCGACGATGCCGCAGAGCACGGTCAGCCAGAACGGGATCTTGTCGCGGTCACCGGGCGCCACCAGCTTGCCGAGGATGCCGATGACGGCACCGCCGAGGAGCAGGAAGAGGATCCCGCCGAGGCCCCAGTGGTTCCCGCACTTGACCAGCAGCGGGGCGACGGTGATGACGGTCTGGGTCACAGGCACGGCTTCGGGTCCTTCCGGGTCGGGACGAGAGCGCGGGTCCTGGCCGGACCGGCTCGATGCGTCGGCCTCCTCGTTCCCTCGATGATGACGCGTCACACCTCAGAACACGAGGACCGCCGCGCTGGACCGTTCAGCCGCGGAACCCGACCTGGCCCGCCACGCCGCTGCCGATCTCGACGTAGGCGATCGTGCGAGCCGGCACCAGGATCCGGCGCCCGCGGTTGTCGGTCAGGGCGAACGTGGCGTTGTCGACCAGCGCCTTGTCGAGGGTGGCTTGGATCTCCTCGGCTGTGTCCGCGGTGTCGAGCACCAGCTCCCGTGGGGCGTGCTGGACGCCGATCTTGACTTCCATCGTTCTTCCTCCGTCAGGGTCAGGGCCCTGTCATGTCGGACCGGGCGAGGCTCGGTGAGTGGTCGTCGGTCAATGCTCGTCGGTCAATGCTCGTCGGTCAGTGGGTAGCCGCGGATGCCGCGCCAGGCGAGTCCGCTGATCAGGTCCACGGCCTGCGCTTGCGTCAGCCCGCCACCGTGGGTGCTGGACTCCGACACCCAGAACCGCGCGCTGACCTGGGCCATTCCCACCAGCGACACGGCCAGCAGTCGCGACTGCTCAGAGGGCAGCCCGGTGTCGTCGTGGATCACGTCGGCGATCATGGCAGCGCACCCGGTGGTGACCCGCTCGACGTGCTCGCGCACGGCGGGCTCGCTGGTGAGGTCGGACTCGAACACGAGGCGGAAGGCACCGCGGTCGTCCGCGACGTAGGAGTAGAACGCCGCCATCGCCGCCGCCACCCGGGTCTTGTTGTCATGGGTCGAGGCCAAGGCCTGCCGGCAGTTGGCGATCACCTGGTCGCATGCGGCGTCCAGGAGTGCGAGGTAGAGGTCGAGCTTGCCCGGGAAATGCTGGTACAGCACGGGCTTGGAGACCCCCGCTCGCTCGGCGATGTCGTCCATCGCCGCGGCGTGGTAGCCCTGGGCCACGAACACGTCCATCGCGGAGTCGAGGAGCTGGGCGCGGCGCTCGCGGCGCGGGAGCCTGCCGCCACGGGGCTTCTGCTCGCTCGATCGCCGGGTCGTGCCCACGGCTGCACCCTACCGACCGGTACCGCGTCCGGATGACGGACGCCCGGCGGTGCACGACGTCCGGCCGGGACCATGGACGCCCGGCCGAGGGGAGCGGGGAACAGACCGGCCGGAGCGCCTGTTGGAGGAATGGGCGGAGAATGGCCCGACAGCCCGAGAACGTCCCCATCGAGGAGTACGCCGTGTCCCTGCCGCCGCTGGTCGAGCCGGCTGCCGAGCTGACCATCGACGAGGTCCGCCGCTACAGCCGGCACCTCATCATCCCCGACGTCGGGATGGATGGTCAGAAGCGGCTGAAGAACGCCAGGGTGCTCGTGATCGGGGCCGGCGGGCTCGGCAGCCCGGCTCTGCTGTACCTCGCCGCTGCCGGCGTGGGCACGATCGGTCTGGTCGAGTTCGACCAGGTGGACGAGTCGAACCTCCAGCGCCAGGTGATCCACGGTCAGTCCGACATCGGGCGTTCCAAGGCCGAGTCGGCGAAGGAGTCGATCCTCGAGGTCAACCCGCTGGTCGACGTGGTGCTCCACGACGAGCGCCTCGACAACGACAACGTGATGCGGATCTTCGAGGGGTACGACCTGATCGTCGACGGCACCGACAACTTCGCGACCCGCTACCTGGTCAACGACGCGGCGTACTTCCTGGAGATCCCGTACGTCTGGGGCTCCATCTACCGCTTCGACGGCCAGGCCAGCGTCTTCGCGCCGACCCTCTCCGGTGCAGCAGGTGAGGATCTTCCCTGCTACCGGTGCCTCTACCCGGAGCCGCCACCTCCTGGCATGGTGCCGAGCTGCGCCGAGGGCGGGGTGCTCGGCGTCCTCTGCGCGAGCATCGGCTCGATCCAGGTGACCGAGGCGATCAAGCTGATCACCGGCATCGGCGACCCGATCGCCGGGCAGCTGATGATCTACGACGCGCTCGAGATGGAGTACCGCAAGCTCAAGGTCCGCAAGGACCCGCACTGCGCGCTGTGCGGTGACCACCCGACGGTCACCGAGCTGATCGACTACGAGACGTTCTGCGGCGCGATCTCCGAGGAGGCGTCCGAGGCGGCCGCGGGCTCGACGATCTCGGTCACCCAGCTCTCCCACCTGCTCAAGGAGCGGGAGAACGGCGACAAGGACTTCGTGCTCGTCGATGTGCGTGAGCCGAACGAGTACGAGATCAACAAGATCCCGGGCTCGGTGCTGATCCCGAAGGGCGAGTTCCTCACCGGTCATGCGCTGGGCCGGCTCCCCGGGGTCGACTCCGGCACCCAGGTCGTCCTCTACTGCAAGACCGGGATCCGGTCGGCCGAGGCGCTGGCCGCGGTCAAGGGCGCGGGGTACGCCGATGCCGTCCACGTCGGCGGCGGCGTAGCAGCCTGGGTCAACCAGATCGACCCGAGTCAGCCGGCGTACTGACCGGCCTGGGGTCGGTCCCTGGCCGGCCGCTCCGGCGGGGCCGCGCAGTGACACCGGCTCGGTCGGGCTCGGCCCAGTCTCGGACGCGACCCGAGAGCACCGTCCGCACCGCGTCGCGGTAGTCCTCGGTCGACGGGTATCCGGAGTGCTTGCCGAGCGCGACCAGGCTCCGGCGCTGCAGGGATGTGTCGGTGGCCGGTGGGTCCAGCACCCGCCAGTCGTGCCCGCTCTCGCGGCGTCCCGTCGTACCGGCGAAGGTGTCGGCCTGGGGTCCCGGGTGGCCGCCGATGCGATGTGACGTCGGCGGGTGGGGCACTGACGGAGTGCGGTCCATCCGGGTGCGGTCCCAGGACAGCACGGGTCCGGCGATGGGATCCGTCTCGCGGTACAGGTTGATCCAGCGGCCACCCAGGGCTGCCAGCACCTCCGCCAGCAGTGCGCAGTCGACGAAGCCGGGGAAGCCCCGGGGGTAGGCGACCTGGAGCTGGGAACCGTAGGTCACCAGCGAGACGCGGTCGCGGTCCTTGGTGTCGAGCCACAGCACCGTCGCGAAGGCGATCAGGCTGCCCTGGCTGTGGGCCGACAGCACGAGCCGGGTCGGGGGTGGCTTCTGCGGATCCGCGACGTCGGGCGGTGGGTTGAGGTGGAAGTCGATCCGTCGCCGGAGGTCGTGCACGGCGAACTGGGAGTACGCCGGGGGCACGAACGGGTGCGCGGCGTGCGGCCAGAACGAGATCACGTCCCAGACCACGTTGGCGCCCCGGCGCGACTCCTCGGCCCGCAGCGAGCGGCGGCCGAGGTAGAACAGGAGGCCGGCCAGCCCGATGAGGGCGTACGTCCCGGTGTTGGTGAGCAGCTGGACCCACCACGGGGCATGCCCCGTGGCGGGCAGGCGCTGGCTGAGGTACCCGAACGGGCCGAGGTGGTGGTACCAGTCGCGGGCGACCGGGGTTCCTGACTCGCCGAGCATCTCGATCGACGTGACCGCGGTCATCGCGAGCCCGGCGCCGGCGTACAGCAGGACCATGGTGGCGACGTGCCACTTGAACCGCGCCGCGCTCATGGCGCGGGCGATGCGGCGCGGCCAGCTCCCACCGGGAGCTCCGAGCGCCTGCGCCGAGACCGCCTGGTACTCGTGCAGTGGCAGCTCCTTGAGGGCCGAGGCCGTGCGCAGCCAGCCGAACGTCGCGAACAGCGCGATCAGCAGCATCAGCGCGGCCGTGATGCCCCAGGAGTAGGTCACCCGGTAGATGAGCTCGGTCTGCGCCCGGACGCCGAGAGCGCGGGCCAGACCCAACACGAAGGAGCCACAGAACCCGACCCCGATGAAGACACCGGTGCTGGTGGCCCCCCACGCCGCCATCCCGCGCGCGTAGCGCCGGAACGACGGGCCGTCCCCGCTGGCCACCGGCGTGACCGCGGCGAGCACGGCGAGCAGGAGTCCCAGCAGGACCAGCGCGATCCCTGCCGCCGTCGCCAGCCACTGCGAATAGGCGTCGAAGTTCAGCGGGACGGCCGAACGGTCCGTGTACCCGAGCAGGGCGGCCGACCAGATCAACGTCGCGCCGGAGACCAGCTCGGCTGCCACCGCGACGCGCGGGAGCGCCGACTGGAGGAAGCCGGGGGGCTCACACTCCAGCGCCGCCTCCGGGTCCCCCATGCAGGTGACCACGAGCGTGACCATGGCGAGGACGGCCAGGGACGTCGCCCAGATGCCGTGCTGGATCGCCGACCCCGAGACGGACGTGCTGTTGTCGGCGATCGTCTGCCACGTGAGCGCACCGATCAGGGCGATCACCGACCATCCCGCGCTGAGGTGCAGCCTGCCGAGGGTGGGCTGGCTGTCGTTGCGGACGTGGAAGAACTCATAGCGCAGCAGACCGGTCCGGGGACGCGCGTCCTTAGCCAGCGAGCCCTCGGGGTACTCCCAGAACTCCGAGGCGCGGTTCCGGTCGCCCAACCAGTGGAGGCCGTAGAAGACCAGACCTGCGAGGAGCACTCCGACGGTGAGGACCGGGCCGCTGGGCTTCGACTCGAGCCAGGGCAGATCCGCGGCCCACTGCCAGGCCATGAGGTCGACCAGGATCAGGCCGGCCGCGAGTGCGAACGTGCAGGTGACGCCGATGCCGATGCCCCGGATCAGGCCCTGGACGGTGGCATAGAGCCAGTGCCAGCGGGAGCCTTGCCGGGGGTGCGGCACCATGAACGCCGCGGCGTTGACCAGGCCGAAGGGGATCAGGATCAGCCACAGGCCCTTGACCCAGCTACCCGAGGTGTACTTCCCCCAGTGGTAGCCCTCGAGCGTGCGGTACGGGTCGGTCTGGACCTCGCACCCCACGGCGTCCACAGGGCGGAAGAAACGGCCCCACGAGTCGCCGGCGACCTGCTCGACGTGGCGGCTCTCGAGCATGACCTCTGGCGGGGTGCCGCTGACCCCGTGGATGCGGAGCTCGACCCATGGCTCGGTCGGGAGGTCCGGCGTCTGGTGGGGCGACTGGTCGGACATGATGTCTCCGAGTGAGGCGTGTGGTCGCGACAGTAGTCCCCACGAACGCCGGATGTCGTCGGTCGCGAGGATGAACCCGACACCTCTGTCTCCCTCTCGGTCGGTGCGCCCGGAGCCGGTGTGCGCTCGGCCGGTGCGCACTCAGTCGGTGTGCGCTCGGTCGGTGCGCCAGAACCGGGTCAGCTCCGCGAACCAGACGTCCGGTCGCTCCATGGGCGACAGATGCGCGGCGTCCTCCACCACGACCTCGCGCACCCGCGGGAGGACGTCTCTGAGACACCGGGCGTCGTGGGCGGTGACCAGGCGGTCCCGCGCGCCGTACCCGGCCAGGACCGGAGCGGTGATCCCGCGCCACGTGGCCCGCCAGGGGTAGCCCAGACCGGTCGCCTCGGCGTACCGGAAGGAGCGGGCCCGGTTCCCGGTGGCCAGGGCCCGTAGCAGTGACCGCGGCAGCGCCGACGGCCGTGCCGCGAGACCGGCGGTGCCCCACCGAAGGGTGCCCGTGCGAGCGGCGGCGCCGACGACCGCCTGCACGAACCGCCCGCCGCCCGCGACCCTGCGGACGGCGCCGTAGGTCGCCCACGTGAGCGGGTGACGGAGTGCAGCGGCGAACGGCTCGTTCACGAGCTCGAGGACGGTGACGTAGGCGCCGTTGATCGTCGCCAGCGATCGGACGCGGTCGGAGTGCCGCGCCGCGAGGTGGAGACCGAGGAACCCGCCCATGGAGTGCCCGACGACGTGCACGCGCGTGAGCCCGAGCTCGTCGAGAACGGAGACGACCGCGGCAGCCATCTCGTCGAGGCTGACCGGCCCGAGGAGGGGGTCGGAGCCGCCGAACCCGGGCAGGTCCAGCAGCAGCCAGGGCAGCTCGCCTCCTCCGGCTGCACGCACGAGGGGAGTCCAGCAGGTGCTGTCCAGCGAGACCCCGTGCAGGAACAACGCCGTCGGTGGCGCCGTGCGCGGCCGCAGGCACCGGACGCGACCGAGGCTGCCGGGGATCGTGGCGACGACGAGACCGCTGCTGGCGGGTGGCGGCCCGACGTCGTAGGGGAAGTAGGCGCCCACGCGGCCATCATCGCCGGTGCCCGGCGGCGCCGGTGACCGGCCGTCACGTCCGGCCGCGGCGTGAGGCCGCCGCCGAGCGCATCCAGTGGCAGGACGCGATCCGCGACGTGACACGTCCTGTCGCCCTGGTTCACCGTGACCGCGTCGTTACCACAGCCGACGCGCGTGCGGCTAGCGTGCAGCCGTGACAGCAAGGCGGGCGAGCGCAAGCGCCGTCGCCCTGACCGTGCTCGCCGTCGGGGTGATGCTGCTGATGGTGATGTTCGCCGCGCGGAGTGGCCCCGAGCGGATCTTCGCCGGTCCTCTGCACGACCCGAGCGTGCGTCCGGTGACGCCGTCGTACTCGATCCCGCAGATGCCGAACGCCGGCCGGTTGCACCGTGACGGGGTGATCCACAGCAACCCCGTGTTCGTGGCGCTCGGCGCGGTGATCAAGCTCGCGGCGCTGGTGTGTGTCCTGTGGCTGCTGTACCGCGGCGCGCGTCGGCTCCTGGAGTACCTCGCGGACCGCGCGGCGCGGCGCAGAACTCGCCTGCCGGCGAACGTCGACTTCGAGGTGCTCGACGACCCCGAGCCGCTGGTCGAGGAGATCCGTCACGACGCCGACGCACAGTTCGAGCTCCTGCTCGGAGGCCACCCGCGCAACGCGATCGTCGCCTGCTGGGACCGCTTCGAGGAACAGGCCGAGCGCGTCCACGCGTCGCGACATCCCTGGGAGACGTCGTCGGAGTTCACCCTCCGGCTGCTCGAGTCGGTCTCCGCGGACGCCGGTGCCGTCACACGCCTGGAGGCCCTCTACCGGGAGGCGCGGTTCTCCGAGCACGAGATCGACGAGAGTCGGCGCGATGCGGCCGTCGAGGCGCTGCGGGCGATCCACGCCTCGCTCGGGATCGGTGCAGGGGCCAGGTGAGGGTCCGGTGACGTACCGGTGAGGACGGCACTCAGGCGCAGTCGCTGGGTCGGCCGCGGCATCATGGTCGCTGTCGGCATCGGCGCGCTGACCGTCTTCGCGCGCATCGAGGACACCCGCCCACGGGTGCTGCCGACGGTGCTGCTCGTCGGCGCGATCGTGGCGATCTACGGCATGCTCGTTGACACCGGCGGCGCGCAGGCGGCCAACTGGGCTCCCGCGTCGGAGTCCGCCACCGTTCTCGGCGGACAGGACAGCGGCCTCGCCGGCAACATGCGGCTGCTGGAGAACCACCTCAGCGCGCGACAGGTCGACCCGCTGCTGCGTGATCGGCTCGCGCGGATGACCGACGACCGGCTGTCGCGGATGGGTCTGTCGCGTCGTGACCCGGACGTCGTCCGGCGTCTGGGGCCTACGCTCACCGCTGTCCTCGACAGTCCGCCGCGTCTGCTGCGACCGTCGGAGATCGAGGAGTGCATCCGACGGATCGAGGAGCTGAACCCGTGACGCAGGCAGCCGGAGACGAGGGCGGAGCAGGACCTGGGCAGGGGTTGCCCGGCCCGACGTCCGTGGCGGTGATGTCCGTGACGGACGCGTCCGACCATGCCCGAGCGGTGCTCGACGAGGTGGAGAAGGCCGTCATCGGCAAGCGCGTGCCGCTCACGTTGGTGCTCTCGGCGGTGCTCGCGAAGGGGCACGTGCTCCTCGAGGACTTCCCGGGACTCGGCAAGACCCTGGCCGCGAGGAGCTTGGCGCGGGTGCTCGGTCTCGACTTCGCACGGGTCCAGTTCACCCCGGACCTCCTGCCGGCCGACATCACCGGATCGTTCCTCTACAACCAGCGGGACGGGACGTTCGAGTTCCGGAGCGGTCCGTTGTTCACCGGCCTGCTGCTGGCCGACGAGATCAACCGCACGCCCCCCAAGACACAGTCGGCGCTCCTGGAGGCCATGCAGGAGCGACAGGTGACGGTCGAGGGCGAGACCTTCCCCCTCCCGGTTCCCTTCCACGTCCTGGCCACCGCCAACCCCATCGAGTACGAGGGCACCTACCCGTTGCCGGAGGCGCAGCTCGACCGGTTCCTGATGCGCGTCAGCTTCGGGTACCCCTCCCTCGACGAGGAGCACGACGTGGTCACCCGTCGGCTCACTCGCCGTCAGGAGGAGGTCGACCTCGACCAGGTGATCGACGCCGCCGGGCTCCGCGCCATGCAGGCCGCCGTCGAGACGGTCACGGTGGACGACACGGTCGCCCGCTACTGCGTCGACCTGGCGACCTCGACGAGGGACCACAAGGACGTGCTCACCGGCTCGTCGCCGCGAGGCTCGCTCGGGCTGGCGCTGGCGGCCCGCGGCTTCGCGGTCATCCGGGGGCGCGACTACGTGATCCCCGAGGACGTGAAAGCCGTGGCCCGCGCCGTGCTGTCGCACCGGATCACGGTCAAGCCCGAGCTGTGGATGACTCAGGCGAGCGGTCCGCGGGTGGTCGACGCCGTGCTCTCCGAGGTACCGACGCCCCGCGCGCTGGAGCACTGACCGGCGGTGGACGCCGGGAGGCGACGTTGAGCGCGGAGACGTCACGCTGGAACCCCACCGGCAGCCTCGGTCGCGCCCTCACCGTCGGGGGTGTCGGGGTGGCGCTGGCTCTGGCGATGGGCCGGCCGGGCGTGGTGGTGCTCGTCGCCCCGTTGCTGGTGGCCGGCGCGATGGGCGCCCTCCACCGACCTAGCCGTGAGCCGCGCGTGTTCGCCTCGCTCGGTCACCGACAGCTCCATGAGGGGCAGGGCACACGCGCCCGCCTCGAGGTGGTGGACACCGAGGACGTCGAGCACGTGACGCGGGCGATGGCACCCCGGCCGTTCGTGGCCATGCACCCCGCACTCGGCACGGTGGGACACCTCCTCGGGCCGGACGGCGGAGTCCAGCCGATCGAGGTGTCACCGCGACGCTGGGGGATGCGGATGGTCGGTGCCGAGAAGGTCGCGTTCACCACCCCGTGGGGCGGGTACCGCTGGGGACCGGTGCTGCTGCCGGGTCGCGACGTCGCCGTCATGCCGACGTCGGCGCACGTCCGGTCGAGCGCCGAGGCGCCCCAGCCGATCGGGCTGATCGGTGCCCACCGCTCCCGGCGCGACGGTGACGGGACCGAGTTCTCCTCGATCCGCCGGTTCCAGGCCGGCGACCGGCTACGTCGCATCAACTGGCGGGTCTCCCTACGCCAGGGGACCCTGCACGTCGAGTCCACCCGCGCCGAGGAGGACGCGGCAGTCCTGCTGATCGTCGACGCGATGGCCGATCTGGGTCTGTCCGAGGGTGTCGGCGGCCGCGAGAGCAGCCTCGACGTCACCCTGCGCGCGGCGGCGGCCCTGGCCGACCAGTACGTCGGTGGCGGGGACCGGGTCTCGTTGCGGGTGCTGAGTCCGGGCGGCGAGTACGCCGGCTACGGGACGGGTACTCGGCACCTGCGCCGGATCCTGATCCTCCTGTCGCGCATCAGGCCGGGCGTCCCGCGCGACGTCGCGATCGACCAGATCGACTTCCGGGCCACCGCCGGGACCGTGGTCGTGGTGATCAGCCCGATGCTCTCCGAACCGCTGGCCGCGGCGACCGTACGCCTCGTGCGTCGCGGGCTCCCGGTGATCGTGGTCGACCCGCTCCCGCCCGGCGCGACGCCCACGGCCTATGCCGATGCCGACGAGGAGGTGGCTCGCCTGGCCTGGCGGATGCGCCTCCTCGACCGGAACCACCTCCTGGCGCGGCTCGCGGCGGCGGGCTGCCCCGTGGTGCCGTGGAACGGGCCGCGCACACTCGAAGAGGTGCTCCGCCGACTGGCCCGCCGCGGCCAGCTCCCGCGCGTGGGTGGCGCATGAGCGGCCGGATGAGACGCGGTGCGTGGCCGAGCGTCTGGGTGCTGCGCGGTGTCGTCGTGGCCGGCATCCTGCTCGCGCTGCTGGCCGGCGTGCCGGAGGGGTACACCCCGCCGGTCGTGCTGGTGGCCGTGGTCGTCGTCGGATCACTGCGTGCGGCGTTCCGGCCGGAGAACCTCGCGCTCTCGAGCACGCTGGGCGTCGTCATCGCGTGGTGGGCCCTCCAGCTGCGGACCGAGATGCCCGTCGCCCTGCTGGTGGTAGCTGCCGCGGTCACCGTCGCGCACGTGGCCGCCACCCTCCTCGGCTACGGTCCACCCGCGATGCCGGTCGATCCGGAGCTGGGCGCCCTATGGGCCGTGCGTGGCGCCCTGGCGTGGACGGCCGCGCTCGCGGTATGGGGCGTCGCCCGTGCCTACAGCGGGCACGGCTCACCCGAGCTGTTCTGGCTGGCGGGGCTGGCGGCCGCGGTCGTGGGTGCGGTGGTGGCCGGGGTGGCGACGCCCGTGCAGTCCGAGGAGCCGCGGCGGTGAGCTGTCCGAACGGGTCCGCCCGATGAGCCGGGGGCGGCTGGACCACGAGGAGTACGTCGAGCTCGTCCTCACCTGCGTGGAGCAGGTGCCGCGCGGCCGGGTCACGACGTACGGGGCGATCGCGGAGGTCATCGGGGAGCTGACCGGCGGCGGCGGGCCGCGACTGGTCGGCTCGGTGATGGCGCAGCACGGTGGGGCGGTGCCCTGGTGGCGGGTCGTCCGGGCGGACGGGTCGCTGCCGCCGAGCCACGAGGTCGACGCGCGGCCGTACTACCTCGAGGAGGGCACGCCCCTCCGACCAACGGGGAACGTCGACATCAGGCAGGCGTTCTGGAGACCGCCGCGCCCTCGCCCCGACGCGCCGGTCCCGTCTCCCGCTCGCGGGTGAGCGCAGCGAGCCGGGCCAGCGCTTCGGGGAAGATCTCCTCCGGGGGGCTCACCAGTCCCGCTCCGACCTGTCCCACGCCGGCGACGCGCCCGGCCATGCCGGTGTTGATCTGGGGCAGGATGCCGGTGCGGCAGACCCGCGCGACGTCGATGCCCGTCGGGACGCCCGCGAACTCGAGGACAGGGATGCTCCACCGCGGGTTCTCACCCAGCGTGATCTCCTGCATCCTCCGGGTGGTGGCGAGGGCGTCCGGGACGGAACCGCCGACGAAGCGGACGATCGCGGGAGCCGTGGCCATGGCGAACCCGCCGAGGCCGGCCGTCTCCGTGATGGCGGAGTCGCCGATGTCGGGGTTGGCGTCCTCCGGGCCGAAGTCGCCGAGATACAGGCCGTCGGCGACCTGGGCCGGTCCGGTGAACCACTCGTCGCCTGACCCGGACACCTGGATCCCGAAGTCGGTGCCGTTGCGCGACATGGCGACCACCATGGTCGAGCCGGGGATGCCGCGTGCCGCGTCGAGTGCGAGCTTGCACGCGGGCATCGCGAGGTTGAGGAAGAAGTGGTCGTTGCCCCCGATGAACCTCATCGCCTCCGCCACGTCCGCGCTGTCCGCGCCACCGGACACGAGCCCTGGGCCGAGGTCGCGTAGCAGCATCAGCGTGCCCGCGCGGTTGCGGTTGTGGGCCTCGTCCCCCATCTGGAGCATCTGACCGAGGATCGCCGTCACGTCGACCGGTTCGCTCGCCCGGACGGCGCGCTGGAGGAGCGGGCCGAGCACCTCACCCATCCAGCGCAGCCGGTCGAGGACCTCGGGCGCGTACGCGCCGTACCTGAGAACCCGGCCGAGGCCTTCGTTGAGGGTGCAGTGGGACCGTGCCCCGGTCGCGGGGTCCTCGAGCACGAACATCCACATGCTCGGGGTGACGACCCCCGCCATCGGCCCGACGGCCCGCCGGTGGTGGCACGGCTCGAGGGACACCGAGGTACCAGCCTCGAAGAGCGGGATCGCGCTCTCCGGGTCGTCGACCAGGCCCTCGAGGGCGGCGGCCCCCATCAAGGCCCCGCGGAGCGGGCCCGAGGCCCGGTCCCACGTGATCGGGGGACCGGCATGGAGGAACTGTCCCGCCTCGAGGCCGATCGCCTCACGAGCGGGAAGGACGTCGACCAGCACGCCCTGGACGGCGAGCATCCGGTCGAGTGCCTGTGCGTTCGCGTCGGGTCGCAGCGGGTCGAGCGCCACGGTGGCGAGGTCGTCCTCGGTGCCTGCGACCGGCGGGCGCCAGTCGACCCGGGAGACCGGCACGGCCTGGTCCTCGACGGCCCGGGCCAGCAGGTCGACGCCGACGCTCACGACTCGCCGGCTCATCGGGTGCCTGCCAGGATCTCGATCGCCCGCCGGGTCGCGCCGGCGTTGGACAGGTGGACCTCGGCGCCGGCCGCCGCGAGGGCGTCGACCTGGCGGTCGAGGCCCTGTGGATCGTGCGACGTGCCGACCACGGTGACCACCACGGCAGGCCGCACGCCGTCGATGGCCGGGGCGAGCGAGCCAGCAGGGTCGTCCTCGGCGCCGTGTCCCAGGACGACGTCCATCAGGACGACACCGGTCGCGTCGTCCGCGACCACGTCGGCCAGCCGCTCGAGCCGGAGGGTCGGGTCGATCATCGGGTGCGCCCGGCCGGCGGTGTACTCGTCCTCGCCGAAGTCCACCAGCTCGCCGTCCGCACCCGCGGCGGTGACAAGGGCCTCCGCCTCCTGCTTCAGGGTGCCGCCGACGAACAGCCCGTTCAGCCGCGTACCGCCGGCACGGCGGGTCTCGCCGTGCACCGGCCATGTCGGGACTTCTCGGCCGAGAGCGCGCAGCAGGTCCTCGGTCGCGGCGGTCAGATCAGGGCGGCCCTCGCCGAGCAGGGCGAGGCGGACCGGCGTCACCAGCGACCCGGTGTATGCCGTGAGGTCCGAGGCGACGTCCTCGGCGGGCGGCTTGGAGACCAGCAGTACCAGCTCGACACCGGGATCGGCGTCGAGCCGGGCGAGGGCGGTGCGGGTGGCGAGGCCGCCGACCTCGGCGGAGAGATCGCGCCCGCCGACGCCGTACGCCGTGGTCACGCCGACGCCCGCCCGGTCGAGGAGGGCCAACACCTGCTGGCAGCCCGTGCCGGACGCGGCGACGATGCCGACCGGTCCCGGCGGGACGACGTTGGCGAACCCGAGCCCGAGACCCTCCACGACCGCGGTGCCGCAGTCGGGCCCCATCACCAGCAGCTCGCGGCGCGCCGCGAACCTCTTCAGGGCGACCTCCTGCTCCATCGGCACGTTGTCGCTGAAGACCATCACGTCGCTTCCGGCCTCGAGGGCGTCCATCGCCTCGACCGCGGCGCTCGCGCCCGGCACGGAGACCAGGACCAGGGCGCCCGGCTCGCGTCGGAGGGCGGACGCCGTGGAGCGCGCCGGTGCCTCCTCCGAGGCACCGGCGACCTGTCGGCGGGAGCCGCTGAGCGCGCGGTCGACCTCGGCCAGCACGCCGTCGAGGTCCCCGTCGTCGGTGAGCCGGACGGCGACCACGAGGTGGTTGACCGTCGCGTCTCCCGGCACGTCGAATCCCATCCGCTCCAGGACCTCCACGTTCAGCGGCGTCGCCATCGCGACCTGGGCCGTGCCCACGCCGGGCAGCTGCTGCACCTGGCGACTCACCTGGAGCAGGGTCACCGAGTCGGCGTACAGCCCGGTGCGGACCTCGACGTGGTCGGTGCTGCCGCTCATGCTGCGGCCTCGCGCGCGAGCTGGGCCAGCGCCAGGTCGACCCCGTAGGCGAGCCCGGCCCCCGAGCTGTGGCCCAGCGTCCCGAGCGCGGTGCGGGCGACCCGTTCGAGCGAGGTACCGAGCGCCCGCAGATAGGCGGCGACCAGGTCGGCGCACTCGCCGGCGAGGGCGCACTCGAGCAGGGTGGCGGACACCGTCGTGGTGCGGCGGAGAGCCCGGCGTACGGCGTCGTCGACGCCTGGCGTCGGTACGCCTGCGGCCCGGTGGGCGGCCAGCCAGCCGCAGAGCACGTCGTCGCCGAGCGGCGTCAGCCCGTCGCCGCCTCCGACGAGGCCGGCGACGGCTGCGGCGTCGACCTCCCGCGGGAGACCCGTCCGATCGTCCGCGGCGACGAGCCCGGCACCGCGGGACCGGGGGGTCCCCGACTCGGAAACCGGGCTCGTCTTGGGAGTCCGTGCCGCATCGAGGCGTGGCGCGCGAACATCCACGAACCGACCGGCCACGAGGACGCGTCCGCCCAGGTGAAGACTCCCGAACTCAAGATAAGGCGTCTGGGCCGTCAGCGACGACAGCAACGCCGACATGGTGGTGAGATCCGTCCGGAGCGCGTGCGGCAGCCCCGGCGCCCCCGCCGAGGCCACGCCGACGGCACGCCCGCCGACGTCGAGGTGGATCATGTCGCGACCGCCGTGGAGCACCCGGACCGGGCCGTCGGGGGCCGCTCTGATCCACGCGGCGACCCGAGGGGGAGCGGCGACCGGCAGGGCGTCCCGGCGTTCGGAGAAGGCGGTCACGGGCTCACGCTAGCGCCCCGCGATCCGGTGCCGAGCCGCCGCCAAGCGCCGCCGCAGGACGACGATCGCCGGCTCGTGAACCGGCGTTCCTGCGCAGAAATCCGCACGGGTGGGTGTGTGATGTGGCTCACCACCCGGGGCGCTCGGTCCCCCGCGCATCGAGGAGGAGCTCAGATGTCGACGATGTTCAGCTGGCGGGAG
>JBKPTA010000068.1:0-15764 GCA_046735295.1 Actinomycetota bacterium | reverse complement strand
GGAGGTGTCGGTGTAGTAGATCTCGCTCGGATCCATCGTCGTGGTCATACCCGTCAGCGTCAGCACCGTGACGGTGCCACCCTTCTGAGCACCCGCAATCGTCACCGGGCCCTTCGCCGTGGCGTCCTTGCCGTTCCCGGTATTACCCAGGTTCTTGTTCTGCTGGCTCTCCTCCGGCGTGCCGCTGTTCGACCCGGAGCCACCACACGCGCTCAGGGCCAGGAGGGCCGCCGTGGAGATGGCGACCAACGGAGTCTTGCGTCTCATGTACGCGCCTTTCGCCGACGTTCTGCCCGGCGACGACTCGCCGAGTCGGGTGCACCAGGGCTCGGACGCACGGTGGCGCGGCCAGGGTCCTGCAGCCAACAACAGAACCACTCGACAATCACTGTCGAGCATCAGGTCGATAACGAATGGATATCTCCTTCGAATGTCACCGCAAGATCACGGACGAAGAAAGGAGCACGGCGGATCTCGACACCGTCAGGACCGTCCAGCCACGCGCTGACGCTCGGGTCGGGAACTGCCGGCTCGGCGTTCTGGCCGTGGAACCCGTGGCTTCCGGCCGCGGTCAGACCTCGCGCGAGATCTTCTCGATCAGGGCCGTGGTGGAGATCGCCGGAGTGCGAGGCAGGTAGACCACCTCACACAGGTCGCCGAACTCGTCGAACTTCCCGCGCCAGTCGTCGCCCATCACCAGCACGTCCGCGTCGTACCGCTCGAGGTACTCGCGCTTCTGCTCCAGGCTCTCCTCGACGAACACCTCGTCCACCATGCGGAGCGCGGCGACGATCTCCAGGCGCTCACCCTGGGTGAACACCGGCTCTCGCCCCTTCTTGCGCAGGTTGAGGGTGTCCGCGGACACGCCGACCACGAGGCGGTCGCCGAGGGCGGCAGCCCGCTCGAGCACGCGCAGGTGACCGACGTGGAAGACGTCGAAGGTGCCGAAGGTGAGGACCGTGCGCGGCATGCGCGTCATTGTGGCAGCGCAGCTGAGTCTCCCCGGACGAGGGCCCGGCGAGGCTGCCTCGGGCGACCGCACCCGATCGGCGAGAATCGGGCCGATGACCACGACGATGACGCAATCCGGGCCGATCGCCATGATCACGCCCGATCCCGCCGCCGACGCGAGACGTCGACGAGGCCTGCGCCGGATGCGGACCCTCGCCGTGTGCCTGCTCGTGCTGGCCGCCGCGGTCTACCTGCTGACGCTGGGACAGGATGGTCTCGTCGGGTTCGTCAACGCCGGTGCCGAGGCGTCGATGGTCGGCGCCATCGCGGACTGGTTCGCCGTCACCGCGATCTTCAAGCATCCGCTCGGCATTCCCGTCCCGCACACGGCTCTCATCCCGCGGCGCAAGGACGAGCTGGGCCGGAGCCTCGAGGAGTTCGTCGGCGAGAACTTCCTCCAGGAGGGGGTGATCCGCGACCGGGTCGCCTCCGCGGCCATCGCCGAACGGGTCGGGGTCTGGCTCGCCGAGCCCGAGCACGTACGCCGGGTGGTCGACGAGTTCGCCGATGTCGCCGCGATCGGTCTGTCCAAGGTGCGCGACGACCACGTCCAGGACCTGGTCACCCAGGCGCTGATCCCACGCTTCCGCGAGGAGCCGGTCTCCGCCCTGGCCGGGGGACTCCTGGCCGAGGCGGTGAGCGACGGGGCCCACCAGGGCATCGTGGATCTGGCGCTGGACGAGCTCCACGGGTGGCTCCTCGAGAACCCGGACACGGTGGCCGAGGTGCTGGAGCAGCGGGCGCCCTGGTGGGCACCGCAGCGGCTCAACAACGCGGTGACCCGGCGGGTGACCTCGGAGCTGGTCACGTGGATCGCCGAGATCCGGGCCGACCCGGACCACCGGGCGCGCCGCGCGCTGGACTCGTTGCTCGCGCAGCTCGCCGACGACCTGCAGCACGACCCGGACACCCAGGCGCGGACCGAACGGCTCAAGCAACGTCTCCTGGACCAGCCGCAGGTGGTCGCGTCCGGGATCGCGCTGGGGAACGCGCTCCGCCGCGCGCTCCAGGGATCCCTGCTCGAGCCCGACGGGGCGGTGCGGGCACGGATGGCCGGTGAGCTGGCGGCGTTCGGCGCGCGGCTCCGCGAGGACCCCGACCTCCGGGCGCGCATCGACACCGGTGCCTCCGACCTGTCGGTCTTCGCCGTGGAACGTTACGGGGCGGAGCTCACGGCGGTGATCACCCACACCGTCGAGCGCTGGGACGGCCGCGAGGCGGCACGCCGGATCGAGCTGCACGTGGGTCGCGACCTGCAGTTCATCCGGATCAACGGCACGATCGTGGGAGGCTTGGTGGGGCTGGTGATCCATGCGGTGACGGTGGTGGTGCAGTGATGAGTGGTCCCGAGGTCGTCGCCCTGCGCGGCGAGTCCATCAAGCTCGGCCAGTTCCTCAAGCTGGCCGACCTGGTCGACACCGGTGCCGACGCCAAGGGGCTGCTGGCGCAGGGGCTGGTGCGCGTCAACGGCGACGTGGAGACGCGCCGCGGGCGCCAGCTGCTCGACGGCGACGTCGTGGAGTGCGCCGGCCGGCGGGTCGTGGTCTCGGCCACCGCGTAGGCGTCCGCCCAGGGAACGGGCCCGACCTCCCGGGGCGCTTCGGGAGGCCGGTTGCCGCTTCAGCGGCAGCTGCAGCCGCAGCCAGGCGTGCACTGACAGTCGGGACCGCACCGGCAGTCGTGCTCCTGGGCCATGCTGCTCACCTCCTCCCACGGGCGCACCAGGTGTGTCGGGATCGGGGTCGGGACAGGTGTCGGCGGCGATGCGCCCAGCATCGCCCGCATCTGCTCCCACACGCCTCGAGCCGGGCGATCTCGGCATCGACCTCCGCGAGCCGCCGAGTGAGGTCTGCTCGACGGGCTCGCACGGGCAGCTGCCCGTGTCACGGACGGCGAGCAGGTCGCGCACGTCGCTGGGGGTGAGGCCGAGCCGCTGCGCACCGCGGATGAGGGCCAGCCGGTCACGGTCGTCGTCGTCGGACTGGCGACAGCCGGACGGCGTCCGCCGCGGGCGGGAAGCAAGCCGCCATTCTCCTCCTGCCGGAGCCCATGTCTGCGGCCGGCTGGGAGACGGTGTAGGACGCGCTCAGGAGGCGACGGTTCACCGTGGAGTCGACTCCGAGGTCGACTCCGATCGTTCTCCGCGTCCTCGTTCAGTCGACGGAGACCAGGTCGCAGACGAAGATCAGGGTCTCACCCGGCTTGATGACGCCGCCGGCACCGCGGTCGCCGTAGCCGAGGTGGGGCGGGATCACGAGCTGCCGTCGACCGCCGACCTTCATGCCCTGGACGCCGGTGTCCCAGCCCTGGATCACCCGGCCGGTGCCGAGACGGAACTCCAGCGGCGCACCGCGGTCGTACGACGCGTCGAACTCCTCGCCTGTGGAATGGGCCACGCCGACGTAGTGGACCTGCACCGTCGAGCCGGCCGTTGCCTCCGGGCCGTCCCCCTCGATCAGGTCGATGACCTCGAGGTCGGCGGGCGGCGGGTCTTCAGGGAAGTCGATCTCGGGCTTGTCCATGCCTCGACCCTACGAGGCGGTGGCGAGGCGGGCATCCGCGGCCCGGCGCCGGCTGGGCCGACTGCCGGGATCCACACGGGAGCGGCTAGGTCTGGTGCAGGTAGCTGTCGAGCTGGTCCCGCTCGAACTGCAGCTGGTCGATCGAGGACTTCACGACGTCGCCGATGCTGATGATCCCGACCAGGCGGCCGTCGGTGACGACGGGGACGTGTCGGATCCGGCGCTCGGTCATCAGGACGCGCAGGTCGTCGACGGGGGTGTGCGGGTCGGTCGTGGCGACGTCCCCGGTCATGATGGCGCTCACAGCGCCGTCGAGGATCGAGTCGTTCTCGTGGAGCCCGCGTACGACGTCCCGCTCGCTGACGATGCCGTCGACCGTCTCGCCGTCCGTGCTCACCACGACAGCCCCGACGTTGTGCCGGAACAGCAGCGCGAGGAGCTCTCGCACCGTGGAGTCGGGCGCGATGGTGACGACCTCTTGGTCGGGCTTGCTCGAGAGAACGTCGCTGATGCGCATGACCACTCCTCGGGCGTCGGCTCGGTTCCCTCCGAGGCTAGTCCTCTGCGCGGGGGCGCCGCGAGAGCAGGTCACTGACCGAGCCGGGCACCCGCGGGGGCTCGTCCGCATCGTGGTCGCCGTCAGGCAGTGCGCCCAGGAAGGACAGCGCCGCGTCGTGCAGGTGGCCGTTGGTGGCCAGGGCATTGCCACCGAACGGGCCCGGGGTGCCGTCGAGGGACGTGAAGCTCCCGCCGGCCTCGCGCACGATCACGTCGAGGGCCGCCATGTCGTGGACGTGCAGCTCCGGCTCGGTGGCGATGTCGACCGCGCCCTCGGCCAGCAGCATGTAGGACCAGAAGTCGCCGTACGCGCGACTGCGCCAGCAGCGGCGCACGAGCGAGAGGAAGTCCTCGAGGCGCCCGCGCTCCTCCCAGCCGTGCAGGGAGGAGTAGGCCAGGGATGCGTCCTCGAGCCGGCGTACGTCGGAGACGGTGCACCGGGTGGCCTTGAGCAACGAGCGGCCGGTCCATGTGCCGTTCCCGGACGACGCCCACCAGCGCCGCTGGAGCTGCGGCGCGGAGACCACCGAGAGCACCACCTCGTTGTCGACGACCAGTGCGATGAGGGTGGCCCAGACCGGGACTCCGCGGACGAAGTTCTTGGTGCCGTCGATCGGGTCGAGGACCCAGCGCCGCTGGCTGTGTCCGGTGCTGCCCTGCTCCTCGCCGGTGATCGCGTCGCGCGAGCGCACTCGTGAGAGCGTGCGCCGGATCAAGTCCTCGACGGCCTGGTCAGCGTCGGTGACCGGCGTGACGTCGGGCTTGCTCATCACGTGCAGGTCGAGCGCCTTGAACCGCGAGGTGGTCATCGAGTCCGCGTCGTCGGCGAGGACGTGCGCGAGGCGGAGATCGTCGGTGTAGTCGGTCCCGGCCGGACCAGCAGGCGCCATGGGCACAGGCTATGCCGATCGGGAGTCTCGGCCTTGAACGTCGCCTCTCACGGTGCCGTATACCTAGGACATGGAGTCGCTTGCGCTCGAGTTCAACGGCCTGCCGCTGCATCCGTTGATCGTGCACGTGGTCGTGGTGTTCGCGCCGCTGTGCGCACTCGCAGGCCTGCTGTACGCCGTCGTCCCGCGCTGGCGGTGGTGGCTGCGCTGGCCCTTGGTGGTGACCTCGGTGATCGCCGCCGGTGCCGCGGTCCTCGCGGTCCAGTCCGGCCTCCAGCTGGAGAACCAGCGCCACCTGCAGACTCTGCCCGAGCTCGCCGTCCACGCCCACCGGGGCCGGATCCTGCGATGGGTGCTCATGGCCTTCGTCGCCGTGGCCGCGCTCGGCGCCTGGCAGCTCGGCGGGCCCTCGGCGCTGGCCTCGGGCGGTGGCGCTCGCGAGGGCCGTGGCGGCGCCATCGCGATCGCCGTGCAGGTCCTGCTCGTCGCCGGCGCGGTCGCAGTCCTGGTCTGCGTCTTCCTCACCGGCGACTCCGGATCACGCACCCTCTGGGGCTAGTACGCCGGACCCGACCGCGCCTCGAGCAGTCGACGGAACGACTCGACCCGCTCGGGGTCAGCGTCGCCACGGGCGACGGCGCCGTCGAGACCGCACTCGGGCTCGTCGGCGCCGTGGGTGCACCCCCGCGGACAGTCCTCGGTCATCTCGTCGAGGTCCGGGAACGCCTCGATCAGGTCCTCCGGGCGCACGTGAGCGAGCCCGAAGGAGCGGATCCCGGGCGTGTCCACGATCCATCCCACCTGTCCTTCGTGGCGCGGCAGCGCCAGCATGATCGCCGACGTGGAGGTGTGCCGGCCGCGCCCCGTCACCGCGTTCACCTGCCCGACGTCGCGGTCGGCATCCGGTACCAGGGCGTTGACCAGCGTGGACTTCCCGACCCCGCTGTGGCCGATCAGCACGCTGGTGTGCCCGGCGAGACGTTCTCGCACCTCGCTGAGATCGGCTCCGCGCCGGGTCACCACCCACGGCACGCCCAGCGAGCGGTACGTCGTGAGCAGCGTCTCCGGGTCGGCCAGGTCGGACTTCGTCAGGCAGAGCAGCGGCTTCATCCCGGCGTCGAAGGCCGCCACCAGGGCCCGGTCGATCAGCCGCGGGCGGGGCTCGGGGTCGGCCAGGGCCGTCACCACCACGAGCTGGTCGGCGTTGGCGACCACGACCCGCTCGACCGGGTCGTCGTCGTCTGCGGTGCGTCGTAGCACCGTCGCGCGCGCGTCCACCTCCACGATCCGCGCCAGCGCGCCCTCGTCGCCCGAGACGTCTCCGACCACCCGCACCCGGTCACCGACGACGACCCCCTTCCGCCCCAGCGGCCGGGCCTTGACCGCCCACACCGGGACGCCCTCGACCTCCCCGCCGACTCGCACCGTGAACCGGCCGCGGTCGACGGTGGTCACCACGCCGCCGACGGCGTCGTCGTACCGCGGGCGCTCCTTGGTGCGCGGGCGGGTACGGCGGCGCGGCCGCTCGTAGTGCTCGTGGTCGTGCTCGTCGTAGCGACCGCTCACGGGCGCACCACGGTCATCGACCCTCCAGCAGACCGGACCACACGTCCGGGAACTCCGGGTAGGTCTTGCTCGTGGCGGCAACGTCGTCGACGGTGATGCCCGCCACCGCCGACCCGAGCACAGCGGCCGCGTGCGCCATCCTGTGGTCGGCATAGCTGTGGAACCGGCCACCATGCAGCGTCGCCGGCCGGAGCGCGAGCCCGTCCGGCCGCTCGGTCACGTCGGCGCCGAGCCCGCGGAGCTCCGTGGCGAGCGCCGCGATCCGATCCGTCTCGTGGCCCCGGACATGGGCGATCCCGCGGAGGTATGACGGTGTCGCGGCCAGCGCGCAGAGCGCGGCCACCACCGGCGTCAGCTCCCCGGCGTCCTGCAGGTCGAGGTCGACGCCCTCGATGCGCCGGCCACCCGTGACGGTCAGCCGACCTCGCTCCCACCTCACCTGGCACCCCATCCGCCGCAGGATGTCGCGGATGAGGTCGCCGGCCTGTGTGGTCCGATCCGGCCAGTCGCGCACCGTCACCGAGCCCCCGGTCGTCGCCGCCAGGGCCAGGAACGGAGCGGCGTTGGACAGGTCGGGCTCGATCGTGCGGTCCACGGCCCGGATCGGGCCGGGAGCCACGCGCCAACGCGCCGGCTCGCTGTCGTCCACCTCCACGCCGTGCTGCCGGAGCAGGGCCACGGTCATCTCGACATGGGGCCGGGACGGCACCTCCGGGCCGACGTGGAGGAGGTCGAGCCCCTCGTCGAAGCGGGCACCTGCGAGCAGGAGGGCGGACACGAACTGGCTCGACCCGGACGCGTCCAGCACGACCCGCCCCCCGCGCACCCGGCCCGCCCCGTGGACGGTGAACGGCAGTCTGTCACCGTCGACGGCCACGCCGAGCTCCCGCAGTGCGGCAAGCACCTCGCCGACCGGGCGGGTGCGCATGTGAGGGTCACCGTCGAAGGCGACCGGGCCGTCGGCAAGGGCTGCCACCGGCGGGACGAACCGGGTCACGGTTCCCGCGAGTCCGCAGTCGACCCGGCCACCGCCGGTCAGCTGTCCAGGATCGACGGTCCAGTCGTCCGACGCGGTGTCGACGCGCGCGCCCAGGGTCGTGAGGGCGGCTGCCATCAGCATCGTGTCGCGTGAACGGAGGGCGCGTCGGACCACGCAGGGACCGTCGGCGAGCGCACCCAGGACGAGCGCCCGGTTCGTCAGCGACTTGCTGCCCGGAAGCGAGACCTCGGCCCGCACCGGCCCGGCTGCGTGCGGGGCCGACCAGGGGCGGCTGGTCGGCGGCGCACAGGTCACCGGCGCAGCGTACCGAGCGGGGGACGGGACGGAACGCCGGTCGGCCGGACCGCGGCCGGCGCGCGTCCCTCAGCGGGGTTCGCGATCCGGGCGTCGGCCGGCAGGAACGGTGGTGCCGGTCGCGGATGCCTCCTCGACCGGTCCCCGTCCGTGCGTGGCTCAGCTCAGGTGGGCCCTGGCGACTCGGGCCTCGGTACGGGCCTGCTTCGCCAGCTGCCTGGCCTCGCGGCGTACGTCCTTCGCCGCATGACGCGCGCGCCAGGCGACTCCGGGCTTGCCCTCGGTGTCCACCGCGGCCAGCAGGAGGCCGCCCATCATCGAGATGTTCTTGAAGAACTGGATGCGCTGGGCCGAGCGGGCCTGCTGGTCCTTCTCCTCCCAGAAGGGGTGGCCGGCGTACGTCGTCGGCACCAGCGAGGCGGCGAGGGCCAGGGCGGACAGCCGCGGCAGCCGGCCGGTCGCCAGGGCGAGGCCCGCCACCACCTGCACGCCGCCGTTGATCCGCACGAGGGACTCCGGGTCGGTCGGGATCGGCAGCCCCGGCGCGAGCTTCTCGACGAGGGTGGGGACCTGGTCGGTGACCTTCTCGGCCTTCGGAACCTTGCCCGAGGTGTGGACGACGGCGTCGAGTCCACCCGTCACGAACATCGAGGCGAGCATCGGCCGAGCGATGAGTCTGATGGCGGTCATGGGTGGTTCTTACCCAGAACCGACCTCATCCACTCCGCGCAGACCCTTCAGGGCTGGACGCGTCCGCGGAAGGAACGCCGGGTGAAGGGCGAGGCGTCGTCGACCAAGGGCAACGGGAACGTCGTGACCGAGCCCGGGTCGAGCGTCAGCGGTGGATCCGGGACGAGCTCGAAGGTCATCACCGGGCGTCCCTTGTTGATCGTCACCGTGAAGCCGAACTCCTGCACGTCGGCCGTGGTGACCGCGCAGGTGAACGTCTGGCCCTCGCCGTCGGGTGCTCCGATGCAGCCGTTGTCGGCGCTTACCGCCTGCGCGTTGCCCGGCACCGAGACCACGAGCGTCGCGGTCGAGCCCTCCGGGAGACCCGTCACGGTCGCGGTCACCCCGACCTGCCCGTTCCCGTGCAGCTGAACGGTCGTGGCGCTCACCGTCATGACGGCGTGCACCGCCTCGCTGACCACGACGCTCTGGGTGACGCGATCGGCTGCCTGGTAGTCGGCGTCGCCGGGCTGGTCGCCGTCGATCACGCAGGTTCCGGCGTGGTCGAAGGAGACCGTGGAGGCGTCGACCAGGCTGCAGGCGGCGTTGGTCGTCTCCGGGTCGACGGAGTAGGCGACGTCCAGCCCGGAGCTGCTCGTCGCCGTCAGCGGCAAGGTGGTGCCCGTAGTCCCGGTTGGCGGCAGCGAGAAGGCGATCGTCTGCGAGCCCTGGTCGACTGTGAACGTCTGGTGGTCGGAGGCGTCGGTGTAGTCGTTGTTCCCGTCCTGATGGGCGGTCACGGTGCAGTCACCGACGTGCTGGAAGGTGACACTGCCGTCGGAGACCGAGCAGCCGCCGTCGGTGGTGTAGGTGACCGGGTTCTCGGTGACTCCGGGATCGGCGGTCACCGTGTACGGCGTCCCTGCCACGCGGGCGTTCGTGGGGGCGGTCGAGGTGATCGTCACCGTCTGCGCCTCTTGCGGAACGTCGATCGACTGCGTGGCGGTGCCGGAATCGGCGCCGGCTCTGCTGTCCGGGCCCTCGGCGCTGGCGGCGATCACGCAGGTGCCGGCGTGATCGAACCGGACGGTGGCGGGCGCGACGAGGGAGCACGCGTCGTGCGTGGTGCTGGAGTCGACCGAGAAGGTGATCGGGCCTGAGCCGCCCTGGGCCTCGACGACGTAGATGGACCCGAACGTCGGGTCCGTCGGCGGTGTGGAGGTGAAGGTGATCTCCTGGTCCGCGCCGGTGGGCCCGGTCGTCGGGACGCTGGTCGGCTCGGTGGGCGTCGACGTGGGCGTCACCACGGGAGGCGTCGATCCGGTCACCGGCGGAGGAGTGGTGGGCGACGTGGAGCGTCCGGACCGCGGCGACCCGCCGCGATCGCTCGAAGGACCGGAGCCGGTGCTGGTGCGATGGTGCGGCGTCTGGTGGTCACCCGAGCCGGTCGACGGCTGCGCCGAGGCCGGTACCCGGTCGAGCCCCGGGGGAGACCCGAGGTCGGCGGCGTGGTGGCCGACGCCCAGGTGCGAGGTGCCGTAGACGGTGACGACCGCGGCCGCAGTGGCGACGATGCCGCCCATCGCCGCGGCCGAGGTGTGGGCGGCGACCCAGGTCTTCGCGGCGGTGACGGTGGTGGAGAGCAGGCTGGAGCCGGCGCCGGTGGTGGACAGGTAGCTGGCTCCGGCGGAACCGAGCAGCAGGGGAGCGATCAGTGCAGCGAGGCCGGAGTTGACCTCGGTCAGCTCGAGGTAGACGGCCGCGCAGGCACGACAGGCGGCCAGGTGGTCGTCGACGCGGGCGGAGTCTCGGCGGGAGAGGCCGCCGCGGACGTAGGCGCCGAGGTGGTCGCGGGTCCAGGCGCAGTCGACGTCGTCCGGGTCGGTCGCGTGCTGGCTCAAGAAGGCCTGGCGCAACCCCTCGCGGGCCCGGTACGCCAGCGCCGAGACGGAGTTGGCGCTCATCCCGAGCAGCGGAGCGATGTCGGCAGGCTTCTGCTGCTCGACCTCGGTGTGCCACAGCACCATCTGCCACCGCTCGGGGAGCGAGGCGAACGCGCGAGCGGCCGCGGCGTTGTCGAAGCCCTCGACGGCGGTGTCGTGGAAGGGCAGCCCGGGGTCGAACGGTGCCAGGTCGTCGACCGGACGAAGGCGTGAGCCGGCCCTGATGCGGTCGACGTGGAGCCGGCGTACCGCGGTCAGCAGGTAGGCGCGGAACGCGAGGTCCGGGCCGCCGCCGCGCTGGAGGACCGTCAACACCTTGGTGAAGGCGTCCGAGACGAGGTCGTCGGCATCGCCCGCGCCGGCGAGCTGGCGGGCCAGCCGTCGCGCAGCCTCGACGTGCCGGGCGAACAGCTCTCCGTAGGCGTCAACGTCACCGCCGCGGACCGCGGAGATCAGCTCGGCATCACCCGGGCCGTCGACCGACAGCGAGACGCTCACACCTACTCCAACGGGGGGAACCAAGACTTGTGACGTCAGTATGAGTGGAATCCCGAGATTTTTCCGGGAATCCGGCATCATGCTAGGCCTCACGACCCGTCACATGTACGGAGAGCGCTGGTCGGAGATCCGGAGGGAGGCGACATGGGGTTCTGGGCATTTCGGGACAAGGTTGCGCCCGGGCCTCCCTCCGCATCCCAGCCTGCGCTCTTCGAGCGGGTTCCGGGGGACTTGCCGCGGCGGTTCGAGGCAGTCGGGGAAGCCTTGATCGCCGGCCGGAGTGCCACCGATGCCTGCGAAGTGGTGGGCAGGTTGCTTGGCAGCCAGGGGGTCTCACTGGAGGAGACCCTGGCGGATCTTCGGACGACTTACGAGCTCGTCGCGGGTACCGAGCCCGCGTTCACCGATGCGTGTGCGGTGGCGCTGGGCTGGAGCGAGGCGACGCTCGCGTACCTGCATCAGCTCTCGTGCGCTGACCCGCTGACCGGGTTGGCGAGCATGGCTCATCTACGGGGCCGGCTCACGGAGCTGTACCGGGGGGACACCCGCGGGCCGGCCCCCCTCCGCGACCGTTACGCCCTGGTGGTCGTCGAGGCAGCCGCGCCGCGTCTCGCCGGGCTCGCCGACGAGGTCTTCGGGCTCGACCTGCGGATGTCGCGGATCGGCGAGTCAGCGCGCTCCGTCTTCTCCGGCGGCGAGACGATCTGCCGGATCGGCCCCCGGCGCATCGTGGTCCTGGCCGGTCGCAACGAGGGTCTGGCGCGACGCACCACCCTCCTCCGGAACCTGCTCGAGGTCGGCGAGCGCGCCCTGGGCGGGGTACGCATCTGGAGCGAGAGCCTTCCGCTGGTGCCCGAACAGGCCTCGAGCCTGCTCGACGAGCTCTCCCGCGACCAAGGGAGCAGCTGAGCCCGAGGAACGAGGGCTCAGCGTGGGCGAGCGCAGGTCGAGCAAGCGCCGCGACTGAGGATCGACGTCGCGTGAGCGCGCCGACGCTCAGAGGCTGTGCCTGGACCCACCGGAGGCTCGACCTGCTCGACCGGCGTCGTGATGGTGCGGTCACGACCTCGCGAGCTCGGTCGTGCGCTTGCTCGAGCTCTCAGCTCGGTCGGCGTGCCGTTGCTCCTCGGGCTCGCCTACGCTGCGGACATGTGCGGTCGCTACGCCTCGAGCCGGAAGCCGGAGGACCTCGTCGAGGAGTTCGAGATCTCCCCGGCGAGGGGCAACAAGGTCGAGGAGTCATTGGCTCCCGACTACAACGTCGCACCCACCAAGCCGGTCTACGCCGTGATGGAGCGGTCGCCGTCCGCCCGCGACGACCCCGACCCCGAGCCACCGGAGCGGCAGCTGCGCGTGCTCACGTGGGGCCTGATCCCCTCGTGGGCGAAGGACCCCGCCATCGGGAACCGGATGATCAACGCCCGGATGGAGACCGTCGCCGACAAACCGGCGTACAAACGAGCCTTCGCGTCGCGACGCTGCCTGCTTCCCGCGGACGGCTACTTCGAGTGGTACCCGACCGAGGTGAAAGGCAGGTCCGGCCGCCCGCTCAAGCAGCCGTTCTACATCCACCCGGAGGACGGCGGTGTCCTCGCGATGGCCGGCCTCTACGAGATCTGGCGCGACCCGGACAAGGCCGAGGACGATCCCGACCGGTTCCGCTGGACCTGTACGGTGCTCACCACCGAGGCCGAGGACGCCGTCGGGCACATCCACGACCGCATGCCTCTGATGGTCGAGCGCGACCGGTGGTCGGCCTGGCTCGACCCGGGCGTCTCCGGTCGCGACGACCTGCTCTCGCTCCTGGTCCCGGCCGCGCCCGGTCGTCTCGAGGCCTACCCCGTCTCCACCGATGTGAACAACGTCCGCAACAACGGCCCGGAGCTCGTCGAGCCGATCCCGGCCGAGGACGCACTCACATGACCGGATCATGACGAGGTCGCGGGTGGTGCCGACGCCGTACGGCCCGGGTCGGCTCGAGGTGCGTGCCGCACGTGGTGCGACGGTGACCCTCCTGCTCAGCCACGGGGCCGGCAACGGGGTCGAGGCCCGCGACCTCGCTGCGCTGGCGACCACGCTGCCCCGGCACGGCGCGACCGTCGCGCTGTTCGAGCAGCCCTGGCGGGTCGCCGGGAAGAAGATCGCCTCGCCACCACCGACCTTGGACATCGGGCTCGAGGCGGCCCACCAGGTGCTGCGTCCTCGCCGCCCGCTGGTGGTGGGCGGCCGTTCGGCCGGGGCCCGCTCCGCGGCACGGTGTGCCACGCGCCTCGGCGCCGAAGGGTGCCTGGCGCTGGCCTTCCCCCTGCACCTACCGGGTCGGCCCGAGAAGAGCCGGGTCGAGGAGCTGGTCGGCGCCGGGGTCCCGACGCTGGTCGTGCAGGGGGAGCGCGACCCGATGGGCCGCCCTGAGGAGTTCCCCGAAGGCACCGACCTGGCCGTCGTCCCCGGCGCCGACCACGGTCTCAAGGTGCCGGCGAACGGTGCGCTCACACAGGCAGAGGCGCTCGAGCTGGTGGTGGAGGCGGTATTGGAGTGGCTGGTGCGCGAGGTGACCGGGAATCCCTGACCTGACCTCACTGTTATCGGTTCGTGCTTGCGCTCATGGATCGTGCGACGCCCCCGGTAGCCTGGGGCTCGATGACAGACCACCCCGATCTCCCCACGCTCGGCGCCGACGAGGCTCCCGAGGTCGACGTCGCCGCCGAGAGCGACGCCGAGCGCGCCGCTCGTTTCGAGCGCGATGCCCTGCCGTTCCTCGACCAGCTGTACGGCGCCGCCATGCGGATGACCCGCAACCCCTCGGACGCCGAGGACCTGGTGCAGGAGACCTTTGCCAAGGCCTACGCCTCGTTCCACCAGTTCCGGCCGGGCACCAACCTCAAGGCCTGGCTCTACCGGATCCTCACCAACACCTTCATCAACAGCTACCGCAAGCGCCAGCGCCAGCCGCAGCAGGCGATGTCGGAGAGCGTCGAGGACTGGCAGCTCGCGCGCGCCGAGTCCCACACCTCTGGGGGCCTGAAGTCCGCCGAGAGCGAGGCGCTCGAGCACCTGCCCGACTCACAGGTCAAGGAGGCGCTGCAGCGGCTGCCGGAGGAGTTCCGCCTCGCCGTCTACCTGGCGGATGTCGAGGGGTTCGCTTACAAGGAGATCGCTGAGATCATGGGGACGCCCATCGGCACCGTGATGTCTCGGCTGCACCGCGGTCGCCGTCAGCTGCGCGACATGCTCTCGGACTACGTCCGTGTCAACGACCTGCTGCCGGTCGGGCACGATGACACCGGAGGGGGATCGGAGTCATGACCAGCGACGAGACCTGCGCCAACTTCTTGGAGCGCATCGTCTGCCTGCTCGACAACGAGCTCGACCATGGCGAGGTCGCCGAGGTCAAGGCGCACCTCGAGGAGTGCGCCCCCTGCCTGCAGAGCTATGACCTGCAGCGCACCGTCAAGGCGCTGGTGGCACGGTCCTGCATGGAGCAGGCGCCGGACAGCCTGCGTGAGAGGGTGCGCGTGCAGATCCAGCAGATCCGGGTGACCTACACCGAGAGCTAGCCCCCGGTCCACCTCGAGCAGCAACGAGCCCCCGACCGGTGTCCGGTGCGGGGGCTGTCTCGTGCTTCGCGGTGGCACCTCGTGAGCTGGCGCCCGTCGAGCGAACTCCGGGACTGCTCCTTGCTCAAGCGTTGGGGCGCTTGCCGTGGTTCGCCTTCTTCTTCTTGCGGCCGCGGCGCTTGCGTCCGGTCTTGCTCATGAGCTCCTCCTGAGGTCGGCCCGCACGCTCCGGCGCAGGCGATGCGCACATTCTCCCCGGCCGGCGCGCGGGTCACGAAATCGTCGGCGCGCATCCGACGTATCTCGAGGCCTCTGCCGTCCTCCTGAGCGACATGACCGTTCGACGTCGTGTCGCCCTGTTCGCGGCGACCACCACCACGCTGGGGCTCCTCTTCACGACAGCACCGGCACACGCCGCCCGCCGGACCGTGACCGACACCGTGGGCGACGCCCCGGCTCGACTCGACATCACGCGGTACACGGTGCGCAACACCACGAGTCGCATCACCGCGGTCATCCACGTGCGCAACCTCCGCAAGACCGGGATCGTCCAGCAGCGCTACTACGACTCGACGTTCGACAGCCTGCTGTCCTACGGCGTACAGGTGCACCGCGACCGGCGTGGCAGGCTCCACATCCACGCCTTCCGCGACGACGAGAACGGCGACAACAACATCCGCTGCCGCGGCGTTGACGCGAGGTGGGACGTCCAGCGCGACCGGGTGACGACGACCATGCCGGTCCGATGCGCCACCGGTGTCGCGTTCGACCCGCTCCACGTCAACGCTGTGTCGTTCGACCCCGGTGACCTCGGCGTCGCAGACTCCACCCGGAGCTTCGCGGTCCAGCGAGACTGAGCCCGACACGACCCTGTCCGGCGGCCGGCGGAGATCATGACAGCCGGCCGAGGAAGCGTTCGGCGTCGACGACCACTCGGGTGATCTGCCCCGATGCGACGATCCTGCCGCCTTCGGCCTCGCGGGCGACCACGCTGAAGCGACGGAGGCGTCCGTCCCGCGACACGGGCTCGGCCGAGATGACGAGGCGTACGCCGACCGCGCTCGCGCGGGTGTGCTCGAGCTCGACGCGGGTGCCGACCGACGTCTCGTCCGGTGCCAGTGAAGGCTCGATCGCCGCACAGGTCGCCGCCTCGCACCACGCGAGCAGGCGCGGCGTCCCGAGCACCGGCAGACTTCCCGAGCCCAGGGCCTCGGCCGTGTCGTCGTCGGACACCGTGCAGGTCAGCGATGTCGTCA
>JBKPTA010000067.1:0-15417 GCA_046735295.1 Actinomycetota bacterium | reverse complement strand
CGAGAAGAGCGACTCCGACTACGACCGCGAGAAGCTGCAGGAGCGGCTGGCCAAGCTGGCCGGCGGCGTCGCGGTGATCAAGGTCGGCGCGGCCACCGAGGTCGAGCTCAAGGAGCGCAAGCACCGCATCGAGGACGCCGTCCGCGCAGCCAAGGCCTCCGTCGAGGAGGGCATCGTCGCAGGCGGTGGCGTGGCGCTGCTCCAGGCCGGCGCCAAGGCGTTCGACAAGCTCGACCTGCCCCAGGACGAGTCCACCGGCGCCAACATCGTCAAGGTCGCCGTCGGCGCCCCGGTCCGCCAGATCGCCCTGAACGCCGGTCTCGAGGGCGGCGTCGTGGCCGAGAAGGTCGCGGGCCTGCCCGAGGGGCACGGTCTCAACGCGGCCACCGGTGAGTACGGCGACATGCTGAAGGCGGGCATCCCCGACCCGACCAAGGTCGTGCGCTCCGCCCTGCAGAACGCCGCGTCGATCGCCGCGCTGTTCCTGACGACCGAGGCGGTCGTCGCGGACAAGCCGGAGAAGGCCGCAGCTGCCGCGCCGGGTGGCGACATGGGTGGCATGGACTTCTGACCGGCCACCCCCGCGGCGGAAGCCGCGGGTGCGTCACCGGTCCGAACGACCTGGTCGCCACGAGGGCCCCTGCCGTACCAGGCAGGGGCCCTCGTGCGTGTCGAACGCCGGGCTGTCCGCGGGACGCCTTACGTTCTGGTCGCCATGCCCACCGTTCCGGACCAGGTCCTCGCGCGGGTGCTGGGTGTGCTGGCTGTCCTGGTGCTCGGCGGGTGCGGTCTGACCAGCCCTCGGGTCGGTGACCCCACACAGGTGCGGGCCAGGGCACCGGCGCCCCCGGCGGCGCGCGCGGCCGCGATGCTGCAGGGGCTCGCCGTCCGCCCCCGGCCGCGAGACACGGAGGGATATCTGCGTGCCGCCTTCGGCGACGCCTGGGTCGACACCGACCACGATGGCTGCAACCAGCGCGACGACGTCCTGCTCCGGGACGCCGTGCGGGGCACGGCCCGGGTGCAGCAGCAGGGCTCCTGTGACCACGACGTCCTGGCCGGCACGTGGCACGACCCCTACACCGGCCGCATCCTGACGTTCACGAACCTCAAGGACCTCCGCCAGGCCGAGGCGATCCAGATCGACCACGTCGTGCCGCTCGCCGAGGCGTGGGTCTCGGGGGCGCGCAGCTGGGGCATGACGCGGCGCGAGGAGTTCGCCAACGACCTCGACGAGCTGCTGGCCGCCGACGGTCCGACCAACATGGCCAAGGGTGACGGCGACCCGGCGGCCTGGCGGCCGAGGCAGGGCTACCAGTGCGCCTACGCCCGACGCTGGATCGCGATCAAGGCCGCCTACTCCCTGGCCGTCGACCCTCCGGAGCGGGCCGCCCTCGACCAGATGCTCCGGTCGTGCGGATGAGGCCTGTGAGAGCGTGAGGTCGTGCCCTGGACGCTCGCCCGGCCGACCCTCGCGGACCTCGAGGAGATGGGTCGTGTCCACGTGCAGGTCTGGCGCGAGGCCTATGCCGGGCTGCTGCCGGACGACTACCTGGCCGGGCTCGACCCCTCCCTCGGGCCCGCGCGCTGGCGCGAGCGGTTCGGGACCCTGCCGGAGGTCAGCTGGTGGATCGCGCGCGACGAGGAGGGGATCGTCGGGTTGGCGACCTCCGGCCCACCGCGCGACGACGACCCCCCGGTGCCGCTGGAGCTCTACGCGATCAACGTCCTGCGGCGAGCCCACGGCACCGGGCTCGCCGACGACCTGTTGGCGCGCACCGTCGGCGACCGGCCGGCGTACCTGTGGGTGCTCGAGGGCAACGACCGGGCGATCGCCTTCTACCGCAAGCATGGCTTCAGCGACGAGGGTGGCCGCAAGCCCGAGCCCGCCACCGGTGTGGTCGAGATCCGGATGGCCCGCGGGGCCACGGCCGTGAACGGCCGGTGAGCGGAACCGCCCTCGCGCTGGTGATCGGCGCGGCGATCCTCCACGCCACCTGGAACCTCGCGGTCAAGGAGGTCGCCGACCGCGACCACGTGGGGTTCGTGTGGCTCTACGTCGTCGCGAGCTCGGCTCTGTGGGTGCCGATCGGCGTCGTCTGGGTGCTGGCAGCCGGAGACCGGCCCACGTGGTGGTGGCCGGTCGGAGCGCTGGTCTCGGCGCTCCTGCACGTGGTGTACCAGCTCGTCCTCCAACGCGGGTACGCCGAGGGCGACCTCAACCTGGTGTACCCGCTTGCTCGCGGCGCCGGGCCGATGCTCACCTTCCTGGTCGCGGTCCTCGTCCTGGGTCAGCGCCCCGGCCCGGTCGCGGTGGCCGGTGTGCTGGCCGTGATCGCGGGGGTGCTCCTGATCTCCTTCGCCGGGTTCGGCCGCCCCGGCCGCTCCGGGGATGACGGCACTCACCATCCCGAGCGTGCCGGGGTGGTCTGGGGACTGGCCACCGGCGCCACGATCGCGGCGTACACCTTGTGGGACAGCCACTCCGTCAACGGGCTCGACGTGCCTCCGGTGCCCTACTTCGTGCTCGGCCTCGTGCTCCAGCTGCCGTTCATGACGATCCTGCTACGCCGGCGTCGGGAGCCCACGCCGGTCCGCGAGCTCTGGTCGTCTGCTCGCCGGCCCGCCCTCGCGGTGGCCACGTGCTCGCCGTTGGCCTACCTGCTCGTGCTTCGGGCGATGCAGCTCGCCCCCGTCGCTCTGGTGGCGGCCGCCCGCGAGTCCAGCATCGTCATCGGAGCGGTGTTCGGCTGGCTGCTGCTCCGTGAGCCGCGCCCGGCGCGCCGCCTGGTGGGAGCGGTCGTCGTCCTGGTCGGCATCGGCCTGATCGCGGTGGGCTGATGCGGCCGTGGGCCGTCTGACAGGCTGGCGGACATGGAGGGTCTGCTGCTCGCGGCCGGGGCCGGCCGACGCCTGGGCCGGCCGAAGGCGCTCGTGACCGACGACCGTGGCTCGTGGCTGGTACGAGGCGTGTCGCTCCTGCGCGACGGCGGCTGCACGTGGGTGACCGTCGTGCTCGGAGCAGGGGCCGAGCAGGTGCGGCCTCTGCTCACCGACCAGGAGGTGACAGTCGTGGTCGCCGCAGACTGGGCTGAAGGCATGGGGGCATCGCTGCGCACGGGGCTGCGGTCGCTGGTGCGGTCGGACGGCGACGGCGACGGCGTCGCCGTGTCGCTGGTCGACCTGCCCGACCTGGTGCCGGCGGTGGTGGCCCGGGTGATCGCTGCCGGCGGTGGCCCCTCGACCCTGGCTCGCGCGACGTACGACGGGAGGCCCGGTCATCCCGTCGTGCTCGGCCGTGACCACTGGCCCGGGGTGATCGCGAGTGCGGTCGGCGACCAGGGCGCCCGTGCCTACCTCGCCGACCGCGACGTCACGCTCGTCGAGTGTGGTGACCTGGCATCCGGTCTCGACGTCGACGTCCAGACCTGATGGCGACGGTCCCTGGCCGGGAGCCGGCAGGACGGGAAGTAGCCTGGTGGCATGGAGGTGACCTCGGCCGGCGACGTGGCGCGGCTGCTCGACTCGACCGGCTACCTCGCCGACGACGAGCTGGCCACCGTCACCTATCTCGCGCTGTCGCTGCAACGGCCACTCCTGCTGGAGGGCGAGCCTGGCACCGGCAAGACGGCCCTCGCCGAGGCGCTTGCCGAGAGCCTCGAGCTGCCGCTGGTGCGGCTGCAGTGCTACGAGGGCATCGACGCGACCCAGGCGCTCTACGACTGGGACTTCCCCCGCCAGATCCTGCACCTGCGCGCGCTCGAGGCGGCCGGGGCCGGGACGGACGTGGAGGAGGCCGAGAAGAGCCTGTACGACGAGCGGTTCCTGCTGGCCAGGCCCGTGCTGGCCGCTCTCCAGCAGAGTCCGGCGCTGCTCCTCGTCGACGAGATCGACCGCGCGGACGACGAGTTCGAGGCGTTCCTGCTCGAGGTCCTGTCGACCTGGCAGGTCAGCATCCCGGAGCTGGGCACGGTCAAGGCCGCGACTCCGCCGGTCGTGGTGCTGACGTCCAACCGCACACGTGAGCTGCACGACGCGCTCAAGCGGCGCTGTCTCTACCACTGGATCGAGCACCCTGGACTCGCTCGCGAGCTCCAGATCGTCCGCTCGCGCGCCCCTGAGGTCTCCGAGACGCTCGCCCGGCAGGTCGTCGAGGTCGTCCAGCAGCTGCGCAGCCACGACCTGACCAAGCCGCCGGGTGTCGCGGAGACCATCGACTGGGCAAGGGCCCTCCACCATCTGGGGGCCGCCGAGCTGGACCTGGAGTCGGCGGCGACCACCCTGGGCGCGCTCGTGAAGTACCGCGAGGACTCGGACCGGGTGAAGCACGCGCTGGACCAGCTGCTCCGGACGTGAGGGTCTCCGTGGTCCCGACCCGATCGACCGACGACCCGCCGTCGACCGTCCGTGGCGGTGACGAGATCCTGCTCGCGTTCGCCCGTGCCCTCCGAGCGGGTGGTGTGCCCGTGACCCAGGACCGTGCGCACGACTTCCTCACCGCCGCGGCATTGCTGGGCGCGGACGACCCGGCGGCGGTGCGCGTCGCCGGGCGCTCGACGCTGTGCGCCGGCCCGGACGACCTGGCGCGGTTCGACCAGGTCTTCGAGGCCTTCTTCGACGACCGGCACGGCCCGCCCCGTCAGCGTCCGGTGTCGCGTCAGGAGGCTCCGACGCAGCTTCCGCTGGACGACGGTGTCGACGAGCAGGCCGACGGGGCGGACGAGACGGTCCGGGCCGCCGCCAGCACGGTCGAGGTGCTCCGGCACCGTGACGTCGCCTCGCTGAACGCGGCGGAGAGGCAGCGCCTCGCGGTGCTGTTCGCCACCCTGAACCCACGGCCGCCCCTGCGGCGTACGGCGCGCCACCAGCGCTGGCGCCGAGGCAGGGTCGACGCGTCGCGAACCCTGCGGTCGAGCCTGCGCCGGATGGGCGAGCCGGCCGAGATCGCCTGGCGCCGACGGATGATGAAGCCCCGGCGCGTGGTCCTGCTCGTCGACGTCAGCGGCTCGATGTCGTCCTACGCCGACGTCCTGCTGCGGCTCGCCCACCGGCTGACCCAGGGGATGGGCAACGTCGAGACGTTCACCATCGGCACCCGGCTCACCCACGTCACCCGGGCCATGCGGCTCCGGGATCCCGAGCGCGCCCTGGTGGCCGCCGGTGACACCGTGCCCGACTGGTCGGGAGGTACGCGGCTCGGCGAGACTCTGCGGTTCTTCCTCGACCGGTGGGGCCAGCGCGGAATGGCGCGGGGTGCGGTCGTCGTTGTCTTCAGCGACGGATGGGAGCGAGGTGACGCCTCCGTGCTGGGCGAGCAGATGGCCAGGTTGTCGCGCATCGCGCACCGGGTCGTGTGGGTGAACCCCCACCGGGGGAAGGACGGGTACGAGGCCGTCCAGACCGGTGTGGTCGCGGCCCTTCCGTACTGTCACGACTTCATCGCCGGGCACTCGCTCGCGACGTACGCCGACCTGGTGGAGGTGCTGGCCGATGCGTGAGGTGCTGCCCGAGCTGCTGGCGTGGTGGCGCGCCGGCGAGGAGGTCGGCGTCGGCACCGTGGTGGCGACGTTCCGCTCGGCACCCCGGCCGCCGGGCGCGTCCATGCTGGTCGGACCCGACGACTCGGCCGTCGGGTCGGTGTCCGGCGGGTGCGTCGAGGGCGCGGTCTACGAGCTCGGCCGCGAGGTCGTGGAGTCGGGGGTCCCGGTGCTGCAGCGCTACGGCATCTCCGACGACGACGCGTTCGCGGTCGGGCTCACCTGCGGCGGCATCCTCGACGTGTACGTCGAGAAGGTCTCGCGCGAGACCTTCCCGGAGCTCGAGGACCTCGCCGACGACCTCGACGCCGGGCGACCCGTCGCCGTCGCCACGGTCATCGAGCACCCCGACCCTGCCTGGCTCGGGCGCCGCGTGATCGTCCATCCCGGAACCGACGGTCTCATCGGCTCGCTCGGCTCGGCCCGCGCCGACGACGCCGTCCGTGACGACGCACTGGGACTGCTCGCCAGCGGCGCGAACGCGACGCTCAGCTACGGCCCCGACGGCGAACGCCGCGGCGAGGGCATGCGCGTGTTCGTCTGGGCATTCGCCCCGAAGCCGCGGATGCTGGTCTTCGGGGCGATCGACTTCGCTGCCGCGGTGGCACGCGTCGGGAGCTTCCTCGGCTACCACGTCACGGTCTGCGACGCGCGGCCGGTCTTCGCCACCGACACGCGCTTCCCGGACGCCGACGAGGTCGTCGTCGAGTGGCCCCACCGGTATCTCGAGAAGCAGCGCGACGCCGGTGCCGTCGACGGGCGCACCGTGATCGCGGTGCTCACCCACGACCCGAAGTTCGACGTCCCGCTCCTCGAGGTGGCGCTCCGTCTCCCTGAGGTCGCCTACGTCGGCGCCATGGGCTCGCGGCGTACCCACGACGACCGCGCGGCCCGGCTGAGGGAGGCCGGGCTGACCGACGTGGAGCTGTCCCGGCTGTCCAGCCCAATCGGTCTCGACCTCGGCGCACGCACACCGGAGGAGACGGCCATCTCGATCGCGGCCGAGATCATCGCCGGCCGGTGGGGTGGCTCCGGCAGCCCGCTGGCGGAGCGAGACGGACGCATCCACCACGAGTGAGCCTCTTTCCGCGTTCGCGCTACCGTGACCTGCGAACCCCGTCCACAGGTGGGATCGCCGCATGATCACCAACGACCTCCAGGACCGCCGCCTGAGCGCGCTGCGCGCCTGGACCGCCTTCGTCGAGCGGGGCGACGGGGTGGCCTCGCTGGTCCGGCCGGAGATCCTCCGGAGCTGGCGCCGCTCCCAGCCGCACGTCTCGCGTGACGTCGCAGAGGCACCGCTCGACGACGAGGACGCGATGCGGGCGTTCTGGCACGACTCACCGCTCCAGCGGGCCGTGTCGAACGTCGAGTCCGAGCTCCGGCGTACCGCGGAGGACGGCGACCTGGTCCTCGCGGTCACCGATCGGCACACCCGGATCCTGTGGACATACGGCGGGCGGGTCATGCGCCGCAAGGCCGAGACCGTGAACTTCGTCCCGGCCGCCCGGTGGGACGACGAGTCGGTGGGCACCAACGCCCTCGACCTCGCCAACCGGCTGGGCCGGCCGAGCATGGTGTTCAGTGCCGAGCACTACGCGCCCATCGTCCACAACTGGGTCTGCTGGGCCGCGCCGGTGCACGACCCGGTGACCGGCGCGCAGCTGGGGGTGATCGACCTCTCGACGACCTGGGACCGGACCCACCCGATCGGCCTGGCGACCGCGCGGGTGCTCGCGCGGCTGATCGAGACCGCGATGCCCGTCTCGGTCGGGCTCTCGGCACCAGACCCGGACGGCCCGACGGGACTCCAGCTCCATCTGCTGGGCACCGCCGAGGCGACGCTCGACGGGGCACGGCTGTTGCTGACCCGCCGGCAGACCGAGATCCTGGCGGTCCTCGCACTGCACCTCGGCGGGCTCTCGCTCGACCAGCTTCACGCTCTGGTGTACGGCGACCAGGCCGTCACCCTCTCGACACTCAAGGCCGAGGTCTCGCACTTGCGGGCTGCCCTCGGCGGTCAGCTGACCTCTCGCCCGTACCGGCTCACGCTGCCCGTCTCGACCGACATCGACGACGTCCTCGACGCGCTGCAGCGCGGCGACCTCACCGCCGCGATCGCCCACTACGGTGGCGATCTCCTGCCCGGCACCGAGTCACCCGCGCTGGTCGAGCTCGGCGAGTATCTCGCCGTGTCGATGCGCGAGGCGCTGCTCGCCAACCCCGAGCCCGCGGCCGTGATCCGCTTCAGCGAGCTCGCGCCGTACGACGTCGAGGTGCTCGAGGTCTGCCTCGCGGCTCTCGGCGACCGGCCGCACCCGGCCAAGCCGCTGCTCAAGGGGCGCCTCGCGGTCGCCGGCCGCTGACGCGTTTCCTTTGCATCCGCTGTGAGGACCAAGGTCCCTTGTCACGATGACCTTCCCCATCTCCGCTGACCCCCCAGCAGGCGGAAGGTGGACACATAGCGGTTCCGCCGGAAGGGAGGTCGGGGCATGGACATCGTGCTGACGGCCGGGAGGTACATCAACTGGGGAGTCGTGAGCATCAGTGTCACGAACCTCCTCGTCATCGTGCTGATGGTGGTGGTCTTCGGCCTCGCGATCGCCCTGCCCTTCCCGAGGGAGCGCGAACGCCGGCAGGCACCCCAGGAGACGCCCTCCGCACCGCCCACGAAGGGACCGGGCGCATGACCATCGTGCCCTCGTCCGGGAGCCGCTCGTGGACCACGGCGTTGAAGGGCCGCCTCGCGCACACCCTGCCGCCGGACCAGATCCTGCCCGACCGGCAGCCTGCGTACGTCGCCTCCTGGATCTACGTCTTCGGCGTGCTCACCCTGGCCGGGCTGATCGTCGTCGTCGCATCGGGCGTCGTGCTCGCCCTGGGTGGCTCCATCTGGTGGCACACGTCGAGCCTCGGCCACTTCGTGAACTCCGTGCACCTGTGGAGCGTGGAGGTGTTCTTCGCCTGCATGGTGATCCACCTGTGGGGGAAGTTCTGGATGGCCGCTTGGCGCGGTCGTCGAGGGCTCACCTGGGTCACCGGCGTGGTCGCGTTCGTCGCCTCGATCGCGACGGCGTTCACCGGCTACCTCAGCCAGGCCAACTTCGACTCACAGTGGATCAGCGGCGAGGCCAAGGACGGCATCAACTCGATCGGGATCGGCTCGTGGTTCAACGTGCTCAACCCGACGCAGATGCTGCTGTGGCACGTCGTGCTGCTCCCGATCGCGGTCGGCGTGATCGCGGTGCTGCATGTCGTGATGGTGCGGCAGCGAGGCGTCGTGCCCCCGCTCGGTGACGAGGACGAGGAGGTCGGGCGATGACCACCACGAACGCGCGACGACACACGCCCGACTCCCACGACTACGAGACCCGCTCCTATGACCTGGTCAAGGAGTTCACAGTCGCGCTGGGCGTGGTCACGGTCCTGTCGCTGCTGCTGGCACTGATCTTCTCCTCGCCGGACGACAAGTCGATCACCATGTCCGACTGGGCGGCCGCCGACCCGGCCGACGTCGTCGCGACGGCAGCCGGGGAGCTCGCCGGCACCACGACCAGCGCGACGTACGGCGCGCCGTACAACCACGCCTCGGAAGGGCAGCAGGTGTTCGGTCTGAAGCTGCAGAAGTGGGGCGGCGTCGGTCTCCCGATCAACTCGGCCGACCTGGTGCTGCAGCCCCTGCGGCACGTGGTGGGCAACACCGTCGGCGACCCGGGTCTGAAGGCGGCCCTGGCGCGCTGGGACGCGATGAGCCCGTCCCAGCAGAACGCGGCCGCGACCGCGTACGCCGACGCGCTGGCGAAGGCACCGAACGGCCAGCTCGGGGCCATGTCCCTGGCGGGGCCGTACGGACCGGTTCCCTTCCTGGTGAACTCCTTCCTCGAGCTGGCGCGATCGGGCGGACTCGAGGGTGCTCTGTCGTCGTCCGGCAGCTTCTACGGCGGTGACCAGACGCGCACGATGCTGCTGCTCTCGGACGGTGCCTACCTCGAGGACCAGGCGGTCGCCGACCGCCTCGGCGGCGACCAGTGGGGCATGATGAACGAGGTCGGCAACTATCCCGGACAGCCCTGGATGTGGCTGTACACGTTCTGGTACCAGGTCAAGCCGTTCTCGACCTCGGAGAACGCCGACGCGCAGATCTGGGTGCTGATGATGCTGCTGACCGTCGCCCTGGCCCTGGTCCCATGGATCCCGGGCCTGCGGGACATCCCCCGCTGGATCCCGATCCACAGGCTGGTGTGGCGCGACCACTACCGGCGTACCGACCGCAGCTGATCCGCGCGCGCCTCGGTCCCTGCCCGTGCTTGCACGGGAGGTCCGGCGCACCCCGCGGGCTCGGACGCGTGCGCGGGATCTAGAAGAACTCGTCCAGCAGCCGGTAGAAGTCGAGCCGCCACGGGTCGATGTCGTGTCCGTACTCCGTCAGCAGCGCGTCGGCGGCGTGCGGACCGTAGGCCGGGTTGAGTGCGGCGTCCGAGACCGACCGCGTGGCCAGCGCGAGATCGAGATGACGGTCGGCCACGCCCAGGCGGTGGACGTCGACCATGCCGCTCACCTCGAGCGACTCCGGATCGACCAGGAAGTTGGGCAGGCAGGCGTCGCCGTGGCAGACGACCAGGTCGCCGACCTCGAGCCGCTCGGCCCGGGGGCGGCGGTCCACGAGCTCGGCCAGGAGCTCCTCCGGTGAGCTGCCCGCTCGCTCGGCGTCGAAGTCGTCCTCGTCGACGAGCTCCGACTCGATCCGCACCCGCGCCTGCGGGACGGTCACCGCGAGCCAGCGCTCGAAGGGGCACGACTCCCGGCTCGTGGAATGGAGGCGGTCGAGGAACCGGGCCAGGGAGCCGACGGCGGACGGCGCGACCGACGGCGGCAGCTCGCTCATCGGGACCCCCGGGACCGTGCGAAGGGTCAAGGTGGCGGTCTCGCCGTCATCGGACCAGTCCAGTACTTCGGGCGCCGGGAGGTCGGTGGTGGCCAGCCACCCCAGTCGCTCACGCTCGTCGACCAGGTCCTCGCGCAGCGACCCCCGCGCGCACTTGGCATACGCACCACCGTCCGGCGCGCGTCGTACCTGCGCGCCGGACCTGCCGGTCCCGATCTGCTCCCAGTCGGAGACGCTCACGTCTGACCCCCCGAGCCCGCTCCACGGGCGGGCTCTCCCCCGAGGCACAGGGTAGAGGACGGTGCCACAGCCGCACGTCGCTCGGACGCAGCGCAAGCAACCTTTCGCCAACCCGAGGGGCCCGACAATGATCGCGACCCCTACATGCGACGTGCACGGAGGTGCGCGGAAGGCAGGCCCTTGATGACCCGGATCACCATGCGCGTGGACCAGGAGAACGTCTCCGACGACGTCGAGCCGCGGATGCTGCTCGTGCAGTACCTCCGCGAGAAGCTCGGCAAGACCGGCACCGTGATCGGATGCGACACCAGCAACTGCGGTGCGTGCACGGTGCACCTCGACGGCCGGTCGGTGAAGTCCTGCAACGTGCTGGCGGTCCAGGCGGACGGCGCCACCGTCGACACCATCGAACGGCTGGCCGGCGACGACGGGACGTTGCACCCCGTGCAGGAGGCGTTCCGGGAGTGCCACGGCCTGCAGTGCGGGTTCTGCACCCCCGGGATGATCATGCAGGCGGTCGATCTCCTCAACGAGAACCCGAACCCGACCGAGGAGGAGGTCAGGCTCGGTCTCGAGGGCAACCTGTGCAGGTGCACCGGCTACCACAACATCGTGAAGTCGGTCCTGTACGCCGCCCAGCTCATGCAGGGGGCGGACTCGTCCTCCGACGGAGCCTCAGCACGAGCGGAAGGGGCGAACGCATGACCACCGTGGACACACGTGCCCCGGAGATCGGAAGGGAGCGCCGGCGCAAGGAGGACCAACGCCTGATCACCGGCCGCACCCGGTGGACGGACAACATCTCGTTGCCGGGCATGCTGCATCTGGCGATCGTGCGCAGCCCGCACGCCCACGCGCGGATCCGCAGCATCGACCTCGAGGCCGCGGACCAGGCGACCAACATCTACGACGTCTTCGACGGCAAGAAGCTCGAGGACTCGATGGGCGTGATGATCAACGCCTGGCCCATCACACCCGACCAGAAGGCGCCGACCCACCCGCCGATGGCGATCGACCGGGTGACCTTCGCCGGCGAGGCCGTCGCAGTCGTCGTGGCCCGCAGCGCGGCGGAGGCGCGGGACGCGGCCGAGCTGGTCGACGTCGACTACGAGGTGCTGCCGGCGGTCCTGGACATCAAGGAGGCCCTGAAGGACGAGGTGCTCGCTCATCCGGACCTCGGCACCAACAAGAGCGCCCTCTGGCAGTTCGACAGCGCGAACGCCGGGACGGGCGGAAGCGTCGACGAGGCGATCGAGAAGGCGGGCGCCGACGGCATCGTGATCGAGCGCGAGCTGATCCAGCAGCGCGTCATCCCGGCGTTCATGGAGCCCCGCTCGGTGGTCGTCGACCCCGTCGGCGAGCAGATCACGATGTGGACCTCGACCCAGATCCCGCACATCGTGAAGTTCGCGCTCGCCGCCACGACCGGCGTACCCGAGTCGAAGATCCGCGTGATCGCCCCCGACGTGGGCGGCGGCTTCGGGGGCAAGCTCGCGCTGACGCCCGAGGAGTGGATCACCTTCGCAGTGGCCCGTCGCATCGGCAAGCCGATCAAGTACACCGAGACCAGGAGCGAGAGCCTGCTCAGCGGCCACCACGGCCGCGCGCAGGTCCAGCACATCACGCTGGCTGCCGAGAAGGACGGCACGGTCACCGGCCTGAAGGTCCACCTCGACGCCGACCTCGGCTCCTACGTCGCGCTGCTCGGCGGCGGCACCCCGGTGCTGGGCGCGTTCATGTTCAACGCGATCTACAAGTTCCCGGCCTACCAGTTCAACTGCCAGACCGTGTTCACCAACCGCACCTGGACCGATGCTTACCGCGGCGCCGGCCGGCCCGAGGCGACGTTCGCCATCGAGCGGGTGATGGACGACCTGGCCGCGCACCTCGGGGTCGACCCCTTGGAGATCCGGGAGAAGAACTGGATCAAGAACACCGAGTTCCCGTTCACGACGGTCACCGGTCTTGAGTACGACACCGGCAACTACGAGGTCGCCACCGAGAAGGCGAAGGAGGCGTTCGGGTACGACGCGCTCCGGGCCGAGCAGAAGGAACGCCGCGAGCGCGGCGACCGCGTCCAGCTCGGCATCGGAGTCTCGACGTTCACCGAGATGTGCGGCCTGGCACCGAGCCGGATCCTCGGCCAGCTGTCCTACGGCGCCGGCGGCTGGGAGCATGCCGAGATCCGGATGCTCGCGACCGGGAAGGTCGAGGTCGTCGTCGGGGTGAGCCCACACGGGCAGGGCCACGAGACCGCCTTCAGCCAGATCGTGGCCGACCGGCTGGGCGTCCCGTTCGAGGACGTCGAGGTGCTGCACGGCGACACCCAGGTGTCCGCGCGAGGTCTCGACACCTACGGCTCGCGCTCGCTGGTGCTCGGCGGTGAGGCGGTCGTGAGGGCGGCGGACAAGGTGATCGAGAAGGCCAAGATCGTCGCCGCGCACGTCCTCGAGGCCAACGTCGACGACGTGCAGTTCAGCAACGGGCGCTACACGGTCGCCGGCACCGACCAGGGGATGGGCATCACCGAGGTCGCGATGGCGACCTTCACGGCCCACAACTTCCCGGACGGCTTCGAGCCGAACATCGACTCGGAGGCAACCTTCGACGCGGTGACGTTCTCGTTCCCGCACGGAACCCACCTGTGCGCGATGGAGGTCGACACCGAGACCGGTCAGGTGAAGCTGCGCAAGTACACCTGCGTGGACGACATCGGCACGGTCATCAACCCCCTGATCGCCGAGGGTCAGATGCACGGCGGGGTGGTGCAGGGCATCTCCCAGGCACTGTGGGAGGAGGCGTTGCACGACGAGGACGGCACGCTCGTCAGCGGGTCGTTCGTGGACTACCTGCTGCCCACAGCCGCCGACACGATCAGCTTCGACGTCGGTCACGCCGTCAACCCGTCAACGACGAACTCGCTCGGCACCAAGGGCGTCGGCGAGGCGGGCACCATCGCCTCGACGCCCGCGGTGGTCAACGCCGTGGTGGACGCCGTACGCCACCTCGGCGTCACCGACATCGTGATGCCGATGACGCCCGAACGTGTCTGGACGGCCCTCCAGGGAGCCGGGTCCGGCCAGGAGACGGTCGAGGACGCCATGCCGCACTTCGAGGCCGAGGAGGGCCAGCTGTGATCCCCGCATCCTTCGACTACGTCGCCCCGGCCTCGGTCGAGGAGGCCCTCCAGGCGCTGTCGCAGAGCGACGACGCGAAGATCATCGCGGGCGGGCAGAGCCTGCTGCCGGTGCTGCGGATGCGGCTGAACGCCCCCGAGCTCCTCATCGACCTCGGCCGGATCGACAGCCTGCGCGGCATCCGGGACGACGGTGACGCCCTCGTCATCGGCGCGATGACCACCCACTCCGAGGTGGTCACCGACGACCTGGTTCGGGAGCACGCGCTGCTGCTGTCGAAGGCCGCGGCCGAGGTCGCCGACCACCAGATCCGCCACCGGGGGACGTTCGGGGGCTCGTGCGCCCACGCGGACCCGGCAGGGGACATGGGGTCGGCGGCGCTCGCCTTGGACGCCGAGTTCGTCATCGCGGGTGCCGGTGGCACGCGCACCGTGCCTGCTGCCGAGTTCTTCGTCGACCTCTTCGAGACGGCGATCGGGGAGGACGAGATCCTGACCGAGGTCCGGGTCCCCAAGCGGACCGGATGGGGTGCTCACTACGAGAAGTTCGTGCGCGTCGCGCATCAGTGGCCGATCGTCGCCGTGGCCGCGACCGTCAGCGCTTCGGGGGGAACCATCGACGAGGCCCGGATCGCGCTCACCAACATGGGGTCGACGCCGCTGCGCGCCTCGGCAACGGAGAGCGCCTTGGCGGGCGCGTCGGCGACCGAGGACGGCGTACGGACCGCAGCCGAGCAGGCCGCCGACGGCACGAACCCGCCCAGCGACCTGAACGGGCACGCCGACTACCGCCGACACCTCGCCACCGTGCTGACCCGGCGCGCCGTGCTGAAGGCCGCGGGGGCCTAGCCCCGAGCGGCCCCGGGCCCTCCGGGTCGCCGAGTCCGGACGGCCTAGGCTCGTGGGCGCCCACATCTGCGAGGAGGCGGCATCGCGTATGGATCTCCAGCACAGCTTCACCGTCCCGGTGGACGTCGACACGGCCTGGGCGGAGTTCCAGGACATCGGGTCGGTCGCCGAGTGCTTCCCGGGTGCCCAGATCACCGGGGTGGAGGGGGACACGTTCACAGGGTCGGTCAAGGTCAAGCTCGGCCCGATCGCCCTGGTCTACAACGGCAGTGGCACCTTCACCGAGAAGGACGAGGCGGACCACCGGTTCGTGGTCGATGCCAGGGGCCGGGACAAGCGCGGCAACGGCACGGCGGGCGCGACCGTGACGCTGACGATGAACGGCAGCGGAGAGTCGACGGACGTGCTGGTCCATACGGACCTGACCATCACCGGGAAGCCGGCACAGTTCGGCCGGGGTGTCATGCAGGACGTGTCCGACAAGCTGCTCGGGCAGTTCGTGTCGTGCCTGGAGGACCGGCTCGGCAGCGCCGGTGCTCCGGCCGATCCCGTTCCGGCCGCGGAGCCGCCGGCAGTGACGGAACCCGCGGAGGCGAGCGAGACGCGGGCAGCCACCGAGCCGCCGACGGGCACCGCACCTGCGCCACCGCCCCCGTCGTCGGCGGCAGCGTCGTCGGCGTCGGTCGAGCCCGGGCCGCCGACGGGCACCGCACCTGCGCCACCGCCCCCGTCGTCGGCGGCAGCGTCGTCGGCGTCGGTCGAGCCCGGGC
>JBKPTA010000066.1:0-16774 GCA_046735295.1 Actinomycetota bacterium | reverse complement strand
ACCAGCGATGCCCGCGCATGCGGCGAGCTCCTCCACCACCGGTGCTCCGTGCCGCGGCGAGCTCCTCCGCCAGCGGTGCCCTTTGCCCGCGGCGACCTTCTCCACCACCGGCCGCACTCCCTAGGCATTCCGCTGGCGCCGCGCCCAGAGGTCGGTCCAGGTGTGCCCGAGCTCGGCCACCAGGTCACGCAGGAGCGGCAGGCTGAGGCCGACCACGTTGTGGTGGTCGCCCTCGATACCGGTCACGAAGGCACCCCCGAGGCCGTCGATCGTGAATGCCCCGGCGACGTGCAACGGCTCGCCGGACGCGACGTACGCCGCGATCTCGTCGTCGGTGACGTGCGCGAAGTGCACGACCGTCGAGCCCGTGCCCGCCGCCTCTCGCCCCGACGACGTGTCCCGCAGGCAGTGTCCCGTGTGCAGGACGCCGGAGCGACCGCGCATAGCGCGCCACCGCGCGACGGCCTCGTCCGCGTCAGCCGGCTTGCCGAGTGCGCGACCCTCGAGCTCGAGCACGGAGTCGCAGCCCAGGACCAGTCGACCACTGCCCACCTCCGCGGCGACGGCCGCGCACTTGAGCGCGGCGAGCCGGACGGCGAGGTCCGCCGGCCCCAGACCTGCGGCCTCCGACTCGTCCACGCCCGAGACGACGACCGACGGCTCGATCCCGGCCGCCTTGAGGGTGGCGAGCCGGGCGGGAGAGGCCGAGGCGAGCACGAGCGAGGTCACGGACGGGACAGTAGCCAGGCCTCGCCCTCGGTCTCGACCCAGCCGGGCGACCTGCTCGGTAACCTTCATCGGTGCCCGGCGACACCCGAGCCACCCGGCCGGGTGGCTCGCCGTCCATCGACCAGCCTTCGTACTGGTGGTACCGCGCGCGGTCGGAGATGCTCCGGACCGTCCTCGGCCCCTACGTCGGCTCACCGCAACGGGTGCTCGACGTGGGCAGCGCGGACGGGCCGAGCGTTGGCTGGTTGACGGCCTCGCAGAAGGTCTCCCTCGACCTCGACCCACGGGGACTGAGCGCGCCGGGCGCGATCTGCGGCTCCGTCATGGCGCTTCCGTTCGCAGACGCGGCGTTCGAGGTCGTCGGCGCCTTCGACGTGGTGGAGCACTGCGACCCGCAGGAGCTCGCCCTGGCTGAGCTGCACCGAGTCCTCGCGCCCGGGGGGCGACTGTTGATGGCGGTCCCGGCCTACCAGTGGGCCTGGTCCGACCACGACGTCGCCAACGGTCACCACCGCCGCTACACCCGGCCACGGGCCGTCGCCGCGGTACGGGAGGCCGGGTTCGACGTCGTGCGCGCGACGTACGGGTTCGCGACGGTCTTTCCCGCGTTCGTCGCCGAGCGCGCGGTGCGCGGCCTGCGGCACCGGCTCAGCCTGTCCCGCAAGGACGCGCCGGCCGGCCTCGTCGGCGTCCCCGCGTTCGGCCCGGGACTGGAGCGGATACTGCTCGGACTGTGTCGGTGGGACGAGCGGATGCTCAATCACCGCGACCTCCCCTTCGGTTCCTCGGTGTTCGTCGCGGCCGTCAAGAGGTGACCTGACCCTCGGTGCGGGCGGCCGCCCGCGTCCCCCGGGGGTGCTGTTTCGCGCGGTGCCCCTCGGGGCGGTGCTGCTCCGAGGGTGCTGCTCCGGGTGGTGCCCCTCCGGGGCGATGCTGCTCCGGGCCAGGGGACCACGCCGGCGACTGCTCGACGCCGGCGTGGTCGACGGTGGCGTTCAGACGGTCACGTCATGGACGACGACCAGCGCCGGATGATCGGGGTCGTCCTCGACCCGCCCCTTGGCCCACCAGAACCGCAGCCCCTCGGGGAGCACCTCGAGGGTGGCCAGGTTGTTGTCGAACCAGGGATGCCCGAGGTAGCGCCACCGCCACGGTGGGTCCGGGACCTTCGCCGACCGTGACACCAGCCGCCCGATGGGGCCGGCCAGGCCGTAGGAGGAGAACGCCGTGAGGAACCGCATCGCGTAGGGGAGCGGGTTGCGGATCGGCGAGCACACCACCTGCACGACATGACTGCGGAACGGCGGCCCCTCACGCGGCCACGCCTCGCTGACGTAGCTGTGGTGGACGTCGCCCCCGAGGAAGGCCACGGTCCGGGGCGCGGGTCCACGCTCCCCTCGGGCAACCTCTGCCACGATCCCGCACGTCCGGCGGAAGGCGTCCTCGAACGCCGCCCAGTGCTCCAGGTCGACGGCCCGGCGAATACGTTCGCCGATGGACGCCACGCGGGTGCCCCAGGCCCGCTCGGCCATCGCCTCGTTGAACGCCTCGACGTGATGCAGCCCGGGGGCGAGCAGGAACGGAAGTGAGGAGCCGACCAAGAGGTGCTCGAACCCGCCGACCAGGTGTTCATCGAGCCACGCCATCTCGTCGTCGTCGAGCAGGGACCGGCGAGGCGGGTCGAGCACCCGGGCGTTGCGCGAGTCCACGACGACGAGCCGGACCTGGGTACCGAAGTCGCGGGCGTAGGACCAGCGGTAGGTCTCGGGCCGTCGGTCGACTCGCTCGGCGAACGCGTCGAGCACGTCGGAGAGGTCGCGCTCTCCGGACTCGATCCGCTGCCAGAGCTCGTCCTCGGCGCGCGCGGCCGGCGAGAGGTTGCCCAGATGCTGGTAGACCCAGTACGACGCCAGGCCGCCGACGATCCGATCGTGCCACCAGTCGGTGGCCTCCATCTCATCCCGCCACGACTGGGAGGTGTTCCAGTCGTCGCGGATGTCGTGGTCGTCGAAGATCATCGCGCTCGGAAGCGTGGAGAGGAGCCAGCGGTTGACGGGCTCGCTCCACGCGAGGCGGTAGAGCTCGGCGTACTCCTGGTAGTCCTTGAGCTCGGTGCCGGGCGGCTCGTCGATGCTGCGACGCGACTCGATGAACGCCTGCATCTCCTCGGTGGTCTCGTCGGCGTACACCTGGTCTCCGAGGAGCAGCAGGAGGTCCGGCCACCTGACCCGGTCACCCGGGTCGGGGTCGTCGTCCCGGGAGGCATCGGTCAGGCCCGCCATCCGGAGCGCGTAGGCCCGGAGGGCGTCGATGCCATGGCTGCGGTTGCCCTTCGCGTCGTGGCCGACCGAGGTCCGGCAGGAACCGAAGGCCATCCGCAGCGGCTTCCCGGTCCGGAGCGTGACGATCACCGGGTCCGGCAGCTGGGATCCCGGCTCGGGCCACGCGGTACGGCCGTCGATCTCGAGCCGGTACGTCGTACGCGTGCCGGGGGTGAGCCCCTCGAGGCAGACCAGGGCGTAGTGGTGCCCGTGCACAGTGAACGTGGACGTCTCGGCGGAGAGGTCACCGGCGACCAACCGCACCACGGCGTCGTCGTCGGTCTCGACCCAGACCGATGCCGACGACTCGTCGACGTACCGCAGGAGTGGTCCGAGGACCAGGTCACCCATCGTGCCAACGTAGGGCAGCGCCGGGTGGGCGCGGGAGGCTTAGTCCCCCCGGCCGCGCGAACCCACACCGGTTGGTTCCGCAGGGCGGCTCAACCGACGTCGGCGGGCATCCCGTCGGGCTCGGCATCGAGCCGGTGGCGCGGCGAGTAGCCGTCGTCCTCGCAGGCGCGGGTACGGGCGATCCGGCTGAGGACCTCGAAGCCCCGCCCCCGCGGGTGGCGGTGTCCCGTTCCAGCGCCGAAGGCCTCACCGTGGCTGACGGGGCGTACGTCCAGCATCATGGCGCTCATCGCGATCCCCCCTGGAACCGTTCCGTGGCGGACCCCCATCGATCCGCCGTCTCGGGCGAGCCCGAGTCTCATCCATCAAGACGACGGTAGGCCGCTGTCGTGACGGCGTCCGGCGATTCAGCAGGATTTTACCGCGAAGGACGACGCATCTCGTCGCGTAGCAGGCGACCCAGCACGGTTTTCGTCGTCAGTGGGGAAGGCCCGAGGCGCGCCACGCACCAGGCCCGTGCGGCCGCGGGGCGCGATGCAGGCGTCGGGGCGCGTTCCACTCCGCCGGGGGCCGTGCCGGCGGGACCGCAGGCCCGCCGAGCGAGGCGAGCACGGCCACGAGCGCAGCCAGCTCGTCCGGGGTCGGCTCGCCCTTGACGACGCGCAGGAAGGGGGTCTCGCCGCTCGCGTCGGCCATCAGAGGGGGATGTTCCCGTGCTTCTTGCTCGGAAGGACCTCTCGTTTGGAGGCGAGCAGCCGGAGTGCCTTGACGACCTCGATCCGGGTCTCGTGCGGGGCGATGACGCCGTCGACGTATCCCCGTTCGGCGGCGACGTAGGGGTTGGCGAGGGTGTCCTCGTACTCCGTGATCAGGCGTGCCCGGGTGCCCTCGGGGTCCTCGGCGTCCTTGAGCTCCTTGCGGTAGAGGATGTTGACGGCGCCCTGTGCCCCCATCACCGCGATCTGCGCCGTCGGCCACGCCAGGTTGAGGTCGGCGCCGAGGTGCTTGGACCCCATCACGTCGTAGGCGCCGCCATAGGCCTTGCGCGTGATCACGGTGACAAGGGGGACCGTCGCCTCGGCATAGGCGTAGATGAGCTTGGCACCGCGCCGGATGATGCCGTTCCACTCCTGGTCGGTGCCGGGCAGGAAGCCCGGGACGTCGACGAACGTGAGCACGGGGATGTTGAAGGCGTCGCAGGTGCGGACGAACCTCGCCGCCTTCTCCGAGGCGTCGATGTCGAGGGTTCCGGCGAACTGCATCGGCTGGTTGGCCACGACCCCGACCGACCGGCCCTCGACGCGCCCGAAACCCACGACGATGTTCGGTGCGAACAGCGCCATCACCTCGAGGAACTCCTCGTCGTCGAGGACGGCGGTGATGGCCTCGTGCATGTCGTAGGGCTGGTTGGCGCCGTCGGGGATCAGCGCGTCGAGGGTGCGGTCGAGGTCGGTGACGTCGAGGTCCTGGGGCGCTTGGCCTGAGCCTGCCGAAGGGTCGTACGTCGGCGCCGGGTCCAGGTTGTTCTGGGGGAGGTAGGAGAGCAGCGCCTTGACGTACTCGATCGCGTCCTCCTCGTCTGACCCCATGTAGTGGGCGTTCCCGGACTTGGTGTTGTGCGTGCGCGCGCCGCCGAGCTCCTCCATCGTGACGTCCTCGCCGGTGACGGTCTTGATCACGTCCGGGCCGGTGATGAACATGTTCGAGGTGCCGTCGACCATCACCGTGAAGTCGGTGACGGCCGGCGAGTAGACGTGGCCTCCGGCGCAGGACCCCATGATCAAGCTGATCTGCGGGATCACCCCGGAGGCGTGCACGTTGCGCCGGAAGATCTCGCCGTACAGGCCGAGCGAGACCACGCCCTCCTGGATGCGCGCCCCGGCGCCCTCGTTGATGCCGATGATCGGGCAGCCGGTCTTGACGGCGAGGTCCATCACCTTGCAGATCTTCTCGCCGTACACCTGGCCGAGCGACCCCCCGAAGATCGTGAAGTCCTGGCTGAACACGCACACCTGACGGCCGTCGATCGTGCCGTAGCCGGTCACCACGCCGTCGCCGTACGGACGGCGCTTCTCGAGCCCGAAAGCCGTCGAACGGTGCCGGGCCAGCTCGTCGAGCTCGACGAAGGAACCCTTGTCGAACAGCATCTCGATGCGCTCGCGCGCGGTCCTCCGGCCCTTCGCGTGCTGCTTCTCGACGGCCTTCGCCGACGCGGCGTGGATCGCCTCGTCGAGCCTGCGGTGGAGGTCCTCGAGCTTCCCCGCCGTCGTGTGGATGTCGATGCCGCTGTCGGGCGCCGGGACGTCGGTCCCCTGGCCGGGTGGTGTCCGCTGTGCGCTCACCTGCCCGACACTAGTGCCCGTGAACGACGCCGCTCCACGGAGACCGCTCGACCTCCGGCGTCTCCAGGAGGTCGCCGGACCACCGTGGCAGGTGCAGCTGCACACGGCCCTCGAGTCCACGAACGCATGGGCGACGGCCGCGCCCCGACCCGGTCTCGTCGTGGTGGCCGACCACCAGACGGCCGGCCGCGGCCGGCTCGGGCGCACCTGGGTGACGCCGGAGGGCGCGGCGCTCACGTTCTCCGCCGTCGTCGACCCCGTCGTCGACGACGAGTGGTGGCCTCTGGTCCCGCTGGTCGCGGGGTACGCCGTCGCCCGGACCGTGGACGGCTCACTGAAGTGGCCGAACGACGTCCTCCTCGGCGGCCAGAAGGTGTGCGGGATCCTGGTGGAGCGGGTCCAGGTCAGGGATCGCGGCGGCGACCGGCCCTTGGCCGTCGTCGGCATCGGCATCAACGTCGACCAGACGTCCGAGGAGCTGCCGGTCCCGACCGCGGCCTCCCTCGCCCAGCTCGGGACCGCGTGCGACCGGACCGAGCTGTTCGGTCGGGTGCTGGGTGACCTCCGCTCCGCGCTCGGAGTCATGATCGGCTCGCCGCAGACGTTCGTCGCCCACTACCGGGACCGGTGCGCCACGCTCGGCCAGGAGGTCCGCGTGGAGCTCCCGGACGGCTCCGAGCTCGAGGGTCGGGCCGCCGACGTCGATGACCACGGCCGCCTCGTCGTCGAGGGGGCACACGGTGCGACCGCTGTCGCCGCCGGCGACGTGGTGCACGTCAGACCCGCTCGGTGAGAGACTCCCGCCGTGGCCATCTCACCGAAGCTGCTGACCGACGGCGAGTCGGTCGTCGTCGACACCCGGACCCATCCGAAGGCGCTGATCCTCCCCGGGCTCGTCCTGGTGATCACGTTGGCGGTGGCGATCCTCCTCGACCGGCTGGTCGACAACGGACCCCTCAGCCTCCTGGTCTGGATCCTCGCGCTCGCCGTGGTCGTCTGGTGGGTGCTCCGGCCGTTCCTCGACTGGCTGACGTCGACGTACACGATCACCACCAAGCGCCTGATCACCCGTGAGGGGGTCATCGCGCGGAAGGGTCACGACATCCCCTTGATGCGGATCAGCGACGTGGCCTACGACATGGGCATCATCGACAGGATGCTCGGCTGCGGCACCCTCGTGATCAGCGACGCCAGCACCCACGGCTCGGTGCGCCTGCACGACATCCCGCAGGTCGAGCAGGTGCAGCGGCAGCTCACCGAGCTGCTCGACGGCGGCCCGGGCTCGCCCGACCGACGGGACGATGACGGAACCTGACCACACGCCGGGCCAGCAGCTCGAGCACGCCATCCTCGGTGAGGACGTCGTCTACAGCGCCCTCGAAGTCGCGGTCGAGACCGGTGCCACGATCGAGCAGGCCCAGCGGCTGTGGCGTGCCCTCGGCTTCCCCGACCGGGGGAGTGAGCGTGCCTTCACCCAGGCCGACGCGGACGCCGTCTCGACCCTGCTCGGCCTCGTGGCCGACGGCGCGATCGACTTCGACATGGCGGTGGACCTGACCCGGGCCGTCGGCCAGACCATGGCCCGCCTCGCCGACTGGGAGGTCGGCACGCTGACCCACCGGGTGCAGGAGCTCGCCTCGGACGAGGAGGCGAACGGGTCGCGCGCCACCGCCGCGCTGGCGCTCGTGGACGCGCTGAACGGTCCGTTCGAGCGTCTGCTCGTCTACGTCTGGCGCCGGCACCTGGCCGCCGCTGCAGCCCGCGTGGAGGCCCTGGGGGCTGACGACGCGGACCTGCACACCACGCAGGTGACCGTCGGCTTCGCCGACATCGTGCAGTTCACGGCCCTCACCAACCGCCTCGACCACGACCGGATCGGCGATCTCGTGGAGATCTTCGAGTCGCGCTGCGCCGACGTCGTCGCGGGGCAGCACGGGCGCGTGATCAAGAGCCTCGGGGACGCCGTGCTGTTCGTGAACGAGGACCCGATCCGGGCGTACGACACCGCCGAGGGGATCATCACCGTGGTCGGGCGCGATCAGCGGATGCCCGACGTACGCGTCGGGCTGTCGACGGGGTCGGTGGTCACCCGGTTGGGTGACGTGTTCGGCCCCCCGGTGAACCTGGCCGCCCGACTCACTGCCGTGGCCCGCCGCAACCGGATCATCGTGGACGGCGCCACGGCCGAGCTCCTGCCGCGAGACCAGTTCGAGGCGAGACCCCTTCCCACGCGACCCGTGCGCGGCTTCGGGCTGGTCGAGCCGGTGGCCGTTCGGCGCCATTGAGGCATGGCCCAGATGGGCTAAGCGGGTGGTGCTAGACGGCGATTTTACCCTCGCAGCACGGCCAGTTGCGCCATTCCCCGGCGGGAGAGGGCCTCCGGTACCTATTTTCGACACGTGCTCAAGGTCCAGGACGTCGCCGTCGATCCGGCCACCCGCCGGGTGTGGCGAGACGATCGCGAGATCGTGCTCTCGCGCAAGGAGTTCGACCTGCTGCATTTCCTCATGCAGCGGGCCGGTTCCGTCGTGTCCCGCGACGAGCTGATGCTGACGGTCTGGAACACCACGTTCTGGACGTCGTCCAAGACGATCGACGTGCACCTGGGCTGGGTCCGCCGCAAGCTCGGTGACGACCCGAGCCGTCCGGGTCTGATCACCACCGTGCGCGGTCACGGTCTCCGTTTCGAGCTGGAGTCGCCCGGCTCGTCCGACGTCCTGCGGCCCGCCGACCCGGCCGCGGTCCGCACCGCCTGAGCGGTTCTCTACCCTTCTCCGGGTGACCCCCGGAGCGGCCCCGACCGACCACGTCGCGCCAACGGTCGCTGTCGTCGGAGGCGGCCAGCTGGCACGGATGCTGGCCGAGCCCGCGGCTGCCCTCGGCATCCCGCTCCGCCTCCTGGCGGAGGCACCTGGGGCTTCGGCCGCACAGGTGATCGCCGACCACGCCGTCGGCGACTACACCGACCTCGCCACCTTGGAGCAGCTCGCGGATGGTTGCCGGGTGGTCACCTTCGACCACGAGCACGTGCCCACCGACCACCTGCACGCCCTGGAGAGGTCGGGGATCGCGGTCCGGCCCGGCCCGGCGGCGCTCGTGCACGCCCAGGACAAGATCGTCATGCGCGAGGCCCTCGCCCGTCTCGGCGTCCCGGTGCCGCGCTTCCAGGTCGTGGCGGGTGTGGACGACGTCGTGGCGTTCGGCTTCCCCTGCGTGCTCAAGACCAGCCGGGGCGGTTACGACGGCAAGGGCGTCTGGGTCGCGGAGTCCCCGGCGGGATGCGGTCCCGCGTTCGCGGCCGCGGCGACGAGCGGCGTACGGATCCTCGCCGAGGAGCTCGTCGACTTCCGGCGTGAGCTGTCGGCGCTGGCCGTACGCAGCCCCAGCGGCCAGGCCGCCGCCTATCCGGTCGTCCAGTCGGTGCAGCGCGACGGCATCTGCCACGAGGTGGTCGCGCCCGCGCCCGGACTGGCCGACCGTTTGGCCACCCAGGGGCAGGAGCTCGCCCTCAGGGTGGCTCGCGAGCTGGACGTCACCGGCGTCCTGGCGGTGGAGCTGTTCGAGACCGTCGACGACCGGATCCTGGTCAACGAGCTGGCGATGCGGCCCCACAACACCGGGCACTGGACTCAGGACGGCGCCGTCACCTCGCAGTTCGAGAACCACCTGCGCGCGGTGCTCGACCTTCCGCTGGGGTCGCCGACGGCGCGCGCGCCGTGGACGGTGATGGTGAACATCCTGGGCGGCCCGCCCGACCAGGTCGGACGCCTGTACGACGGGTACCCGCACGCGCTCGCTCGCGACCCGCGGGTGCGGGTGCACCTCTACGGCAAGCAGCTGCGGCCCGGTCGCAAGGTCGGCCACGTGAACGCCTACGGGGACGACCTGCAAGAGTGTCTCGAACGGGCCCGCCATGCCGCGGCATGGTTCGCGGGCGAGCTGGGAGACGAGAGCGAGTGATCGTCCCGTCGGTCGAGCGGGTCGAGACCACGGGCCAGGGAGAGGCAGGTGGCCCGATGACCGACCCCCGCGTAGGCATCGTGATGGGCTCCGACTCCGACTGGCCCGTGATGGAGGCGGCCGCCGACGCGCTCGAGGAGTTCGAGGTTCCCTTCGAGGCAGACGTGGTCTCCGCCCACCGGATGCCGGACGACATGCTCGCCTACGGCCGGGACGCCGCCGACCGCGGCCTGTCGGTGATCATCGCCGGCGCCGGCGGCGCAGCCCATCTTCCCGGCATGCTCGCCGCGGTCACCCCCCTGCCGGTGATCGGTGTTCCGATTCCGCTGGAGCATCTGGACGGCCTGGACTCACTGCTCTCGATCGTCCAGATGCCGTCGGGAGTGCCGGTCGCGACCGTGGCGGTCGGCAATGCGCGCAACGCAGGCCTGCTCGCCGTCCGCATCCTCGCCACGTCGGACGCCCACCTCCGGCAGCGGATGCTCGACTTCCAGGCCGACCTCCGGCGCACCGCCCAGGAGAAGGGTCAGAAGGTCCGTTCGGCTCGCGGGCGGAGGCTCGGCTTCTAGCGTGTCGAGCAGGCCGCACCTGGATCGGTTGGGCTGATCGCGGCCTGGGTACGGACGGGCATGAGCAGCAGCTTCAGCGAGGACCAGCTCCAGTCGGCGGACACGCTCGACGAGCGCGATGTGGACGACGTGCTCGACGAGGGCTTGTCGCCGCCGGAACGACCCAGCCCGGCGATGGCACACGGCGTGACGCCGGCTGACGACGCCGCGGGCGAGTCACTCGACGAGCGTCTCGAGCAGGAGGAGCCCGACCCGGTGGCGGAGATCGACCACACCGCGGCTGCCCAGGAGTCGGAGCTGCTCGGTGCCGGTGAGAACGCCGACCCGACCGACGGGTTCGAGGTCGGCGACGAGCGCACCGGGCGGCTGGCGCAGGCCGAGGGCGAGACGTCCGACGACGTCGCGGAGGACGTGGGCGTCGACGGAGCGGCGGCGAGCGCGGAGGAGGCGGCGGTGCACACCGTCGAGGAGGACCAGCCCTAGCCCGGACTGTCCGGGTCAGGCCGAGCGCGGGTCGTCGCGACGCCGCCACTCGATGGCAGGGCAGGTGTCCATCACCATCGGGATCCCGCTGCGCGTCGTCCGCTCGAACGCGTCCTCGTCGATGACCCCGAGCTGGAACCAGACACCACGGGCGCCGGCAGCCACGGCCTGGTCGGCGAACTCGCCGGCTGCCTCCGAGCGCCGGAACACGTCCACCACCTCGATCGGGAAGGGGACGTCAGCGAGCCTGGCATAGCCGCGCTCGCCGAGCGCCGTGTCGTTCTCGGTGGAGGCGTCGGCGAACCGGGGATGGATCGGCACGATCCGCTTCCCGCGGCGCTGGAGCAGCTCCGCGATGGAGTACGCCGTCCGGCCCCGGTTGCCCGACAGCCCGACCACTGCCCAGGTCTGGAGGTCGTCGAGCATCAGGTCCACCCAGTCGTCACGCTGCCACCGGCCCACGCTGCCAGCCTAGGTCTCGGCCCGATGCCTTCCCGCCGAGTGGTCTCGAGCGGGCCGGAACAAGTCGTGGGAGAGCCGCCGAACGTAGAATCCGCCCCATGAGCGACGACTTCCCGCTGTTCGCGCTCTCGGAGGAGCATCGCGCGATCCGCGAGGCCGTACGCGACCTGTGCACGGCCAAGGTCGCGCCGTACGCCGCGGAGGTCGACGAGGAGAGCCGCTACCCCGAGGAGGCGGCGAGGGCTCTACAGCAAGCGGACTTCCACGCGCCGCACGTGCCCGAGGAGTACGGCGGGGCGGGGGCCGACGCGCTCGCCACGGTGATCGTGATCGAGGAGATCGCGCGGGTCTGCGTGGCCAGCAGCCTGATCCCGGCGGTGAACAAGCTGGGCTCCCTGCCGCTGATCCTGAGCGGCTCGGAGGAGCTGAAGAAGCACTACCTGACCCGGCTGGCGGCCGGTGACGGCGGCTTCTCCTACTGCCTCTCCGAGCCGGACGCCGGCTCGGACGCAGCAGCGATGAAGACGCGTGCGGTCCGCGAGGGCGACAGCTGGCTGCTCAACGGCGTGAAGCGCTGGATCACCAACGCAGGCACGAGCGAGTACTACACGGTCATGGCGGTGACCGATCCCGAGAAGGGCAGCCGCGGCATCTCGGCGTTCGTGGTCGAGAAGTCCGACGAGGGCGTCACCTTCGGCGCCAAGGAGAGGAAGCTCGGCATCAAGGGCAGCCCGACGCGCGAGGTGTACCTCGACCACGTGCGCCTGGCCCCCGACCGGATGATCGGCGAGGAGGGCACCGGTTTCGAGACCGCGATGCAGACCCTCGACCACACCCGGATCACGATCGCCGCCCAGGCCGTCGGCGTTGCCCAGGGGGCGCTCGACGTCGCCCTGGACTATGCGAGGGGCCGGAAGCAGTTCGGGAGACCGATCAGCGACTTCCAGGGTCTGCAGTTCCTGCTCGCCGACATGGGCATGAAGGTCGAGGCGGCCCGGCAGCTGACCTACGCGGCGGCGGGGCGGTCCGAACGCGGGGACGGCGATCTCGCGTTCTTCGGCGCGGCGGCCAAGTGCTTCGCCTCCGACACCGCCATGGCGGTCACCACCGACGCCGTCCAGGTGCTCGGCGGCTACGGCTACACCCGCGACTACCCGGTCGAGCGGATGATGCGTGACGCGAAGGTCACCCAGATCTACGAGGGCACCAACCAGGTGCAGCGCATCGTGATCGCACGCCAGCTGCTTGCGGGGGTGCAGTCTCAGCTGTAGCTCGCTGAAGAAGGGGCGCGCGACGCCTGAGGCGTCCCTGCGTGCGGGCTCTCCGGCCCATCGAACAGCTCCCCGACCTGCTCACCGCTGGCGACGAGCTCGGATCGGTGGCTGTGCGTGGCGGCCCTGCGTCGCGGCCCGGGAGGTCCTGTTCGGCGGGGTCCGGGCCGAGCCCCGAACGTCTCTCCACGGTGGCGCCAGCAGCGGTGACCGGCTCTCAGGAGGCCGACCCCCTCGCCGGTCCGGTGGAGCCGCAAGAATGGGGACGTGACCGACACCGCCCGCATCACCACGACCGGCGCCACGTACGACGTCGTACGCGTGCGCTCGCACTTCCCGCAGCTCGGTGAGGGGGAGGGGCTGGGGGCGGCGCACTTCGACGGGCCCGGCGGCACGCAGACACCCGACGTGGTGGCGCGGGCCGTCCACGACACGCTGCTCGCCCCGCTGGCCAACGGGGACACGGTGACCCCGGCCGAGCGCAACGCGACCGCGGCCGTCGACGCCGGGCGCTCGGCGATGGCCGACCTGGTGAACGTCGACCCGCGCGGCATCGTGTTCGGCCGCTCGATGACGCAGCTCACCATGGACCTGGCTCGCACCATGGCGCGGGAGTGGGGCCCCGGCGACGAGGTGGTGGTGACCCGCCTCGACCACGACTCCAACGTCCGCACGTGGGTCCACGCGGCCGAGCGGGCCGGCGCGACCGTCCGCTGGGCCGACTTCGATCCCGAGACCGGTGAGCTCGACGTCCAGCAGGTCGACCGAGTGCTGTCCGGGGACACGCGGGTCGTGGCCGTGACCGCGGCCTCGAACCTGATCGGCACCCGTCCCGACATCCCGGCGATCGCCGAGCTGGCGCACGCCGCGGGAGCGCTGCTCTACGTGGACGGCGTCCACTACACCGCGCACGCGATGGTCGACGTCCAGGCGCTCGGGGCCGACCTCTTCGCGTGCTCGCCCTACAAGTTCCTCGGCCCGCACTGCGGGGTGCTCGCGGCCCGCCCGGACGTCTTGGAGCCACTGCGCCCCGACAAGCTGATGCCGGCGAGCGACGAGGTGCCCGACCGGTTCGAGCTCGGGACGCCGCCCTACGAGCTGCTGGCCGGAGTGGCCGCGGCCGTCGACTTCCTGGCCGACCTCGTGCCGGGATCGGGCACACGCCGGCAGCGGCTGGTGGCGTCCCTGGCCGCGCTCGAGGAGTACGAGGACCGGCTGCGGAGACGACTGGAGGACGCGCTGACGGACCTTCCCGGAGTCACGCTGCGGTCACGTGCGGCCCGGCGGACCCCCACCGTGCTGGCGACCTTCGCGCGGCACGACGTCCAGGACGTACGCCGACACCTCGCGTCCCGCAACGTCAACGCGCCGGCCGGCTCGTTCTACGCCTACGAGGCGTCGCGGCGGCTCGGCCTCGGCGAGGGCGGTGGACTGCGGATGGGGCTCGCGCCGTACACCGACGAGCGCGACGTGGAGCGGCTGGTGGATGCGCTGGGGGAGTACCTCGCCCGTGCCTGACCCGTTGCCGGACTGCTGGTTGCACCCCGCGATCGCGGTGGGGGCGTCGGACATCGCCGGTCGCGGGCTCTTCGCGACCGCCGTCCTGCCTGCCGGGACCGTCGTGTCGCGGCTCGGCGGGCGGCTCGTCGACACCGCCATCCTGCGTGACGTGATCGCGTCGAGCGACACCTACGTCGACACCGTGGTGGTCGACCAGGACCGGCATCTCCTCGTCGCCCCCGGGGACAACCGGTTCGGCAACCACGGCTGCGACCCGAACCTGGGCTGGGTCGACGAGTACGCCCTCGCCACGATGGTCGACGTGGCCGAGGGGGAGGAGCTGCTGACCGACTACGCGATGAGCACGGTCGACCCGGAGTGGCTGCTGCGCTGCCACTGTCCGAGCTACCGGTGCCGGCAGATGGTCGAGGGCACCGACTGGCGGATCCCCCAGCTGCAGCGGCGGTACGACGGGTGGTGGACGCCCTACGTGCAGCGGTTGGTCGACGCGTCTCGGGGCTGACCCGGACACGCGGCCCGGACACGCGGCCCGGACACGCGGCCCGGACACGCAGCCCTGACACGCAGCCCTGACCTGACACGCAGCCCTGACACGCAGCCCTGACACGCAGCCCTGACACGCGGATGGGCGGGTCGCGTGACCACCCCCCAGCGCCACGCGACCCGGCCCTGCGCCGAGAACCTGGCGCTCGCCCGTGGAACGGCTGCGCTGTCCCCCCGCACCAGCGTCCCCGGCCACTGTCCCTCAAGGAGCGACAGAGATGGCCGGCTGATACATCGCCCGTCGGACTTTCGGTTCGCCGGGAGTTCCCTCAGACGACGAAGGGCGGCGTCACGAACGGCGGCACCGCGTCCTCGCCACGGGACGTCTGGGGGAGCAGCCAGAGCCGCACCTCGCCGCCCATGGGAGCGGGGAACTCGAAGCGGCCGTCGCGGTCGGCGTAGGCGCTCTGACGCGTGTGCGCCAGCGCATCGCCAGGCGGGCCCAGGAAGACCCGCATCGGCAGCGCGGGCGCCACCCAGCCGTCGAGGCGTCGGAGCCCCTCATCGGTCGTGCTGATCCGGACCAGGACGCGGTAGGTGGCCCCGGCGAACTCCAGAGCCACGTTCGGGCTGCTCTCGGGGCTGTCACCCGCCCTGGTGCCGGCCCGCGTGTCCACCCGCTCCACGAGGGTGAGCAGCTCGTACTCCGTCTCGAGGTCCTCCACGGCAAGCCGTGCCAGCACCCCGTCGGCGAGGTCGGCCGGTTCCGGGTCGAGGTCGGCGTAGAGGCCCGCCACCGCCCGCAGCAGCTCGTCGTCGGTCGCGGTCACGCCGGGTCTCCGAGCTCGAGGCGGAGCTTGTCCAGACAGCGTCGCCGCGTCGGACCGATGCTGCCGATCGGCATCTCCAGCGTGTCGGCCACCGACGAGTAGTCGGGCCGGGGCTCCCAGGCGACGATGCGCAGGAGCCTCTGGCAGCGGTCCGGCAGGCGCGACAAGGCATGCCAGAGCTGGGCGTTCTCGTCGTGGGTCACCACCTCGGACTCGGGCGAGGTCTGGACAGGCAGCCGCGCGTCGATGACCTCGTCCTCGACCGGTCGCGTGCGCGTGGCGGACTTGCTCACGCGCCACGCCTCGCGGCGAGCAGCCGTGCACAGCCATCGGGTGATCGCCTGGGCGTCGCGCACCGAGTCCGCGGAGCGGACCAGGGTCAGCCAGGTGTTCTGCACGACGTCCTCGGCGGCCTCACGATCGAGCCCCGTGGCGCGTACCACGTGCCACAGCACCGGGCTCATGGTGCGGACCAGCTCGTCGAGGGCAGGCTCGTCTCCGGCGCGCCAGCGACGGAATGCGTCGGTGGCAGCGTCGTACAACGCCGAGGAGGTGGGCCCCCCCGGCGCGCCCTGCGTGGCCATCACATCCCCCAGGAGGCGCCCCGAGTGGCGCTGAGTACGTCGTGGACCTGGGCGTCGAACCTACCGCGCCGGCGCCCGCCACGTCATCGTCTCGCGCTCTCCGCGCTCACCGCACGGCGAAGAGCACCAGGCAGGCAGCACCGGCGACCAGGCAGTACCACCCGAACGGCCGTAGCGAGTTCGTGTGGACCCACCGGGTGAGCCAGCGCACCGAGATGTAGGCACCGATGCCGGCGAGCACGGAACCGAGCAGGACCTGGGGCCGGATCCCGTCGCCGAGCGGGCCGAGAAGGTCGGGCAGCTTGAGCACTCCGGCAGCCAGGATCACCGGCGTGGCGAGCAGGAACGAGAAGCGCACCGCGTCCTCCCGCCGGAGCCCTGCCCGCATGCCGGCCGCGGTCGTCGCACCGGAGCGAGAGATCCCGGGTCCGAGCGCCAGGATCTGGACGCTGCCGATCGCGAGGGCCCGGCCGAACGACATCTGCGCAAGGCGGGCATCAGCGGCGACCCCGTCGTCCGGCACGTCGTCCTCGGGGGGCTCGGGGCCCGCAGGCCTGCGCGCGGCGTACCACTCGATGCCCAGGAGGATCACGCCGTTGACCATGAGCAGGCACGCGGCCACGACCGGCCGCCCCAGATGCGTGCGCACCCAGTGCTCGAAGAGGAGACCGACGAGCCCGACCGGGATGGTGCCCACGATCAGCTGCCAGATCAGGCGCTCGCTGGGGGTCGAGAGGCGGCGGTGACGCACGCTCGTCAGCAGACCGGCGAGGAGCCGAATCCAGTCGCGCCAGTAGAAGGCGACGAGGGCGAGCGCGGTTGCCACATGGGTACCGACGATGAACGCCAGGTACGGCGACTCCGGTGC
>JBKPTA010000065.1:0-15044 GCA_046735295.1 Actinomycetota bacterium | reverse complement strand
CGACGCTGACGCCGGCGTCCTCGGGTCGGCCCGGTCCGGGCGAGACCACCACGTGGGTGAACGTGCCGTCGCGTGCAGCGGCGGCGAGGTCGGCCACCGCGGCCTGGTCGTTGCGGACCACCTCCACTCCGGCGCCGAGCGTGCCGAGACGCTGGGCGAGGTTGTAGGTGAAGGAGTCGTAGTTGTCGAGCACGAGCACGCGCGCCCTGCTCGTGACCCTGCCGGTGACGCTGCCGGTGACGCTGCCGGTGACGCTGCCTGTGCCGCTGCCGGTGACCGGTGTCGGCACGTTCAGGTCGTACGCCGGGCCGTCCAGATGGTCGCTCACCCAGGTGGTCAGCGCGCCGACCCCCCAGCTTCCGAGCCCCTCGCACCCGATCACCGGCTGGACGCCGCGGATCGAGCTCGTGGTGAACACCTCGACGGCGGCGGCGAGCTCGCCCAGCGACACTCGCCGCTCGGCGACCGGTATCCGGTGGCGGCGGAGCAGGCGGAGCGCGCGAGCGCGGACCGTGCCGGCCAGGATCCGACCGTCCAGTGGAGGGGTGACCACCAGGTCGTCGAGCACCACGAACACGTTCGCGCGGCCGCACTCGAGCAGCATGTCCGCCTCGTCGACGAACAGCACGTCGTCGGCGGACGCCACGTCATCGGCGAGCCGCCGGTCGCACCACTTGTGCTCGCCGAGACCAGAGGCCAGCCGGCGTGGCACCAGTCGGCGGGGCTCGGGGCCGGGCTCGTCGATCACCTCGGCCTCGATCGTCCACACGGCGCCGACCGGCTCGTACGACGTGCGCACGCGCGCCGTGTCCAGGCCGGCCGCCTGGGCGCGAACGCGTGCGGCCAAGGCGTCTGCGTCGACGGTCACGTCGTACAGCCGGAGGACCGAAGCGGCGAGCCGGTCGATGTGGTCGGCCAACGCCACCGGCTCACCCGCGCGCACCAGCAAGGTGTCGAACACTCCGAGCCCAGGCTCGGGCAGCGGCCCGTCGGCGGTGGCGATGACCGGAGCCGGCTCGGCGTCGCAGGCATGCGGCGGGGGAACGGTGGTGCTCCGGGTCGCCCCGACGGCGTCGAGCAGCGGGTCGATCTTGGTGAACACCTCGGCGAGCTCGCGGTCCGGGTCCGAGTCGGCGACGATGCCGCCGCCGACGCCGATCCAGCAGTCTCGGGCGACCATCTCGAAGGTCCGGATCACGACGCTGGTCTCGAGCCCGGCGACCGGGCTCAGGTAGCCGAGGGCTCCGGTGTACACCTCGCGCCCGGTCGCCTCGAGCTCGTGGATGACCTCCATCGCCCGCACCTTGGGCGCTCCGGTCACCGAGCCGGGCGGGAAGGTCGCGCGGAGCAGGTCGGCGTCCGAGGTGTCTTCGGTCAGGGTCCCTCGGACCTCGGAGACCAGGTGCCGCACACCCGCCCCGGGCTCCGGTGCGGCGAGCGACGCCACCCGTACCGTTCCCGTCCTCGAGACGCGGCCGAGGTCGTTGCGCATCAGGTCGACGATCATCACGTTCTCCGCACGGTCCTTCGCCGAGCGCTCCAGCACGCCGATGGTCTGCGAGGCCGGTGCCGTGCCCTTGATCGGCCGGGTCAGCACCTCGCGCCGGGTGCGGCGCAGGAAGAGCTCCGGTGACAGGCTGACCACCTGACGGTCGCCCGGGTCGAGGTACGCCGCGTGGGCCGGGGCGAGCGCGTCGACCCCCGCGCAGAAGACGTCGAGCGGGTCGCCTTCGAGCCGTGAGTCGAACCGGGTGCAGATGTTGGCCTGGAAGATGTCCCCGGCCCAGATGTGCTCGCGAGCCGCCGCCACGGCGGCGCGGTAGTGCTCCGGCCCCGCCGCCATCGCGAAGGGGTCGAACGCGAACGGCCGGCGCTGCCCGGGACGGGCCAGCATCGCCACCGCGTCGTCGTAGGCGGCCTCGGCGGCCGACCCCGACAGCAACGTCTCGAACGCCCACCGGCCCGACACCGCGTCGTACCGGAGCACCCAGTCGTAGCGGGCGATCCACGAGTCAGGCTGCGGACGAGGACGCGTCGGCGGCGGGGGGACGGCCTCGAGGAACCGGTTGAGCTGGTAGCCCCAGTAGCCGATCCAGCCGCCGCCGAACGTCGCGGGAGTCGCTCCCGTCGACGCGACGTCGCCCCAGCGGTCGGGCAGGTCGAGGGGGTCACCGTCGTACACCTCGGCCGGCCGGGACGCCACGACCGCCCCGCCCCCCGCCCAGGCCCCGACGAGCGCGACCAGACCCGGCTCACCCCGCAGCCGGCGCAGCACGGACGTCGGTCGGTCCGCGAGAGGCAGGAGCCGGACGAACGGCTCCCGTGATGCGGCCATGCGATGCCTCCTGGCCGGATTCCTACCAGACGATGGGTAGCCGGACCCACGACGACCACGAGGTCTGGACGTCACCCTGACGAGTGTGGTCGCCCTCACTCCACGCCGGACGGGCCTTGACCGTTGCCGGGGTCGCGGTGGTCGTCCTGGTCGTCGCCGTGGCGGAGCTCGCAGCCCCGGTCCGGCGCCTCCGGCGACGGCCCGCTCGCGGCCCCTGACCTCGCGAACCGCCCGTCATACTGGCGCGCATGGGCACAGGTCGCGACGGGATCCGCTGGGGCCGGGTGGTCCTCGTCGTGCTCGCGCTGGTGGTGATCAACGTGCCGTACGGCCTCTACGAGTGGCAGCAGCACCGGGTGAGGACGAGCGGGACCGAGGTCACCGCCACCGTGGTCGGTGCCGACCGGACAGGCGACGACGTCGCCCTCGCGTTCCGGCTCCCGGTGAGCGTCGACGGCGAGCAGAAGGTGCGTACCGTCCGCGTGCGCCGGGACGTGGGGCTCGAGGCGGTCAGGACCAGGCAGGTCCAGGTCCGCGTGCTCGACGGCGAACCCGACGTGTACCACGTCGACGGGCAGGTCCGGAGCTGGAGCGGCCTGCTCCTCACGTCCGTGGCCGACGCCCTGGTGGGGCTGATGATCCTGCTGTCCTGGCGGCTGGGCGGCCGTCTGCGTCGGCCGACGCTGGTGGGCATCGCCGTCGAGGACGTCCAGAGCGGGGAGGACGGCTCGCTGCTCGACAAGCAGGACGACGGGACGTACCTGATCAATGGGGAGGTCGCGCGCACCGGCCCTTCGTCGCTGGTGCTGACCCTGCGCGACCGCGACGTGGAGATCCACCTCCGCGAGCATGAGAACCCGATCGCCGTGGGTGAGCGGGCATGCGTCCGGGCTCAGCTGGTCGGCTGATGCTGCAGAAGGTCGTCCACGCCCTCCTTGCGGTACCGCCGTGGATCGCCCTGCTGATCATCGCCGCGCTCGTCTTCGGCGAGGCGGCGTTGTTCTTCGGCTTCGTGCTCCCCGGAGAGACAGCGGTTGTCTACGGCGGTGTGCTCGCCGATGCCGGGAAGGTCTCGGTCGTTCTGGTGCTGGCGGTGGTGCTCCTCGCCGCGGTGGGCGGCGACAGCGTCGGCTTCGAAGTGGGACGCAAGCTGGGCCCCAGGCTGACGCGAGCTCCGGTGCTCCGCAACCATCCGCACCGCGTCGAGGCTGCCCAGGTCTACCTCCGCAGGCGCGGGGGGCGCGCTGTGGTGATGGGCCGCTTCACGGCGTTCCTTCGCGCCGTCATGCCGGCCCTGGCCGGGGCGAGCCGGATGGAGTACCGCCGGTTCCTGTTCTTCAACGTTGTGGGCGCGCTGATCTGGGGGAGCGCCTGCGTGCTCCTCGGATACTTCGCGGCCCACTCCATCAGCACGATCACCCACGGACTCGGCGTCACCAGCGCGGCGATCATCGCCCTCATCGTGCTGGGACTGGCCTGGGCCTGGCACCGGAGGACCCGCGATGTCTGAGGTCGACGTCGGGACGCGCGGCTGGGCCGGGTGGCGCACCGTCCTCTGGCTCGGCGTGGTCAGTCTGCTCGTGGACCTGGTCTACGAGGGAGCACGCTCCATCACCGGTCCGTTCCTCGCCTCGCTCGGGGCCTCGGCGCTGACCGTCGGTCTGGTCACCGGCGCTGGCGAGGCCGCGGCCCTGGGCTTCCGGTTGTTCTCCGGTCCGGCTGCCGACCGTTCCGGTCGCTACTGGCGGTGGATGGTCCTCGGCTATGCACTCACCGCGGTCTGCGTGCCGCTGATGGCGCTCGCACCCGCGCTCGGGGCTGCGGGGCTGGCCTTCGGCGCGGCGATGGTGCTGCTCGAGCGCACCGGCAAGGCCATCCGCAGTCCGGCGAAGTCGGTGCTTCTCGCGGTGGCCGCCCGCAGGGTCGGGCGAGGGCGCGGGTTCGGCGTCCACAAGGCCCTCGACCAGACCGGTGCTTTCCTAGGCCCCCTCCTCGTCGCCGGGGTGGTCGCGCTGACGACGCACCAGTGGGCGGGTCTGCTCGTGCTCGCCGTCCCGGGGGCGGCGGCGCTCGGCGTCCTGGCCTGGATGCATCGGTACGTCGGCGACCCGGAGCACGACCGGGCATCCGCGGAGATCCGCCTCGAAGGACTGCCGAGCGCGTTCTACGTCTACGCCGTCGCGTGCGCGCTGACGACCGTGGGGCTGATGACGTTCGGCGTGATCTCCTTCCACCTGGTGAACGAGCACCTGGTCGCGACCGCCGTCGTGCCGGTCGTGTACGCCGCGGCGATGGCGGCGGAGGCGGTCGCCTCGCTGGGCACCGGTTTCGCCTACGACCGGGTCGGGGGCGGCACCCTGCTCCTCCTGCCGGTCGTCGTCGCCGTGGTCCCGGCTCTGGTGTTCACCGACCGGGTCTGGGTCGCGGTCTCCGGGGTCCTGCTCTGGGGCTGTGCCACCGGCGTCCAGGACTCGACGGTCAAGGCGCTCGTCGCCGACCTCGTCCCCGCCTCCCGGCTGGCCACGGCGTACGGCGGGTTCGCAGCGTTCCAGGCGGTCGCGGCGCTCGCGGGGGGCGGCCTCGCCGGCTGGCTGTACGACGCCCACCGCGGCGCCCTGGTGGGAACCATCGTCGCCGCCCAGATCGTCGCGCTGGTGCTTCTCGCCGGTGTGCTGGCCAGGTCACGGAGCGGTCGAGGGACGTTCGCCGGTCGCGGCTAGGGTGATCGGCATGTCGGCCACTCCGTCGTCGTACTCGATCACCATGCGGCTGCACACGGCGCCCGACCACGGGGTCGTCGGGGCCGTCGCCACCGCGATCGCCTCGGCCGGCGGGATCGTGACGGCGATCGACGTCGCGGACTCCAGTCATGACCGCCTCGTCGTCGACGTCACCTGCTCGGCCGCCGATGCCGGTCATGCGGAGGTGGTCGTCGCCGCGGTCGAGGACGTCGAGGGCGTCGAGGTCCACAAGGTCAGCGACCGCACCTTCCTGCTACACATCGGAGGCAAGATCGAGGTCACCTCGAAGGTGCCGCTGCGCACCCGTGACGACCTCTCGATGGCCTACACACCCGGTGTCGCGCGCGTCAGCCTGGCCCTGGCGAAGAACCCCGAGGACGTCTCACGGCTGACGATCAAGGGCAACTCCGTCGCCGTGGTCACCGACGGCTCCGCCGTGCTCGGGCTGGGCAACATCGGCCCGGGAGCGGCGCTGCCCGTGATGGAGGGCAAGGCGGCGCTGTTCAAGCGGTTCGGCGGCATCGATGCCTGGCCCATCTGCCTCGACACCCAGGACACCGACGAGATCGTCCGCGCGGTGGAGCTGATCGCGCCCGGATTCGGCGGCATCAACCTCGAGGACATCGCTGCTCCCCGGTGCTTCGAGGTCGAGCGCCGGCTGCGCGACAGCCTCGACATCCCGGTCTTCCACGACGACCAGCACGGCACTGCCATCGTCGTCCATGCTGCGCTGACGAACGCGCTGCGATGTGTCGAGAAGAAGCTGCCCGACGTCCGCATCGTGGTGTCCGGAGCGGGTGCGGCCGGCTCCGCGATCGTGACGGTGCTGCTGGCGGCTGGGGCCGGAGACGTCGTCCTCGTCGACAAGGCCGGCATCCTGTCGGCAGACGACGACGCGCTGAGCCCGGCGATGGCCGAGCTGGCCAGGCGCACCAACACCGGTCGGCTCCGGGGGGACCTGCACGACGCGCTCCGGGGCGCCGACGTCTTCATCGGTGTCAGTGCGCCCGGGATCCTGCCGGCCGAGTGGATCGCCGACATGACCGAGCGCGCCGTGGTGTTCGCCCTCGCGAACCCCGACCCGGAGGTCGATCCGGCCGAGGCCGAGCGGTACGCGGCCGTCGTGGCGACCGGCCGCTCCGACTACCCCAACCAGATCAACAACGTCCTGGCGTTTCCCGGAGTCTTCCGCGGCCTGCTCGACGCCCGGGCCAAGGAGATCACCACGGCGATGCTGCTCAAGGCGGCTGACGCGATCGCCCACGTGGTCAAGGACGACGAGCTGAACCCCAACTTCATCATCCCGACCGTCTTCCATCCCGACGTGCCCAAGGCCGTGGCCGCAGCGATCAGAGGAGCAGATGCATGACCCAGCCCACCCACCTGGGCGACTTCCACGCCACGACGATCGACGGGAAGGACCAGGATCTCGGAACCTACGTGGGCGACGTCGTCCTGGTGGTGAACACCGCGAGCCAGTGCGGGCTCACTCCGCAGTACGAGGGCCTGCAGCGGCTCTACGACACCTACGCGGGCCGCGGCTTCACCGTACTCGGCTTCCCGTGCGACCAGTTCGGTCACCAGGAGCCGCGGACCGAGGACGAGATCGCGGTCTTCTGCGAGCGCAACTACGGGGTCTCGTTCCCGATGTTCGCCAAGATCGAGGTGAACGGCGCCGACACGCACCCGCTGTTCGCGTGGCTCAAGCACGAGAAGCGTGGCCTCGGCGGGGGCGCGATCAAGTGGAACTTCACCAAGTTCCTGGTCGCTCGGGACGGGAGCGTCGTCGACCGCTACGCACCCCAGACCGAGCCCGCCCGGCTCGTCCCCGACATCGAGGAACAGCTGGCCGTCGAGTTCTGACCAGGGTCGCACGGCGCCGGGTCAGTCCTCGCTCTCGGTCGCGTAGAGGGCCGCGCCCACGATGCCGGCGGCGTTGCGGAGCTGGGCCGGGACGATCTCGGTCTCGATGTCGACCAGGGGCACGAAGCGGTCGGACTTCTTGCTGACGCCTCCGCCGACGACGAAGAGCTCGGGGGAGAACAGCTGCTCGAGCTTGCGGTAGTACGTCGTCAGCCGCTTCGCCCAGTCGCGCCAGGAGAGGTCCTCGCGCTCGCGCGCGCTGGACGCGGCGCGCTTCTCGGCGTCGACGCCGTCGATCTCGAGGTGGCCGAGCTCGGAGTTGGGAACGAGCGCGCCGTCGTACACCAGTGCGGAGCCGATGCCGGTGCCGAGCGTGGTCACGATGACGAGCCCGCGCCGACCCTTCGCCGCGCCGTACCGGACCTCGGCGAGGCCGGCGGCGTCGGCGTCGTTGACGACGTGGACGTCACGGCCGGTGCGGTCGGTGAACAGCCGGTCGGCGTCCTCACCCACCCAGTGCTTGTCGATGTTGGCCGCCGACCGCACGACGCCCTTGACCACGACACCGGGAACGGTGACGCCCACCGGGGCATCGGAGACCGGGAACCTCTCGAGCAGCGCGGCGAAGACCTCGGCCACCGCCGCCGGGGTCGAGGGGGCGGGCGTCTCGATCCGGACCCGGTCGGTGGCGAACTCGCCCTTCTTCAGGTCGACCGGCGCGCCCTTGATCCCGCTCCCTCCGAAGTCGATTCCGAAAGGAAGCCCCGACGTCTTCGCAGTCATGTGCCCAATCTCCCCGGGTCGACGCGGAGGAGCAACCTCTCGACGGCCGGGTGGCGGTGTGGGGCCCGGCGCCGGAGCCTGGTCTCGACGGGCTCGACCAGGGCCCCCGAGGCCGGCCGACTGGGCCGGCGACCGACGTCCCTGGACGACCGACTGCCCGCGTCGACTCGGGCCATAGGGTCACGAGGGTGAGCGCAGGGACGATCGAGTACTCCTCACCTGCCGGACGCGGGGTGGTCTTCGCAGCGGTGCTGGGGTCGGGGATGGCGATGCTGGACGGCACCGTCGTCAACGTCGCCCTCAAGACGATCGGCCAGGACCTCGACGCGTCGCTCGCCCAGCTGCAGTGGATCACCAACGGCTACCTCCTGCTGCTCGCGAGCCTGATCCTGCTCGGTGGTGCGTTGGGCGACCGCCTCGGGCGCCGGCGGGTCTTCGTGGTCGGTGTGATCTGGTTCGCCGTCGCCTCGGTGCTGTGCGGCCTCGCACCCGACCCCACGCTGTTGATCGCGGCCCGGGTCCTGCAGGGAGTGGGCGGCGCCCTGCTCACGCCCGGCAGCCTGGCGATCATCGAGGCGGTCTTCGCGCCGTCCGACCGGGGCCGGGCGATCGGGTCGTGGTCGGGGCTGGGGAGCATCGCGGCAGCGATCGGGCCCTTCGTCGGCGGCGCTCTCGTCCAGTACGCCGACTGGCGCTGGATCTTCCTGATCAATGCCCCGCTTGCGGTGCTGACGGTCGCGATGGCACTGAAGTACGTGCCCGAGACCAGCGCCGGAGCGGACGGTCCGTTCGACGTCGTCGGGGCAGTGCTCGCGGCCGTGTTCCTGGGCGGGATCACCTACTGGCTGATCGAGTGGTCGACGACGTACGCGCTGCTGGCGCTGGGGATCGGGGCGGCCTGCGGTGTCGCCTTCGTGGTCGTCGAGAGGCGATCGAGCCACCCGATGCTGCCGCTGGAGCTGTTCGCCTCCCGCGACTTCAGCGCCGCCAACGCGATGACGCTCCTGGTGTACGCCGCGCTGGGCGCCATGACGTTCTTCCTCGTGATCGACCTGCAGACGGTGCTCGGGTACGGCGCGATGCAGGCGGGCCTCGCCACGCTGCCACTGACGGTCATCATGCTGCTGCTGGCCGCCCGCGCGGGTGAGCTGGGTGCGCGGATCGGCCCCCGTACTCCGATGAGCGTCGGACCGATCGTGATGGCGGTCGGGGTCGCCTGGCTGTCGCTCGTGGGTGCCGGCACGTCGTACTGGGCCGGCGTGTTCCCGCCCCTGGTCGTCTTCGGGCTGGGGCTGGCCCTGATGGTCGCCCCGCTCACGGCCACTGTGCTCGCCGCGGCGCCCGACGACCGCGCGGGGATCGCCAGTGGTGTCAACAACGCGATCGCCCGCGCCGGCTCGCTCCTCGCCGTCGCCGCGCTGCCGGTCGCGGTCGGGCTCGGCGGCGACCAGTACGCCGATCCCGGCGCCTTCGACACGGCGTACGGGAAGGCGATGCTCGCATGTGCCGTGCTGCTCGCCGTGGGTGGCGTGGTTTCGTGGCTCACCATCACGCCGGGCCCGGTCGTCTCCGCGGCCGAGGAGCCTCGGCTCGACCGGCACCTGCCGGCCCACCAGCTCGACTGCCCCACGCGGGGGCGTTGACGAGGAGGGCCCCCGGCACCCCCGAACTACCCTTGCCACCCATGGGGGGAGCTCGGGCACGTTCCGGCGCCGTCCTCGGGACGGCGTTGCTGCTCCTGCCCCTCGTCGTGACTGCCTGCGGTGACCGGTCGTCGTCCGGCTCGACCGGACCCACCCCGGCCGAGAGCTCCTCGACCGAGGTGCCGAGTAGCGACCCCGCCTCCACGTCCGCGGTCGACGAGCACAAGGTCGAGCGACCGGGGCCCTTCCGTGCCCCGCTGCACACGCCGGACATCCTGATCTTCCGGCAGCGCCCGCTCAGCGAGCGGATGGTGCGCCGGATCCGGCAGGTGTCGGGCGTCACCCGGGTCGAGCGCTTCAGCCTGGCCCAGGTCAGCATCGAGGACCACGCGGTCAACGTCGCCGCGGTCGATCCCGCGACGTACCGGAACTTCAACACCCGTCCCATCGGTGGGTCGCGCGTCGTGGCCCAGTTCCAACCGGAGTGGGACCGGATCGCTGGCGGCGAGGTGGCGCTCCGGCCGAGTCTCCGCACGCACGTCGGGAAGGACGGCTATGTGCGGCTCGGCGCGCGCAGTGGCGCGCCTCGCGTCCACGTCGGCGCGTACGCGCCCCAGGTGCCCCAGGTCGACGCCGTCGTCAACACCAGCTGGATCAGGACCCTGGGCATGCGACGCGGGAACGCCCTGCTGGTCTCGACGGGGATCCGGACGCCGGGGTCCGTCCGCGTACCGATCCAGCGGATCGTGGGTCACCGGGCCTCGGTGCAGCGCCTCGACGTCGCCGCCCGCCTCGGGCTCGACCCGAAGGCCGTGCAGACGGCGTTCCTGGTCGGCAGCGCAGCCGACGCCGTCGGCTCCTACAGCTACACCGTGCTCGGCGGCGGGCGGATCGCGCCGCAGCAGGGCTGGGTGGCCGGACACATCTCCACCGAGACCATGCCGATCATCGGCCCGATGACCTGCAACACCCAGATGTTCCCCCAGCTGCGCGCCGCGTTCGAGGAGATCGTGGCCCAAGGGCTGGCGTCGGAGATCCACCCGGGACAGTACGGCGGATGCTTCGTGCCGCGGTTCATCGCCGGCACGACGACGCTGTCCAACCACGCGTTCGGGCTGGCCTTCGACCTCAACGTCCCGGAGAACCAGCGCGGCACGGTCGGACAGATCGACCGGCAGGTGGTCGCGATCTTCGAGAGGTGGGGCTTCACCTGGGGCGGCGACGGGCACTACACCGACCCGATGCACTTCGAGCTCAACGGGATCGTGCGACCTGAGTGAGGACGTTCCGACCCGGCGGAGCCGGGGCGGAACGGCCGGAGCGAACGCCGCAGCCCGCGTGCGGGCCAGGCGCATGGACCCGACCCGGCGGAGCCGGGGCGGAACGGCCGGAGCGAACGCCGCAGCCCGCGTGCGGGCCAGGCGCATGGACCCGACCGGCGGAGCCGGGGCGGAACGGCCGGAGCGAACGCCGCAGCCCGCGTGCGGGCCGGGCGCATGGACCCGACCCGATGCAGCCGGGGGGAACGGCCGGGGGGAACGGCCGGAGCGAGCGCCGCGGCCCTCGTGCGGGCCGGGCGCAAAGGCTCGACCCGTCACTTGAGCTGGCAGACCACCCGCACCCGGGTGGTGTGGTGCGACCGCAACCGCACGGGACCGGCCGCGCGACACTCGCCCCGGCCGCCGTCGTACGTCGGGCTGGTGGCGACGAACCGGTACCTCCCGGCAGCCAGTCGGATCGAGAAGTGGCCGCGGCCGTCGGTGCGCACCGTGGTCCGCGTGTGGCCGAGCACGCGGATCGTTCCAGCCCAGTGCTGGACCGCCGTTCCCGAAGGGCCACCGATGCCCACGAGCAACCCGATGACCCGTGCGTTGGACGCCGGGGCGCAGCATGCCACCGCTTGGGACGACGAGGGCGACCGGCTGTCGCACGCCGTCACCACGGTCAGCGCCAACCCGAGCGCGCATCCGAGCAGTGGGACGATGTGCAGCCGACCAAGCATGGCGATCTGACGCCTGGGCCACCCCAGCGGTTCCCGCGCGGGAAGCGGCGGTGCGGCATGACGTCCGTGGTCTCGACGAGCTCGACCGACGGGCGTGACCTAGGCTCCTGCAGGTGAGCACGCTCGACGACGCCCGCAACGGCATGGATCTCACCATCCGTCCGCAGGACGACCTGTTCGGCCACGTCAACGGCCGGTGGTTGCAGACCGAGGAGATCCCCGCCGACAAGGGCAGCTGGGGTCCGTTCCTCCAGCTCGCCGACGTCGCGGAGCAGCAGGTCCGCGAGATCATCGAGGATCTGGCCGAGCGCGTCGCCTCCGGTGAGCAGTCGCTCGACGGCGACGCGATGCGGATCGCATGCCTCTACGCCTCGTTCATGGACGAGGCCGCGGTCGAGCGCCTGGGGATCGAGCCGGTCCGTCCCCTGCTGGACGCCGTGGACAGCCTTCGCGACGTCCGGGACCTCGCGGCGTTCCTCGGTGAGTTCGAGCAGATCGGCGGCAGCGGAGCCTTCGGCGTGTTCGTCGATGTCGACGCCAAGGACTCCGACCGTTGCCTGGTCAACCTCACCCAGGGCGGGCTCGGTCTGCCGGACGAGTCGTACTACCACGACGAGAAGTTCGCAGAGATCCGTCAGAAGTACGTCGAATACCTGGCCCGGATGTTCAGCCTCGTGGGGCGCGAGGACGCCGCGGCCGACGCGGCGACGGTCATGGCGGTCGAGACGCGCCTCTCGCGCGGCCACTGGGAGCGAGCCGAGACCCGCGACGTGCAGAAGACCTACAACCTCACCACCATCGACGAGCTCAAGGCCCTGTGCCCGGCGTTCGACTGGGAGGCCTTCGTCCGCAACCTGGGCGGCTCCGAGGACACCATCGCCGAGACCTGCGTCCGGCAGCCGTCGTACCTCGAGCACCTCTCCACCGCCCTCGAGGAGCTGCCGATCGAGCAGTGGCGCATGTGGCTCGCCATCCGGGTCGTGCGCACAGCCGCGCCGTACCTGCCGACCGAGCTGGTCGAGACGAACTTCGACTTCTACGGCCGCACGCTGAGCGGGACCCCGCAGCTGCGCGAGCGGTGGAAGCGCGGGGTGGCTGTCGTCGAAGGCTCCATCGGCGAGGCCGTCGGCCGTGAGTACGTCGCTCGGCACTTCCCGCCGGCCTCCAAGGCCATGATGGAGGACCTGGTCGGAAACCTGCTCCGGGCCTACCGCGAGTCGATCTCGTCCCTGGACTGGATGAGCGAGGAGACCAAGCAGCGGGCGTTCGCCAAGCTCGACATGTTCCGCTCCAAGATCGGCTACCCGGAGAAGTTCCGCGACTACTCCGAGCTCGACTTCACGCCGGACGACCTGATCGGCAACGTCCTCTCCGCCAACGCCTTCGAGACGCGGCGCCAGCTCGCCAAGGTCGGCGCGCCGGTCGACCGCGAGGAGTGGCTGATGCTCCCGCAGACCGTGAACGCCTACTACCGGCCGGGCATGAACGAGATCTGCTTCCCCGCCGCGATCCTGCAGAAGCCCTTCTTCTCACCCGATGCCGAGATGTGTGAGAACTACGGCGGGATCGGCGCGGTGATCGGGCACGAGATCGGGCACGGCTTCGACGACCAGGGCGCGCAGTACGACGGCGCCGGCAACCTCCACGACTGGTGGACGCCGGAGGACAAGGCCCGGTTCGAGGAGAAGTCCAAGGCGCTGATCGCGCAGTACGACACGTTGTCGCCGCGCGACCTGCCGGACGAGCACGTGAACGGCGCGCTGACGGTGGGCGAGAACATCGGCGACCTCGGCGGGCTGACCATCGCGTTGACGGCCTACAGCATCGCCCGCGACGGCGACGTCGGCCTGGAGGACGCCCAGAAGCTGTTCTTCAACTGGGCCTTCTGCTGGCGGACCAAGCGTCGCCAGGAGCTCGCCCAGCAGTACCTCACGATCGACCCGCACAGCCCGCCGGAGTTCCGGGCCAACATCGTGCGGAACCTCGACGAGTACCACGCGACGTTCGGCACGGCGCCCGGCGACGGTCTCTGGCTCGATCCCGAGCAGAGGGTGCGCATCTGGTGACCGGGTGACGGGCACCGGTCATCCCGAGCATGGTCAGTCGGCGTACCGGCTGCGGTTCGAGTGGGGCCTCACCGGCGCCCTCGCGCTCGTCGCCGACGCGCGACCCGGTGACGTCGCCGTCGTCGTCGACGTCCTCTCCTTCACCACCACGCTGTCGGTGGCGCTCGACCGGGGGAGCATCGTCTACCCCTACCCGTGGGCACGTGCCGACGCCGCGGCGTACGCCGCGGAGCGGGGCGCCGTGCTGGCGCGCGGCCGGCGAGCGGGGCTGGCCGAGGGCGCCGTCAGTCTGTCTCCCGCGTCGTTCGAGGGACTCTCCGGGGTCGGTCGGGTCGTGCTGCCGTCGCCCAACGGCTCGGCGGTCGCCTTCGCCCTGCGGGACGCCGGAGTGATGGTGCTGGGCGCGTGCTTCCGCAACGCCGCCGCGGTCGGGTCTCGGCTCCGTCAGGTGGCAGGTCGGGTGTCGGTGGTCGCCGCCGGTGAGAGATGGCCCGACGGCACGCTCCGTCCGGCGGCGGAGGACCTCTGGGGGGCGGGGGCGGTCCTGCAGGAGCTCGGCTCGGCGGGCGCCTCGCCCGAGGCGCGACTGGCCGTGTCGGCGTTCGCGGGTGTCCGCGACGAATTGGGGTCGGCCCTGGTCGCCTGCGCCAGCGGCCGCGAGCTGGTCGTGGCCGGCTTCGCCCGCGACGTCGAGATCGCGGCTGCGGTCGACGCCGGCGGGGGCGTGCCTGTGCTGCGCGGTGAGGCGTTCCAGGACGACGCGGCAGGGACTCCCGGTCTCTGACCGGCTGCCAGGGTCAGTAGTTGTGGCACAGCGTGCGGGTGATGATCTGCCAGGTGACGGCGTCGACGATGCCGTTGGGCTGTGGGAGCGCCTTGGCCTGCAGGGTGCGGACCGCGCGCTGGGTGGCGAGGTCGAAGTCGCCGGTGACGACCGCGAGCCGATGGTCGGCGTGCAGCATCTGTTGCAGCTGCCGGATCCAGATGCTGGCCTCGGCGTCGACGTCCATCCCGGGACGTAGGTCCGGTGCGGTCGCGAGGTCGACGTAGCAGACGCACTGCACCATCTCGGACGTCCCGGACGTCAGCTTGGTGACGAAGGTCCCCTTGTGCGAGCCCTCCATGCGGATGGCGCAGGCCCGGCGCGTGCCATACGGGCCGAGGTACACGACGTACTGCGGGTCGGGTCGGACCGACGTCGCGCCCTCGGGTTGGAACCGCCACGTCGTGTCGCACGACTGGGACGGCTCCAGGTAGCGGGCCCCCGCGTTGTTCGAGACGGCCGAGAAGAGGGCGGAGCTCGGACTGCCCCATTCGAGCATGACGATGCTGCTGCCGGGGTGGCACGGCTGGTTGACCAGGGCGACGTTCAGGTTCAACGGGTCGTAGAGGGGGCGGGGCAGCGCGAACGCGGTCGCGACACCGCACGCGGCTCCGAGGACACCCGCCACGACGATCGTCACCACCTTCGAGGGCACGGGCGCAGGATATGCCGAGGCGGTGCGGGCCGGTCCAGCGGCGGCTGGGCTCGGCGCGGGCGGTCTCGACGGGCTCGGCCGACGGCGGCTCGACCGTCGGGTCGCTCAGCCGACCATCGCAGCGGGCTCGACC
>JBKPTA010000064.1:0-39213 GCA_046735295.1 Actinomycetota bacterium | reverse complement strand
TCGAGTCCCGTCGACCCGCTGCGCGTGCAGGCGACGTCCCCGAGCAACCGTGCCTGCGTCGCGCCCGGCACCCGGGCGAAAGACGACCTACCGAGCTCGCGCAGGCGGGACCGGGGCGGCATGTCGGGCATCGGAACGACTTCCTCCGGGACACCCGCGATCAGAACGCGGCCAGCGTCCGGTCGAGCTCGTCGCCCAGCGCCGCGGTGTCGAACTCCCAGCTCGACCGGAGCGCCTGCTTCGACAGCGGGTCGCTCGGGACGACGTCGGGGGTCGACCAGAAGTAGTGCGAGTCGCCGCCCTTCACCGCAGCGAAGAGGTGCTCGTTCCGGGCGAAGTAGCCACTGTGGTTGAGCACGACCAGTGCCTCCAGGCGCCGCGTGTGCATGACGTTGAACAGTGCGGATCCGCCGAAGCCGGCGACGACCCGCGCCTCGCGGAAGATGCGCGCCTGGTCGGGCAAGGGGTGCTGCTCGGGGTACACCACGGCGTACCCCCGGTCGGCGAAGCGGCGCTCGACCTCCCGCTGGTTGCGGCAGCTGCGGTCGTTGTTCGCCGTCGCGTCCGAGCGGGAGACGAAGATCCGCTCTGCGGTCGGGGCGTCGGACTCGTGTCGTGACAGTCCCTCGCCGATCCGTGCCCACACGTCGGCGATGGCGGGGTGCACATAGTGCGGCTCGGCGTTGTGCCACATCGGTGTCGCGGAGAGCACCGAGCGCACCTCGACCGGCTCCGTCACATAGCGGATGTCGTCGGCCGGGATGCCGAACGCAGCGAACACGGCACGCTCGACGACGTTGTCGAACCCAGGTCGCGGGTGAACGAGGAGCCGCAGTCCGGGATGGCGGCGCTTCGCCTCGTCCCACCCCCACATCCGCGAGACGACCTCGGTGAGCACGTGCCCGAAGTGGCTCGGGTACGTCGACTCCAGCTGGTAGTAGTCGCCCTCGAGGGCGAGGACGGGGGCGTGTCGCGGCTTCATCCGCGCGAGGCCTCCGCGCGCGTCGTCGAGCATCGGGTGGCTCAAACGCTCGGCGAGGTGCCACCGGAACGAGTCGGGCAGCACCGAGTGCCCGGACCACGTCAGGGTCCTCCCGCTCAGCGCCACGGTGCCGCGGTAACGGCGCGTGACCAACCGAGGGTGGTGGATCACGTCGTGCATCGGTGCGACGGTCGGCTCGTCGCCGTGGTGGTGGACGGTGGTCCGCGACGTCAGGCTGCCCGCGGGCAGGACCTGGACCTCGTCCACCGAGAGATCCGGCTCCCGTTGCGCCAGCACCTCGGGCACGTCGGCCTCGCGGAGCATCAGGTAGCGGTGGTGTCGCTGGGTGACGACCAGCAGCTCCGGGGTGATCGCCAGGGCCGCGACGTCGCCATCGGTGTCGACCAAGGCGGCCGTCGCCGCCATCCCGGCGCCTCGGTCGTCCCGGGCCGCCGCTCGGTCGTGCACGACGGCGCCGCCCTTCGCGAGGTGCGGCAGCACCGTCGACAGCAGCGCGCGACGGTCGGTGCAGTCGGCCGGCAGCCGGTCCGAGGCCAGCAGGTCGATCATGAGGTCGACCGGCCCCACCCGTCGGAGATGACGCGTGAGGTCGGTGAGACCGGCAAGGTCGGTCCCCGCGTCGAGCACGACGACCCGGTCGTCGGCCAGCTCGGCGAGCCACGCGGTGAGGCGAGTCGGGTCGTCCCGCTGGCAGAGCACGACGACGCTGCGCACCTGTCTGGCGGACGGCAGGAGCGACCGCACGGTCCGCAGGGCGGGGATCCCCGGCGAGGCCGGGGATCCCTCCTGCGTCAGATCAGGCCGTTGTCCGAGAGCCACGTCGAAGCGACGTCTTCCGGCTTCTGCCGGTCGACCGCCACCTGGGCGTTGAGCTGCGTCAGGTCGTCGGTGGTCAGCTTCGCCATCAGGTTGTTCAGCGGGTCGGCGACGTCGGGGTGAGCGTTGAGGAACGCGGTGGACACCATCGGCACGAGGTTCTGCGCCGGCTGGATCTGCTTGTCGTCGGGCAGCAGCACCAGTCCCTGGCTCTTCAGCGTGCCGTCGGTCGTGCTGGTCTCGCCGAGCTGGGACTCACCGTCGAGGACCGACTTGTACGTCTGCGGGCTGGCGTATCCCAGCGGCAGGATCTTGGTGATGTGGATGCCGTAGGCGGACGTCAGGCCGCCTTCACAGTCGAGCCGGCCCTCGCAGTCGGGCGCTGCCGCCAGCGTCACGGACTTGCCCTCGAGGTCGGACAGCGTGGTGGCGTCGTTCTGCTGGGAGTACTCCTTGGTCACGAAGAACGCATTGGTGTCGGTCGCGGGTGAGGGGTTCAGCAGCGTGATCCCCGCCTTGTCCAGCAACGGCTTGGCCTTCTGGATGGTCTTCTGCGGGTCGGAGACGGTGATGGGCTTGGCGTTGGTGCCGTTGTAGCTGCCATTGAGGAACTCCACGATCGAGCCGGTGTACTCCGGCACCACGTCGAGCTTCTTCGGGAAGATCTTCATGTACACGTCCCGCGTGTCCACGAGGTGGACCTGCGGGGTGTAGCCGGCCTTCTGGAGCACCGCGGCGTACATGTCGGCGACGATCTCGGCCTCGGTGAAGTTCTGGCCGGAGATGCGCACCGTGCCCTTGTCAGCCGGGGCGGACGATCCGGTGTCGGTTGCGGTCGAGCTACTGCTGCTGGAACTGCCGCACGCCGTGAGCAGCGCGGCACTTGCCGCCACCACCCCGGCCAAGAGGCGTCGGGTCTTCATTGGATCCCACCTTGTGTGTCCCGCGCCGGTTGACGACGCGCGTGTCCGGTGCCCCCCTGACAGGGCGTGGATCGCCCATCATGCTCCAAGGCCTGAGGTCACGCGACCCCGGGTCGGCCCGCTCCGGGTTGCGGTTCCCTTACGATTCGGGTCCACCGCGCGCTCCACGAGAGCGCTGCCCACCTCCAGCACGAAGGCCACGACCGCCACGACGAACGCCGCCGCGATGCCCTTGGGGTAGTCGGTGCGGTAGAAGCCCTGGGTGATCAAGGCACCGAGCCCGGGCCCGGCGACGAGTGCGGCGATGGTGGCCGTCGCCCACACCTGGACCAGCGCCAGCCGCATCCCCGAGACGATCAACGGCAGCGCCAGTGGCAGCTCCACCCGCCAGAACTGCTGCGACCCCGTCATCCCCATGCCGATCGCCGACTCCTTGACCGGCGCCGGCACCTCGCGCACCGCGACGTAGGCGTTGGTGTAGATCGGCGGAAGTGCGAACAGCGCCAGGGCGATCAGCGTCGCCAGCCCGGCACGACCGTACGGGCCGAACTCCGCGGTCCCCGGATGGTCGAGGCTGACCAGGATGGCGAGGAGGGCGAACGTCGGCACCGCGCGACCGACATTGGTCAGGTTGACCGTGAGGAAGCCGGCGCGTCCCAGGTGACCGAGCCACAGCGCCACGGTCAGCCCGATCGCCATTGCGACGGCCAGCGCCGTGAAGCTGAGCAGGAGCTGCTGCACGAGCAGGTGCCAGATGCCCTCGTCACCGGCCCAGTTGGAGCCCGTCGTGAGGTAGTGCCAGGCGTCGCGCAGGTTCCTCATGTCAGGCGCCTCCTGTGCGTCCAGGGCGTGGAGACCCACTGGAGCCCGACGATGACGGCGTCGAGCACCACGGCGAGCACGACGCAGAGGACACTGGCCGCCAGGATCTCGGCCTTGAAGTCGTTCTGCACGCCGTCGCGGATCAGGTTGCCCAGCCCGCCGTACGACACCAGCGTGCCGACCGTGGTGAGCGCGACCGTCGAGACGGTGGCCACGCGAAGACCGGCCATGATCACCGGAAGTGCCAGTGGCAGCTCGATCGAGAACAGCAGGCGGGTCCTGCCGTAGCCGAGGCCGGTCGCCGACTCGCGCACCTCGTCCGGGACGCCGAGCAGCCCGGCGAGCATGCTGCGGACCAGGATCGTCAGGGCATAGAGTCCCAGCCCGATCACCACGGTCTTCATGCTGATACCGGTGAACGGCACGAGGAAGGGGAAGAGCGCCAGGCTCGGGATCGTGTAGATCATCGTGCTGGTGCCGAGGATCAGGCCTCGGAGTGCGGGCAGCCGGCGTGCCAGCAGGGCGAGGGGGAACGCGATCACGATGCCGAGCAGGATCGACCAGGCGGTGATCTGCAGGTGCTGTCCCAGAGCCGCCGTCAGGTCGTGGTGCCGGTCCTTGAGGTAGTCCGTGCAGTACCACTTGTTGACCAGCCGGCTGTAGCAGCTCGGCTGGATCGAGATCCCGTCTCCCGCGAGTAGGGTCACGGGCATGAACGCTACCGCGCCGTCCGGGGAGCCAGCGCCGAGCGAAGCGATGATCCGGCTCGAAGGGGTCGGCAAGCGGTACGCCGACGGAACGGTCGCGGTGCACGAGCTCGACCTCGAGGTGGCGGCGGGCGAGATGGTCGTGCTGGTGGGACCGTCGGGCTGCGGCAAGTCCACGACACTGAAGATGATCAACCGGCTGATCGAGCCGACCTCGGGGCGGATCTTCCTCGAGGGCCGCGACGTCACGTCAGAGGACCCCGTACGGCTGCGTCGCCGGATCGGGTACGTCATCCAGCAGATCGGGCTGTTCCCGCACCAGAAGATCGCCACGAACGTCGCGACCGTGCCGTCACTGATCGGGACCCCGAAGGCCGAGGCGCACGAACGAGCTCGCCAGCTGCTGGACCTCGTCGGCCTGGACCCCGCGACGTTCGCGGACCGGTACCCCCACCAGCTCTCAGGCGGTCAGCAGCAGCGCGTCGGCGTCGCGCGAGCGCTGGCCGCAGACCCGCCGGTGCTCCTCATGGACGAACCCTTCGCGGCGGTCGACCCGATCGTCCGAGCGCGGCTCCAGGACGAGTTCCTGCGGTTGCAGGGCGAGCTCGGCAAGACCGTCGTCCTCGTGACGCACGACATCGACGAGGCCGTGAAGATGGGCGACCGGGTGGCCGTCCTCGCCCAGGGTGGTCACCTGGCACAGTTCGCGACGCCGGCCGAGCTGCTCGGCCACCCAGCCGACGACTTCGTCGCGGACTTCGTCGGCTCCACGGCCGGCCTGCGCCGGCTGACCGTCACCAAGCTGGACCGCCGTCACCTGGAGCCGCTCGACGGCGTCGCCACCGGCGACCTCGGCGCCGCCATCGACCTCGACTCCACGCTCGAGCAGGCCCTCGCCGTCCTCCTCCGCGACGACAAGCCGATCGTGGGCGTCAGGGACGGCGCCCAGTTCGTCGGCGTCCTCACCCCCGACGGCATCCACCGCGCCCTTCGTGCGTCCCTCGCTGACTGACCGCACCGGGTCACGCCGCGCCGGCCAGCCGGCACCGTGGTCTCGACGGGCTCGACGGACGGGGCTGGCGGGCCTCGACCGACGGGACCAGCTCGACCGACGGGGTCGGGCTAGGCGGTGCCGGCGTGCGGCCAGGAGGTGGCGATGTCGAGCTCTGACTTGAGGTCGGCGTTCTCGATGCGGAGGGCGTCGTTCTCACCCTCGAGCTCGGCCACCCGGACGACCGCCTCAGCCGCCCGCTGCTCGGACTCGTCGAGGGTGACCGCCAGCCTTGTGCCCTCGGCCTCGGCCTCGTCGGCCCGGAGAGTCTCGGCCCGCAGCTGCCGTGCCGACTCGGCCGCGCGACCCTGGGAGGCGATCAGCGCCGACTCCAGCTGGGCGGCCGACCGTTCGGCGGTGCCGACCCTCGACCCCATGGCGTCGACGAACCCTCGGTGCTCCCGGGAACGCGTCTCGGCGAGGACCCGATAGGCCTGTGCCTGCTGGGCTCGGTCGGTCGCGGCCTCGCGGCGGGCCACGATGACCTCGCGACGGGTGATCCGGACGGCCGCGGCTCCGAGGAGGACGGCGAGGACGGCAGCGATCGACACGAACGTGAGGGATGCGCTGAGGACGGCGCCGATGACGACGACCGCCGCGGTGATGACCAGTGCGGCAGCGACCACCAACCGGGTACTGCGCTGCCGACGACGAGTCTGTGGGGAAGACATGCCGTCAGGCTAGGCCTCGTCGTCGCTCCGAGGGACGCGACACGCGCGTTCGAGGAGCACCCCTCCGACGACGATCAGGATCCCCGCGAGGCCGGCGCAGGCCGAGCGGAAGGCACGCTGACCTGCGAGTTCGCTGCTTTCGACGCCGAGCCAGCTGACGGCGTAGCCGATGTAGGCACCGGCCGCGAGGGCGCCGACGTAGGCACACGCACGCGCCAGGACGAGGCGGTTCACCGCCTGGTGCGGAGAGAGCCGGGCGGGATGGAGGGCGATGGTACGCCGCGTGGACCAGGCCGTCGCGATGAGGATCGCCGCCACCAGCAGCAGCGCCAGGGGCTGCGCCCACGACACCTGGGGCGGCAGTCCGGTGCCTCGGTCGGCGACTGCGTGGAACACCCAGCCGGAGACCAGGCCGACCACCAACCAGACGCACAACGCGGCCGTGCTCATCGGCCTGAGCCGGCCACCCGGTTCGGGCGGTTCTGGCAGGTCGTCCGGAGGCTCGGGCTCGGCGCTCACCGAAGCCTCACCCCAACCTCACGTCGTCCTCGGGTACAGCGGGCTCACTGCACCTGGAGCACGAGGTCGTCGCGCTTGGTCAACCCGCTCCGGTCGCTCTTCTCCAACAGCTCGGCCACCGGGCCGGCATCGGGGATCTCGGCGTCTGGCTCGACGTCGTACCACGGCTGCAGGACGAACGCGCGCTCCGCGGCGCGTGGGTGCGGGAGTTGCAGGACCTCGTCGTCGCGCCGGCGGTCACCGACCACGATGATGTCGACGTCCAGCGTCCGCGGCGCGTTCCGTACGTCGTTGCTCCGGTCGCGACCGAAGGCGTCCTCGATGGCGTGGGCCCGGTCGAGGAGGCGGCTCGCAGCCAACGTGGTGTCGAGCAGGACGACGGCGTTGAGGAAGTTCTCCGAACCCACAGGAGCGTCGACCGGCTCGGTCTCGTAGACCGGCGAGACCCCGGTGACCCAAACGTCCGGGGTGTCGGCAAGCGCGTGCACGGCACCTTGCAGGCTGGTCAGCTTCTCACCGAGGTTCGAGCCGAGCGACAGCACGGCCCGCCGGATCGGACGCATCTCACCGGTGAGGGTGTCCGCGTCGACGATGTGCGGGTTGGGCGTCTCGGTCACGGTCGGCACCTCACTGCTGGGGGACTGCCCGGGGCTCGGGTCGGGTGATCGTCAGCGTCACGTCGGAGAAGGTCGCCTCGATGGGGGCTCCGGGCTTGTGGACCGTGACCCGGGCCCATTCAACTCGGCCGTCCAAGAGGCAGACGTCCGAGATGCGCTCGGCCAGGGTCTCGATCAAGTCGACCGGGTCGGACTCGACGGCGGCTTTCACTCGCGCGACGAGACTTCCGTAGTCCACCGTGTCGTGCAAGTCGTCGGAGGCCGCCGCGGCACTGGTGTCGATCCCCAGGGTGAGGTCGATCACGAAGGTCTGACCCTGCCGACGCTCGTGCTCGAACACGCCGTGGTGCGCGAAGCACTCGATCCCGGTGACGGAGAGCTCGTCGGTCATGGCCTGGCCTCCTGCCAGCGCTCGAGCGCCCGGAGCGCGTCGTGACTGGACCGGACGTCGTGCACGCGCAGGCCCCACACCCCCTGCTGAGCCAGGAGCACGGTGAGCGCGGTCGTCGCCGCGTCGCGGGCGTCGACCCCGCGCGGAGACCCGTCCGGGCCGGCGAGAAGGGAGCCCAGGAACGACTTGCGGCTGGCACCGACCAGCAGGGGGAAGCCGAGCTCCTGGAGGGACGCGAGTCCCGCCAGGAGCGCCCAGTTGTGCTGCGCCCTCTTGGCGAACCCCAGCCCCGGGTCGAGCACGAGCCGCTCGTCGGCGATCCCGGCTGCGCGGGCCGCGTCCACGCGATCGGAGAGCTCCCGGCGCACCGCAGCGACCACGCCGCCCGGCTCGTCGTAGGCCGCGAGGTCCTGCATGCGGTCGCTGTGTCCGCGCCAGTGCATGCAGACATACGTCGCGCCGGAGGCCGCCACCACGTCCAGGATCCTCGCGTCCGCCAGCCCGCCGGAGACGTCGTTCACGATGGTCGCGCCGGAGGCGACCGCCCGCTCGGCCACCTCCGAGCGCATGGTGTCGACCGAGACGGTCGCCCCGGCTGTGGACAGCTCGCGGATCACCGGGATGACTCGGCCGAGCTCCTCCTCCAGGAGAGGCCGGGTGGCGCCCGGGCGCGTGGACTCGCCTCCGATGTCGAGGATGTCTGCTCCGTCGGCGAGCAGGTCATGCCCGTGCGCGATCGCCCTGTCCGGCGTCGCCCACAGACCTCCGTCCGAGAAGGAGTCGGGCGTCACGTTGACCACGCCCATCAACAACGGGGGCGACCACGACATGACAGCCGGCCTAACCCTTGTTGCTGTTGATCAGCGCCATCGCCTCGGACCTCGTCGCGGCGTTGTGCATCTGGCCTCGCACGGCCGAGGTGATCGTGCGGGCGCCCGCCTTGCGGACGCCCCGCATCGTCATGCACAGATGCTCGGCCTCGATCACCACGATGACTCCGCGCGCCTCGAGCCCCGCCACCAGGGCGTCGGCGATCTGCGTCGTCAGGCGCTCCTGCACCTGCGGCCGCTTGGCGTAGACGTCGACGAGCCGCGCGAGCTTCGACAGCCCCGTGATCTTCCCGGTCTCCGCCGGGATGTAGCCGACGTGCGCGACCCCGGTGAACGGCACCAGATGGTGCTCGCACATCGACCAGAGCTCGATGTCGCGCACCAGCACCATCTCGTCGTGCCCCAGGTCGAACGTCGTGGTCAGGACGTCGGACGGCGAGTGCCGCAGCCCCGCGGTCAGCTCGGCGTACGCCCGAGCGACGCGCCTCGGCGTGTCACGCAGACCCTCCCGCTCGGGATCCTCGCCGATGGCGATCAGGAGCTCGCGGACCGCGGCCGCAGCCCGTTCGTGGTCGAATTCCGGCACCTCGGCCGGGGGCCGCTCCGCCCAGGCGATCGGTTCAGTCATACCGACCCTCAGGCCGTGGGCGGCGGGGGCTCCGGCAGGCTGCCCGGTCCGATCGGGCTGCCGTGCACATCCCCGCCGGGACCCGGCGGCGTGAGGATTCCACCGGCGTCTGTCTCGGGTCTGGTGCCGTTGACCTTGGCCCGGTCGCGGATCTCCTGCGGGATCTCGACCGGGGGGATCTCCGAGGGGTTGCGGTCGGGCGAGCCGGTCCATGCGGGGCGGGGCGGTCGCTTGCGCAACGCCTGGAAGACGGTGGCCACCTGCTCCTTGTCGAGCGTCTCCTTGTCCATCAGCTCGAGGACGAGGTTGTCGAGCACGTCCCGGTTCTCCTCGAGGATGTCGAAGGCCTCCTGGTGGGCGGTCGCGAGCAGCTTCTTGGTCTCCTCGTCGACCGCTGCCGCGACCTCCTCGGAATAGTTGCGGCTGTGCCCGAGATCGCGGCCGAGGAACGGCTCGGAGTTGGTGTCGCCGAGCTTGATCGCGCCGAGTCGCTCGGTCATGCCGTACTGGGTCACCATCGCCCGGGCCACCGCGGTCGCCTTCTCGATGTCGTTGCCGGCACCGGTGGTCGGGTCGTGGAAGACCATCTCCTCCGCGGCCCGCCCGCCCATCATGTAGGCCAGGCTGTCGAGCAGCTCGCTGCGGGTCTGGCTGTACTTGTCCTGGTCGGGCAGCACCATCGTGTAGCCCAGCGCCCGGCCGCGCGGCAGGATCGTCACCTTGTGGACCGGGTCGTTGCCCGGGAACGCCGCGGCCACGAGGGCGTGCCCGCCCTCGTGGTAGGCCGTGATGAGCTTCTCCTTCTCACTCATCAGGCGGGTGCGTCGCTGGGGCCCTGCGATCACACGGTCGATCGCCTCGTCGAGCGCCTCGTCGGTGACCATCTTCTGGTTGGACCGGGCAGTGAGGAGGGCGGCCTCGTTGAGGACGTTCTCCAGGTCGGCACCGGTGAAGCCCGGCGTACGACGGGCCACCGCCAAGAGGTCGACCCCCGGCGCGAGCGGCTTGCCCCGGGCGTGCACCTCGAGGATCTTGTGCCGGCCGGCGAGGTCGGGTGCGTCCACCTGGATCTGCCGGTCGAAGCGCCCGGGACGCAGCAGAGCCGGGTCGAGGACGTCGGGGCGGTTGGTCGCCGCGATCAGGATGACGCCACCCCGGACGTCGAAGCCGTCCATCTCGACGAGCAGCTGGTTCAGGGTCTGCTCGCGCTCGTCGTGCCCGCCGCCCATGCCGGCGCCGCGGTGGCGACCGACGGCGTCGATCTCGTCGATGAACACGATCGCCGGAGCGTTCTCCTTGGCCTGCTCGAACAGGTCACGCACGCGGCTCGCGCCGACGCCGACGAACATCTCGACGAAGTCGGAGCCGGAGATGGAGTAGAACGGCACGCCGGCCTCACCGGCGACCGCGCGCGCCAGCAGCGTCTTGCCGGTACCGGGCGGACCGTAGAGCAGGACGCCCTTCGGGATCTTCGCGCCGACCGCCTGGAACTTCGCCGGCTCCTGCAGGAACTCCTTGATCTCACCGAGCTCCTCGACCGCCTCGTCGGCTCCCGCGACGTCGTTGAACGTCGTCTTCGGCATGTCCTTGGTGATCAGCTTCGCTCGCGACTTGGCGAACTGCATGACACCGCGCCCGCCCCCGCCCTGCACCTGGTTCATCAGGAACAGGAACAGCAGCACGATCAGGATGAACGGCAGCAGCGTCGTGACGATCTGGCCGACGAGGCTGGGATGGCTGATCTTGACGTCGTAGGAGTCGGCCTCCATGTTGCCCTTGTCGATCTCCTGCTGGATCTCGTCGTCGAGCTTGGGCTGGGTGCCGTCGAGCCAGTGCGCCGTGACCTCGCTGCCCGCCGGGCGGACGTCGGGCTTCAGGGTCGCCTTGACCGTCTGGTCGCCGCCGTCGACGAGCGTGATCTGCTTGACCTGCCCGGCCGTGATGTAGCTGTCCATCTGGCTGGTCGTGATCTCGTCGTAGCCGCCGGGGGAAGCGAGGTACTGCAGGGCGAACAGGATGAGCAGCACCGCCACGACGATCCACGGCCATGGGCTCCGGGCGAAACGCTTCACGTGACTCTCTCGACGACGACACTGCTGCTCATCGACGGAGCCGAGGAGCACTGGATTTCCGGGAATGACGACGGTACACGTCATCCCCAACGCCCATTGTCCCCTGCCGGGCTGCCCAGACCTACTCCTGGCGTGTGATTTCACGGGGACGGGCGTCAGCGAGGAGGTCGCGACCCCGTGGTCGAGGAGGTCGCTCGACCGATGGTCGAGGAGGCGCGCCGCCGCCTCGAGACCCGGCTGCTCACGGCGCCGGTCGAGGAGGTCGCTGGACCCTGTGGTCGAGGGAGGCGCGCCGATGCCGTCTCGAGACCCGGCTGCTCACGGCGTCGCCAGCTCAGCCGTGGCCGCGCCACCTGCGCTCGCCCATTCCGAGCCCTCGGCCTCGAGCGCCTCGCTCAGGTGTAGACGTGGGGTGACAGGGTCCCGATGTCGCGCAGGTTGCGGTACTTCTGGCGATAGTCCAGGCCGTAGCCCACGACGAAGTCGTTCGGGATGTCCCATCCGACGTACCTCACCTGCAGTGGCATCTGTGAGGCGTCCGGCTTGCGCAGCAGCGTGCAGATCTCGACGCTGGCGGGGTTGCGGATCGCGAGGTTCGAGGTGACCCAGCTCTGCGTGAGGCCGGTCTCGATGATCTCGTCGACGATCAGGACGTGCCGGCCCGTGATGTCGGTGTCGAGGTCCTTGAGGATCCGGACCACCCCGCTCGACTTGGTGCCGGACCCGTAGGAGCTGATCGCCATCCAGTCCATCTCGACGTGGCGCGGAAGGGCGCGGGCGAGATCGACCATGACCATCGCCGCTCCGCGCAGGATGCCGACGATCAGGAGGTCCTTGCCCTCGTAGTCGGCGGTGATCTCCTGGGCGAGCTCCTCCAACCGGTCGTGGATCTGCTTCTCGGTGAAGAGGACCTCGACGAGGTCGTCCTCGACCTGGGTGGCGTCCATGGCCAGAACCTTAGGCCCCGGCTCCCGCGCGCTCGAAGGAGAGCACGCCGTCGCGGCGTACGGCGCGCACGTGGCCGGGGAGGTCGACCCACCTCTGACCGTGCCAGTCGGTGACGAGGGCGTCCACGGCAACCACGTGCTGGTGGGATGTCTCACCCGGTGGGGCACCCGCGGCCAGCGCCGCCGCGCGCAGCACCCGCGTCCGGATCGGGGCGTCGAGATCGGCCAACGCACCCGCCGCGAGTCCGCCTTCTACAGTGACCTCCGCGAGCGCGTGCCCGGCGTAGGCGTCGAGGAGCTCCATGTCGGCTCGGAGCAGGTCGGCGGTGCGGGCCAGGGACTCGGTGACGCCGGGTCCGAGCTCGTCCTCGAGCACCGGCAACACGTGGCGGCGTACCCGGGATCGCGTGTAGGAGTCGTCCGAGTTGTGCGGGTCGTCCCAGACCTCGAGGTGCTCGACCTGGCAGGCGGTCACGGTGTCGGCGTGTGAGACGTCGAGCAGCGGACGTCGGTAGTGGTCGAACGACCGGCGCATCCCCGCGATGGCGCGTCCGCCGGAGCCGCGGGCCAGACCCATCAGCACGGTTTCGGCCTGGTCGTCGCGCGTGTGCCCCAGCAGCACTGCCTCCGCGTCGAACCGTTCGCGCACCTCGTCGAGCAGGGCGTACCGGGCGGCCCGCGCCGCGGCCTCGGGGCCGAGACCGGGGGCGTCCACGTCGGCGCGGGCGCTGACGGTCTCGTCGACACCGAGCGTGGCGAGCTGCCCGACCACGCGTTCGGCCCGCGCCGCCGACCGCTCCTGGAGCCCGTGGTCGACGGTGACCCCCACGACGTACCAGCCCTGGTGTCCTCCCTCGAACACCGTCGCCGAGGCGAGCGCGAGCGAGTCCGCGCCACCGCTACAGGCGACCAGCACCCGGGCCCCCGGCTGGAGGTCGCCGAGGTTGCGGCGCACGGCGTTCCGCACGGCGGCGAGCGCGGGGTGCAGGGTCACGGGTGTACGCGGGCGACCCAGCTGTCGGGGTCGTGGATCTCGGCCAGTGTCGGCAGGTTGTCGGCGGTCGCCCACACCGCGTTGAAGTCGTCCATGCCGACCTTGTCCACCACGGTGCGGACGAAGTGGGCGCCGTCGCGGTACTGCGCCATCTTGGCCTCGAGCCCGAGCAGCTTGCGGAGGACCCGGTCGAGCGTGCCGACCCCTTTGCGTCGCTCGGTGAACTTCGCGCGGATCGACGCCACGCTCGGGATCACCTCGGGGCCCACGCCGTCCATCACCACGTCCGCGTGACCCTCGAGCAGCGACATCACGCCGGTGACGCGATCCACGATCGCCTTCTGCTCCGGCGATCCGAGGATGTCGAGGAGACTGCCACTGCGGCCGTTCTTGATGGCGTCGGTGATCCGCTGCAGGCCCTCGTCCAGGAACCGCTGCGGCTCGACGGTCTCGGCGAGCGCTGTGAACTGGGCGAACAGGTGCTCGCGCATCCAGGGGACGGCCGTGAACTGGACGCGGTGGGTCTCCTCGTGCAGGCAGACCCAGAGGCGGAAGTCGTGCGGGTCGGCCTGCAGCTCGCGCTCGACGTGTACGACGTTGGGCGCCACCAGCAACAAGCGCCCGTGCGGCTCGTGGAACGGGTCGAACTGACCGAGCACCCGGCTGGCCATGAAGCCGAGCAGGCCGCCGACCTCTGCGCCGGTGATGCGCGAGCCGACGGCCTGGGTGATGGGTCCGGGCGGTCCCTTCTTCTCCGTCACCTTCTCGATCACGGGCGTGAGGAGCATCGCGAACCCCTCCGCGTTCGCCCGGATCCAGGCCTGCCGGTCGACGACGAGCACGGGGGCGGTCAGCGCCCCCGCGTCGAGGCCGGTGTAGTCGCGGACGTATGCCGTGGAGCGTTCGGCGCCTTCGCGCAGCTCGGCGACAGTCGCCTCGGCCTCGTCGGCCGACACCTCGGGACCCGCGCCGGCCACGAACGCGCCGACCGAGACCGCGAGTCCCCAGTCCACCATCTCCGTCGTCATGTCGCGAGCCTACGGCGCGCTGGCTGACGAGGTGGGGTCCGCTGCTCGAGAAGGCAGGCCAGCCCCGCTGGTGGTGCTCAAGACGTCATGGTCGTCAGCAGCGCGACGTGGCCAGCGCTGTGGTGAGCCGCTCGAGGCCGGCGCGGGTCTCGAGGGTCTCGGCGTACTTCACGTGGTTGCTGACGAAGGCGAACACCAAGGGGGTGCTACGGACGTCGGTGGTGATGCCGGCCAGGCCGCTGGTACCGGTCAAGGTGCCCGTCTTGGCGCGGACCAGTCCCCGGCCCGGGCTGTGGTCGAACCGGTAGGCGAGCGACCCGTCGTACGCCGCGACCGGGAGGCCGGTCACCACGGAACGCAGGTCGGGCTCGGCCGGCGAAGCCGCGAGCTGGAGGACCTGGACCAGCGACTCGGCATCGAGCCGGTCGTGGCGTGACAGCCCGCTCCCGTCCTGGATCGTCGCATCGCGCAGCTCGATGCCGAGTCGGCGGAGCGTGACGGTCACACCGTGCACGCCTCCGTCGAAGGAGCCGTCGCCGTCGACCGCGACGCCGACCTGGTGGGCGAGTACCTCGGCGCCCTCGTTGTCGCTGTACTGGAGAACCCGTTCCACGATCTCGGCAAGCGGTGGGCTCGTCACCCGCGCCAGCTCGCGCGCCAGGGGGCGGGCCGTGCCTGGCGAGATCGTCCCGTGGACGTCGATGCCGTGCTCGGCGAGGAAGGCCGCGAACAGCCGGGCGGCGCTGGCGGGGGGATCGGCCACCCGCCCCGAGTGATCGGCGTCCAGGCCCTCGTCGGCCCACAGAGCGGTGATCGGCGAGACGACGTCGTCGGCGACGTAGCTCTCCGGCCAGTGCGGGTCGAGCCGGGGACCACTGAACAACGAGGTGTCGTAGGAGAGCGTGACCGCGTCGGAGCCACGGTCGTGCAGCCGCCGCGCCGTCAGGGCGGCCAGCGCCTCCAGGTTCGCGTCGCGGCGGGCCGGACCGTCGGTGACCTGCTTGCCGTCGAGGAACGGATCGCCGCCGCCGACGAGGACGATGCCGTGGCGGCCACCGGTGACCACTCGGGTCGAGAACGTGCGGTCGGGCCCGAGCACCCGGAGGGCCGCAGTGGCCGTGAGCAGCTTCAGCGTCGACGCCGGCGTCGAGGTGCCGTTCCCGACGTCCAGGACGGGCCGGCCCCTCAGTGGTGCCACGACTCCGCGGAGGTCGGCCAGGTGCGGGTTACGCATCGCCGGCCCGAGCGCCCGTCGTACACATCGCGGCGCGGGACGTCGCGTCGGCGCCGTTCGAGCGACGGCGGGAGGCGTCTGGACGGTCGGCGCGGTGAAGCCGGGCACCGGCGCGACCAGGGGAGGTGGCGAGTCGTCACCGAGCCACTCGTCCAGCCGTCCGGTCCGGTAGACGCTCACCACGGCCCCCGCGAGGGCCAGGGCCAGCACCGCGGCGCCCCACGGAAGCACGCGTCGTACCCCCCGGCGGGTACGACGCTCCGCTTCGGCCATCACGCGTCCTCCGGGCTGGCTGGTCACGACGGCGCCCGGTTTGGGCACGAGCCCTCATTCTGCGGGAGACTGGCCAGGAGCCGCGCTGCGGGCCCCGGCCGATGACACGGCCGATGAACGCGGCCGATGAACGGACACGTGGAGGTCATGGTGCTGGAGTTCGACGTCCTGGTGGAGATCCCGAAGGGCAGCCGCAACAAGTACGAGGTCGACCATGAGACCGGTCGCATCCGGCTCGACCGGACGCTGTTCACCGCGACGCAGTATCCCGCCGACTACGGCTACATCGAGCACACCCTCGGCCAGGACGGCGACCCTCTCGACGCGCTGGTGCTGCTCCTGGGCGAGCCGACGTTCCCCGGCTGCCTGATCAAGTGCCGCGCGATCGGGATGTACCGGATGACCGACGAGAAGGGCGCCGACGACAAGGTGCTGTGCGTCCCGGTGTCGGACCCGCGCCTGGAGCACCTGCGCGACATCAACCACCTGCCGAAGTTCGACCGACTCGAGATCGAGCACTTCTTCACGGTCTACAAGGACCTCGAGCCGGGCAAGTCCGTCGAGGGGGCCGACTGGGTCGGCCGCGACGACGCCGAGCGGGAGGTCCAGGCATCCTTCTCGCGTCTGCAGCAGTCGGGCACGCACCCGCCCGACGCCGGCGCTCCGGTCGAGTCGCCGCACCGTGCCGAGCTCACCTGACGCTCCGTGACGCAGACCGCCCACGGCGCCCACGACTTCGCCGACGACCCGCGCAACGCCGACGTCCTGGTCCAGGTGAACGGCGTCCTAGTGCCGCGAGCCGAAGCGGTCGTCTCGGTCTTCGACTCCGGGTTCGTCCTCGGGGACGGCGTGTGGGAGGGGTTGCGGGTCCACGCAGGCCACCCGGCGTTCCTCGACCAGCATCTCGACCGGCTCTGGGAGGGCGCCGCCGCCATCGCGCTCGACATCGGGCTCACCCGCTCCGAGGTGGCCGCACGGATCTACCAGACGCTGCGGGCCAACGACATGACCGAGGGGGCTCACGTCCGCCTGATGGTGACGCGCGGGCCGAAGTCGACGCCGTACCAGGACCCGCGTCTCTCGGCCGGCCCGGCGACCGTCGTGGTCATCGCCGAGCACAAGGTCCCGCTGCCGGAGACTCTCGAACGGGGGTTGTCGCTGTTCACCGTCCACGTGCGCCGCGCGTCGCCGGACACCCTTGACCCGAAGATCAACGCCCATAGCAAGCTGAACGACGTCACCGCCTGCATCCAGGCCTACAGTGCCGGCGCCGACGAGGCGTTGATGCTCGACCCGCAGGGCTTCGTGGCGACCTGCAACAGCACCCACTTCTTCGTCGTCCGCCGCGGTGAGGTCTGGACGTCGTCCGGTGCGTACTGCCTCGGCGGGATCACGCGTGGCAATGTGCTGCACGTCTGCCACGAGGCCGGGATCGCCAGCCAGGAGAGGCTGTTCAGCCTGACCGAGGTGTACTCCGCCGACGAGGCGTTCGTGACCGGGACGTTCGCCGGGGTGGTCCCGGTGCACACCGTCGACGGGCGCACGATCGGTTCGGGCCGTCGCGGGCCGATGGTGGCGAGACTGCAGGAGCTGTACGCCGAGCTGGTGCGACGCGACGTGGCCTCTCGCGCCACCGCGCCGTCGCCGTGACCATCCGGCTGGCCTGTTGGTCCGGTCCGCGCACCATCTCGACCGCGACCATGCGGGCCTGGGAGAACCGTGCCGACACCGAGGTGGTCGACGAGCCGCTCTACGCGTGGTACCTCGCCCACACCGGCCTTGACCACCCTGGGCGCGAAGCGGTCATCGCCGCCGGCGAGACGGACTGGAGGCGCGTCGTCGCCTCGCTCACCCGGCCGTGGCCGGAGGGACCGGTGCTGCAGTACCAGAAGCACATGGCCCAGCACCTCGTTCCCGACCTGCCACGCGGATGGATCGGCTCGCTGCGCAACGTCCTGCTGATCCGCGACCCGGCCGAGGTGGTCTCGTCGTACCTGAGGTCGCGCGCCTCGGTCGCACCCGACGACATCGGGGTCCTGCAGCAGCTCGAGCTGCAGGTGCTGCTCGGACCGTCCGTTCCCGTCATCGACTCCGCCGACTTCCTGCGCTCGCCGGAGGCCTATCTGCGCTGGCTCTGCTCCTACGCCGACGTCGTGTTCACCAACGCGATGCTGTCGTGGCCGGCCGGCCCGCGGGACAGCGACGGGGTATGGGCGCCGTACTGGTACGACGCGGTGCTGCGCTCGACCGGCTTCGAGCCGTACCGCCGACGCAGGGTGGAGCTCACGAGCGAGGGCGAGGAGGTCGTCGCTGCCACGCGCCCGGCCTACGAACGGCTGTACGAGGCGCGGCTGGTGCTGTGAGGCGCGAAGGGACGGCGGACCGAGGTGGCAACCGCGCGCGGGACCGTCAGGGCCGGGCGAAGAAGTTGGGTGCGATCCAGTAGTACATCGAGACCTCTTCGACGTCCTCTCCGGTGCGCGGCGCCTGGATGATCATGCCGTTCCCGATGTACAAGGCGACGTGGTAGATCGACGACGGGCTGTTGGAGGAGCCCCAGAACACCAGGTCGCCGGGTCGCAGCTGGCTGCTCGAGACCGCCGTGGACTGCGTGTACTGCGCGACCGAGTAGTGCGGGAGCGAGATGCCGCCGGCGCGCCAGGCCCCCATGGTCAGGCCGGAGCAGTCCCAGGCGTCCGGGCCGGCGGCTCCCCACCGGTAGGGATCGCCGATCTGGTCACGTGCGAAGGCGATCGCATGCGAGACACCCGACGCCGGAGCCGGCGGATCGCCCGTGGGCGTTGGGGGGTCGGCCGGTCCGGCCGGCCCCGACGGCGGGTTGCTGGTCGGTGAGGACGGGCTCTGGCTCGGCTGGGCCTGCTGGGCCTGCTGCTGGGCCTGCTGCTGGGCCTTGCGGGCGGCCTCGCGTCGCGCCCTCCGCTCGGCCGCGCGCTGAGCTGCCTCACGTGCCGCCTCCTCGATGCCCGCCTGTCGCTGTCGGGCGAGAGAGACGCTGATGTGCTGCAGTGCCGCCAGCCGCCGGACGAGGCGGGACCGGCGGGCGGCGATCTGCTGGCTGGCCTGGTCCGCGGTGGCGGCCGCCGCGACCGCGGCATCGCGTGCCTGCTTCGCACGAGCCGCGAGAGCCTGCGCCTTCATCCGGGCGGAGTCCGCCTGGTCGCTTGCGACACCGGCCAGCGTCGACGAAGCCGTGTAGGAGTCGTAGGTGTGGTCCATCGCGTCCTGGGCGTTCTGCAGGGTGGAGATCGTGCTGATCACCGAGTTCACCCCGCCGCTCCCCTGCAGGGCGGAGATCGGGCTCAGGGACGGGCCCATCTCGTACGACGCGACCACGGTCGCGGCGTACGCGTGACGCTGGTGCCGGGCGTCGGCGAAGGCGATCCGCGAGTGCCGCTCGGCCACGCGGGCCTCACGGCGAGCCTGTTGCAGCTGCCACCGCGCCCCGTTGTACCGCTCGGCCGCCCGCTCGGCGGTGGCGGCCGTCTGCTGCGCCTCGACGTCGGCGCGGACGAGCCTGGCCCTGATCGCGGCGACGTCGTCGGCGGCCCGGGCCGCGCGGTGGTGAGCGTCGTGCACCTGCTGCCTGCTCGGGTAGACCTGGTGGCCGCCCGACGGCGCGGCCGACGCCGCTGCCACTCCGCCGAGACCCGTGACCAGGGAGAGGGCGAGGGCGGTGACGCCGACTCGGTGCACGGGTCGTTCCTCCTGTGTAGGCGCTGGCCGTGATGGAAAGTGCCTCGGGTGGCTTCCTCTCCACCCTCGGCACCGTCCAGCACGCTAATGCGCTCTGGTCACAAAAGGAACAACTTTCACAAATTTCTCGAAAGAGACCGGCGTGTCGACTTGACGAACTACACGGTTGTAACTTCTTCCCGCGCGGGGGCGGCCACGGGCATCCGGGTCAGCGACTGCCCACTGGCCCAGGCACCGACGTAGAAGGAGACCAGCGCGATCGCCACCCCCGCGACGTCGTCGGCGACGTAGTGCCAACCGAAGTACACCGTGGCCACCCCGGTGAGCGCGGCGTTGACCCAGAACACGATCTTGAGCCACCGCATCCGGGTCGTGTACTGGATCATCAACGCGACCAGCAGCGTGATCGCGACGTGCAGGCTGGCGAAGCCGGCGACGCTGCTCAGCGTGCTGGTGAGGCTCTCCAGCGAGGGGGAGCTGGTGCTGACGGCCCATACCCGGCTGTTGGCCAGGGAGTCCATGAGCCGTCCGGCGTTGGTGTCGTCGATGGTCATGTACAGCCACGGGTGCTGGAAGCCCGGTCCGAGCGTGGGCAGGGCGTAGTACGAGACGGTGCCGAGGCTCCAGGCGAGGCACTGGGACGTCGCGAACCAGTAGCCGAAGGCCAGGTTGCGCGACCACACCAGCCAGGCCGCGAGGGCCAGCGGCACGAGCGGCATGAACCACAGGTAGACGGTGGACAGGAACTCGGCCGAGATCCCGTCGCCGAGCAGGTTGTGCATCACGATCGCCGGCTCCTGCCCCAGGAAAAGCGCCTTGTCGAGGCTGAACAGCTCGCGGTCGAACTTGTGGTCGGTGCCCTCGATGAAGGGCAGCTGGGACTTGAGGTTCCGGTAGCTCACGTAGGTGACGTAGAAGCACAGGATCCCGCTCACGACCAGGACCATCCGCTCGCGCGTCCAGTGGTCGCGCAACCGGGCACGGAAGACCGCGGGCATCCGCCGAGGGCTGAACCGGGCGACCCAGAGGGTCCGAGGCACCAGGTCGATGGCGAAGCCGAGCGCGAGGACCGTCGGCAACCGCAGGTACGACGGCCCGACGAAGCCGTCGGGATCGACCAGCTTGGCGTCGAAGACCACTGCCCCGAGGACGGCCAGTACGCCCATGCTCACGGCGATGGACACCATGAGGACACGCGCACGGCGGAACACGCGGGTCAGTCTAGGCGCGGCGAGGACCCTCCGAACGGGCCGGGAGAGCGGCCATCCGGGTAGCGTCCACGCGGAGCCGTACGGCGTCGCCCGGCACCAGCCGGAGGTCGAGGGGAGCGACGGCGTCGAGCTCGCCGAGGCCGGTCCGGCAGACGAGCCTGAGCTGACCCGGCGTGATCCGCACCTCCTCCACCACGCCGTTGATCGACCCGTCCTCCGCGACCGCGAGGGCCGACCGGCGTACGGCGAGCGAGGGCGCGGGCGGGAGCCCGGCTGCGTCCAGCAGGGTCGCCGCGGCCGGACCGTCGAGGACCCGGGCGTAGCCGAGGAACAGGGCGGTCTCGGGGTCCGCCGGCGCCCGCCAGACCTCGGCGATGGGCCCCGCCTGCACGACCCGTCCCGCACGCATCACGGCGAGGTCGTCGGCGACGGCGAAGGCCTCCTCATGGTCGTGGGTCACCATCACCGCCGTCGTGCCGGCCGCGATCAGGATCCGGCGCAGATCGTCCGCCAGCCGCAGACGCAAGCCGGCGTCGAGGGCGCTCAGCGGCTCGTCCAGCAGCAGCAGGCGAGGCGCCGCCGCCAGGGCGCGAGCCAAGGCGACCCGCTGCCGTTCGCCCCCGGACAGCGTCGTCGGGAGCCGGTCGGCGAAGCCGGACAGTCCGACGAGCTCGAGCAGCTCGGCGACTCTCGCTGCGGCCTCGGCTCGCGGCGTACGCCGGAGACGCAGGGGGTAGCCCACGTTTCGGCCCACGCTCAGCTGCGGGAACAGCTGGCCGTCCTGGAACATCAGGGCGAAGCCGCGTCGATGTGTGGGAGTCGAGGACAGGTCCTCCTCCTGCCACCCCACCCGCCCCGCCGACTGCTCGAGCCCCGCAACGGCGCGGAGCAGCGTCGACTTCCCGCACCCCGACGGTCCGAGCACGGCGAGCACCCGGCCCCGCTCGACGTCGAGGTCGGCATCGACGACAGCCGGCGTGCCGTCGTAGGACACCGACAGCCCGCGGACGACCAGACCCGACATCAGAACGTGCCCGTGGTCGGGATGCGGAACTGCTCGACTGCGAGCATCACCGCCGCGGTGGTGGCCCCCAGCACCACCGAGCCGGCGAGGGCCATGCCGTAGTTGAGCCCGCCGGGGTGGCTGATCAGCCGGAAGATCACCACCGGCAACGTCGGCCGGTCGTCGCGCACGAGGAAGGACGTCGCGCCGAACTCTCCCAGCGAGCAGGCGAAGGCGAAGCCGGTGGCCGCGAGCAACGGCTTGAGCACCACCGGCAGGTCCACGACGAGCAGTGCCCGGACCGGGGAGGCGCCGAGGGTGGCGGCCGCCTGGCGGAGGCGGTCGTCGACCCCGGCCAGGACCGGCACCAGGAGCCGGACCACCAGCGGCAGCGCGACCAGAGCCTGGGCGACAGGGATGAGCAAGGGCGAGTCACGCAGGTCGAGCGGCGCCCGGCCGAGCGTGACCAGGAAGCCGAACCCGAGGGTCACCGCGGAGACCCCGAGCGGGAGCATGAACAGGCCGTCGAGCACGGCCCGCAGTCGACGCTCCGAGCGGGTACGCGACCTCCTCGTGACCACCGTCGCCACGGACAGCCCGAGCACGAGCGACATCCACGTGGCGTCAACTGCTATGCGCAGCGAGTTCACGACCGCCTCGGTCACCGGCACCAGCAAGGCCTGCTGGGAGCCGGGCGTCTGGAGGGAACGGTAGTTCTCCAGGCTCCAGCTCCCGTCGACCCGGAGCGACGAGGCCACGAGGGACGCGAGAGGCCCGACGACCAGCGCGAGCAGGACGAACGTGCCAGCCAGGGCGGGGAGGTCGGTGCGGGAGGGTGCGCGCGGCCGGGATCGCGAACGGGCGACGGTCGCGTCCGGCGTACGACGTGCCCGGGCCGCCGCCACCAGCAGGACGGTGACCACCAGCAGCTGCAGGACTGAGAGGGCGGCCGCGCCCTGGAGGTCCAGGAGGTTGGTGGTGAGCAGGTAGATCTGCGTCTCCACGCTGGAGTACCGCACCCCCCCGAGGGTCAGCACGATCCCGAACGCGGTCGCGCAGAACAGGAAGACCACCGTCGCCGCCGCCACGATCGCCGGGCGCAGCGCCGGCAGGGTGACGTCCCGCAGGACCTGCCGCGGCGACGCGCCGAGTGCCGCGGCAGCCTCGGCGGCCCGCGGGTCCAGGGACTCCCAGGCGCCGCCGACGACGCGGATCACGACGGAGGCGTTGAAGAACACCAGACCGGCGACGATCGCGACCGGGCTGCCGTCGACGCCGAGGAACGCCAGCGGGCCGCCGTCGCCGATGACCAGCTCGAAGGCGACGCCGACCACGACGGTCGGGAGCACGAAGGGGACGACGAGAACGGCGCGGATCCAGGTACGGCCGGGGATCGCGACGCGATGGAGGACGTACGCCGCGGGCAGCCCGAGGGCGCAGGCGATCACGGTGGCCACACTCGAGGTCCAGACCGTGAACCAGACCGCCCGCCGGATCTCGGGACGGGTCAGCACCCCGAGGACACCCCCCACGTCGAGACGCCCGTCCTGGACGAACCCTCTCTCGACCATGCCGCTGACGGGCAGCAGGAAGAAGAGGCCGAGCACGGCCAGCGGGACGATCGCCGTGGCAGCGAGGGCGGCCAGGCGCCGGGATGTCGTCATGGGTGGCGGGTCATCGACTGACGATGTTGCTCCACTCGCGCAGCCACGTGTCGCGATGGGCGGAGATCTCGGCGGGGCTCATTGCGAAGGGGTGCCGAGGCTGGACTGCGAACCGGGCCCACTCCGCCGGGAGCGGGGTGCCCGCGCGCACGGGGAAGACGTACATCGCGTCGGGGAGGGCCTCTTGGACCGGGAGGCTGAGCAGGAACTCGACGAAGGCCTTCCCGCCCTCCGGGTTCTCGGCGCCGGCCAGCACACCGGCGTACTCGACCTGCCGGAAGCAGGTGTCGAGCAGGGCCTTGGTCGTGGACGTCGAACCACCCTTCGGGACGGTGAACGCCGGCGACGAGTCGTAGGAGACCACGATCGGGTCCCTCCCGTGGCCGCCACCTTGGGTGAAGTCCGTCTCGTAGGCCTGCGTCCAGCCGTCGGTGATGGTGGCTCCGCCGTCGACCAGCTGCTTCCACCAGGTCTGCCAGGCGTCGCCGTACTTGGCGATCGTGCCCAGCAGGAAGGCGAGCCCGGTCGAGCTGGTGGTCGCACCCGGCACCGCGATCAGCCCGTCGTACTCCGGCTTCACCAGGTCACCCAGCGTCCGAGGCAGGGCGAGTTGGTGGTCGGCGAACCAGCCCGTGTCGACGTTGACGCAGACGTCGCCGTTGTCGATCGGAGCCAGCCGCCCGTCGTCACCGGGTACGACGTACGGCTGCGCCCCGGCGGGGAGCGGCACCTCGGTCTTGGCGAAGACGCCGGCGTCGAGCGCCCGGCTGGCGAAGGTGTTGTCGACGCCGAAGGCGACGTCGCCGGTCGGGTCGCCCCGGGTCAGCACCAGCTTGTTGGTGAGAGTGCCGCCGTCGCCGGAGGCATGGACGACCAGGTGGTAGCCGGTGCGCCGCTCGAACCGGGCGATCAGTGGCTTGGGCAGCACGAAGGAGTCGTGGGTCACGAGGACGACGTCCTTGCTGCCCTGCGGCTTGCCGCTCGACCCGACCAGGGAGCAGCCGGTGACGCCTGCCGCCAGGGCGGCGAGGACGGCGAGGACGCGCAGGGCTGGTCGGGCGGAGGACATGCCGGGTGACTCCCTTCGCCGGTGCTAACCGGATCAGGTTCGGAGGGTCTGCGGATGCCCGCACTCTCAGCCCCGCAACGGGGCTCCCCTGTCTTGTGGCCACCACTCTACGACGCGGGCGTCGCGCGGTCCTTCTCACCGGTGGGCCGGGGCAGGTCGTGAGCCGGCAGCAGCGGCACCGGCAACCACCGCACACGAGGTCGAGGCCGCCCGCCCCGGAGGGACGGTGAGGTCAGCGCGACAGAGCGTCCCGCACCCGGTCCACCATCGCTGCAAAGGGGCCCGTCAACGCCTGGGCGGTCGTGGATCCGGCTGCGGTCGGGTGCGGCCTCGTCGGTGCCATCTTCTCCACCGCCAGGAGCCGGCTCCCGAGCTTGCGTCGTTGCTCGGCGTCGATCGACTCGAGCACCCGCGGGAACTCCTGGGTCTCCTCGGCCTCCGCGTGCTGGTCGACCGCCTTCTCGAAGGCCTGCAGCTTCTCGAGGAACGCCTCGCTCGCCGAGTCCAGGTGCTCCAGGTCGAGCAGGACCTGGTTCGCCTCGGCCTCCTCCTGGTTGCGTTCGGTGGCGACGCCCTTCCAGTCCGCGCCGTCGGCCTGCGGCCGCAGGACCAGCTCCTCGGCTGTCTCGTGCACCGCGAGCAGCGTACGCAGCTCGTCGAACGGCTCCTGCCGGTCGGCGGCCGGCGCCTGCTGGATCTCGGCGAACAGGTCGCGCACCCGCGCGTGCTGGTCGAGCAGGATCCTGACGATGTCCCCCTCGGGGAGCTGCTGGGCCATGCTCCGGTCGTGGGCCGCGCCACCCATGGCGGTCCTCCTCCTCGTGCTGGACGGTCCGACCGCCGTGGTCGAACCCGTGGCCGTCCCGGTACCCGACCGCCGCGGGCGCAAACCGCCGGGCGCATGGGCGCGGACCGGCCCGGGTACGAACTCGGCATGGGTGCTGTCTTCGTCCCGGTGATCATGCTGCTGGTCGTGATCGTGCTCGCGGCGATCGCGATCAAGCGTTTCGGCCGCCGCGAGATGCAGCACAGCGACCGCCTTCAGAACGCCGACCGGCCGACGCTGCGGTACGAAGTGCCACCTGGGCAGGACCCCGCCGTCGTTCTCGGCGGTCTCCGCCGTGCCGGGTACGACGCGTCCGCCGACTCCGAGCCCGGACCGTCGTCGCCGATCGTGATCATCGGCGCCACCGGCGGTGAGCCCGACCGCGAGGCCGTGCGGCGCACCCTGGCCGAGCTGGACGGAACCAACGTCGTCCCCGAGGAGAGCGGCCAGGTCGAGCGCTCACGGGTGAGGTTCGTCGACGAGTCCTGATCGAACGCGATCAGGCGAGAGTCACCGGCAGTCCCAGCGGCTCGAGAAGGGCAGCCGGCCCCAGGGTCGTGATCTCTGCGATCCGTCCGCCCTCGACCCTCAGTACGTCGAGCTTGAAGGCCCGGTACGCCGTGTCGCCGGGCCGCCGGAGATAGCTCACGGCGGCCGGCATGCGGTTCACGCCGGTCGGCAGCAACCGCCAGTCGCCCTCTCTCTGGGCCCCGAGCCCGCGCTCGAGCAACGGCCGTACCGCGACCAGCCCGTCGTACCGCCACGGGTAGGGCGGCATCGTCACACGGATGTCGGCCGTCGCGGCTGCGACCGCTGCCGCCGGGTCACATCGCTCGTGGGCGTCGATGAAGGCGGCGAGCACCTCGCGTTCGTCGGGGCTCGGCGCGCGGGCCGACCACTCGCTCCGGTGGGACGGCAGGTGTCGACGCATCGTCGAGCGGGCGCGCTGGAGCGCGGAGTTCGTCGCGGCCACGCTGGTCTCGAGCAGGCGGGCGGTCTCTGCCGCCGGCAGACCGAGCACCTCACGCGCCACCAGCGCGGCGCGCTGGCGTGGGGGTAGCACCTGCAGGGCCGCCAGGAACGCCAGCTCGACGGTCTCGCGGGCCACGTAGGCATGGTCGGGCTGGTCGCCGTCCGCCGTCACCTGGTCGAGCAGCGTGTCGGGGTATGCCGTCAACCAGCTCACCTCCGCACCGATCGCAGCCCGGCGCTGCCGGAGGCGTGAACGGTCGATGCAGACATGGGTGGCGATGCGGTAGAGCCAGGCGCGCGCGTTCTCGCCGTCGAACGTGCCGCGCCCGCGCCAGGCACGCAGGAACGTCTCCTGCACCGCGTCCTCTGCGTCCTCGTACGACGCGAGCATGCGGTAGCAGTGCACGTGCAGCTCGCGACGGTGCCGCCCGAAAGCGGTCTCCAGGTCGTCCATGCCGGTGGGTTCTCGTGTCGTCGGGGACGGCTCACCGGGCGTGGTGCTTGATCTCCTGGATGGCCCAGGAGTTGCCGTCGGGGTCGTCGAAGAAGATGAATGTGGCGTAGTCCGCGCGTCCTGGGTCGACGCCCGCGGTCTGCACCCCGTCGACGAAGTGCTGCGGGCCGGTGGAGGGAACGCCCTTCTCCTCGAGGAACGCGTGGGCCGCGTCGATGTCGTCGACCACCAGGTGTGCTCCCTTGAGAGACCCCGGGGCCACTCCACCACCCAAACCGGTGCCGAAGACGATCGAGCAGGCGGAGCCCGGAGGTGTCACCTGGATCGCGCGGAAGCCGTCGTGGGGGTGGAAGTCGCTGTCGAGGGTGAAGCCGAGCGTGTCGACGTAGAACGCGCGAGCGCGCTCGACGTCCGAGACGGGGGCGATGACCACTTCGAGCTTCCAGTCCATGTCGTTCTCCTTGGGTGTGGGCTGCCCACTGTGTCAGGGCAGTCACTCACTAGAACGTCACGGAGGTGCAGAGCTCATCGGTCCCGCGATGAGCTTCCGGCCATGAGGTGGAGCGGTCAGTCATGCTGGCTGCGCGGCTCCCCGTCGCCGAGCGCGCGCAGGACCTGGGCGCCGAGCGGTGCCGCGATCAGGACCTGTCCCTTCGTGCAGCGCACGAGGTCGTCGGCGAAATGAGGGCCGAGATTTCCCTTGGCCAGGAACCCGGTCACCCCGGCACGGAACAGGGCGGCGACGGTCGGCACGTCGTTGCTCGCCGAGACCGCGACGACGACCGGGTTCGGTCGCAGGTCGCGCAGCGCCTCGGCCGCCGTCCTGCCGCCCGACGGCATGCGGACGTCGAGCACCACCAGGTGAGCGCGCGTCGCCGCGACCAGCTCGGCCAGCCCTGCCCCGGTGGCGACGTCGCCGACGACCGTGAAGCCGCCGTGGGCTTCGAGGACGTCAACGATCGCGCGCCGCATCGTATCGTCGTCATCGGCGACCACGACCCTGATCGTCGTCATGCGTGCCCCGGCCTCCTGCAGGCAGCGGGCGCCGGAGAGAGCAGCAGGACACGCGGCCGGGTCACGTCCACCCACGCTGCGGGCATTTGTCGGCGAGCGCATGCGTTCGCAGTTCCAAAGGCCGGTAGTGCGGATGCACTAGATCTGTGCGACGGTTGCCGATGGAACAGTGAGGGAGCGTTTCACGTGTCCGCTGTGGTTGAAGGTGCACGCGGTGCACAGGGCGGCCCCGTGCGGGTGCTCATCGTGGACGACCACGAGGTGCTGGCCTCGAGCCTGGCCATGGTCCTCGACGCCGAGGACGACATCGCCACCGCGGGCATCGCGACCACGCTCGAGCAGGCCCGGGCGCTGGTCGGGTCGGCCCATCCCGACGTCGTCCTGCTCGACCACCGGATGCCGGACGGCGACGGCGTGGCCGCGATCCCGAGCCTGCGCGAGATCCGGCCGGCCATCGGCATCGTGGTCCTGACCGCGAGCTCGGCCGACCATGTGCTGCTGGCCGCGATCGAGGCGGGTGCCTCGGGATTCCTGTCCAAGACGCGCGGCGTCGACGAGGTGACGGCGGCCGTGCGCGCGGCGGCCGCCGGGGAGTCCGTGATCTCGCCCGAGCTCCTGGCCCGCCTGCTGCCTCGCTTCGGCCGCGGCAGCTCCCAACCGGCGGACGAGCTCACCGACCGCGAGCGCGAGGTGCTGGGGCTGGTCGCCGAGGGTCTGCCGAACGCCGTCATCGCCGAGCGGCTGGTCGTCTCGGTACACACCGTGCGCAACCACATCGCCAGCCTCTCCGCCAAGCTGGGCGCCCACTCCAAGCTCGAGGCGCTCTCGATCGCCGTCCGTCGGGGCCTGCTGCCGGATATGTGACCGGTCCTGCCCCGACGCCCGACCGGCCCGCGCCCGGCGACCGGCGGCTAGTAGATCGGTGCTATCGAAGTGGACGCCCTCGTCTCATGTGCCCGGGTCCGCCGGGAGTGACGCTATTCCCGCCCCCGTCATGGGGAGCGGTTCGGATGGCCGTCCTTCGCCAGGCGGTCGTTTCTCCAGGCCCACGGTCCCGGCACGTCGGACGCCGTGGAACGGGTCCGTGCCGCGCCCGACGAGTGCTCCCGCCGCTCCGCGTCATCCCCCCGGTGACGCTGGTCGGCGGGTCACTCGGAGGACCCGGAGCGGGCTTCGTCTGACTCGTGTCCCCCCGGTACGGTCAGACGGAGCCCTCCGGGGCTCCGTCGGGCCCGTGCCGTCAGACCTTGACCGACGGGAGCCACAGCCGCACCAGCGTCCCGCCCTCCGACCGGCGCTCGAGCTCGAGCCGGCCACCCGCGATCGTCGCCCGGTCGGCCATCGCCGGGATGCCCAGGTGGCCGGGCCGCCGCGCCACCGTCCCGGGGTCGAAGCCGCGGCCGTCGTCCTCGACTCGCACCTCGAAGCCGGCGCCGGACCGGGCCAGCGTGATCACGACCGTGCGGGCGTGAGCATGGCGTACGACGTTGGCCATCGCCTCCTTCGCGATCCGGTACGCCGTCACGCGCTGTCCCTCCGGCACGTCGAGGTCGGTGTCTCCCGTGACGCTCCACGTCATGCGGTCCTCGAACGTGGTGGCCGCCGCGACCCGCAGCGAGGTGGCGAGGTCGGTCTGGACGGCCGGTGACTCGAGGTCGAACAGCAGGGTCCGCAACCGGCCGATCGCCTCACTGACGGTGGTGGACAGGGTCTCGGCCGTCTCCTGCAGCTCCGGGGCGGCCGCTGCCAGCTGACGACGGAGCAGACCGAGCCGCAGCTCGACGGCGGCCAGGGCCTGCACCGAGTCGTCGTGCACGTCCGCCGCGATGTGCGCCCGCTCGTCCTCCTGGGCCTGGACGAGCCGGTCGAGCAGGCGTTGCCGCTCGTCGGCGAGCTGCTCGAGCGCCGTCTGCGCAGCGACCAGCTCGGAGATGTCGCGCTGCACCGTGGCCAGTGCGAACGGCTCGCCGGTGTCCGGGTCGCGCATCAGGAAGCTCGAGATCGCCACCGGGATCGGCGGACCTCCGCGATGGTCTCGGAGGGTCGACTGCCCGGTCCACCAGCCCTGGGCCACCACTGCCGGCTGCTCGACCTCGACGGAGGCCTTCAGTCCCTCGTCGGTCAGGAAGTCCGCGATCGTCATCTCGGTGACGTCGCGGTCATCGATGCCGACGAGCCGGCGACCGGCCGGGTTGACGTACAGAACGGCCCCGTCGGGCCGAGCCATCGCGATGAAGTCACCCGAGGTCTCCACCAGGGACTGGAACCGGACGAGCTCGGCGTTGCTGGCGCTGATCGCCGTGATCGCGGTCCCACGGTTGGTCACCACCGTCCACACGCCACGGACGATCCCCACCACGAGGGCCGCTGCGGGGAGCAGGATGCCGGCGAGAGTGACGTCCGCCAGGGCGGCGTAGACCAGGGCGGCGATGGAGGTGACGCCGAGGACCGCCGACAGGGTCACCCGGGAGAACTCCCAGGCCGGCACGATCGGGCGCTCGACCTCCGGCAGCCAGCCGGCGAAGGCGATGGCGGCCGTGGCCGCCAGCGACAGCGCGGCGAGCAACGTGCCGGGGCGATAGGTCTCGGCCGTCACCTGGTAGACGAAGATCGCGTCCACGACGGCGAACCCGCTGATGCCCAACGCCAGCGAGATCGTGGACCACGACTGGGCTCCGGCGGCCACGACGGCCCCCGAGACGAGCACCAGCATCCCGATGTCGAGCAGCGGGTAGGCCAGGTTCACCACGACCACGCGGTCCGGCAGGTCCGCCCCCGAGATCGTGTCGAGGGTGTCGAAGAGCAGCACGACGGCGACCGCCGCGACCGTCACCCCCGTCTGCAGCGCGGCGAAGGCGATGTCCGTCGAGCGCCGCCGGATCCGACGCCGGAGCAGGATCCACAGGGCGGCCAGGAGAGCACCGTCCATGGCCAGCCACGAGAAGTCCGCAGCCGACGGGTACGGCGGCGGCTCCTGGAGCCTCACCCAACCGAGGAACAGCACGTAGCCGAACGCCCTCAGGCAGACGGCCAGCGCCAGCAGGCCCCACAGCAACCGGCCCCGACGAGCAGTCAGCGGACGCGCGGTCGCGACCAGCGCGAGCGCGACATACGCCGCGCCCTGCAGCCAGCCGTCGTAGGCGATGTGGAAGTCGCGGTCGGAGCGCATCCCGGGCACGGTCGTCACCGAGAACATCACGACAAGGAGCACAGCCAGCCCGGCGACCAGGCGCAGTGGCCACGCGGCGTGCAGACTCCGGACCGGCCCGTGGGTCGTCATCGGCCTCCCCGTACCCCGGGCGACCGGGCGCCCGTTGCTCGATGCTAGTCGCGCGCGGGCACCGTCGTCCGCCGGCCGACCTTCAGACCGGTGCCGGGGTCGAGGCTTCCCTCGGCCCCGGTTCGCCGGAGTTGCCGTCGAGGTCCTCGGCCTCCGGCGGCGCGTCTGCCGACGGCATCGTCTCCCCCTCAACGGAGATGTGCGGCAGCAGCTTGTCGAGCCATCCCGGCAACCACCACGCGGCCTTCCCGAAGAGCACGATCGCAGCGGGAGCGAGGGTCACCACGAGGATGCCGGCGAGCACGACGGCGGTGGCGAGACCGACGCCGAACTGCTTGATCACCGGGTCGCCGTTGAGGATGAAGCTGGCGAACACCGAGGCCATGATCATGGCCGCCGCGGAGGTGATGCGCGCGCTGGAGCCGAGTCCGGAGCGGACCGCCTCCTTGGCCGGCTCGCCCTGATGATGGTGGGCCTGCACGTGGCTGACCAGGAAGACCTCGTAGTCCATGGAGAGACCGAAGAGCACCGCGAACATCATCAGCGGCACGTAGCTGGCGATGGGAACCGACGTGTCGGGCGTGTCGATGCCGACCTGGGAGATGCCCCAGCCCCACTGGAAGACCGCGGTGAGGACACCGAACGCCGCGGCCGCTGACAGCAGGTTCGTCAGCGCTGCTTGGAGCGGGATCAGCACAGAACGGAACGCGATCATCAGCAGGAGGAAGCCGAGCAGGATCACCGTGCCGATGACCAGGAGGAGCCGGGCGCTGATCAAGGACGCGAGGTCGACGTACGACGCCGTGTAGCCACCGACGTACGACGTCACGCCGTTCACGTCGACCGGCGGCAGCACGTCGTCGCGCACGGTCCTCACCAAGGTGGCGGTGGCATCGGAGGCGGGTGAGGTCGACGGCACCGCCGACAGCAGGACGACATCACCCTTCTTGTTGAGCTGCGGAGGCGTCAGGGACACCACGCCCGTGGTGGCCAGCAGCGCGTTCTGCAGGTTCACCACCCGCGGGTCCGTGCCGCGAGCGTCACCGCCGGCAGCCGTCACCATCTTGGTCAGCTGGTCCTGCAGCTTGAGGGCCTCCTGCTGCTGCTGCTGAGCCTGCTGCTGCTGGCGCTTGAGCTCGTTCGCCTCGGCCTGGAGCTGGTCGGCCTGTGCCTGGAGTGCGTCACCCTGCTGCTGCAGCTGGGCGGCCTGCACCTGGAGTGCGTCACCCTGCTGCTGCAGCGATGCGGCCTTCGCCTCCAGGCCGCTCTTCTCGCGGGTGAGCTCGGCGGCCTTCGCCTGCAGCTGGTCGGCCTGCCGCTGCAGCGTGGCGGCCTGTGTCTGGAGCCTCCGGATCTGCACAGCCAGCTTCTCGGCCTGGCGCTTCAGCGGGGCGAGCTCCTGGCGCACCTCCGCCTCGCGGGCCTGGACGCGATCGAGCCGGCGCTGCAGCCTCGCCACCGCATTCGGGTGGCCCGCGGCCTGAGCGTGCTCGATGCGCCGCTCGAGGAAGGCCTCCCGTCCCAACAGGCGGGCCAGGTGCGCGGCCAAAGGCCGGATCTCGGCGGCCAGTGCCTCGGCCTGCTTCCGCAACGCGGCCGCCTGCGCCTGGAGCTTGCGCTGCTGCGCCTCGAGGTGCGCCTGGCGCTGCTTGAGCTGCACGGCCTGCCGCTCCAGCGTCGCCTGCTGGAGCTTGAGCTGGTCGCCCTGCGCGGTCAACGACGCCTGCTGAGCCTTGAGCTGGTCGGCCTGCTGGTTGAGCTTCGCCTGCTGGGCTCGGAGCTCCTTCTGTTGCTGCTCGAGCTTCTTCTTCTGCTTGGGCAGGGTCTTCTGGGCCTTCTCCAGCTGCTTCTGCAGTGACGTCGCCTTGTCGTACTTCTGGGTGTACTCGGCGCTCTGCGTCGCCACGGGGTCGAGCTGGGAGGCCACCTGCAGCGGGCCGTTGAACCCGACCCCGAAGCCGGCAGTGATGAGGTCGTAGGCCTGGCGCTCGGTGGTCGCGGGGTTGGTCGCTCCGATGTCCTCCTGGCCGAGCTCCAACGAGAAGACGGGGATGATCAGTGGCACCAGGCACGCCAGCGCGATCACGCTGATCACGAGCGGATGGCGGCGTACGACGCCGGACCAGCGGTGCCACATCCCCTGGCCGGACACGTGGGGCGGCGAGAGGAACGCCGGCAGCGACGCCCATCGGATGCGGTGCTTGAGCAGTCCGAGGAACGCCGGCAGCAACGAGATCGAGCCCAGCACCGCGGCGACCACGCCGATCGCCGAGGCGATGCCGAGCGCGGTCACCAACGGGATTCCGGCGACGTACAACGAGAGCAGCGCGATCACGACGGTCCCGCCGGCGAACACGATGGCACTGCCGGAGGTGGCAACGGCATTGGCGATGGAGTCGTTCATGGGCATGCCGTCGCGCAGCTGCTCTTGATGTCGGGTGACCAGGAACAGCGCGTAGTCGATACCGACGCCGAGACCGATCATCGTGGCCAGGGTCGGGCCACTGGTGGGGATCGACAGCAGGTGGCCGACCAGACCCACCAGCGACAAGGCGGCCGCGAGTCCCAGGACCGCGGTGAGGATGGGCATGCCCATCGCGACGAGGCTCCCCAGCACCAGGCTGAGGATGATCATCGCCACGACGATGCCGACGATCTCACTGGTCTCGGACGCCTGGGCGGAGAGCGTCGACCCGATGTTGCCGGCTGCTGCCGTGGTGATGCCGGCGTCCTCGGCCGGCTTGGTGGCGTCGAGGACGTTCTGGGCGATCTCCTCGGTGAGGTCGCTCGACGCGACGTCCATGAGGACCGGCGCGAAGGCCGTCTGCTTGTCCTGGGAGAGGAGCCCTGCGGTCTTCCCAGCCTTGCTCAGGGGGCTGGTGACGCTGAAGACGTGCGGCTGCTCCTTGATCGCCTTGACCGAGTCCTTGATGGCCTGCTGGTACTTGTCGTCGGTGAGCTTGCCCTTCTTGATGTCGAAGACGATCGGGTTGGCGCCGTTCTGCTGCGGCGGGAACCGGTCCTGCAGCAGGTCCTTGGCCTCCTGGCTACCGGTGCCCGGGAGTGAGAGGTCGTTGCTCGTCAGAGAGCCGAACTTCGCCACCGCGCCGAAGACGATGACGAGGATCACCGCCCACACGCCGAGGACGATCAGCGGCTTGCGCGCACAGAGCATGCCGAGCCGGTGGAGCAGTCGCGCCACGGGTACCTCCCCAACCCCGGACGCCGACCGGCACCCTCATGAAGACAGGTCCCGAGCGACCCCCGACCGCCTTCACGAGTGGGCACAACCTACTCCGGGTGCCCGTTCGTGGGTACCGGTGCGACCGCCGGCGAAGGCGGCCGGCACGAGGGCGAGTCAGAGGTGCGCGGGCTGTACCGGCTCCCACACATGATCTGGGCCGTAGGGCGAGGTGCCGTTGAAGAACCAGGAGCCGAGGTCGCGCAGCCGCGCCAGGCACTGGCGCAGGTAGGTCGCATCCGGGGGCGCGAAGCGCGGATGCCCGGTGAGCTCGGGGATCACCGCGGTCCAGCACCAGAAGCCTTCACCGACCCAGCGGTCGATGGTCCTCTGGTCCTGCAGCACCTCGCAGGCGGCCCGCATCGCAGCCTCGAGGCGGGTGAACGCCTCCTCGTCCCAGCGGTACTCGTGACGCATCACGTCGGTGAAGGATCCCGGGCGTGCCTCCTGCTCGACCCGCAGCGTCTCCCACGGCCAGTCGGTCTCCAGGGGGGCGCGCATCGGCTCTCCGGACCCGGTGGGCTCGGAGAGGGCGGGAGGCTCGAGCGGGCCTGGAGGGCCCGAGGACTCCGCGACGTCCATGCCGGCATTGTGACCCCAAGAATGCCTGCCTGGGGGGAGATCGGCGCAGATGGAGCGGCCTGTCGGAATCGACACGAGCGAGCGTGCGGTGACCGAGCCGCACCTGGGCGCCTAGCGGCGAGCGGTCACGACATGCGCCGCGACGGGCGCATCCTGGCCGTCGAGGGGCTGCAGTGCCGCGGTGACGGCAGCCAGCGCGGGTTCGAGTGCGTCGGGATCTCGACGTTCGATCTCGGCTCGGAAGGGTGAGCCCAGCACCATTCCAGCGGCAGCGTCCCGGGCGATGACCCGGGTCATCAGGGTGATGGTGTCGATCGCCACGTCGGCGAAGCCTGCGGACCGCAGGTCGGCCTCTACGACGTCGGCGTCGGTGTAGCTGAACGGGCCGCGTTCCATGTAGCGCGGAGGATCGTCGGGGAACAGGGTCTCGACCGCCCTGTCGGCCGCCTTCGGAACGGGGTTGTCGTCCAGGTCGGCGAACGTGACCACGAGGTAGCTGCCGCCGTCACGCAGCACCCGCCTCGCCTCCCGGTTGGCCAACACCTTGTCCGGGAAGAACATCAGGCCGAACTGGCACAGCACCAGGTCGAAACCGGCGTCCTCGAACGGCAGCTGCTCGGCATTGGCCTGTTGCACCGTGACGTTGCTCGCGTCGAGCTTCTGCGCGGCGTACCCGACGACGCCGGGGTTGATGTCGGTCGCCACGATCTCCGAGCCCGGGGCTGCCGCCGCGGCAAGTCGGGTGAGCACCCCGGTGCCGGCCGCTGTCTCCAGGATCCGATCCGGCTTCATCGCCGCGACCCGGTCGGCAACCACCCGTGCGAAGGGCTCGAAGAGCAACGGCACCATATATCGGTCGTACAGGTCCGGCGTCGAATGCTTGAAGATCTCGGGGTCCGTCATCGATCCTCCTTCGAGCCCGCCCCGAGACTCGTCAGATGATGACAGAACCTCTTAAGGCCCGCTCGGGAGCGGCTCGGCTCCCTCTCGCCCGAGGCGGGGGTCAGTAACTACCGACCTACCCCTGTCACGATGCCCGGTGTCCCCATGCGCCAGGGCATCGCCATGTGCAGGGGCCGAGACGCACCAATGAGGCATGGGATGTCTCTCATGCGGCGGATCAGGTTCGTCTCGCTCTGCACCGGGTACAGGACATATGCGTGCTCGTCGAGTCTTTCCTCCGGGTAAGACACGCTCATGCCCGTGGGTGCGAGCGCGGCGAGCACGCCCGATTGAAGGCACGCACATGCCGCTGATGGGGATGACTGTCCTCATGCCGAGAGGCGGGAGGCATGGCACTGGGTCCAGACTGCTCCGGTGATGGAGCAGCATCTTGTGGCGGCGATCGCCGCGAGCCGCGCGTGGTACGACGACATCTTCGCCCTGCATGGGATCGCAGTCGGATCCGACGGGGCTCTGTGGTGGGCCGAAGGCACACCCCCACGCTGGCACTCGGCCGTGAAGACGTTGGTCGCGACGACCGATCCCTCGGGAGCGCTGATGAGGATGGAGCGGCACCCGCACGGCTCGATCGCCGACTCGTTTGGTCTGCTCGATCTGGCCGCGCAGCGGTTCGACCTGCTGTTCGCCGCGACCTGGCTCCACCACCGTGGCGTCGTGGCAGCAGCGCCTAGCTCCGGCTGGATCCGCGTCCTCGACTCCGACCTGATGGCTCGGTGGAACCAGCGGCACGACACGGTGGGCGTGCTCCCGTCCGACCTGTGGGACCACCCGCGCTTCACTGTCCTGGCCCGCCACGACGGCGATGACCTCACAGGTGGGGCGATCCTGCACGACGCAGGGACCGTCGTCGGACTCTCGAACACCTGGTCCTCCGAGGACGGCGCGGTCGACCCTGGCGTGCTGCTCGACATCGCGGCGGAGATCCATCCCGGTCGAGCCGTCGTCGGCTACGCCTGGGGTCGGGAGCTCGAGACCATGGTGGGCGCAGGGTTCGAGCCGTTGGGTCCGCAGCACGTTTGGATTCGGTGACGGCGAGGAGCCCGGACGGCAACGGGTCGCTCGGTGTCCGACCGGGCTCGAAGGGCGGGACCTCTCGTGACGTCGCGCACCACACGCCGGTGTTGGGCAACGAGTAGGACCGACGCACGAGCCAGGTGACGAGCGCGATCAGCCCGGCGCATACAAGCAGGAACACCACAACGAGTAGGCCGAGAATCACCATGCGCTGGAAGGTAGAGCGTTGACCCCTGTCGCCGGGCGAAGCGCCTCACCTGCCGCGGTCTGCGCGCAACGCTCGCGGGTGATCCGACTCCCGCGGGCGTCACGGGTCGCATGAGCCGAGGACTGGGCGGATACCTGTCCGGCAGCCGAGACGCCTTCCGCGGGGAACCGCACTGGGCAGGTCCGTCGTCTCCAGACCTCGGGGGCGGCGGACCGCCGCGATCCTCAATCCGGGCATTGCCGCGCGCGTTGGTGGTGCCTAGCGTGGATCGTGCCTCGCGAACCCCATGTGGCGAGGCACTGCCCCGCCGGGCCTGGCCGATATCGATCCCCGTGTGTGCCGCCCGGCGGGGTCCACCGTGAGTGCGTGGCTCGCAAGCCGCCGAGCTCTCACGGGTCGGGTCCACCAAGAAGCAGGGCCACTTCTGGACTACCTCGACCACGTCGGAACAACGGGTGACCTCTCAACAGTCAGACCGGGACGCTGATGCCAAGCTCCTGGCGGAGGCGCAGGAGCTCGGCCTGACGATGGACCAGCTCAAGCAAGCGATGGAGTCCATCGTCAAGGTCAATCCGTCGGAGCCGACGGATCTGCACAAGCAGTCGCCGCCGAGGTCCGTCGGGCTATCTCGGAGGGCGAGGCCAAGGCCGGTAAGCGGCTCCCGCCCGCGCGCGATCTGGCGGCCGTCCACGGTGTCAACACCAACACCGTCCTGCGCGCGCTCCGGACCTTGCGTGACGAGGGCCTGCTGGAATTCCGGCGTGGGCGCGCCATCACCGTCTCGGGGACACCCCAACTCAGCGTCGTCATCGCCCAAGCGACCGAGCTCGTCCGGCTGGCTCGCACACACGGGTATCGGCAGGATGAACTGCTCGAGATCGTCAAGAACGTCAGCTGACGGCGATCACGGAGCACCGTGACGTCTCCACACGGAGATCAACCTGACCAGGCCGATCGCGCGTACGGTGAAGCTCAGGTGGGTGTCGTCCTCTCCGCCGTCGAAGGGGAGTCGGCCCGGTCCCGATCGAGGTCCGCGATGTCTGCCCATGCGTAGGTCGTCAAGGGAAGCAGGTAACCCTCTTCGTCGAAGGTGCCTTGCCCTTCCTCGCGGCCCCCCATCGCTTCGTAGAAGGCCCGCGCCGGGTGGTTGGCGGACAACACGCTGATGAGGAGTCTGGTGTAGCCGAGCCCGGCCAGGTGGCTGGAAGCCGCCCGCAGAAGCGCGCTACCGATGCCTTGACCGTGCCGGCGAGGAAGGACGTAGAGGGCACCGATCTCGCAGGTCGTGGCGGAGAGGCCCTCGTCTGCTGGTCCGCCGGAGACCAGACCGAGAAGCCCCTCGTCATCCTCGGCTACCAGGATGACGACCCGTTCCGGGCTGCCGTCGGAGAGTGCGGCGATCGACCTGGACCACCCGCGGGCCGACACCTCCGGCGTCCATTCCTCCACCCGCTTCTGCAGGGCCGCGTCCGGCATCTGCCCGCGGTGCGCGGACAAGAAGGACTCGACCATCACCCGCCCCATGGCCGGGGCGTCGTCGACGGTCGCGACGCGGACCTTGATGTTGCGCACAGTTCCATTCTCATGCCGGTCAGGGACTCATGCTGGCACCGTCGCGAGTCGCGAGCCCACCTGCGTCTCTCACCGCGATCCGGTTCGAGGTGTATGCCCCCTGTGTCTCGCCCTCTCCCCATGTGAGTCGAGGCACTGCCCCGCCGGCGCCTACAGACATCGGCCCCGTGTACAGCGCCTGGCGGGGCGTCCCATCAGCGGCCCGGACAGTCGCGGCGTGCTCTTCGGTTGGCCCGGGTACTGACTCCATCAGCCGACGGTGACTGCACGCCGCAACCGTCGGTCAGGCCCGCCGGCTGTCGTTCGGGGCTGACGTCGGCGGGCCGCTCTGACGCCCCCCGAATCCGGCTCCCCCCCACCGCCCGGCCCGTCACCTCAATGTCAGCCGATGTAGGTGTCACCCATCAGCCGAAGACATGTAACCCCTCAGCCGAAGACCGAACGTCACCCATCAGGCGAAGTAACACACTTGTCGGAGCCGCCTGTCGGAATCGAACCGACGACCTATTCATTACGAGTGAATCGCTCTACCGACTGAGCTAAGGCGGCGCGCTGCCCGTGAGCTCCTGGCCGGAGGGGTCCGGGCAACGGCCGGAAGTATACGGAGCGGCCTCGCGGCCGGCGGAATCGGCGAGCAGCGAGACTGTGGTCTCGACCAGCTGGACGGACGGGACGGCGGACGGTGGTCTCGACAGGCTCGACCGGCGGGCGGACGGGTGGGGAGCCGTGGTCTCGACAGGCTCGACCGACGGGACGGCGGGCGGTGGTCTCGACAGGCTCGACCGACGGAGCGGGCGTGCTCAGCATCGCAAGCCGTTGGTGGGCACGACCCCGGAGACCAGGTAGGTCTCGACCGCGTGGTCGATGCAGGGGTTGCCGCGGTGGTAGCCGGTGTGTCCG
>JBKPTA010000063.1:0-63553 GCA_046735295.1 Actinomycetota bacterium | reverse complement strand
CGACCACCTCGTCGCCCGGGCCGGCTCCGCCCCGACCCAGCTGCTGACCCGTCCGGCGGCGGCCCGCGACGCCGACGTCCCACCGCCCCGGCGCCGCGGCGCCTGGCTCGCCGCGCTCGCGGTCGTCGCCCTGGTCGGCGGTGTCGCGTACCTGAGCCACGAGTCACGAACGCCGGACGGCGTGATCACCTACCCCCACGTCGACGCGCCCGCGTCGTGGCGCTACGAGTCGTACGCCGGCGTCGAGCTGCAGGTCCCGGACACCTGGGGCTGGGGCGCTTCACCGGTCAGCTCCGACTACTTCTCCGGGCGGCGGCACCTCGGCTCGTGCGGCGCCGGCACGGCGGCCGTCCTCTCCCCGACCGACGACGCGACGTACGTCTCGATGCTCACCGGGTTCGTCGGCCGCCCGGCGATCCTGGACCGTCGCTGTGTCGCCTGGCGTGCCGACGGTGCGACTCCGATGGGGAACGCCGTCTGGTTCGGCTCGCCGATGGCGGTCGGCGTGAAGGCGGTCGGCTCCACCGTCGCCGAGACGCGCGCGCTCGGAGACCAGCACGTGACGGTGTTCTCCGACGATCGTGACCTGCGCCGGAAGATCCTCGGCACGGCCGAGCCGGTCGACGTCGACGGGAACGGCTGTCCGGCCCGCGCCGTGCTCCGCCCCTCGGCGGGACCCCGTGGCCTGGTGCCGACATCCCTCTCGGTGTGCATCTACTCCCAGGACAGCGGGGTCGCCACGCTGATGTGGTCGGGCTCCGTGTCCGAGCGCGCCGCGCGCGGGTACACCGCGGCTGTGGGAGCGGCCGAGCAGAACGGCGATCCCTGCCAGACCCCGACCGGACGGTGGGCGGCCCTGAAGGTCACCGGTCAGGCGGGGGCGCGCTGGGACGTCGTCGACCTGGGGTGCGTCCGGATCCGGCTCGCCGGTGGTCGCAGCGCCCCGATGACACCGGAGACGGTGTCGACGTGGGCGTACGGCGGGGCCACGGCGTACCTCAGCGCGCCCGCCGCGGCGCAGGACCTCGCGCCGTACTTCACCGCTCCGTCGGGGTGACCGACCGCGTTCGGGGCTCGTGACGTCCTGCAGGACCCGTGGGCCGATGGTGTCGAGGCCCTCCTCGATCACCGGCGGCGGGCCTGCTCGAGCACCGGCCGGCTGGCAACCAGCTCGTGGCCGCTCGATGTCCGCTGTGAGCGGATCAGCCGGAGGCCGATCCGCCAGGGGCAGCGTCCTCTTCGCCGACCGCACGGCGGATGGCAGCGTGGTCGCATGAGCGAGGGAACGGCCTGGGGCCGGATCGACGACGAGCTGGCCAGCAGCCTGCTGGACCAGCGGACGCTCGTGATGGGCGGCGTGCTGGACGAGGCGCTCGGGAACCGGCTCTGCACCGGGCTGATGGTGCTGTCGGCACGCGACCCCCGGGCGGACATCCACCTCTGGATCAGCTCCCCGGGCGGGTCGGTGCCGGCGATGCTGGCGATCCGCGACGTGATGACGCTGGTCCCCAACGAGGTGTCGACGCTGGCGATGGGGATCGCGGCCAGCGCGGGCCAGTTCCTGCTCAGCGCAGGCACGAGGGGCAAGCGGTTCGCCATGCCGCACGCCCGCGTCCTCCTGCACCAGGGCTCGGCCGGCATCGGTGGGACGGCGATGGACATCGCGATCCAGGCCGACGACCTCCGCCATACCCGCGACACCGTGCTGTCCTTGATCGCCTCCGACACCGGGCAGGACGTGGAGACCGTCGAGCGCGACTCGCGCCGGGACCGTTGGTTCAGCGCGGACGAGGCTCTCGACTACGGCTTCGTCGACCACGTCGTGAGCTCGGTAGACGAGGTCCGTACGCCCGCCGTACGCCCGCTCGGACTGGGGGTCCCGCAGTGACCAGCTACCCGATCCCGTACGTCACCACCCAGACCAACCGCGGCGAGCGCACCGTCGACGTCTACAGCCGGTTGCTGGCCGACCGGATCATCTACCTCGGTACGCCGATCGACGACGGGGTGGCGAACACCGTCATCGCGCAGCTCATCCACCTCGAGTCCGAGAACCCGGACTCGCCGATCAACCTCTACCTCAACTCGCCCGGCGGCTCGATCCCGGCGATGCTGGCGATCTACGACGCGATGCAGTTCGTCCGGCCGGCCGTCGAGACGACGTGTGTGGGCCAGGCCGTCGCGACGGCGGCGGTGCTGCTCGGCGGCGGCGCGCCGGGCCGGCGACAGATCCTCCGTCACGGACGTGTGGTGCTGCACGCGCCCGCGGCCGAAGGCCGCGGAACCATCCCCGACCTGATCCTCGAGGCCGACGAGATCGAGCGTGTGCGGTCGCTGCTCGAGGAGCTGCTCGCCCATGACACCGGCAAGACGCCGCAGCAGGTGCGTGAGGACACCGAGCGCGACCTCGTGCTGACCGCCGAGCAGGCGCGTGAGTACGGCGTCGTCGACGCGGTCATCACCGAGCGGGACGCGCCCGGATCGGTGGTCGCTCAGGCCGCCAGGCAGACCGGTGACTGAGGGTCGACCGTCGCCGAGGCGACCCGGGTCGCGATCTCCGCGACCCTGAGGCCGAGGGCGCCCGCGATCGCGGCCAGCAGCTCCGACGAGGGGTCCTTGAGGCCCCGCTCGACCTCGGAGAGGTACTGGGGTGAGACACCGGCTTCTCCGGCGACGTCGACCAGCCGCTTGCCGGCGGCGAGGCGTTCCTCGCGCAGCTCGTGGCCGACGGACTCGCGCCACAGGGGCTCCACCCGCGGTCCGGTCTCACGGGGAGTGCGCGTCTCGCGACGGCGCTCCTCGCTCTTCTTCTCCGCCTCGCGCGGCTGCTCCCGGCGTACCGGCAGCAGGACGACGTCACCCATGGGCCGACTGTAGGCGCGCTCCACTGCCCACGCCGACGGATTCTGCTCTGGGCAGAACGTGGGCAACTTCGCTCAAGCGGACGCGACCGCCGCCCGGCACAGTAGGGCCATGCCTGCCAGCGTCGAAGCCGTCTGCGTGGTGCACGAGATCATCGACGGCTACTACCACCCGAGCGCCATCGACAAGCGCGCCGTGTCCGGAGCGGTCCGCGTCGACGAGCTCGGGCCGGAGGGTGACCAGCACGTCGACAAGGCGCACGGCGGCCGGGACGCGGCGGTGTACGTGTACGCCGCCGAGGACGCGGCGTACTTCTCCCGCCTGCTCGACCGGGACGTCCCGCCGGGTCTCTTCGGTGACAACGTCCGGACGCGCGGTCTCGACGTCACCAGCTCCCTGCTCGGCGAGCGCTGGTGGCTCGGCGAGCCCGGCACCGGCGTGCTGCTCGAGGTGCGGAAGCCGCGCACGCCGTGCCACAACTTCTCGATGCGGATGGGCATCCAGGGCTTCCACGTGGACTTCAACCGCACCGGCCGGGTCGGCGCGATGTGCCGGGTTCTCGAGCCCGGTGTGGTGCGGGCCGGCGACGAGATCACCGTCGACCACGAGCCCGACCACGAGGTGTCCATCGGGGTGCTGGTGACCGGCATGTCCCCGATCCAGGCGCGGGGGCTCCTCGACTCGGACGTCTCGCTGACCTCGGCCGTCCGGGCCAAGGCGCAGCGGTACGCCCAACGCGGCTGACGCGGCATCGGCCCGCCTGTGGAGCGGGGCGCGGGCTCAGTAGGGTCGCGGCTGCGGTGCGGTCGCCTGGATCACGAACGTGTTCATGATCTTGTCCGCGAACGTCTGCTTCCGGGAGTCCCAGATCGGCCAGAGGTACCCGATGTAGCAGATGCCGTCGAGGATGTGGAGCAGGTAGCGCAGGAACGAGCGTCCGGCCCCGATCGGCTGTAGGTCGGAGTTCACCAGCCGCACGGCCAGCACGCTCTTTCCGATCGAGGCCCCCGTGCGGCCTTGCCGGATGCAGATGTTCCAGACGAAGAAGGCGATCCCGGTGACGGCCCCGAGGAGGATCAGGATGAGGGGCAGGGCCGGGCTCCCGGAGTAGTCGGTCGTGGTCGTCCCGTCGGAGGCGGTGGTGGTCGTCGAGTTCGCGATCAGCACGACGTAACCGACGATCGCCGGGAGAGCGGCGAGGAGACCGCAGATGTAGTCGATGACGTAGGCCCCTACCCGGGTGAACCACCCGGCGTACCCGCCGAAGCCGAAGGTCGGCTTGTTGCTCGCCGGGCCGGCGTACGGGTTGACGGGGCTTCCCGGCTGTCCCGGCGCGGCGTACGGAGAGGGCTGGCCGTAGGGAGCCTGCTGGGCATAGGGGTCCGGCTGGCCGTACGGAGCCGGCTGGCCGTACGGAGCCGGCTGGCCGTAGGGCGTCGGCTGGCCGTAGGGAGCCTGCTGGGCATAGGGGTCCGGCTGGCCGTACGGAGCCGGCTGGCCGTAGGGCGTCGGCTGGCCGTAGGGATTGGCCTGCTCGTACGGGTTCGGCGGGCTCGGCGGGGGGTTCGCGGGCGTCTGCCAGCCGCCGGCGCCGGGGTTGTCCGGCTGCTGGCCCGACTCGGGCCCGCTCGGACGCCCCGGCGTCTCGCCACCGCTTCCGCTGTGGTCGGGGTCGGGCGGTGGTGCTGACGGCGGGCCGGCGTGCGACATGAGACGTGTCCCCTCGAGCTGCTGCGCGGACCCGATGCCCGCTCGGTGGGCAGAAGTATCGCTGCTGCGCGGCGTTGCGGCAGGCCAAGACGCGCTGTCTCCCACGACCGGCCGATGACGAGAGATCCGGCGGGCAGGAGTCGCCGAAGGCCGGACGAACTGGCATACAGACGACGGATTCTCGGCCGCCGCAGCGTCGTCTTCATGCCAGTTGGTGGTCAGCCGCCCTCTGGTCGTCAGCGAAGAGGCACGAACCGGTAGGCGCCGTGCCGCGTCACACTGACGCCGCGCGCGGTGCAGGAGACGCGCAGCATCGTGCCGCGCACCGGCACGACCATCACCCCACCGCTGAGCAGCTGCGCCACCAGCTCCTCGGGGAGCTCGCGGGCCATCGCCGACACCAGGATCCGGTGGAACGGCGCCGCTCCCGGCACGCCCAGGACGTCCGGCCGCGCTTGGTGGATGCTCGCCCAGGGGACCGCTGCCCGGTCGAGGTTGGCGGTGCCGAACTCCGCGAGGTCGGGCTCGAGCTCGACCCCCACCACCCGACCCGACGAGCCGGTGAGGTGGGCGAGCAGCGCGGTGGTCCACCCCGACCCGCACCCGACGTCCAGCACCTTGTGGCCGGGTTTCACGTCGAGCAGCCGGAGCATGGCCGCGACCGTCGACGGCTGGGAGTTCGTCTGCCCGTGCCCGATCGGGAGCGGTCCGTCGTACGCCGCGCTCCGCCGCTGGCTCTCGGGGAGGAACCACTCGCGGGGCATCGCCGCGAACGCCTCCGCGACCCGGTCCTGACCCGCCATCACCCCACGCTAGACCCGACCCGCCTCGCGAAACGGCCCCCGGTGAGGCCTGTCCGCACCATCGTCCGCGCCCGCGGGGGACTAGCCGCCGGAACGACGAGGTCGGCGGGGGACGAACAGGGGGACCCGGGCGGCGTACTCGCCCCAGCCCTCGCGCTTCGACATGGTCTGCTCGAGCAGCCTGGCGCCGGTGACGTTGCGCAGGAGATGGGTCATCGCGACGGGGGCGAGCAGCGTGAGCAGTCCGGGCCACCATCCGGACGCCGCGCCGCCGGCCAGCCAGATGCCCCACCAGAGCAGAGCGTCCCCGAAGTAGTTCGGGTGGCGGCTCCAGCCCCACAGACCGCGGTCCATGACCGGGCCACGGTCCGGGTCCCGCTTGTACGCCGCGAGCTGGGCGTCGGCAAACGCCTCGACCGCCGTCCCGACACCCCAGACCACCACTCCGACCCAGACCAGCCAGGCGGCGGCCACGTCCCAGTGCGCCGCAGCCATGATCGGCAGGGCCAGCAGACAGATGGCCAGGCCCTGGGGCAGGTACACCTTCCGCACCGCCGTGCCGAGGCCCCCGTCACCCAGGAGCTCGGTGTAGCGCGGGTCCTCGCCCGACCCCTTCGAGCGGGTGAAGATGTGCCGCGACAGCCGCACCCCCCAGATCACCACCAGGAGAGCGACGACCCAGCGTCGCCATGTCGTGGCGGAGCCGGCGAGGGCCGCAGCGACGGCGATCGCACCGAGGGCGAGCCCCCACGTCACGTCGACGACCGACATGCGACCGGCTCGCCGAGCCGCGTACGCCGTGAGCACCATTGCCGCGACGGCGACACCGACGGCCAGCAGTGCCAGCCCCCACCAGGTCGAGATCACCAGACACGCTCCGCGGGCAGGGCGTGCTCCGCGCCGGGCCGGACGGACAGGATCTGGTCGACGCCCATCCGGCCGTCGCGGAAGGCGAGCGCGCCGCCGACGAGGTAGAGCCGCCACACCCGGACGACCTCCTCGCCCACCAGGTCGGTCAGCTCCCGCAGGTGCGCCTCGAAGCTCTCCAGCCAGCACGCCACCGTCCGCACGTAGTGCTCACGCAGCGCGTGCACGTCGCGCACCTCGAGGCCTCCGCGCTCAAGGAGGGCGACGGTCTCGCCGACGGGACGCATGGACATGTCGGGTGCGATGAACGACTCGATGAACGGTCCGCCGCCCCGGTGCCGTCCGGTACGCGACATCTGCTGCACGAGCACGCGGCCGCCGGGACGGACCGACCGCCGCAGCACGTCGACGTACGCGGGGTAGTTGCGCTCGCCGACGTGTTCGCCCATCTCGATCGACCCGACCGCGTCGAAGCTCCCGTCGTCCTTCGACGGAAGCTCGCGGTAGTCCTGCAGCCGGATCTCCACCCGCCCCACGAGGCCGCGCTCGCCGACCCGTGCGTCGACGAACCTCTTCTGCTCGGCGGAGATCGTCAGCCCGACCACCTGAGCGCCGTACTGCTCGGCTGCGTGCATCGCCAGCGACCCCCAGCCGCAGCCGACGTCGAGCAGTCGCGTCCCCGACCCGACCCCGAGCTTGCGACAGACCAGGTCGAGCTTGGCCTGCTGCGCGGACTCGACCGACTGGTCGGGGTCCTCGCCGAAGTACGCACAGGAGTAGGCCATCGACGGATCGAGGATCAGCGCGTAGAACTCGTTGGACAGGTCGTAGTGGTGATGGATCGCGTGGCGGTCGCGCCGGCGGCTGTGCAGCCGTCCCCTGACACGCGCCTGGGTGGCGGGCGCAGGGAGCGGCGGGCCGAGGACCCCGAGGTCACGCAGCGGCAACGCGCGGACCGCCTGCCCCAGCGCCGACAGGGTCGGACGCCCCGCGAGCGCCCGCTCGCGAGCGACGGCGAACACGTGCCGGAGACCGGTCCCCAGGTCGCCGTGGACCTCCAGCTCGCCGGTGACATAGGCCTGGGCGGCACCCAGCTCACCGGGGTGCCAGAGCAGCCGGCGCAGCGCGTCAGGTGACCGGAGCTCGACGAGGGGCGCGTCGGCAGGCCCCGTCTCCGACCCGTCCCAGGCTCGGAGCCGCACCGGCAGCTCGCCGCCGACCAGGGCCTCGGCAGCACGGGCCAGGTCGGCGGCGACACCGCGACCTCCTGAGGACGTCGTACGCCGGGGCAGCGTCGCGGTCATCCCGTCTCCTCGCGAGTGAGCACGATCTGGTTGACGTCGAGGTAGCCCGACGCGAAACCGGCGCGCGCGTACTGCAGGTAGAAGTGCCACATCCGGAGAAAGGTCTCGTCGAAGCCCAGCGCCAGGACGCTCTCGCGCGACGACCGGAACCGCTCGTCCCACTGCCGGAGCGTCTCGGCGTAGTGCGAGCCGAACGACAGCCGGTCGACCATCCGGAGCGAGGTGAGCCGTCGCATCGTGTCGTCGATGGCCTCGACCGACGGCAGGAACCCGCCGGGGAAGATGTACTTACCCATCCACGTGTAGGTGTGCCGCGTCGCGAGCATCCTCGGGTGGGGCATCGTGATGGCCTGCAGGCCGACCCGGCCACCCGGGGCGGTCACCCGGTCGAGGACGCTGAAGTAGTCGGCCCAGAACTCGTGGCCCACGGCCTCGATCATCTCCACCGAGAGCACCGCGTCGTAGGACGCCTCCGCGGGCAGGGCGCGGTAGTCGAGGAGCTGCACGACCACGCGGTCCGTCAGACCGGCGGCCGCGACCCGTGCCTCGGCGAGCTGCCTCTGCTCGCTGGACAGGGTGATCGAGTGGACCTGGGCACCGCGTCGCGCCGCTCGGATCGCAAGCTCGCCCCAGCCCGTCCCGATCTCGAGCAGCTGGGTGCCGTCGCCGACGCCGGTGCGGTCGAGGAGCCGCTCGATCTTCCGGCCCTGCGCCGAGGCGAGATCCTCGCCCGGCGCCGGTGCGGCGACCCGGGTGCATCCGTCCAGCCGCCGCTCCGCACCCTCGAACAGGGCCGAGGAGTAGGTCAGGCTCGGGTCCAGGAACAGCTCGAACAGCTCGTTCGACAGGTCATAGTGGTGCGCGATGTTGCGCCGCGAGTTCGCGCGCGTGCCCCGCTCATGACGCGGACGTCTCGGCACGGTCAGGTGCCTCAGCCGTTGCAGGCTGTCGGGCACCAGCCGAGGGAGCTCGGCCGCGAGCACGGTCAGGAACGCGCCCAGGTCAGGCGCGTCCCAGGCGCCCGTCAGGTAGGCCTCGCCGAACCCGATCAGGGCGTCCCTGCCGATCCTGGCGAACAGCTCGTCGGGCCGGTGCACGGTCATCTCCGGACCGCCCAGCCCGAGGGTCTGCCCCCCGAGGTGGACGGTGACCGGGAGCCGGCGTACGCCGGCCTCGAACAGACGACCGGCGACCCGAGCCGAGACCGAGGTACGCACGCCGGCCGGGACCGGCTCGAGGCCGGGCCAGCGGTCGAGCGTCGGACGCTGGACGGTCGCGGTCATCGAGCCTCACCTCCGCTGCGAGCGGCGGCATGACCAGCCGGCCGGGGCTGGACCGGAAGGCGGCGCAGCCACAGGCCGACTCCGTGGGCGCGGATCAGCGCCGAGGCCTTCAGGGCCGCCGGCGCTGCCCGGCCCGGAGAGGTCCTGGTACGCCGTCCGGCCAGGGACGCACTGAAAGTAGCGCCGTCGTCGGTGTGCAGCGTGACCGCGACGAGGAGCTCCTCGCCGGGCACCGGCACCCGCACGTCGTACCAACCGTCGGTGCCGTGGAACGGCGAGACGTAGAGCTCCTTGCCGACCCGCGCGCGTCCGTGTCGGTCGGGATGCACGAGGTAGGGGTGCCGACCGCCGTAGGTGTTGTGCACCTCGACGATCGCGCACGCGAGACTCTGCGCGGCGTCGAAGCACCAGAACACCGTGATCGGGTTGAAGCAGTAGCCGAGCGCACGGGCGTTCGCGGCCATCAGGACGCGCCCTCCGGGCAGGTCGACGCCGTGCTCGGCCAGGAAGCTGTCGACGTTCTCCCGGATGGTGCGGTCGGGGGAGCCGAGGTGGTCGCGAGCCGCGAACGTGCCCAGCGTGCCGTGCTCGGGGAGCGCGGCGAGGTCGACGAGCCACGTATAGGCCCGGTGCTCGAACGTCCTGCGGAACGGACGGCGGCGGGTGTGCCGGATGCGCGACTCGTACTTCCCGGGCATCGGCACCACGGGGCTGTCCCAGCGCAGACCCAGGTGAGCGGCCGCGGCCACCCCGGAACGTGCGCCGTCCTCGTGGAAGCCCCAGCCGTGGTAGGCGCCGGCGAAGGCGATCCGCGCGGTGTTCGCCGTCGGGAGCTGTCGCTGGGCAGCCACCGACGCCGGCGTGTACAGCGGGTGGGCGTACTCCATCCGCGCGAGCACCGTGTCGGGGTCGACGAGGTCCTCGCCGCCGAGCGTGACCAGGTAGCGGGTCTCGGTCGGGAGCCGCTGGAGCCGGGTCAGGTCATAGGTCACCGTGACCGCACCATGGTCGCGGTCGCTCCGGCGCCGGAAGTTCCACGACGCCCTGGCTCGCCGGGCGCGGGGGAGAAGTGAGGTGTCGGTGTGCAGGAGCGCGACGTTGTCGGAGTAGGGGATGGCGGCCAGCGTCCGTCGCTGGGCGCTGGTCGGCGCATGGAGCAGGGCGAGCGCCTGGTCCGGGTGGGTCGCGACCACGACCGCGTCGTACGTCGCGGTGACGCCGTTGCCGTCGGTCACCTCGACCGCGTCGTCCGTCTCGCGGACCGATGTGACCTTGGTGCCGACGTGGACGTGGTCCAGGCGACCGGCGACCCGCTCGACGTACTCCCGGGAGCCGCCGACGACGGTTCGCCATGGGGGGGAGCCGGTGACCGAGAGCATCCCGTGGTGGTCGAGGAACTCGAACAGGTAGCGCGCGGGATAGTCGAGCGCGACGGCCGGGTCGCACGACCACACCGCAGCCACGAGGGGCTCCATGAAGTGCCGGCAGAAGTACGCCGAGAAGCGGCCGCCGGCGAGGAACTCCCGCAGCGTCGCGTCCGCGTCGGCGGCCGGTGCCGCGAGCAGTCGGCGAGCCCGTCGATGGAAGCGCGGGACCTCCCCGAGCATCCGTAGGAACGCCGGTCGGCGCAGGTTGCGGTGGGTCGGGAACAGACCGCCGACGCCGAGCGCGCCGGCGTACTCCAGGCCGCTGCGGTCGTCGCGCACGGACATCGACATCTCCGACGGCTGTGTCGCCACACCGAGCTCGGCGAGGAGCCGCAGCAGCGTGGGGTAGGTGCGCTCGTTGTGCACGATGAACCCGGTGTCGATCGCGAGCCCGGACACCTGGTGGGTGTCGGCATGGCCGCCGAGGCGGGCGTCGGCCTCGTAGAGCGTGACGTGCGCCGCACGTGCCGCGACGTGAGCAGCGGTGAGCCCGGCCACGCCGGACCCGATCACCGCGATCCGGCGGCGACCGGCGGACCGGGAGCTCATGATGCGCCATCCCCGCCGGCACCGGCCGTCAGCGGGAACACGGCGACCAGGTCCTTCGACGGGTGGAGCGACCCTCCCTCGGGCTCGACGCTGACCGCGGCTGCCGCGGCCGTGGCCGCGTCACCGGTGAGGACGGTCGGCTCGTCGGCGTCGGGCATCAGGCCGGCCGAGACCATGTCCTGCCCGGGCTGCTGGAGCCACATCTGGTAGGTCTTGCCGGCGCCCGCGTCGGGCACGTCGCGACCGAGGAGGACGGCTCGGTGCAACGACGGCGACCGGACCAGGGTGAGCTCCCCGCCCCCGGGCAGCTGCTTCGTCACGCGCACGGCGTCGGACGCCGCCAGCACCTGGTCGGTGATGGACGTGCGGTCGTGCTGCCAGGGGTGCCAGGCGAGCGCGCCGGCGGCGAGCAGGACGACGGCCGCGGCCGCTGCGAGCAGCTGCGGCAGCCGGCGGCGGCGTACGGCGGTCGTGCCGTCGGCCATGTCGGTCGACGCTGGAGACGGGACGTCCGGGGGCAACGGCCGCACCCGGCTGATGCCGGCGAGGACGCCGCGGCGCAGGGACGCCGGTGGCGTCTCGTCCTCGGCCGCGGCCAGCAGGGCGGTCGTCTCGCGGAACGACGCCACCTCGGCGCGGCACTCGGCACAGACGGTCAGGTGCTGCTCGAACTCGGCGCGTTCGGTGTCGTCGAGGGCCTCGACGGCGTAGGCACCCGAGAGGGCATGGATGTCGCTCATGTCTGCGCCACCTCTCCGACGCCGAGTGCGTCTCTCAGGCGGATCAGCCCGTCCCGGATCCGCGTCTTGGCCGTCCCGATCGGGAGGTCGAGCATCGTGGCCACCTCGGTGTGCGTGTACCCTCCGAGGAAGGCAAGCTCGACGGCCTCCCGCTGCTTGGTCGTCAGGTCCGCGAGCGCCACTCGCACGCGCGTCGCCTCCAGCGAGGAGGTGGCGGCCTCGGCGGTCTCGTCGTGCGGGACCACCTGCTCACGGTGTCCGTACGCCACGTCCCGACGACCCGCCGCCTCGGCCGAGCGGACCCGGTCGACTGCCTTGCGGTGGACGATCGTCAGCAGCCAGGCGAGGGCGCTCCCCTTCGCCGGGTCGAAGCGTGCGGCGTGCCGCCAGCAGTCCAGGTACGACTCCTGGGTCACCTCCTCGGCTTGAGCGCGGTCCCGCAGGACGCGCACCGCGAGCCCGAACGCCCGTGCCGAGGTGGCGTCGTACCACTCGGCGAACGCGCTCTCGTCCCCCCGGCTCGCACGCCTGAGCAGCTCGGCGAGGTGCGCGCCGACGGACCCACCCCCCTCCGCGGGCGGGTCGGTCGGCACCGGCCGGAGATGGCTCACGTCCAGATCCTGACGTCTCGAGTCCCTGCTGTCAGCGTCCGTGGTCTCCGGGTCACATCTTCGGCATGAGCACCGAGTCCACGATGTACACCGTGGCGTTGGCGGTGGGCACGTTGCCGCACACGATCGAGGCCTTCTGCGCACCGACCGAGTAGCTGTCGCCAGAGCCATTGATCGTCAGCGTGTCGCCCTCGAGCGTCTGGTGCGTGCCGTCGAGCTGGTCGGGCGTGAGCTTCCCCGCCACGACGTGGTAGGTCAGGATCTTGGTGAGCTCCGCCTTGTCGGCGAGAACCCCCTTCAGAGTCTTCGTCGGGATCTTGCCGAAGGCGTCGTTGGTCGGCGCGAACACGGTGATCGCCTTCTGCGAGTTCAGCGTGTCGACGAGGCCGGCCTTGGTGACGGCCGCCACCAGCGTCGAGAGCACCGGGTTGGCGCTCGCCGCCGAGGCGACCGGGGCGGTGGCCATGCCGCTGAAGGAGCCCGGGCCGGACTTCGGGACGGCCGAGCAGGCGGCGCCGAAGGTCTGCGCGCCCGCGTCGGTGCCCATGCTCGACCCTGCGGACGAGCTGCCCGTGGTTGTGGAGCTGCTGTCGCTGCTGCCGCACGCGGCAAGGCCGAGCGTGGCGCCCATGGCCAGCGCGGCGATCCCCGAGCGTCGGAGCGTGGTGTTCATGGTCGTCCTCTTCCTGTGGGTGTGCGGGACATCAGGCGTTCGTCGCGGGCGGCTCGCCGGATGGGGCGGCTACGACACGGAGACGAGGAGTCTCTGGATGCCGGAGGAGCCGTCCGGGAACGGCGTCGAGCGCACCGCCGTCTGCACGTGCCCCGCCTTGTCGGTTGCGCGGCTTGCGATCGCGTGCGAGCCCGGCTCGGCGTGCCAGGTCAGGGACCACTGGCGCCAGTAGTCGTCGCCCGCATCCGGGCCGAGCGTGGCCCGCCGCCACGGGCCACCGTTGATCTGCACCTCGACCTTCGCGACCCCGACGGGTTGTGCCCAGGCGACGCCGCTGATCACGGTGGGGCCGGACGCCACGCGAACGCCGGCCGGGGTGTCGATCCGGCTGGCGACCTTGATCGGGGCGTCGGTGGCCCAGCCGCGGTCGGTCCAGTACGCCGTGGCGGCGCCGTACGTCGTGAGAGTCATCCTGGCGATCCACTTGCAGCCGCTGATGAAGCCGTACAGACCCGGGACCACCATGCGCGCGGGGAACCCGTGCGCGCGTGGCAGCGGTCCACCGTTCATGCCGACCGCGATCATCGCGTCGCGACCGTCGACGGCCGGGGCGAGTGGTGTGCCGATGGTCATCCCGTCGACGTCTGCGGACAGGATCTGGTCGGCCCCGTCGCCCACCCCGGCACGATCGAGCAGATCGGTCAGCCGGACGCCGAGCCAGCGTGCGCCGCTCAGGTACGGGCCGCCGACGTCGTTGGAGACGCAGGTGAGTGTGATGTCCCGCTCGATCAGCGGCATCGCGAGCAGGTCGTCGAGGGAGAACGTCTGCTCTCGCCGGACGTCGCCGTCGATCGTCAACGTCCATGCGGCCGCGTCGACGATCGGCAGCGAGAGTCGGGTGTCCACCCGGTAGAAGTCGCTGGTCGGGGTGCGCAGCGGCGTGATGCCGGGAACCATGTGGTCCAGGCCACGGGGGAACGGCGCCGCCGGGGACGTCGGCTTCGGCAGCGAGAGGTCTCCGATCGCCTGGCGTGAGCGGGCGATCAGCCGGCCGGCGTACCCGCTGGCGGACCCCACGGTGGCGGCGCCGGCGACCCCGAGGATGATCCCACGCCGGCTCGGGTGCGCACCGGCGTCGGCAGCCGGGAGGGTCGATCGACCCCGATCGGCGCGCGTGAGTCCGGTCAGGACCGCGACCCCGACCAGCCCGGTCACGATCCCGGGCACGGCGTCGCTGGTGCCGACGACCGGCCGACTGAGGGCCGCGTACAGCGCCACGCCGACGAGCAGCGTCAGCAGGCCCACCCCCAGGGCGAGTGAGCGTCTGGCCAGATGTCCCGCCACGGCGGCCAGCACCAGCACGCCTGCCAGCACCGAGCCGACCAGGATGGCCTTGTCGTGGGTGCCGACGTGCGCGATCGCCCAGCTCTTGACCGGCGTCGGGGTGTGGTCGATCACCAGCTCACCGACGGCGAGCACGGGTGACGCCGCCGGCTCGCTGAGCGCGGCGACGAGATGGCCGACGCCCGTCCCGGCGAGGGCCGCGAGCACGCCGTACATCGCGAAGCGGAGCCGGGAGGTCACACGCAGTGGTTCGTCGCCGGGCCGCTGGGAGATTGCGGGGTGGCGTCGGGCGACTCTCCCGCCTGAGAGGATGAGGGGCATGCCGGAGGAGCTCGTCCACTACGCCGTGTCCGAGGCCGTTGCGACCATCACGCTCGACTCGCAGCACAACCGGAACGCCCTGTCCCAGCAGCTGGTGGCGGAGCTGGCCGAGCGGCTGGAGCGCGCGGACGCCGACGCGGACGTCAAGGTCGCCCTCGTCCGGCAGGAAGGCCCTGCCTTCTGCTCCGGCGCCGACCTGTCCGAGGCCACGTCGGAGGGCATGGAGGAAGGCGCACGGCGGATCGTCGCTCTCCAGAGGCTGATCGCGACCCTGGACAAGCCGGTCGTCACCCGCATCGCCGGGGCCGTGCGCGCCGGTGGCCTCGGCATCGTCGCGGCGAGCGACCTAGCCATCAGCGCCGAGGACGCGACGTATGCGTTGACCGAGGTGAAGCTGGGCCTGGCCGCCGCGATCATCTCGCTCACCGTCCACGCCCGGATGAGCCCGCGGGCGGCCGCGCTCACCTCGCTCGGCGGTGAGGTGTTCACCGGTGCCGAAGCGGCGGCGTACGGCCTGGTCACCCGTGCGGTGCCGGCCGCGGCCCTGGACGAGGAGGTCGCGAAGCTCTGCGCCCAGCTCGCGACCGGCGCCCCCCAAGGTCTCCGGGAGTCCAAGCGCATCCTCAACGCCGACCTGGTGCGCCGGATCGACGCGCTGGGTGAGGACATGGCCGCGCTCAGCGCGGAACTGTTCGCCTCCGACGACGCACGCGAGGCGATGACCGCCTTCCTGAACCGGAGGCGATAGTGGGCCGCGCATTTCACCGCCGCCAGCTCCCAGCGCCGAACGGAGATCGTGCGTCTCCCTGCACCGGCAGCCTGACACCTGCCGTGCATGCGGGCACGGGACTCACGGGACCTCGACCAGGCTCCTGGTCAGGAACACGAGGGTCATGAACGTCCGGTAGAGCCGGAGCGGATCGTCGTCGCTGAAACGCACGGAGGTCGACGTCACCTGCTCGATCCCGTGCAGCCACGTCGTCTGCTCAGCCATGTCGGGTGAGACCAGCTGGACCTCGAGCGTGCCCGGCAGGTCGATCTCCGGCGGACCGGCGGCCCGGTCACTGAGCGACCGGCGGACGCCCTCCCGGATGCGCTGCTGGGCGAGCCGAGGGTGCAGGTGCTCGGCGGCGTACCGGCTGATCGACCGCTTGACCTCGACCACCTCGATGCCCGGGCAGAAGGGCGCCGCCTCGGGGCCGACGTACTGGTCGCCGGTGATCACCGCGATCGGAACGCCGTGGTGCTGGGCGACCAGTGCGTTGATGCCGGCCTCTCCGGTGAGGGTGCCGTTGAGGAGGACGTTCGCGATCGCGCGCGGGTTGTAGGTGTGGGAGAGCACCCCGGGCGTCGGCATCGCGGCGTGGTAGCCCACGAACAGCGCGCCGTCGAACGAGCCGTCCAGGCCCTCCATCATGTAGAGCGGCTTGAACCGGCCCGAGACGTACGCCGCGTCGCCGGCGAGCTCACCGGGCGGCAGGTTCCGCATCGAGGAGTGGCTGTCGTTGACGACGATCTCCGTCGCCCCGGCCTCCATCGCGCCGGTGATCGCGGCGTTCACCTCGCCCAGGACCAGGTCGCGACCGAGCAGGTAGTCGTCGCCGCCCGCCAGGCACTGCTCCCACGCGGAGATGCCGGCCACGCCCTCCATGTCCACCGAGATGTAGACCTTCACGCGCCGAGCCTGTCACAGCGGGCTCGGGTCGGAACGGCGAACCCGACACCGTGTGTCCGGGCCAGCCGATACGATGGGCGACTTGCTGATTTCCGTTCCCGACGGTGGGACGGCCGGGCACGCGAGGGAGAACGCACCACGTGGCTGACGAGTTGGTGACCGCGGAGCTCGCCGCCGAGCAGGCCTTCGTCGACCGGGTCTACGTCCAGCTGGAGAGGTCTGCGCGGAACGCCCGGGCCCTCGCCCGCGAAGGGCATGGCCGCGGCGCGCTGGGTCACGAGGGTGGCCTGGTCGAACGCGACGTGATGGTGTTCCAGGCCGCGCGCCGGATCGCCCAGCTCGACGCGGCCCACGAGGGCCTGGTGTTCGGCCGCCTCGACCTGCACGAGCGCGTCGACCCGGGGCCGCGCTACATCGGCCGGATCGGGCTCCGCGACGACAGCCGCGACTCCCTGCTGATCGACTGGCGGGCGCCGGCCGCCGCGGTGTTCTACCAGGCGACCGCTGCCGAGCCGCACGACGTCATCCGCCGCCGGGTGCTGCGGTGCAGCGGGCAGAAGGTGGTGGGGGTCGAGGACGAGCTGCTCGACACCGAGGCCCAGACCGACCTGCCGATCCTGGGCGAGGGCGCCCTGATGGCGCAGCTCACCCGCGCGCGCGACCGGTCCATGCACTCGATCGTCGCCACGATCCAGGCCGAGCAGGACCGGGCGATCCGCGCACCGGCGCGCGGGGTGGTCGCGATCAGCGGCGGCCCCGGCACCGGGAAGACAGTCGTCGCGCTGCACCGCGCGGCGTACCTGCTCTACACCGACCGGCGTCGCTACGAGACGGGCGGCGTGCTCGTGGTCGGGCCGTCGGGCGTCTTCATGCGCTACATCGAGCGGGTGCTGCCGTCCCTGGGCGAGACGGCGGTCGCGCTCCGGTCGCTGGGTGAGGTCGTGGGCGGACTGCGGGCCACCCGCCACGACAGCCCGCGGGTGGCCGTGGTCAAGGGCTCGGTGCGGATGGCCGAGCTCATGCGGCGTACGGCGCGTCAGCAGTCACCGGGGTCGCCCAAGGAGTTCCGGGTCTTCTGGCGCGACGAGGTGATCCACCTCGACCGCGGCGCGCTCGGCTCCTTGCGCCGTCAGCTGATGGGACAGGGCCAGCGCAACCGTCAGCTCCCGCGCATCGCCACGGCGTTGCTCGATGTGATGTGGCGGCAGGTGCGCGGGGAGCGCGGCCGCGAACGGGGTCGGGAGGCCTTCGACGACGACATGCTGTCGTCGCAGGCGTTCGTGGACTTCGCGCTGTCGTGGTGGCCGCCGCTGACGTCGTCCGAGGTGCTGGCCTGGCTGCGTGACCCGGAGTTCCTCGCCCGCGTCGCCGAGGGGGTCCTGCCGCCCGAGGAGCAGGAGCTGCTCGTGGAGTCGTGGCAGGCCGACGACCTCTCCGTCGAGGACGTCCCCCTGGTCGACGAGCTGCGCTACGCGCTCGGCGACGTACCCGACCGCGCGCGCGAGGAGGACCACGAGCTGGACGACTTCCTGGGGGCGGACCTGCAGGAGCTGAGCACGGCGGCCGAGCGGGAGTTCGGGGCAGGGTCCGGCCCGTGGATGCCGCCCGCGCACCGGATCGAGGACGACGGCTACGCCCACGTTCTGGTCGACGAGGCGCAGGACCTCACGCCCATGCAGTGGCGGATGGTGGGCCGCCGCGGCCGCAGCGCGACCTGGACCATCGTCGGGGACGCCGCCCAGTCGTCGTGGCCCGAGCCCACCGAGTCGGCGTCCGCACGTGCCGCCGCGATCGAGGGCAAGGACGTCCACGAGTTCCACCTCTCGACCAACTACCGGAACTCCTCCGAGATCTACGGCTTCGCCGCTGCGTACGCCGAGCGCGCCGGCCTCGACGCGGACCTTCCGACGGCCGTGCGCTCGACCGGTGTGTTCCCGCGCGAGGTCACCGCCGGGCCGGACCTCGCCGCCACGCTACGGGCCGAGCTCGCCACTGTCGTCGGAGACGTGAGCGGCACGGTCGCCGTGGTCGTCCCCGTGGCGCGTCGCGACGAGGTCGCCGGCTGGCTGTCGTCGTGGCCGGAGCTCGCCGAGGATGCCGCGCACGTCACCAGCCCGCAGTCGGCCGGCGACGACCGGGTCGTGGTGCTGACGGGCATCGACACCAAGGGGCTCGAGTTCGACGGCATCGTGGTAGTCGATCCCGACGCGATCGAGGCCGAGTCCGCGACCGGCCAGGCCACGCTGTACGTCGTCCTCACCCGAGCGACCCAGCTGCTCACCCTGATCCGTTGAGTTGGCCCTCCGGGCTCGTTGAGTTGGCCCTCCGGGCTCGTTGAGTTGGCCCTGCGGGCTGGATCCGAGACCCGCAGGGCCACCTCAACAAGCCTGGGTAGATTGCGGCACCATGACCGCCAGCACGGCCCGGGACGCCATCGCCGCGCTCCAGGAGCACGAGGCGTGGGCGATCATCCGACGGTCGACGCGAGCCGGTGACCGCGAGACGGTCGGCCTCGTCGGTGGGCGCCGGCGGGTGGTCGACTCGCTGCTCGACATCCCGCTCGAGGAAGGCGTTCCGCAGGGCGGCCAGATCGCCGACCGTCTCGTCGCGGTGCCGTTCCGTCAGGTCCGCGAGCGCGGCTTCGAGGCGCACGACGACGGCACCCCCCTGGTCGTGATCGAGGTCGAGAGCGAGCTGGAGCTGACCGTCGAGGAGGTCGTCGACGCGATCGACGACTCGGGGATCGAGCTGGCCGACCGGGGTGGTTTCGACATCGACGACGCGGCGTACGCCGATCTCGTCGCGGCGATCATCCGCGACGAGATCGGTCAGGGCGAGGGCGCCAACCTGGTGATCGGCCGGCACTACCGCGCCCAGGTCGCCGACTGGGGACCCGCGAAGGCCCTCACCGTGTTCCGCCGCCTGCTCGAGCGCGAGCACGGCGCCTACTGGACGTTCGTGCTGTTCACCGGCGACCGGTACCTGGTCGGCGCGAGTCCCGAGCGGCACGTCTCGGTGCACGGCGAGGCCGTGCGGATGAACCCGATCAGCGGGACCTTCCGGCTGGCCGGACCCGACGGTGTGCGCCCGGACCTCCGGGGCGACCTGCTGCAGTTCCTCCGCGACGAGAAGGAGATCTACGAGCTCTTCATGGTCGTCGACGAGGAGCTGAAGATGATGTGCGACATCTGCGACAAGGGCGGCCAGGTGCTCGGGCCGTTCCTGAAGCCGATGAGCCGTCTCGTGCACACGGAGTACTTCCTCGCAGGCCGCACCAGCCGTGACCCTCGCGAGGTGCTGCGCGACACGATGTACGCCGCAACCGTCACCGGCAGCCCGGTGCAGAACGCCTGCCGGCTGATCAAGCGCTACGAGTCGGAGGGCCGCGGGTACTACGGCGCCGCGCTCGCGATCCTGGGGCGGGACGCCGACGGCGCACCCGTGGTGGACAGCCCGATCGTGATCCGGACCGCGGACGTCGAGCTCGACGGTCGGCTCACCGTGACGGCCGGGGCGACGCTCGTGCGCGACTCGGACCCGGCCTACGAGGTCGCCGAGACCCACGCGAAGGCGGCGGGAATCCTGTCGGCGTTCGGCCTCGTGGCTCCGGCGCCGACGCTCGAGGTGAACGTCGCGGAGCTGGTCAACGACGAGGACGTCCTCCTCGAGCTGAACGCCCGTAACCACCGCCTCGCGTCCTTCTGGCTGACCGACCAGTCGGGTTCGCGCCCCGACCATGCCCTGGCGGGCACGCACGTCGCGATCCTGGACGGCGAGGACGACTTCGTGAACATGCTGCGGCACGTCCTCGCGGTCGCCGGGATGACGACCTCCGTGGTGCCGCACGCGTCGTATGACGTGGGGTCGCTCGCGGACGCCGACCTGGTGATCGTCGGTCCGGGCCCGGGCGACCCCCGCGACGGCGACGACCCGAAGATCGCGACGTTCCGCCGCGCGGTCGACGAGTTGCTGCAGAGCCGGCGGCCCTTCCTCGCGGTGTGCCTGGGACACCAGGTGCTCTGTGACCGGCTCGGCATCCCGCTCGCCTACAAGGACATCGTGTTCCAGGGCACCCAGGACGAGGTCGTCCTCGACGGACGGCCTGAACGGGTCGGCTTCTACAACACGTTCGTCGGCAGGGTCGGTACGGTCGGCGGAGTCAGTGCCACGCTGCCCGAGGGCGTGACCGTCGACGCCGACCCGGTCACCGGCGACGTCCACCACGTGCACGGCCCGCACTTCCGCGGCATCCAGTTCCACGCCGAGTCCATCCTCACCCAGCACGGCGCCGGGCTCATCCACGACCTGGCGGCCGACCTGCTGAGGTGACGTCGGCCCCGCATGAGGCGTCGAGGAGGTGCGCCGCCCCGCCTGACCCCAGCCGGAAGAGCCGTCCCGGACGCGTCGGCCTGGCCCGGAGGGCCAACTCGACGAGCCCGGAGGGCCAACTCGACGAGCCCGGAGGGCCAACTCGACGAGCCCGGAGGGCCAACTCAACGAGCCCGGAGGGCCAACTCGACGAGCCCGGAGGGCCAACTCAACGGGCCCGGAGGGCCAACTCAACGGGCCCGGAGGGCCAACGCTTTCGAGGTGTGACGGGGCTGTCGGTCTACCTTGGGGGCGGAGGTGTCATGGGACGACGACGGGACGCGGCGGTGCGTCGGTCTCGGGACGAACCCAACGCCTTCGCCCGCGACCTCTTCGACGGCCTGCCCGCGCGCTACGACGTCCTGGAGGAGCTGCTCTCCCTCGGGCAGAACCGCCGGTGGCGAACGGCCATGGTCGCACCGGTGGCCGACGCCCGGCCCGGCACCGTCCTCGACGTGGCCACGGGCACAGCGGGGGTGGCACTGATGCTGGCGCGGCGCACGGATGCCACCATCACCGGCGTCGACCTGACCGAGCAGATGCTCCGCCGCGGACGCGCCCGGGTCGCCGAGGCAGGTCAGGGGACGCGGGTGCGGCTCGCGGTCGCGCGAGCCGAGCAGCTGCCGTTCGCAGACGCGACGTTCGACGCGCTCACGTTCACCTACCTGCTGCGGTACGTCGCGGACCCGGCCGCGACCGTCCGCGAGCTGGCCCGAGTCGTGCGCCCCGGGGGCGTCGTCGCGAGCCTGGAGTTCGGCGTCCCCCCTGCGCCGGTCTGGCTGCCGGCATGGCGGCTCTACACCCGGGTGGTGCTGCCCAGCGCGGGCTTCGTCACCGGTGGCCGGGAGTGGGCCCGGGTCGGGCGGTTCCTCGGGCCGTCGATCGAGGAGCACTACCGGCGCTACCCGGTGGCACGACAGGTCGCCATCTGGCGCGACGCCGGCATCGAGGACGTGCGGGCACGCTCGATGAGCCTGGGCGGCGGCCTCGTCATGTGCGGGCGACGCGCGTGACGGAGAAGCCGGCGTACTACGCGCGCCAAGGCGGTGTCGCCGCGGACTGCTGGACGCTGCTCCACCCGCCCTACACGCTGTGGCACCTGAGCTACGTCGCGCTCGGGGCGGCGATCGCGCCCCGCGTCGCGGCAACCCCGTTGCTGCTGTCGCTGCTGGCCTTCTTCCTCGCCGTCGGGATCGCCGCCCACGCGCTGGACGAACGAGCCGGCCATCCGCTCGGGACGGCGTTCGGCGACCGGACCCTGACGGTGGCCGCCGCCATCACGCTCCTCGCGGCCGCTGCACTCGGCGCCTATGGTGCGTTCTGGTGGCACGGCGGCAACTGGACCCTGGCCGTGGCCGTGCCGCTGGGGGTCGCGCTCGTCGTGGGCTACAACCTCGAGCTGGCCGGCGGCCGCCTGCACAACGACGCCACCTTCGCCCTCGCCTGGGGCGGGTTCCCGGTGGTGGTGGGGTACGTCGCGCAGGCGCCGGGGCTGGACAGCTCACGCGGACCTGCCGCCCTCGTCGCCGCCGGAGCGGCGATCGCCCTCACCTCCGCCCAGCGGCGGCTGAGCACGCCGGCCCGGGAGCTGCGCCGCCGGACCGTGGCGGTGAACGGCACCGCGACCAGGGCGGACGGCACCGAGCTTCGGCTGGCCCGGAGCACGCTGCTCGAGCCGCTGGAGGGCGGCCTGCGAGCTCTGGGGTGGGCGGTGCCGCTGGTGGCGCTGGCGGCTCTCCTCACCCACGTCTAGCCGGGTTCGCTCACGTGGCGACGAGGGGTGCGCCCGGCAGCTGAAGGACCATGCGCGTGCCGCCGCCCTCGCTCTCGTCGACGCGGATGTTCCCGGCGTGGCGCTCGATGACCTGGCGGACGATGGAGAGCCCGAGTCCCGAGCCGGGCATCGAGCGCGACTCCTCGGAGCGGTAGAACCGGTCGAAGACGTGCGCGCGATCCGCGGGCTCGATCCCGGGCCCCTCGTCGTCGACGGTGAGGGTCCCGTGCGTCAGCCGGATCCGCACGGTCCCGTCCGGTGGGCTCCACTTGACCGCGTTGTCGAGCAGGTTGGTCACCGCGCGCTCCAGCGATGCCGACTCACCGGTCACCCACCACGGCTCGGTCTCGACGTCGAAGGTCAGGCTCGTGCCGCGACGACGAGCCCGCGCCACGGCCCGGTCGACCACCTCAGCGAGGTCGACCTGCTCGACCACGGGCCGCAGCGGCTCGTCGCGTGCCAGCTCGACCAGGTCTCCGACCAGCGTCGACATCTCCTCGATCTGACCGCGGACGTCCTCGAGCAGCTCGGCCCGGGCGGCCGAGTCGAGGCCGCCGCTCGCATCGGCTTGCAGCAGCAGGTCGAGGTTGGTGCGTAGCGAGGTCAACGGCGTGCGGAGCTCGTGTCCCGCGTCGGCGACCAGACGGCGCTGACGGTCGCGAGACGCAGACAGCGCCACGAGCATGTCGTTGAACGCCGTCGCCAGGCGGGCCATCTCGTCGTCACCTTCGACGGGGAGCGGCTGGAGGTCCTCCGTGCGCGCGATGCGCTCGACGTTGCGGGTGAGCCGGCGTACCGGGCGCAGACCGTTGCGGGCCACCGCCCAGCCGGCGGCGGCCGCGCCGATGACGCCGGCCAGACCGAACAGCAGCATGACCGCGCCCATCCGCTTGAGGGCGCGCTCCTGCGGCGTCATGTTCTGGGCGAGCACCAGCGCGTACGGCAGGTCCTCGTACGGGACGGCGACGACCCGGTAGTCGCTGGTCCCCATCCGGACGGTGCGCACGCTCTGCTCGGACTGGCGGGTGGCGACCGAGATCTCGTGCTGGTCGATCGGCAGGGTCACCGGCCTGTGCACGTCGTCGACGGTGTGGAGGTCGCCGTTGTCCTGCACGAAGTAGATGTGGACGTCGCCCGCGCCGGTCGCCCAGGCCGGCACGCGGCGCTCGGTGAGCTGGGCGAGGGCGATGCTGGTGCTGGCCCGGTGTGCGCGCTCGAGCAGCGAGTTGTCGAGCGATCTCTGCAGCGACATCTTCACCGTCACGTAGGCGCCCAGGGAGACCAGAGCCACGGCGAAGCAGACCGCCATCGTCGTCATCAGGATCACCCGGCTGGCCAGCGACCGCCGGTAGTGCCAGCGCGGCTCGTCCGACACCGACGAGCTGGGCGGGAGCCAGGTCGCCGGACCGCTCATGCTGCGACCCTGGTCATGATTCCTTCAGCACGTAGCCGACGCCGCGGACGGTGTGGATCAGGCGTGGCTCGCCGTCGGCCTCGGTCTTGCGGCGCAGGTAGCCGACGTACACCTCCAGCGAGTTCGCCGTGGTCGGGAAGTCGTAGCCCCACACCTCCTCGAGGATGAAGGACCGCTCCAGCACCCGGCGGGGCCGGCGCAGGAACATCTCGAGCAGCGTGAACTCGGTGCGGGTCAGCTCCATCGTCCGCTCCCCGCGGGTGACCTCGCGCGTCGCGAGATCCATCGACAGGTCGGCGAACGACAGGAGCTCGCTCTCGTCGCCGTCGTGGGGCACGACGCGGCGTAGCAGCGCGCGCAGGCGGGCGAGCAGCTCCTGGAGCGCGAACGGCTTCGTCAGGTAGTCGTCGGCGCCGGCGTCGAGACCCTCGACCCGGTCACCGACGGCGTCGCGCGCGGTGAGGACGAGGATCGGGACGTCGTTGCCGGCCTTGCGCAGCGACTTGGTCGTCTCGATGCCGTCGAGGCGCGGCATCATCACGTCCATCACGACGACGTCGGGCGCGATGCCACCGATGCCCGCCAGCGCCTCCGCCCCGTCGGCGGCCAGCGACACGGCGTACCCGTTGAACTCGAGGCTGCGGCGCAACGACTCACGCACCGCCTTGTCGTCGTCGACGACGAGTACGCGCGGCTGGAGACCGGCAGGGGTCGTCGACGCGGTCGGAGTCACGCTCCCACTGTGCCAAATCGTCCTGAGCCACGCCTGAGAAGCCCGCACCCCGCGATCGCGACCGGGCTCGCGGACGCCTCCGGTGAGCACGGGCCCGCGCGACCGCGGGCACCCGTACGCCGTGGCTCAGGCGTAGCGCGCGGCCACCTCCCCCGCTCGAGCGCCGTACCCGCCGCCGAACAGGCAGGCGTGGACCAGGAGCGGGTGGAGCTGGTGCAGTCCAGCGCGGTCGGCCCATCCGTCGGCCAGCGGTGAGACCTCCTCGTAGGCCTGGAGCACGCGCGGGAGCTGCGGCAGCCCGAACAGCGCCAGCATCGCCAGGTCGGTCTCCCGGTGCCCGCCGTGGGCGGCCGGGTCGATCACGCAGCAGCCGGCGTCATGGGTCCAGATGACGTTGCCGTTCCACAGATCGCCGTGGATCCGCCGCGGCCCTTCCTCGGGCACGAGGTCCGCGATCTTGCCGATGATCGCCTCGACCGTGTCGGCCCCCTCGGGCGTGATCGCGCCGCGGTCACGCGCCAGCTTCAGGTAGGGCAGGACCCGCTTGGTGGCGAAGAACTCCGCCCACGTGGGCGCCGCCTTGTTGGGCAGGGGCAACCGGCCGATGAAGCCGTCACGCTCCAGGCCGTACGTCGGAGCGCCCGCGTCGTGCGTCTTGGCCAGCGCCCGGCCGAAGTCGGAGGCGGCCTCGGTGGTGAGCTTGCCCGGCTCGACCCACTCGAGGATCAGGCAGTCGTGGTCGACGGCGAGCACCGCGGGCACCTGCACACCACCGGCCTCCCCGAGCCAGCGCAGGCCCTCGGCCTCGGCCTCGAAGAACCCGTCCGGCGCACTGGTCAGCGTCTTCATGAACGCCGACCGCCCGCTGCTCAGCCGGAGCTTGGTCGCCGTCGTGACGTCTCCCCCCGCCACCGGAGCGGTGGCCGCGACCGCGGAGCCCAGCAGCTCCTCGGCTCGGCGTGCGATGTGCGGCTGACGCGTCATCGCGACCTCCTCGGATCCGGCAAGGGCAAAGGTAGTACGGAGATCGGTTCCTGGGGATCGCCCGCGATCGAGGTCAGGCCTGCTCGCGAGCGAGGTCTCCTGCCGCTCGCTCCCCCCGTCCCGCCCCGTCTCCGCCGGGTCGGACCGTCCTCACTCGAGGTCCCAGCCGTGCCAGTGGGTGATCTGGAACCACGCACTGACGCGCGTCGCGTCGCGGTCGCGGAAGGGTCGGCCGGTGTAGTGGCGGGCCAGGCGGTCGATGTCGGCCAGTGCCCTGGCCTCGTCGTGCTCCCAACCGACGACGGGGCCGCGGACGCTGACGTGGGTGTACCACTCGCCGTCCTTCATCGCCGTGAGTGAGACGTGCGGATGCTGCTCGATCCATCGCAGCCGTGCGCGGCTCGCGTCCATGTTGACCAGCACGGTGCCGTCGTCCTCGACGAGGTACCACGTCGCCACCGACATCGGATGGCCGCTCGGCATCGAGACCGCGATCACGGCCGGGTTCGGTTGGCGCAGGAGCGCCATCGCCGTGTCCGGGACCGGAGCCTTCGGCATGCGTCCTCTCCCTTCCAGATCCCGAGCTTCGAGTGCAGCAGACGCCCCGCCGGCGTCGTCCTATCGGGACAGCAGCGCGGCGAGCTCGGAGACCAGAGCCCGCGAGGTGCGTTCGACCATCGTCAGCACCTCGGCGAACGCGTCTGTTCCTCCGCCGTACGGATCGGGTACGTCGCCGCCGGGCTCCACCGGGTCGAAGTCCCGGAACAGCCCGACGCGCTCGGACCGCCCTCCCAGGTCGGCGAGGTTCTCGTGGTCCATCGCGAGCACCAGGTCGTGCTCGTCGGCCCAGGCGCCGGCGTACTGCCGGGCCCGGTGGCCGCTCGGGTCGTAGCCCGCCGAGCTCAGGGTTTCGGCGGCCCTGCGGTCCATCGGGCTCCCCAGGTGCCAGTCACCGGTCCCCGCGCTGTGGACGATCACGCGGTCGTCGAGGGCGGCCTCGGCCAGTCCCTGCTCGAGGACCACCTGGGCCGTCGGCGAGCGGCAGATGTTGCCCAGGCACACCAGCGCGACGGCGTACCGACCTGGCTGCCGGGGTGGAGGGAGCACCGTCAGTCGTCGTCCTTCACCAACGACGCCGTCGCCCAGTTCACCACCGTGATCACGATCGACCCGCCGAGGGCGTTCCAGAAGCCGTCGACGTGGAACCCGATGCCGACTCCCCCCGCGATCCACGCGGTGAGCATCAGCATCAACGCGTTGATCACGAGCAGGAACAGCCCGAGGGTGAGGATGATGAAGGGGATCGAGAAGAACGTCACGACCGGTCGCACGAAGCTGCTGACGAAGCCGAGGATCAGGGCGACCAGCAGCAGCGGCAAGACCTTGTGCCGGAGCTCCTCGGACCCGGTCGACGGACCGGTGAAGTAGATGCCGTCGAACAGCCACGTGGCTGCCACGACGCCAGCTGCAGTGGTGAGCAGCCAGGTGACGAAGCGCACGCCGCGAGCATAGGGGAGCCCGGCGCCGGGCGAGATGTCAGTCGAGCTGGAGGCGTTCGATGATCGCGTCCTCGGCACCGTGCAGGTGCTGGCCCAGCTCGGCGACGGCGGCCTCGACGTCGCCGGTCTCGAGCAGGTCGAGCAGGTGGTGGTGGGAGCCAGCCTGGTCGCGGGCGTTGCGGCGTACCCGGTCGATCTGGGCGAGCGCGAGCCGCAGCTCGGCGACGACCGACTCCGCCATGGCCACCAGCCGCGGTGACCCGGTCAGCCCGACCAGGCTGAGGTGGATCGCGAGGTGTCGCTGGTTGAGCTCCTGGTACGTCGCGTCCCGGGCGACCGCCTGCTCGTAGTCCGCGAGCGCACGGCGAACGGCGGCGCGGGCGTCGTCGCTCGCCAGCGGCCAGTTCCGAACACCGGCGGTCTCGAGCACCACGCGGGCGTTCGAGACATCCCGGACCGAGTCGGGGTCGGGCCGAGAGACGCTCACGCCACGGTGCGGCTCGCGCGTGGCCAGGCCCTCAGCCACCAGCAGGGCCAGAGCCTCTCGCACGGTCGGCCGCGAGACGCCCAAGGACTCGGCGAGCGCCACCTCGCGCAACGGGGTGCCCGACTCGATCTCGCCCTCGAAGACCGCGCGCCGCAGCTCCTCGGCCACCCGGTCGACCGTCGAGGAGTGCTCCAGGCTCAAGGAGCTGAACGGGGATCCGCCTCCGGGGGACGGGTCGGTCGAGCGCTCCGCCGGGTGCATGAACGCCATTGTCATGCACCGACTTGCTGCATGCCTCCTACGTCTCCTACTCTCGGACTTGTCAGATTGTCTGACAATCAAGCAAGCGCGCCCGGCGCTGACCGGCGCGTCACGTCGACCGAGAGGGGTACGCCGACATGCCGCAGCTGCTGTGGGGACGCCGGTACGTGATGGTCCGGCCGGAGCACTTCCGCATCGACTACGCGATCAACCCCTACATGGACCTCGCCGACCAGCCGGACCCGCAGCGGGCCATGGCCCAGTGGGTCGACCTGGTGAGGACGATCGAGCGCCACGGCGGCACGGTCGAGGTCGTCCCGCAGCGCCGGGACGCTCCCGACATGGTCTATGCCATGAACCTCGGGCTGGGACTCGTCCTGCCCGACGGCCCTCACGTCGTGATGTCCCACATGCGGTACGCCGAGCGCCGGATGGAGGCCCGCTCGGCGCAGCGGTGGTTCGAGGGGAGCGGACGGTCGACGTCGTACGTCGGTCGGGACGGGGTCGGCGCGCACCTCGAGGCCGGCGACGTGTTCGCGTGGTCGGGCGGGCTGCTGGCCGGGTTCGGGCCGCGCACGGAGGAACTGGCCCTCAAGCACCTGGCCACGGATCTCGACGTCCGGGTGCACGGGGTGCGGATCACCCACCCGGCGATGTACCACCTGGATCTGGCCTTCTGCCCGCTCGACGACCGGCGCGCGATGCTCGCTCCAGGCGCCTTCGACGAGGCCTCCGCCTCGGCGCTGCTCGAGCGCGTGCCCGAGCCGCTCGTGCTGTCCGACGACGAGGCACTGACGACGTTCTGCGCCAACTCGATCGTCATCGGCCGCACCGTGGTGATGCCCGCCGGGGCTCCCGATCGGGTCATGGCCCAGCTCGCCGCATGGGGCTTCGCCGTCGCCGAGGTGGACGTGAGCGAGTTCCACAAGGGCGGTGGCTCCGTCCGCTGCCTGACCAACCCCGTCGACGTCACCCTCGGTCGCGACCTGCCGCGCGTGCCGGGTGGGCACGTCGTCCTTCCGCCACTGGGCTGAGGCACGTCCTGCGTCGAGCACGGCGAGGCGACGGCGCGCGCCTACCCTCGTCGCCATGGTCCCGATCGGCGGTGCGGCATGGATGCTGCTGTTCGCGGCGGCGGCCGGGCTGGTCGCCGTCGTCGTCGGGATGGCCCTCGGACGACGGATGGGTCCGGTGGCGGGCGGTGCGTGGTTCGGCCTGGTCTGGAGCATCGCCGTGATCGGGATCGTCACCCTGGTCCCGGCTCGGAACGGCCTCGGCTACATCCCTGCCGACCAGCACGCCACCAGCTGCAGCTGGGACATCGGCGGTCCCTCCCCGAACGGGTTCTGGATCTTCGGCGGGGGGCAGCAGCTGCTCAACACGGTGCTGTTCGTGCCGGCGGGAATCTTCATGGTGCTCGTCGTCGGTCGCTGGCGGGCCGGCCGGGTCCTGGTGCCACTCGGCCTCGCCGTGCTCGCGGCGTACTCACTCGGCATCGAGGAGACGCAGCTCCACGTCGCGCGCATCGACCGGGCGTGCGACGTCACCGACATCCTCGACAACGTGACCGGTGCGGCCATCGGTGTCGTGATCGGCCTCCTGCTGCTGCCGCTGGCCCGCCCCTGGCGGGCCAGGGAGCGGGGATAGGTTGACGCCATGACCTCACCCCAGCCCCGCGCGTGCGTCTCGCGCATCCCGGCGTACGTCGCCGGGAAGCCGCCGCTGCCGCGCCCGGGGCTGACGACGTACAAGCTCAGCAGCAACGAGAACCCCTACCCCCCGCTGCCCGGAGTGGTCGAGGCGACCATGGCCGCTGCGGAGCAGATGAACAGGTACCCCGACATGGGCAACACCGCGCTCTACGAGACCCTGTCCGACAGGCTCGGGGTGCCCACCGACCACCTGGTGGTGGCGACCGGCAGCGTGGCGCTGATCTACCAGCTGGTGCAGGCGTTCTGCGACCCCGGGGACGAGGTCGTCCACGCCTGGCGGAGCTTCGAGGCGTACCCGATCGCGGTGATCGCCGCCGGCGCTCACGGTGTCCAGGTGCCGGTGACCCCCGACGGGCGCCACGACCTCGACGCCATGGCGGCCGCGATCACCGACCGCACGAAGGTGGTCCTGGTCTGCACCCCCAACAACCCGACCGGCCCCGCGGTGACGCGGAGCGAGCTCGACGCCTTCCTCGCGCAGGTGCCCGAGCACGTGCTGGTGGTCGTCGACGAGGCCTACGTCGAGTTCGTGCGGATGAGTGACCCCGTCGACGGTGTCGCTGCCGTGCGGGCGCACGAGAACGTGATCGCCACCCGCACCTTCTCCAAGGCCTACGGACTGGCGGGCTTCCGGGTGGGGTACGCCGTCGCGCCGCCGCCGATCGCCTCGGCCCTGCGGGCGGTCGGCCTGCCGTTCGGCGTCTCGAACGTCGCGCAGGCGGCGGCGATCGCCTCGCTCCGCGCCGAGCGGGAGCTGCTGGTGCGTGTCGACGCGCTCGTCGCCGAGCGCGAGCGCGTGGTGAAGGGGCTCGCCGACGTCGGCCTCGTGGTCCCGGAGCCGCAGGGGAACTTCGTCTGGTTCGCCGCCGGCGAACGCACGTTGGACCTCGCCGGCGCAGCCGACGAGCTGGGCATCATGATCCGCCCGTTCGCCGGCGACGGCGCTCGCGTCTCCGTCGGCGAGGCGGAGGCGAACGACCGGGTCGTCGAGCTCGCCCGCACCTTCCTGCCGGCCTGAGAGCGGCTCGCGACCCGACGCCTCAAGCGGTCACCGAGGCGTGCTCCTCGACCGGCACCTGCCGGTTCATCCCCCGGAAGCTGGGGATCAGCGCGGGGGCCATGGTCGTCACGAAGTAGGCGACGCCGACCACCAGCAGCGCCGCGGAGAGGCCGATGCGACTGACCAGGATGCCGCCGAGGAGACCGCCGAGCGGCATCAGCGACCAGCACAGGGCGCCGGACAGCGACGTCACCCGGCCGACCAGGTGACGCGGGATGCGCTCGAACTCGACAGCGCCGAGCACCGGGTTCAGGAACCCCGAGGAGGCGCCGCCGATGACGCACACCGCCAGCACCATCCAGAGGGGGACCCCGAGCGCGAACAGCACGAACCGCGGCAGGCCGGTGACCAGGTACGCCGTCAGGTAGGTCTGGAGCCGCGGCAGCCGGGTGCCGTACGCCGCGGCGACGACCGACCCGAGCATCGAGGCGCCACCCCACACCGAGAAGACCAGGCCGACCGCGCCGACCCCGGCGCCGGTGTCGAGTGCCCAGACCGGCAGCAGCACAGCGGACCACGCGAGGTCGAGCAGGTTGGTGACCGCGATCATCAGGCACAGGCTCATCAGCACGGCGTCACGGCGCAGGAAGTCCCAGCCCGCCCGCAGCTGCGCGACGTACGACGGGGGATTCGCGCCGCCGCCGACCTCGTCGCTCGCCCTTCCCGGGGAGGTGTGTCGAGAGTCGGAGTCGAGCCCGCGTGTGGTGACGAGGAGGACCAGCGCACACGCCGCGAACGAGCACGCGTCGATCGCAACTGCATTCGCCGGACCCACGGTCGCCACCAGCGCCCCCGCGATGGCAGCACCGATCATCGTGGCCCCGCGCTCGATCGCCGACGCGAGCCCGGTCGCCCGCTCGTAGGGCACGGCTGCCCGCTCCACCAGCGCCGGGATCAGCGCCGCGGTCGCGGCGTCGCCCGGTCCGCGCAACGCGCCGGCGACGGCGACGAGCGCCAGCAGCACCGGAAGGGAGAGCGCGCCGCTGTGGTGCAGGAGCGGGATCGTCCCGACCGCGAGGAAGGAGAGGACGTCGACGAAGATCGCCATCCGACGGGGGCCGACGCGGTCGACCAGAGGACCGCCACATGCCTTGAACAGGACCATGGGGGTGATCTCGGCGAATGCCACCAACCCCGTCCGCGTCGCCGACCCGGTGGTGGTCAGCACCAGCCACGGGATCGCGATCATCGACACCCGAGTACCGAGCAGCGAGATCGCCTCTGCGGTGAGCCAGCCGTACAGGGGGATGCGGCGCAGAGCGGGGCGGGGCACGGCCAGGGTCACCGGTCGCCCTCCTGCACGACCGTGCCGGGGCGCGGGAACGCGTTGAGGTTGACCACGAAGTCGCCTGCTCCGGCCGTGCCCTCCGGGTCCTCGTCCCATCCCTCGATGAGCTCCGCCAGCGCGGTGGCCAGCTGTTCGGCCCGCTCCGGAGTCAGCAGGAGGTGCCAGTCGCTGGTGGTGCTGGCCTCCTGCCACGGGACCGGCAGGTGGCGCCACTCCCCGACGTGCTGCATCAGCGTCTCGGTGTACATGAGGGCGACCGTGCGCAGGTAGGCCTCGGCGGTCTCGGCGTCCTCACCGCCCATGCGCGCGTCCAGGTGTGCGTGGGTGCCCTGGTGGATGGCCCGCCACCACCGGTCGCGCGCGTCGCCGCGCCCGGCGTCCTCCTCGATGAAGCCGTGCTCGGCGAGCTGGCGCAGGTGGTACGACGTCGCCCCGGTGTTGAGGTTCAGCTGGCGGGCGAGGTGGGTCGCGGTCGCCGGGCCCTCGATCCGCAGCTTCATCAGCATCTTCAGCCGGGTGGGGTGGGAGAGCGCGCGGAGGCCGGCGGCAGAGGGGGTGATCGCGGGCGAGGACACATTCCGCAACATACTTTTGCAAAGAGAAGTTTGCAAAGGAAAGGCTGTGGAAGGGGGCTGAGTAGTGCCAAACGGACTGGGTACGGCCCCGAGATGGCAGCCTTCGTGCGCGACACCGACTACGTCCCGGACCGGATCACCCTCGAGGAAGGGCGGTCCCAGGACGCCTACGCAGGGCCGGTCGAGGTCCCGACCTGGCCGGCCGAACCCGGTCGGTACCGGCTGGTCGCGGCGTGGGCCTGCCCATGGGCGACCCGCTCGATCATCGTCCGCCAGCTGCTCGGGCTCGAGAACGTCATCTCGATGGGAGTCTGCGGCCCGGTCCACGACGAGCGCAGCTGGACCTTCGACCTCGACCCGGACGAGCGCGACCCGGTCCTCGGCATGGAGCGGCTGGAGCAGGCCTTCCTCAACCGCGACCCCGACTACCACAAGGGCGTCACCGTCCCGGCGATGGTCGACATCGCCAGTCGCCAGGTCGTGACCAACGACTTTCCCCAGATCACCCACGACTTCTTCTTCGAGTGGCGCGACCACCATCGTCCCGATGCCCCCGACCTGTGGCCCGACGACGTCCGTGACGAGATGGAGCAGGTCATGGACCGCGTGTACACCGACGTGAACAACGGCGTGTACCGGTGCGGGTTCGCCGACGACCAGGAGTCCTACGACGAGGCGTTCAAGCAGCTCTTCGCCACGCTCGACTGGCTCGAGGATCGGCTCACCGACCGCCGCTACCTGATGGGGAAGGCGATCACGGAGGCCGACGTACGACTGTTCACGACCCTGGCCCGCTTCGACGCCGTCTACCACGGGCACTTCAAGTGCAACCGCAACAAGCTGACCGAGATGCCGGCCCTCTGGGGGTACGCCCGCGACCTGTTCCAGACGCCGGGCTTCGGCGACAACACCGTCTTCGACCAGATCAAGCAGCATTACTACGTCGTGCACACGCAGCTGAACCCGTCCCGGATCGTGCCCGACGGCCCCGAACTCGACGGCTGGCTGAAGCCGCACGGTCGGACGAGGCTCTAGCGTTCCAGCCGTGGCGGGTCGCGTGCGGGTGGGGATCTCCGGCTGGCGCTACCCGGCCTGGCGCGGCGACTTCTACCCACGGGGGCTCCCCCAACGGCGTGAGCTCGAGTACGCCGCGGAGCACCTCACCTCGATCGAGATCAACGGCTCCTTCTACTCCCTGCAGCGCCCCACGTCGTACGCGCAGTGGCGGGAGCAGACCCCGGACGACTTCGTGTTCGCCGTCAAGGGCGGTCGTTTCGTCACGCACATGAAGCGGCTCCAGGACGTCGAGGCCCCGCTTGCCAACTTCTTCGCCTCGGGCGTGCTGGCGCTGGGTCCGAAGCTCGGGCCCATCCTGTGGCAGCTGCCGGAGAACCTTCGTCTCGACGTCGACGTGCTCGACCGGTTCTTCGGCCGCCTACCGCGCCGGACCACGGAGGCGGCCACGCTCGCCGGGCAGCACGACGAGAAGGTGCCGGCGGACCGGGCGCTCACGGTGGCTGACGCGGACCGGCCGATCCGTTACGCCCTGGAGTTCCGGAGTCCGACGTTCGCCACGGCCGAGGCGTACGCCGTGCTCCGACAGCACGGGGTCGCGACCGTGCTCGCCGACACCGCGGGGCGCTGGCCGCGGGTCGACGAGGACACCGGCCCGATCCGCTACGCGCGGCTCCACGGCGACCAGGAGCTCTATGCGAGCGGCTACACCGATCTGGCGCTGGACGAGTGGGCGCGGTGGTGCCGTCGCTGGGTCGAGGCCGGCGAGGACGTCTTCGTGTACTTCGACAACGACATGAAGGGCTACGCCCCCCACGACGCGATGCGCCTGCTCCAGCGACTCTGACCGCGCCGGATGCACCGGTTGATTGGCCGACACCGCACCCCGACCGGTAAATTACGTCACGCATGTGTGGTCCCAGTCACACCGGCGAGCCGGCGCACCACCCCCGCGTCGTACGCCGTCCCGACAGCAGGCAGGCGGCGACCCCGCGAGCCTGGAACCGTAAGGAGCGCCCGTGACCCAGTCCGGCTTCGGCCCCGACCTCGCGGAGGTGTTCGGGCCCGCCCACCAGGACGGCGGCCCCGAGCTCATCCAGCTGCTCACGCCCGAGGGTGAGCGCGTCGAGCACCCCGACTTCTCCTTCGGTGACGACCTGTCCGACGCCGAGCTGGCCGAGACCGTCCGCGGCTTCTTCCGCGACATGGTCCTCACCCGTCGCATCGACGTCGAGGCGACCGCGCTGCAGCGTCACGGCGAGCTGGGCATCTGGGCACAGCTGCTCGGCCAGGAGGCCGCCCAGGTCGGCGCCGGCCGTGCGCTCAAGCCGCAGGACTACGTCTTCCCGACCTACCGCGAGCACGGTGTCGCCTGGTGCAAGGGTGTCGACCCGCTGAAGCTGCTCGGCCTGTTCCGCGGTGTCGACCAGGGCGGGTGGGACCCCCGCGAGAACAACTTCGGTCTCTACACGATCGTGATCGGCGCCCAGACGCTGCACGCCACCGGCTACGCCATGGGCATGCAGCGCGACGGCGTGGTGGGCACCGGCGACCCCGACCGCGACGCCGCCGTGATCGCGCACTTCGGAGACGGTGCGTCCTCGCAGGGCGACGTCAACGAGTCCTTCATCTTCGCGGCGAGCTACAACGCGCCCGTCGTGTTCTTCTGCCAGAACAACCAGTGGGCGATCTCCGAGCCGATCGAGCGCCAGACGCGCATCCCGCTCTACCAGCGAGCACTCGGCTTCGGGTTCCCCGGCGTCCGGGTCGACGGCAATGACGTGCTCGCGACGTACGCCGTCACGAAGGCCGCCCTGCAGCGTGCCCGCGAGGGTCAGGGCCCGACGCTCGTCGAGGCCTACACCTATCGGATGGGCGCCCACACCACGACGGACGACCCGACGCGCTACCGGCTCTCCGACGACGTCGAGCGGTGGAAGCTCAAGGACCCGATCGCGCGGGTCGAGGCCTACCTGAAACGCAAAGCGATGGCCGACCAGGAGTTCTTCGACGCCGTCAACGCCGAGGCCGACGACCTGGGCACCCGGCTCCGCGAGGGATGCAAGGCGATGCCGGATCCTGCGCCGTTGAGCATGTTCGACCATGTGTACGCCGAGACGACCGAGGAGCTGCTCGCCCAGCGCGACGGGTTCGCGGCGTACCTCGAGAGCTTCGAGGGGGCCCGCTGATGGCCGAGACATCCGGCACCCCGACGACCCAGAAGGTCACCCTCGCCAAAGCCCTGAACATGGGCCTGCGCAAGGCCATGGAGAACGACCCCACGGTGCTGCTGATGGGTGAGGACGTGGGCAAGCTCGGCGGCGTCTTCCGCATCACCGACGGCCTGCAGAAGGACTTCGGCGAGGACCGCGTCATCGACAGCCCGCTGGCCGAGTCCGGCATCGTCGGGACGGCGATCGGGATGGCGCTACGCGGCTACAAGCCAGTGGTCGAGATCCAGTTCGACGGCTTCGTCTACCCGGCCTACGACCAGATCGTCTGCCAGGTCGCGAAGATGTGCTTCCGGTCCCAGGGCCGGACGCCGCTCCCGATGGTGATCCGCATCCCGTTCGGCGGTGGCATCGGCGCGGTCGAGCACCACAGCGAGTCACCGGAGGCGCAGTTCGCGCACACGCCGGGTCTCAAGGTGGTCGCCTGCTCCAACCCGGTGGACGGCTACTGGATGATCCAGCAGGCGATCGCCCACCCCGACCCGGTGATCTTCCTCGAGCCGAAGCGGCAGTACCACGCCGACAAGGCCGACCTCGACGAGGCCGCGACACCCGACCCGCTGTTCGCGTCCCGCGTCGTCAAGCAGGGCACGGACGTGACGGTGCTCTCGTACGGTCCGACGGTGAAGACCGCGCTCCGGGCGGCCGAGGCCGCAGCGAACGAGGGCCGCTCGCTGGAGGTCATCGACCTGCGCACGCTGTCGCCCTTCGACATGGCTCCGGTCCTCGACTCGGTACGCCGGACCGGCCGGGCCGTCGTCACGCACGAGGCCCATGTCAACCTCGGCGTCGGCGCCGAGCTCGCCGCACGCATCACCGAGGAGTGCTTCTACTCGCTGGAGGCGCCCGTGCTGCGCGTCGGGGGCTTCGACACGCCGTACCCGCCGTCGCGGATCGAGGAGGACTACCTGCCCGACCTCGACCGGGTGCTCGACGCGGTCGACCGCACGCTCGACTTCTGAAGACCCATCACGGACGGTCGCCGCTCGAGCCCGCCCGAGACCACGACCTGCGGAGGAGAACCGAGATGGCCGAGTTCAAGCTGCCCGACGTGGGCGAGGGCCTCACCGAGGCCGAGATCGTGACCTGGAAGGTCAAGGAGGGCGACACCGTCGCCATCAACCAGATCCTCGTCGAGATCGAGACCGCCAAGTCGCTGGTGGAGCTGCCGTCGCCGTACGCCGGCGTCGTTCAGCAGCTGATGGTGCCCGAGGGCGAGACCGTCCCGGTCGGGACGCCGATCATCGCCATCGGTGACGCCGCCTCCGGGTCCGCGACGGACGCCGGGTCCGGCTCGGCTGCCGGCGCCGGACCGGGCGACGGCACCGAGGCTGCCGTGCCCGCCCCGCCCGCGGGGTCCGGGGGACGCGAGGAGTCCGGCGAGACACCGCAGACGGAGTCGGACCCCTACCTCGGGATGGCCGAGAAGGCCGGCGCCGAGGAGCAGGCACGCCAGGTGCTCGCCTCCGACATCGACCTGTCCAACCCGGCGGCCAGCGGCTCGGCCGAGGGCGAGTCGCTGGTCGGCCGGATGAAGGCCGACCGGGGTGCCGTCCGCCGCGCCCGCACCTCGCTGGCAGCACTGCAGACCCAGGCGGCCTTCGAGCAGACCGGCTCCTCCGCACCCGTCGACCTCGACGCGGAGGAGGACAGCGACGGCCCCGCCGTCCCCGCGACCTCGGCGGCCCCCGCTGTCTCCGGGAACGTCCGGGCGCTCGCGAAGCCGCCGGTGCGCAGGCTCGCCAAGGACCTCGGCGTCGACATCAACGCCGTGGTCGGCACCGGCCCCCACGGCAGGATCACCCGTGAGGACGTGCAGGCAGCACACTCGGCCCCCGGCGGTCTCGAAGCAGCCGGGGAGCGCCGTCCACGACCAGCGGTCGCCTCCGGTGAGCGCGAGCGGCGCGAGCCGGTCAAGGGGGTCCGGAAGATGATGGGCCAGGCGATGGTCCAGTCGGCGTTCAGCGCCCCGCACGTGACCGAGTGGGTGACCGTCGACGTGACGCGCACGATGGAGCTCGTCGACCGGCTCAAGAGCCGCCGCGAGTTCCGCGACGTCCGCGTGTCACCCCTCCTGATGCTGGCGCGCGCGGTGATGCTGGCGATGCGGCGTACGCCCGAGATCAACTCCTGGTGGGACGACGCGGCGCAGGAGGTCGTCTACAAGTCCTATGTGAACCTCGGCATCGCTGCGGCCACGCCGCGCGGCCTCGTCGTCCCGAACGTCAAGGACGCCGAGCAGCTGTCGTTGCTCGAGCTCGCCCAGGAGCTGGACGCGCTCGTGGAGACGGCCCGGTCGGGGAAGACGCAGCCGGCGGAGATGAGTGGGGGGACCTTCACGATCACCAACGTCGGCGTCTTCGGTGTCGACAGCGGGACGCCGATCATCAACCCCGGCGAGTCCGCGATCCTCGCCTTCGGCGCGATCCGGAAGCAGCCGTGGGTCGTCTCCTCCGACGACGGGGACGTGATCGCGGTGCGTCAGGTCACCACGCTGGCGCTGAGCTTCGACCACCGCCACGTCGACGGCGAGAAGGGCTCGCGCTTCCTCGCCGACGTCGCGGGCATCCTCGAGGACCCCGCCTCCGCCCTGCTCTTCTGACCGCCTTCAGCCCGCGTGCCACGACGGCTCGCGCCGGCCGACCAGCCAAGCCCGGAACAGCGGTCGCAGGTTCTGACCGGACTCCGCGGTCCACCAGGCGATCAGGGTGTCGCGGTCCTGGCTGGTGAAGCGGTGGGTCCGCAGCCACCGGGTCGCCAGCGACCAGAACTCCCGGTCGCCGACCCGCTGCCGGATCGTGTCCCACATCAGGGCCGGGATGACGTACACGTCGCCCTCACCGAAGGATGACGGGTGGTACGCCGCGGGCGGCCCCCACGTGTCGCGGATCATGGCCGCACGACCGGCGAACTCACGCAGGATCCCGGCCCGGGACCTCGCGGAGTGGTCAGCGGACCAGGTCACCTCCGTCAGGTACGTCGCCATCCCCTCGTTCATCCAGAGGTCGCTCCAGTCGGCACAGGTGACGGTGTCGCCGTACCACTGATGCGCGATCTCGTGGACGACCACGTCGTGCGACAGCGTGTACCGGTTCAGCCCCAGCGTGACCGTCGACTGGGTCTCCATCGCGCTGTTCGACGGTACGACGAGCACCCCCAGCGACGGGAACGGGTAGCGACCCACGAGCCCCTCGAGGTAGGCGACCGCCTTCGGCGCGTAGCGCACCTTGCGCAGGATCGCCGGGCGCCCGACCGGCGTCCAGTAGGTGATCGGCAGGCCGTGCGGACCGGTGTCCGTGGTCTCGGTGAACCGGCCGATCGCGATCGTGACCAGGTACGACGCCGCGGGCTCGGGCAGGTGCCACCGGGTGACCGTCCGGCCCCCGGCCGTCGTCCGCGACTCGAGCTCCCCGTTGGCCACCCCCGTCTCGCCCGCGGGAGCCCGGATCGTGAGGTCGTAGTACGCCTTGTCGGAGGGCTGGTCGTTGACGGCGTACCAGGAGTAGGCGCCGTACGGCTCCTGCATCGTCCAGACGGTGCCGTCGCCGCCGACCGTCCAGCCGGTCGTGGAGAAGTCGGGCCGGTCCGTGGGTGCTGTGACCGGTTCGGGAGTGCCTGCATAGGTCAGCTGCAGGACGTGCCGCGAGTCGGCGCGCACCGGCGCGGTGACGCGGAGGTCCTTGGTGGTGTGCTGGAACGGCACCGCCTTGCCGTCCAGCCAGACGTGCTGGACGAACAGCTGGCGGGCGAGGTCGAGCTGCACGTGGTCGGCGTCCCGTGTCGACCGGAGGAGCACGGTCTCGGTGGCCGTCAGCCCCCCGGAGCGGCCGCCCCAGGAGAGGTCGAGAAGGTAGTGGAGAGCGTCGACGCCGGGGTCGCCGACCGAGGGATAGACCGAGTCCTCCCGCGGATCGCTCGAGGCTGCGTCGTACGCCGCGGTGGCACGGTCCGCTGCGTCGCCCGAGACCTTCGGTGCCGGCGGCGCGGAGCCGCCTGACCCTGACCCGCATCCCGCGGCGACCAGCGCGAGCAGCGCCAGGCCGGCCGCGAGACGGCGCATCAGTCGTTCCCGCGCAACAGCGGTCTCGCCAGCTTGCGGCCGTGGTGGATCTGAGCCTTGACCGTGCCGAGCGGGACGCCGACCTGCTGCGCGATCTCGTCGTACGACATGCCGTACACGTCCCGCAGGATCAGCGGCTCGACGAACTGGGGGTGGTCGCGCTCGATCACCTCCATCGCCTCGAGCAGGTCCAGCCGCGTGCCGGCGATCACGCTGGTCGTCCGGGGGTCAGGCTTCTCCAGGGGCAGGACGTCGCTGGAGATCGCCTGGTTCTTCAGCCGGCGGTACGTCGTGCGGGCGCTGTTGACCGCCACCACGTGCATCCAGGTGGTGAAGCGCCCCTGCCGGGCCCAGGAGCCGATCTTGTTGGAGATGTTGATCAACGCCTCCTGGCACGCGTCCTCCGCGTCGGGCGTGTACGGCAGCACCTGCCGGCACACGTTCAGGCAGCGCGGCCGCACCACCGTGAGCAGCTCCTCGAGCGCGTCGCGGCTCCCCTCCTGCGCCCGTCGTGCCAGGTCGTCGACGTCGTCCGGCGTCAGTTCTTCTCGCGTCATGCCGTCCTTCGCGTCCCCGTGACCCGCCCCCGGGGCGGCCCGCTTCCTCTGCACCATAATGCCGAGCGTGTCCACGCCAACCCGCCTCGGTCGCTACGCCGTGCGTCGGCGGATCGGCTCGGGCGGGTTCGCGACGGTCTGGCTCGCCTATGACGAGCAGCTCGACTCTCCGGTTGCGATCAAGGTGCTTGCCGAGAACTGGACCGAGGACTCACACGTCCGGCAGCGGTTCCTCGAGGAGGGCCGTTTCCTGCGCAAGGTCGAGTCACCCCACGTCGTGACCGTGTACGACGCCGGCCTGCTCGACGACGACCGGCCGTATCTGGTGATGTCGTACGCCGACCAGGGAACGCTCGCCGACCGGCTGGAGACCGACGGCCTCACCGTCCCGCAGGCCTGTGAGGTGGTCCGCCAGATCGGCGAGGGACTCCACGCACTGCACCAGCGCGGCGTGCTGCACCGCGACGTCAAGCCCGCCAACGTGCTGTTCCGCACCGTCGACCCGGAGCACGAGGGCACCCTGGTCCGGGCGATGGTGGGCGACCTCGGCCTGGGGAAGGCCCTCGACGTCTCGTCCCGGCTGACCATGATCGCCGGCACCCCGTCGTACGTCGCGCCCGAGCAGGCCCAAGGTGAGCACCTCGACGCACGGGCCGACCAGTTCTCGCTGGCCGCCCTGGCCTTCCTGATGCTGGGCGGCCGACCGGCGTACTCGCACAGCACGCTGTCCGCGGCCGCCGCGCCGCCGCCACCGCCATCGCTCTCGACCCCCGAGCGGTCGTTCTCCGCCGAGGTCGACGCGGTGGTGCGACGGGGGTTGGCCGCTGACCGAGACCAGCGATATCCCGACGTCCCGTCGTTCGTCGCTGCGCTGCGTGCGGCGCTGGGCGAGTCCGGCACGGGGTCGCTCCCGGCCCGGTGGCTGCCGGTCGACCCCGAGCTCACCCAGCCCGGGAACCGTCCGTCGCTGGTCCCCGCGCCGGGCGACCTGCCGGACCGGGTCCCACCCGGGCGGACCCGCCGCCCCCGGTGGCCGGCGGCCGTGCTCGCCCTCGCGCTGCTCGCGGCCGGGTGCGCCGGCGGGTTCACCTGGTGGCGCAGCCTCCACAGCACCCGGCAGTTCACCGACGAGGACGGGACGCTCTCGGTGACCGTGCCGAGCTCGTGGGCGCGGGACGTCTCCCTCGACGGTTGGAAGCCGCCGGACTCGTCGTTCAACCAGTCCGCCCTCGCCGTCGGAGACCGCGCCGACTGGCGGGCGTCCGGACAGGGCGTCTTCGTCGGACTCATGCCGGAGGACAAGCTGCCCCGGAAGCTGCCCCGGCACCCGTCCTGCGCCCATACCGGCGACCTGCAGCGCGGCAGCGAGGGCGACCCGTCGCTGACCGAGATCTCGAGCGGGTGCCCGGGTGGGGACGTCATCATCGAGCATGCGGTCCAGGTGAGCGCGTCCAAGCTGCTCTGGGTGCAGGTGCGCAGCGATGACCTGCACACCGCCGAGACCGTGCTCGACTCCGTACGGACCCGGGGTTCGCTCGGTTAGCCGTGCTGACCGTGGCCCCGCCCGACCGTGGTGTTCTTCGGCGGCAAGCGGCCGAGCGCGTTGTCGGCGAACCGGCTGAAGAGGGCCTTGAGGCCGGGTACGTCCTCCTCGCGGCCCGACACCGACATCTCGAGGGTCGCGTTCGTCTGGCCCGGCACCGCGAACCACTGGAAGTAGTTGAACCGGTGCAGGTTGGACGGCGCGTCGCGGTACTCGAAGTACACCGAGTGGTCGTTCCTCCGCAGGATGTTGAAGTCCGCGATCGACGGGCTGTCCCGGAACCCGGTGATCTTGGTGCCCACCGTCTGGTGGACGTCGAACACGCTGTTCTCGAGGACCCGGACGCGCAGGCTGTACCCGCCGGACGTGGGCTCGTCCGGCGGGCGGAACCTCACCTCGTCGGCCTGGTCAACGACCGCCGCGGCCATCGGCTTGTCGGGATAGGCGTTCGCCGGGCACCTGTCGCGGCTCGAGCACACCCAGTAGGCCCGCCAGCCGAGCGGCACGTGGTAGGTCCACTCAGCCAGGTCGTTGGAGATCGTGTGCACGGCCTGTAGCGGGATCCCGGCTCGCAGGCGCGGGTAGGAGATGTCCTCGGCGTACGGCGCCTCGGACGGCGAGGGGTCGACCGGGAGGCTCGGTGAGACCGCCGAGATCGGGTTCGCGACGCCGCCGGTCGTGGTCGCCGGCGTGGCGGCGTACGCGGCGATCATCCCGAGGCCGAGCCCGAGCAGACCGCACAGCAGCGCGACCAGTAGTCCCCTCCGGCTCATGCGTCACAACCTACCCAGCGTCCACCACTGCGGTGGTTGAGGAGTCGGTCTGCGACGGGCCCGGCGCCGCGCCTTCGTCAGACAGCCGCCGGGGGTGCCTTCGTCGACCACCGACCGCAGCGGGCCATCAACCCCCGGCGCAGCGTGTTTGCGCGGAGGTGTCACACCAGAGAGGCTGACGACATGACGACCCCGTACTTCGACAAGCACCGCGAGAAGCTGGACGCCGCGGTGGCCGCCATCGCATCCCGGGAGTACTACTCGGCCTATGACGAGTCCCCGTCGCCGCGCGTGTACGGCGAGACGGCGGCCGGCGAGGGCAAGGCGGCGTTCGAGGCGTGGCAGGGTCAGGCGTTCCCGTTGGAGACTCCGGGCAGCGAGGGCACCGTCAGCACCGAGCGGTCGCCGTACGGGTTCGGCCTGGGCGTCTCCTACCCGCGTGCGCACGACCTGGACGCACTGCTGAGCGCCGCCGAGGCGGGGATGAAGGACTGGCGCGACGCCGGTCCGGAGGCACGGGTCGGCGTCTGCCTCGAGATCCTCGAGCGCCTCCATGCCCGCGTGTTCGAGCTCGCCAACGCCGTGCAGCACACCAGCGGGCAGGCGTTCGTGATGGCGTTCCAGGCCGGTGGCGCCCACGCGCTGGACCGCGCACTCGAAGCGGTCGCCTATGCCTGGGTCGAGATGACCCGGACCCCGAGGACGGCGGTCTGGGAGAAGCCCGGCAAGGTCCCGGTGACGATGGAGAAGACGTTCACCGTGGTGCCGCGAGGGGTCGCGCTGGTGATCGGCTGCAACACGTTCCCGACGTGGAACTCGTGGCCGGGCCTGTTCGCCTCGCTCGTCACCGGGAACCCGGTGGTCGTCAAGCCGCACCCGTCGGCGGTGCTGCCGCTCGCGATCACCGTGCAGGTCTGTCAGGAGGTGCTCACCGAGGCCGGGTTCGACCGCCACCTCGTCACGCTGGCCGCCGAGGAGCCTTCGGACAAGCTGGCGGCGAAGCTCGCCGTGAGTCCCCAGGTCAGGCTCATCGACTACACCGGCGGCACCGCGTTCGGCGAGTGGCTGGAGGAGAACGCCCGCCAGGCCGTCGTCTTCACCGAGAAGGCCGGGGTGAACACCGTCGTCATCGACTCGACGACCGCCTTCGGCGCGATGTGCCAGAACCTCGCCTTCTCGTTCGCGCTCTACACCGGCCAGATGTGCACCGCCCCGCAGAACGTCTACCTTCCCGCCGCCGGCGTCGAGACCGACGAGGGCCTCAAGTCACCGGCCGAGGTGGCCGCCGGGATAGGTGCGGCGTTCGACAAGCTGCTCGGCGAGGACGCACGCGCGGTCGAGCTGCTCGGCGGCGTGGTCAACGACGGGGTGCTGGACCGGCTCGAGGACGCGGGCTCGACGGGCGAGGTGTACGTCGCCTCACGGACGGTGACCCATCCGGCGTACCCGGACGCGACGGTGCGGACCCCGACCCTGATCGGCCTGACCGCGGCCGACGTCGGCGTCTACGAGCGTGAGTGCTTCGGGCCGGTCGCCTACCTGATCGCGACCTCCGGCACCGACGAGTCGATCGAGCTGTTCCGAGAGACCGTGCTGCGGCACGGGGCGATGACGGCGTCGGTCTACTCGACGTCGAGCGCCGTGGTCGAGCTGATGCGCGATGCCGCCCTGGACGCCGGGGTGGCATTGAGCGAGAACCTCCTCGGCGGAGTCTTCGTCAACCAGTCCGCGGCGTACTCCGACTTCCACGGCACCGGTGCCAACCCGGCGGCCAACGCGTCGTACACCGACGGCGCCTACGTCGCCTCCCGCTTCCGGATCGTCCAGTCCCGCCGGCACGTCTGAGCTCGTCTCCTGCGGACCGGCGGTCGAGGGGGCGCGCCGGCGCCGTCTCGACACCACCGCTCCGGGGACGCGCCGGCCTCGGGTCGGTCACCGAGCGCCCCCCTCGACCAGGCCCACTACGGTGAGCGCGTGTCCGACTTCGTGCTCCGCAACGTGCACATCGTCGAGCTGGGCCACGGGCCGGGATGGGCAGGGCCGGTCGACATCGTCGTGGAGCAGGGGTCGGTCCACAACATCGGGCACGGGCTGGACAAGCCGCTCGGGCTCGAGGAGTACGACGCAGACGGGCGCTGGGTGATCCCCGGGCTCTGGGACCAGCACGTACATCTCGGCGGATGGACCGCGAGCGAGCAGCAGCTCGACCTGTCCGGGTCCGAGTCGCCCGAGCACGCCGTCGTCCGGGTGCGCGAGCATCTCGCCGGGCATCCCGGACCGCTGGTGGGGTATGGCCATCGGATCGGGAGGTGGCGCAGCGCCCCGACGGTCGCGGCCCTCGACGAGGTCGCCCCGGACGAGCCGGTGGTGCTGATCGCCGGCGACGCCCACCACGCCTGGCTCAACAGCCGGGCCCTCGCGCAGCTGGGGCTCCCGCCGCGGGACGGCGTGGTCCTCGAGAACGAGTGGTACGACGCCTCCACCCGCCTCCATCTCGTCGCCGCACCAGACCTGTCGCCGGCGACGTACCGGCGCACCCTGGACCGGGCTGCCGCCCTCGGCATCACCGGCGTCGTCGACCTCGAGCGCGGCCAGCTGCCCGTGGACTGGGAGACACGCGAGACGCCGATCCGGGTCCGCGTCGCGACGTACGCCGACGGCCTGGACGCGATCGTCTCCGCGGGCCACCGGACCGGTGACCGGCTGCCCGGCTCGTCGGAGCTGGTCACGATGGGCCCGCTGAAGATCATCAGCGACGGCTCGCTGAACACCCGCACCGCGTGGTGCTGCGAGGAGTACGCCGACAGCTCAGGCGTCGGCGCGCCGAACCAGACCAGCGCGGAGCTGGCCGGGCTCCTCGAGCGCGCCCACGCCCACGGGCTCGAGGTCGCGACCCATGCCATCGGCGACGCGGCGCTCGGGGAGGCGCTGACGGCGTACGACGTCACGGGGGCGACCGGGTCGATCGAGCATGCCCAGCTGGTGCGGCGGGAGTCGGTCAGCACTATGGCCCGGCTCGAGCTGCGCGCCAGCGTCCAGCCCGCGCACCTGCTCGACGACCGCGACCTGACCGAGGAGCTCTGGCCCGACCGGGCCGATCGGTGCTTCGCCTTCCGGTGGATGCTCGACGCCGGCGTCACGCTGGTCCTCGGCTCGGACGCACCGGTCTCCCCGCTCGACCCCTGGCTCGCGATCGCGGCCGCGGTCCACCGCAGTGCCGACGACCGCCCGCCGTGGCATCCCGAGCAGGCGCTGACGCCACGCGAAGCGCTCGCCGCGAGCGTCGACGGCGTCGGCAGCGTCCATGCCGGGATGCCCGCCGACCTGGTGCTGCTGGACGCCGACCCGCTGGCCGACCACGACGAGACGGCCGCCGCGGCCGGGGCCCTCCGAGACATGCCGGTGGCGCTCACCCTGGTGGCCGGCGACACGGCGTACTCCGCTCTCTGAGCGCGGGCCGCAGCCGCGGGCGAGCTCGCCGCGCGCGCTCCTCAGGCGCGCTCCTCAGGCGAGGGCGAGGGTCAGGTCGCGGACCATCCCGGGGTCCTCGAGGCGGTCGCCGTACAGCTCGCGGAGCTGGCCCATCCGATAGCGGACGGTCTGGGGATGGACGAACAGGGCGGCCGCCACGTCGTCGCGCCGGCCCTGGAGCAGCAGCCAGCAGCGCAGGGTCTCGGCCAGCTTCTGCTGGGTGGCCGGCCGCAGGTCCGCCAGCGGAGCCAGCACCTGGGCACGCAGGTCGGCCACGGCCTCACGGTCGGCCGCCAGGACCAGGTCGGCGAGGTGCTCCTCGGTGTCGTACGTCGTGTCGTCCTCGCGGAGCTCCAGCGCTCGCAGGGCTCGGTCGTAGGACGAGCTGGCGGCAAGCCAGGCACGAGCGGGCCCGGCGACGGCAGAACGCCCCGTGAGGGTCCGCATCAGGCGAGTGCGCGCGCGACCTCCGACGTCGGGGACCAGGAGGACCCCCAGCCCGTCGGGCAGGCTCGGCGGCTCGCCCACCGCGCTCAGGGTGCGCGGGTCGAGCAGGCCTTGCACCGGCCGGAGCTGGGCGCTGGGCAGGACGACCGCGGTCAGCGTCTTCGGGGGTGTCCAGTCCGCCCGCTCGGCCGCCGCCACCAACGCGTCGGCGGGGTCGCCGCGCAGGATGCCGAAGGCCAGGCGGTCGAGATACCCCTGGCGTACGCGGCCACTGGTCTCGAGCTCGTCGGCGTGACCGGCGACCGAGGCTGCCGAAAGCTCGTCGATGTAGGCGAACACCAGCTCGGCGAAGTCCGCGAGCATGTCGGCCGGGACCCCCGCGGTGACCGCCGTCTCGGCCAGCTCGCGCCAGGCGACGCGCGCGCCGACGCGGTAGGCCGAGAGCAGTGCGTCGGCACTTCGCCCGCTGCGCGCCTCCCCGCGCCCCAGCGCGTAGGCCCCCTCGAGCGCGGGTGAGAGCGGCTGCGCCTGGTCCCCGACGCGTCCGCGCGCGGCCAACCGGAGGAACCCGGCGAGGGCCATCTGCACGGCGTTCTCGACGTTCTCGACCATCGGGCCGCCGAACGCGCCGGCGTACGACGGGACCTCGTCGGTGACCGCGGCGATGGTATGGGTGGCGACCTCCGGGAGCCGTCGTCGCAGCAGGTCCAGCAAGCGGGGATCGAGCGTGATCCTGGTGGGCGAGGACTCCGGAAGCGTCATGGGTCTCCATTGTGCCCCTTGTTCATATCGAACAAAAACAGGCCACCCGATTCACGTGTGTCGGTCAGGAACGCATTCGGACCAGCAGACATGCTGGAGGGTATGAGCACCAGTCTTGCGCCCGTCTCCACGTGGCGTGCCCGTGCTCTCAAGCTCGCCGAGGCGGCCACCACCCCGCTCGTACCCGGCGACTTCCTCGACCTCTTCGCACCGCTGCGCGCGGGCGCCGAGCTGCGGGGCCGCGTGGAGTCGGTCCACCCGGAGACCTCGGACGCCGCAACGCTCGTCATCAGGCCCGGAGCCGACTGGCGTGGCCACGTACCCGGGCAGTACGTCCGGGTCGGCGTGGACGTCGACGGGGTCCGCTGCTGGCGTGCCTACTCACTGACCCACGGTCCGCGGGACGACGGCCGCATCTCGATCACCGTCAAGGCGGTGCCGGACGGTCATGTGAGCCCCTACCTCGTGCGGAGCACCCGACCGGGCACGCTGCTCCACCTGGAGCAGCCGGCCGGCGAGTTCGTGCTGCCCGTCGATCGGGCGGGCGACCTACGGACGAAGCTGCTGTTCATCACGGCAGGCTCGGGCATCACCCCGGTGATCGGCATGCTGCGCAACCTCTACCCGTCCACCGACAGCGGCGTGCTCCGCCCGGCCCGCTCCGCGGCCTACGACATCACGGTGCTGCACGTCGCGCCGAGCGAGCCCGAGTCGATCTTCCTCGACGACCTGCGCAGGCTCGAAGCCGCCGGCGCGATCCGCCTGGTCGCCCGGTACGACGACCAGCACGGCGTGCTCGACCTCGCAGACCTCGACGCACTCGTTCCCGACCTCGCCGAGCGGACGACGTTCGCATGCGGACCGGGCGGACTCCTCGACGCGATCACGGCCCACCACCAGCAGCGTGGCCTGCCGCTGTTCACCGAGCAGTTCAAGGTGGCCACCGTCGTCGCAGGAGAGGGCGGCACCGTGACGTTCGAGAGCAGCGGCACGACCGTCGAGTGCGACGGCGCGCGGCCGATCCTCGAGCAGGCCGAGGAGGCCGGCGTCCTGATGCCGAGCGGCTGCCGGATGGGGATCTGCTACACGTGCGTGATCCCCCTGCGCGAGGGCGCCGTGCGTGACCTGCGCACCGGCGAGCTGACGACCGCCGTGGCCGGAGAGACGTCCACAGGCGGGATCCCCATCCAGACCTGCATCAACGCGGCCGCAGGGCCGTGCCTGATCGACCACTGAACCAGCCGTTGCTGGGTACTAGACAGCCCGGCTGAAGAACGAGGAGGTACGACCTGATGACCACCGTCCAGAAGAAGGCGACCATCGGCCAGACCAACCCCATCGCCCACCTGAGCGCCGAGGACATCGAGCTGATGGCCAAGGAGCTCGACGCGATCCGTGCGTCGGTGATCGAGACGCGCGGCGAGCGCGACGCGCGCTACATCCGGCGCGTCATCAAGACCCAGCGGTCGCTGGAGCTCGGCAGCCGAGTCGTGCTGCTCGCCTCGCTCTTCCCGCCCGCGTGGCTGGTCGGCACCGCCGGCCTGTCGGTCGCCAAGATCCTCGAGAACATGGAGATCGGCCACAACGTCCTGCACGGCCAGTGGGACTGGATGCGCGACCCCAAGATCCACTCGACCACCTGGGAGTGGGACTCCGCGACTCCTGCGGACCAGTGGAAGCACGCGCACAACGAGCTGCACCACAACTTCACCAACGTCATCGGCAAGGACAACGACCTCGGCTACGGGATCATGAGAGTCGACGAGGACCAGCCGTGGCACCCCATGCACCTCGGCCAGCCGCTGTGGAACTTCGTCAACGCGCTGTTCTTCGAGTACGGCATCGCGGCGTACGACCTGGAGCTGCGCGGACAGCTGCGGCGGGGCAAGCACCATTCGGAGAAGTTCAAGCGCGAGGCCAAGGCCGTCCTGCACAAGGTGCGCAGACAGGTCGCCAAGGACTACGTCGTCCATCCGGCGCTCTCGATGGTGACCGGGTCCTTCGTCTCGACGTTCCTGGCGAACTTCACCGCCAACACGGTCCGCAACCTCTGGTCGCACTCGGTGATCATGTGTGGCCACTTCCCCGAGGGAGTCGAGACCTTCGAGACCCGGTCGATCGACGGCGAGACGAAGGCTCAGTGGTACCTGCGCCAGATGCTGGGCTCGGCCAACATCTCGGGCTCCAAGCTCATGCACATCATGACGGGCAACCTGTCGCACCAGATCGAGCACCACCTGTTCCCGGACCTGCCCTCCAACCGGTACGGGGAGATCGCGCCCCGGGTGAAGGAGCTGTTCGAGCGCTACGACCTCGACTACTGCGCTCGTCCGCTGCCGCAACAGGTCTACTCCGCCTGGCACAAGGTGGTGCGGCTCTCGCTGCCTAACGGCTGGCTCGACACGACCAACGCCCGCAACCTCCCGTCGCAGCTCAAGCGCCTCTACGAGATGGCCACCGGTGGTCCGAAGGTGCGCCGGGCGCTCCAGGCGCGGATGCTGCAGGAGCAGCGACGGTCCCTCGCTGAGGCTGCCTAGCAAGGCGTGCCTGCCCGACTCGTCGAGCGCGGACCACGCCGGTCTCGAGACCGAGGACATGATGTTCGACTCGGTGGAGGCGACGCCCGAGGACGTCGCTCGCAGCCTTCCCGGTGACGACCTGGTGCCCAAGGCGGACGTCGTCATGGACCGGGCGTTCGACCTACCGGCACCGCCGCACGTGGTCTGGCCGTGGTTCGTACAGCTGGGCAAGAAGCGGGCCGGGTGGTACCTGCCGCGCACCGTCGAGCGGTTCCTCCCCGCGTCGCGACGTGCGCTGCGCCATCTCGATCCGTCGCTGCAGCAGCTGCGGGTCGGGTCGGTGATCCCCGACTGGGGTGGGAAACAGGCGACCTTCGAGGTCGCGATCCTCGATCCGCCCCGGGCCCTCGTGCACACCACCCAGCGCGGACGCACGTTCGGGTCATGGGCGATCGTGCTCGCGCCGTACGACGGACCCGACGGGTCGAGCACCCACGTACAGCTACGTCTCCGGCTCTCGCCGGTGCACCGCAGGCGTCTCGCCGGCACTGCGGGAGGGCTGCTCGACGCCTCCACCGTCGCCGGCCTCGCCGCCGGGCTGCGCGAGCGGGTGGCGGAGAGCTAACTGGCTTACAGACGGCAATTTCTCGGCCGTCGCAGCGTCGTCCGTAAGCCAGTTACTCCCGAGGCCGCACCCGGGGCTTCTCAGACCCATTCTGCGAACGTCGGCCCCGGGAGCGGGCCACTGGTGGCGTCTCGCCCGTCCTCGAGGGCGCGGCCCAGCTGGAGGAGGGTGGCCTCGTCCTCGCGGGCGCCCCAGAGCGACACCGCGACGGGGAGCCCGTGCGCCAGCTCGATCGGCACGGTCAGGATCGGAGCCCCGGCGAGGGCGCTGGGGTCACTGGCTCCACCGCCGCCGCCGGGGTCGCCGTTCACCAGGTCGATCGGCGGCGGCGGTGCCGTCGCGGGTGCGATCAGGGCAGTCAGCTCATGCTCGTCCAGGGTACGGTCGAGCTCGGCGAGTCCGGCCGCGGTGCAGGCGTCGACGGACTCCCGGTACGCCGGTGAGTCGACTCCTTCGGTTTCCTCGGCCTTCTCGAAGAGGCTCTGCCCGAACCACGGCAGCTCCTGCTCGGCATGCTCGCGGTTGAAGGCGATCACGTCGGCCAGGGTCTTGACGGGCGCGTCTCGGGTCGCGAGGTACTTCGCCAAGCCGACCTTGAGCTCGACGAGCATCAGGCGCAGCGCGACCTCGTCCTCGAGGTCCTTCAGCGACGGCAGGGCCAGCCCGTCGACGACGACGGCACCCGCCCGCGACAGCAACGTCAGCGCACGCTCGGACGCCGCGTCCGCGGCCGCGCTGTACCCCCACAGGTCGCGGGGTACGCCCACGCGGAGCCCGCGCACGCCCCGCTCGAGCTCCTCGGCAGTATCCGTCCCCGCCATCGCGTCGAGCAGGGCTGCGGTGTCGGCGACGGTCAGCGCCATCGGCCCCGGCGAGTCCTGGCTCCACGAGATCGGGACGACGCCCTCGGTCGGCACCAGGCCGACGGTCGGCTTCAGCCCGACCAGCCCGCACGCTGCGGCCGGTGCGGTGATCGACCCGTTGGTCTCCGTGCCCACTGCGAACGCGGCGAGCCGTGCGGCGACGGCGGCGCCGCTCCCGGAGCTCGACCCCCATGCGGTGCGGTTGAGGGCGTAGGGGTTGCGGGTGAGACCGCCGTGAGCGCTCCAGCCCGAGGTCGAGTGCTCGTCCCGGATGTTCGCCCACTCGCTGAGGTTGGTCTTGCCGAGCACCACCATCCCGGCCTCGCGCAGCCGGCGGACCAGCAGTGCGTCGCGCTCGGGCGGTGCGTCGGCGAGGGCGAGCGACCCTGCGGTCGAGGCGAGACCGGCGGTGTCGACGTTGTCCTTGACCAGCACCGAGCGGCCGTGCAGCGGTGAGCGGCGGTGTCCGGAGGCTGTCTCGCGGTCGAGCTCCTCGGCCTCAGCGAGTGCGTGCGCGTTGACCGCGTTCACCGAGCGGATCAGCGGGTCGATGTCCTCGATGAGGCCGAGCAGCCGGCGTACCTCGTCCTGGGCAGGTCCAGACGTCACCGAGTGATCGTGGCACGGCGGTCCCACCGGGTACGAGGGACGAGCTCATGCCCGGGACCGGGAGAAGGGACCAGGAGGCAGCTCACCGCGCCGGCAGCTCCATGTACGGAGCCACGCCGGAGCGCTGCGCGTGAAGGCTCCGCCGAGGGCCCCGTCCACGCCGGGTCGTGCTCACGCAACCAGAAGGTCACGCAGACAGGCCGGACCCGGGCCGCTCTGGCCCGCGCGAGCCAGGGGTCCGGGACCTCGGAGCTGCATTCCGCGACGTCTGGCAGGAGAAGGCCGCGACACGTTGTGTCAATACCGCGATGGTGGGTGTTTCCGGGTACTCGCGTGGGATACGTTTCGAAGGTCGACGAGGGCCCGGGACCTCGCTGCGGGGGCACCCGGATTCGGATGCCCTGTTCGGACAGTCCTTGGGGGGACGCCGTGGCGCGGGTGTTGCGCATGCCGGAGGTGGCTGACGATGCGACGGCCGCCACGCTCACAGCCTGGTTGGTGGAGGAGTTCGCGGACTTCGGTGGTGCTCAGAGCATCGCCACGGTCGAGACCGCGTCCTCGTTGCTGAGCATCGAGGTCTCCGAGCCGGGGGTACTGATCAGGTCTCTCGTCGAGCCCGGCCAGGAGGTGATGCCGGGCAGTCCGTTGGCCGTGCTCGGCGCGCCGGGCGAGGTGGTCGAGGACGTCGAACAGCTGATGGTGCAGCTCGGCCTCGCGGTGGCACCAGGTGCGGATGGGCCCGACGTCCACCTGCGCGCCGTGCCCCACGACGAGCTGCGGCGTACCGTCTGGCCACCGCACGAGCCGACCGAGACGACCGGCCCGGTCGCGGTGCTGGACGTCCCGGACGCTAGTCCCGAGGTCCCGCTGGTGGTCGAGCTCGCCGTCGCGCCTCTGGTCGAGGCGGCCTCGGCGCCGGTTCCCGGCTCCGAGAGCGCCGGGGGGAGCGCGCAGGACGTCGACGGCGACACTGCGGACGCCCATGCGGTGCTGATGACATCCGAGTCGCCGTCGGAGACGAGGGCGGTGCGACAGGTCCGGCTTCGTGAACAGGTCCGCGCCGAGGGGCTCATCAACGTGGTCAACGTCGTCGAAGCCGTCTCGCTGACGGCGCTGGTGATCAAGGCGATCGCGATGACGACTCGGCGCGTCCCCCTGTTGCCGGGTGCGTCGTCGGTCACCGACGTCGCAGTGCAGCGCTGGACCGAGGCCGGCACGATCGCGCCCGTGGTCCACATCGCCGGGCTGATGACCGCGAGCTCGGTGACCACCACGCTGCGGGGGCTCGACGCACGGCTACGCGAAGGGCGGGTCGCGGGCGGGGAGCTCCGGCCGGCGACCGTGACGGTCGTCGACCTGGGGACGTTCCGGGCCGGCGAGGCCTCACTCGACGCCACCGCCGACCATCCGGCCGTCCTGGCCATCGGGGGTGTGCGTGACGAGGCAGTGATCGAGGACGGCGCGGTTGTCGCGGGTCGGACGATGACGGTCACCCTCTCGTGCGACGCCGACCGGATCGAGGCGTCGACGGCCGCCCTCTGGCTGACCCACCTGGCGAAGGTGCTGGAGCAGCCGCTGCACTTCCTCATCTGAGCGGGGCACTGGGGCCGTCCCGACGCGTTCCCAGGTCCGACGGATCGTTCCTGCTCACCACGGCGATCCCGGCGTCGGCTGCGGAAGCGGGTCTCTGCCCCGCGGAGGTGTGCTCGGGGGGCAGCGTTGTCCTCGACTCTTGTTCAACATACTGTGTAAGCAGTTATGAACAAGAAGTGGAGGATAGTGCGGATGGATCGGGACCTCGACGGCGTGGCTGCACCTCTGGCCAGCACGAACGGCCGGGTGCCGGCGAGCCCCCGGCGGCCGCGCCGGGGGAGCAGGGTCGCGACCTGGGCCGACGAACGGCTGGGTCTGGCCACGGTCGCCCGTAAGAACCTCCGCAAGGTGTTTCCCGACCACTGGTCGTTCATGCTCGGTGAGATCGCCCTGTGGTCCTTCGTGGTGCTGCTGCTGACCGGGGTCTTCCTGACCTTCTGGTTCACGCCGTCGATGTCGGAGTCGCCGTACGAGGGGAGCTACTCGCCCCTGCGCGGCGTCCCGGTGTCCGACGCCTACGCGTCGACCCTGGACATCGCCTTCGACGTGCGCGGAGGACTGCTGGTGCGCCAGATGCACCACTGGGCGGCCATGGTGTTCGTCGCGGCGATGATGATCCACCTGATGCGCGTCGCGTTCACGGGCGCGTTCCGCAAGCCACGGGAGCTGAACTGGGTGATCGGCTCGCTGCTGCTGCTGCTCGGCACCCTGGAGGGGTTCACCGGGTACTCGTTGCCCGACGACCTGCTGTCCGGGACGGGGCTCCGGGCGGCCGACGGCTTCATCAAGACGACACCCGTGCTCGGCACGTACCTGTCGTTCTTCCTGTTCGGCGGGGAGTTCCCGGGGGACTCCATCATCCCGAGGCTCTACACGGTGCACGTCCTGCTGATCCCCGGGCTGCTGGTCGCACTGATCGGTGCGCACATGCTGCTGCTCGTCTTCCACAAGCACACCCAGTGGACCGGCCCCGGTCGCACCGAGCAGAACGTCGTGGGCTACCCGCTGCTCCCCGTCTACATGGCCAAGGCCGGCGGCTTCTTCTTCATGGTCTTCGGCGTCACCGCATCGATGGGCGCCCTGCTCTCGATCAACCCGGTCTGGAAGTACGGCCCCTACGACCCCTCCAAGGTGACCGCTGGTTCGCAGCCGGACTGGTACATGGGCTGGCCCGACGGGGCCCTCCGGATCATGCCGAACTGGGAGAGCCACGTCGCAGGACACACGATCTCCTGGAACGTGCTGCTCCCGATCCAGGTGCTGCCGGTCGCCCTGTTCTCCGTCGTCCTGCTGCTGCCGTTCGTCGAGGCATGGATCACCGGCGACAAGCGCGACCACCATCTGCTGCAACGTCCGCGTGACGCCCCCACCCGTACGGCGCTCCTCGCCGCGCTGATGACCGTGTACGGCCTCTTCTGGGCCGCAGGTGGCAACGACATCATCGCCACCCACTTCCACATGAGCCTGAACTCCATCACCTACTTCATGAGGGCCGCGGTGTTCCTCCTCCCGCCGGTGGTCTTCATCCTCGTCCGGCGGTGGTGTGTGGGGCTCCAGAGGGCCGACAACGAGCGCCTGCTGCACGGCTACGAGTCAGGCGTCATCATGCGGTCACCGGACGGCGGCTACACCGAGCGTCACCTGCCGCTCGACGACGCCCGGGCGCACTCCCTGGCTGCTCGGGATCGCGCCCAGGTCGTCGACACCCTCCCGAAGGCCGACCCCAACGGCATCGCGGCGCCGCGGTCCGGCGCCACGCGGGCGCGATCACGTCTCTCCGGGTGGGTGTACGGCGTCGAGGTGGCGCCACCGACGCCTGACGAGGTGGCGCAGGCGCGTCGGCAGGATGAGCACCACCGAGCGGAGCAGGCCGACCTTGCGCATCCGGTGTCCGGCCACGAGCTCGACGACCCCCGGCCCCGCGACGTCGACAGGGTCCCTCTCCGTGGCGGCGACCACCGGAGCTGAGGGCCCGAGCCGGTGCCTGGTGTCGCGTCGACACACTAGGGTCCTGCGCGTGACCGAGCCGGGCGACGCAGCGGGGGACACGCTCGGGATCGGCGAGCTCGCCCGGCGTACCGGCCTCACCCAACAGGCCATCCGGGCGTGGGAGGCACGCTTCGACTTCCCGGTCCCAGCCCGAACGCACGGCGGCCGACGGCGTTACGCAGCCGCCGACGTGGGCCGGATCCAGCGGGTGATGGCGCTCAAGGGCTCCGGCGTGCGGCTGGCTCAGGCCGTCGCCCGAGTCAGGGGCGAGGAGACGACCGGGCCGCTGTCGATCTACGCCGCCCTGCGCGACCGCCACCCCCACGTCGAGTCACGCGTCCTGCGCCGAGCGGTTCTCGTCGCGGTCTCGCGCGCCATCGAGGACGAGACGATGTCACGCGCCTCGCGTCCCTACGTCTTCGGAGCCTTCCAGCGCGAGTCGTTCTACCGGCATGCCGCGACCCGGTGGAAGGAGATCGCACGCACGTCGGCGGGCTGCCTGGTGTTCGCGGACTTTCCCGGATCGGGAGGTGGCGCGGGCAGTCCTGTGGAGGTGGCACTCCAGCCCGGGTCGCCGCTGCTGCGGGAGTGGGCGGTGGTGGTGAGCTCCCCTACGTTCTCGGTCGTGCTGACGGCTTGGGAACCACCCCATGAGGAGTCCCTGGCCGCGGAGGACCGGGAGCTCGAGTCGATGTTGACCTTCGACCCCGCAGCCGTGCGCACGGCCGTCGGGGTCTGCGTCGCGGTGGCCCGTACTTCGGGCTCGATCCCCGTCCGGACGCTTGCCGCGGTCGACCAGGCTCTCGTGGCCGAGCCGACGTCGACCCATGGGGTCGACGCCCTGCTCCTACGAGCGTTCGACTACCTGCAACGGCTCTGACTCGGGCGTGCTCACCGGTTCGGGTCCGGCCGTCCCCGCGCGTGCGAGACTGCCACGGTGCCGGAGAAGCTGGAGCGGCTCGAGGCGACCAGGTGACGCGGGGCCCTCGTCGCGACCGGTCCCGGCCGGATCGCGGTCCAGGACGTCACGCTGCGTCCTCTGGGCGACGACGACGTGCGGGTGCGGGTCGCCGGCGTCGGGGTCTGTCACTCCGACCTGTCGATGGTCAACGGCACGTTGCGTCCGTCGTACCCGCTGGTGCTCGGACACGAGGCCTCCGGTGTCGTCACCGAGTCAGGCCCGAGCGCGGGGGTCGACGTCGGGCGTCACGTGGTCCTCAACTGGGCGGTGCCGTGCGACACCTGCTGGCACTGCACCCATGATCAGCCGTGGCTGTGCTCGACGATCGAGGGCCAGACCGGGTCGCCGGGCGGCCTCCTCCCGGACGGTACGCCGTACCAGGCGTGTCTCGGGCTGGGTGCGATGGCCGAGGAGGTGGTCGTGGCGGCGGGAGCGGTGGTCCCGCTCCCCGACGACGTCCCCCTCGAGGAGGCGGCGCTGCTCGGCTGCGCGATCCTCACCGGCGTCGGGGCCGTGCGGAACGCGGGCCGGGTGACTGCCGGGGACACGGTCCTCGTGGTCGGGCTGGGCGGCGTCGGGCTCTCGGCCGTCGCGGGTGCCCGGCTGGCGGGCGCGGCGCGGATCATCGCGGTCGACGTGTCGGAGTCGAAGGATTCACTGGCCCGCACGGCAGGTGCGTCGGACTTCCTCGTCGCATCCCCCGACCTCCCTCGGCAGGTGCGTGCCCTGACCGACGGTCGTGGTGCCGACGTCGCCCTCGAGTGCGTCGGCTCGGCGATCACCATCCGCCAGGCCTGGACCGCCGTACGCCGCGGCGGCACCTGCGTCGTCGTCGGCGTCGGACCGAAGGACCAACAGGTGACGTTCAACCCGCTCGAGCTGTTCCACTTCTCGCGCACGCTGGTGAGCAGCGTCTACGGCAACAGCGACCCGCGGCGTGACATCGCCGGACTGCTCGAACACGTAGCCGCCGGTCGTCTCGACCTCGCCGCCACCATCACCGACCGGATCGGCCTGGACGACGTCCCCGACGCCTTCGAGCGCATGCAGCGCGGTGAGGTCGGCCGGGCGCTGGTGGTCTTCCCCTCGGCGGGAGCAGCGGGCACGATCGGACCATGAGCATCGATCTGGAGGCCATCAACGCCGAACGTGAACGGATCAAGGCCCACTACCTGCGGGACGCCGGCGACCGTCCGGAGAGCAGTGCGCAGGGACTGCACCACTTCGCGCTGATCTGCTCCGACGTCCAGACGACGATCGACTTCTACCAGGGCCTGCTCGAGTTCCCGCTCACCGAGATCTTCGAGAACCGGGACTACCAGGGCTCCAACCACTTCTTCTTCGACATCGGCCACGGCAACCTGCTGGCGTTCTTCGACCTCCCGGGTCTCGACCTGGGCCCGTACGCCGAGGTGCTGGGCGGGCTGCACCACCTCGCGATCTCGGTGAGCCAGGAGAAGTGGGACCACCTCCGCCGCAAGCTCGACGACGCTGGGGTGGAGTACCTCGTGGAGTCCGAGAAGTCGATCTACTTCCGCGACCCCGACGGCGCGCGCCTCGAGCTCCTCGCTGACCCGCTGGGAGAGATGTACGGCACGAAGGTCCTCTGAGACCCGCGGCATCCGGGGCGTGGGCTGCCCCGCACAGGGGTCGGACTGACGACGCCCCCTCCCACCGTGGACCCCCGGTGCGGTACCAAGTCCTTGTGCAGTTCAGCCACGACTGGCTCCCGCAGCGGGTGGTCTTCGCCGCCGGCCGGGCGACCGAGGCGGTGGCCGACGAGGTACGCCGGCTCGGGGCCACGCGGGTGCTCGCCATCGCGTCCGACGCGGCCCGCGCCGAGCCGGTGCTGGCCGGCGTACCGGTGGACGTCCTGCACACCGAGGTCGCGATGCACGTCCCGCTCGAGGTCGCCGAACACGCGCGGGCGGTCGCGGCCGACCACGCGGTGGACGCGGTCGTCAGCGTCGGCGGTGGCTCGACGACAGGCCTCGCCAAGGCCGTCGCGATGACCACCGGCCTCCCGATCCTCGCCGTCCCCACGACGTATGCCGGCTCCGAGGCCACCGACGTCTGGGGCCTGACCGAGCACGGGCGCAAGACGACCGGCGTCGACCCCCGCGTACTGCCGCGGTCCGTCGTGTACGACGCGAGCCTGATGCTCACGCTCCCGGTCCCGACGAGCGTGGCCTCCGGCTTCAACGCACTCGCCCACTGCGTCGACTCGATGTGGGCTCCTCGGAGCGACCCGATCGACCGCGCGCTCGCCCTCGAGGGGATGCGCGCCCTCAGCGGTGGCCTGCCGCGCGTCGTCGAGGACCCGATGGAGCTCGCCGGCCGCGAGCAGACCCTCTACGGCGCCTACCTGGCCGCGGTCGCGTTCGCCTCGGCCGGCTCTGGACTGCACCACAAGATCTGCCATGTTCTCGGCGGGATGTTCGGGCTGCCACACGCGCAGACCCACACAGTCGTGATGCCGCACGTGGTCGCACTGAACGCGCCGGCCGTCCCGTACCTGGACCACCGGATGGCCGACGCCCTCGGCGCCGCGTCGGCCCTGGCCGGCATCCTCGCACTCCGCGACGAGACAGGCGCCCCGACGAGCCTGCGGGAGCTCGGCCTCGGCGCCGACGACGTACCGAGGGCCGTGCCGGCGGTCCTCGACGCGGTCCCACGGGGCAACCCGACCCGGGTCACCGGCGAAGCCGTCGAGGCGCTGCTGCACGCAGCGTGGGAAGGGAAGGAGCCGGAATGAGCCAGATCTCCGCCCAGCAGCGAGAGCGCGAGCAGGCGCTGGTCGAGCGGGTGGTGGCGTCGTTCGCCGAGACGCCCGACCCGCGCACGAAGGAGCTGGTCGAGGCGCTGACCCGGCACCTGCACGCATTCCTTCGCGAGACCAGGCTGACCGAGGAGGAGTGGAGGCGTGCGATCGACTTCCTGACCGAGGTCGGCCACATCACCGACGACCGCCGCCAGGAGTTCATCCTGCTGTCCGACGTGCTGGGCGCCTCGATGCAGATGATCACGATCAACAACGAGGCGTACGCCGACGCCACCGAAGCGACCGTCTTCGGGCCCTTCTTCGTCGCAGGCTCGCCCGACGTCGGGCTCGGCGGCGACGTGGCAGGCGGCGCGCCCGGCGAGCCGTGCTGGGTCCAGGGCACCGTGAGCGACACGGAGGGACGTCCGGTCCCCGACGCCCGACTGGAGGTGTGGGAGGCCGACGCCGAGGGCCGGTACGACGTGCAGTACGGCGACGACCGTGTCACCGGCCGAGGTCATCTCCACACCGACGACGACGGCAGCTTCCGGTTCTGGGCGGTGACACCCACGCCGTACCCGATCCCCGACGACGGCCCCGTCGGCGAGCTGCTCCGGGCGACGAGGAGGTCGCCCATGCGCGCCGCACATCTCCACCTGATGGTCGAGGCCCTCGGGTACCGCACCTTGGTGACGCACGTCTTCCCCCGAGGCGACAGCTACCTGGACTCCGACAGCGTGTTCGGGGTCCGTGAGTCGCTGCTGGTCGACGTCCGCCACGAGATCCCCACCACACCCACGCCGGACGGCCGCGTGGTCACCGGGCCCTGGGCACGCATCGACGTGCGGCTCGTGCTCGCCCCTGCGCCCGAGCCCGCCGCCGAGAACGACCACGAATCCGCCACCCGCGAGGTGTGACGGGCAGGTGACCTCGCTCTGCGGTGGCGCGGACCCCACCGGTGCCGGGTGCGCGCGACAGCCGACCGGGTGAGGTCCGTCGGCTGCAGACCACGGGGCCAGCGCGCCGTTCCGGTGGCGTCCGGGGGGTCATCCACCCCGCCGGGTGTGCCTCCGGCCACCCGCCGTGTCCTACCGTGGCATGACCGACACACGATGTCGGACGGACCCGGGGATCCGTGCTGAAGAAGTCGGCGAAGCACCCGTCCCGCGGCTGCCAGAGCCCACGGCAGTCCGACCTACGGACGACGAGAGGCCACGCCGTGGCATCTGCCTCCACCTTCGATCGAACCGCGCCCACGGACGCCCCTGCGGCCGACCACGCGCGCGAGCGGCACGATCGCTCACAGCGCACCGAGGAGGTGCTCGCCCGTCTCGACAGAGCGCGGAGCGCCGAGCGCCGCCGCCAGTTGACCGACGAGCTGATCAGGCTCAACATGCCGGTTGCCCGCTCGATCGCGTTGCGCTACCGGCGACGAGGCATCTCCGAGGAGGACCTCGAGCAGGTCGCCTATCTCGCGCTGGTGCGGGTCGCCCACCAATACGACCACTCCAGCGGGCACGACTTCCTGTCCTACGCCGTGCCGTCGATCCGTGGAGAGATCCGCCGTCACTTCCGCGACGTCGGTTGGATGGTGCGTCCGCCGCGCCGGGTGCAGGAGCTGCAGAGCCGCATCGCCGCCACGGAGTCCGCGTTGTCGTCGGAGCTCGGCCGACCGCCGAGTGTCGGGGAGCTCGCCGACGACCTCGGCGAGGCCCGCGACGACGTCGAGGAGGCGCTGGCCGCCACCGGCTGCTTCACCCCCACCTCGCTCGACCAGGTCGTGCACGAGGACGCGCAGAGCACGCTCGGCGACCAGCTCGGCGAGGACGAGGTGGGGCTGGCGGCCGCCGAGGCCCGGGTCGTGCTCGGGCCCGCGTTGCGCGCCCTCGGTGAGCGCGACCGGACCATCGTGGCCATGCGCTTCTTCGGGCAGCGCACCCAGCAGGAGATCGCCGACGAGATCGGCGTGACCCAGATGCAGGTGTCACGGCTCCTCAGCCGGATCTTCCGGCAGCTGCGAGAGGCCGTGCACTCGCGCGACTCGGTGGTCGCGGGCTGAACCGGGAGCGACACCACTCGCATGGAAGGCGGTGGTCGTCGTGCGTAACGAGGACCACCGCCACTGGTTCACACCCGGGCCGACGCCGGTGTCGGCGCGTCCGAGCGTGAGGCCACCCTAAGCCCGCGCGGCCCCGCGCGGCCATGTCGAGATCGTCGAATTCCGGGTCGGGCGCGACTCATTCCGTTGCGGCAGCGGGATCACCCCGCGATGCGTGGCGGATGCGCCACAGCCACCAGAGGCCGACGAACGGCAGCACGAGCGGCACGAACCCGTAGCCGTTGCCGTAGTCCGACCAGACGCTGGCCCGGTCGATGTCGTCGGGGTGGCTCAGCGTCCCGATCACGAGGACGCCGGTGAGCTCGACGCAGATCGTGACGAGTGCGACCCTGCGCCGGTCGGTGGCCAGTGCCCAGGTGGCGATGATGTAGACGATCCCGGAGAACAGGGAGAGCGAGTAGGCGACCGGCGCCTTCGAGGCCTGCGTGGCGAGCTGCACCAAGGCTCGGGCGGTGGCAGCGAGGGCGAACAGCCCGTAGACGAACACCAGGATGCGCCCGAGGCCCCGGTGGGTCGACGACGGGGGGTTCACGCCGACCACAGCTGGTTCACGCGGAGGAACAGCACTGGGACCACCACCACGGCGACCAGGAGCACCCCGGTACCGGCGCGGCTGCGTTCGCCGATCGACCACAGGAACGCCGCCGGCAGGATCGCCAGGCTCCCGACCAGGTAGCCGACGTACGCGGCCACGTTGACACCCGCGTGGTCCCCGCCGAGCCGTACCAGGCCGATCACCAGCTGGACGACGAGACCGAGCTCGAGCACGCCCAGAGTCCCGTAGAGCAAGTCGTGCGGGTCTCGCCCCGCCGCGATGAGCGCGAGCAGCCAGAGCGCCAGCACCACGACGAGCGCCGTCAGGGCGAGCTGCAGCTCGGTCATGGCGCGAGCCTAGAGACCCGATGACGACGTGCCGCCGATACCGGGCTTTTCGCGAGGGATGCTACGGTGGTGGCTCAGCTCGTCTGGCTCTCGCCGCGAGCTGTCCGCACGTCGTAGCTCACACCTGCTCCGTGCTCAGCCGCCCGGCGACGTGCCGGTCCCGGCTTCGGCGAGACATCCCACAGATTCGGTTTCCCTTGTCATCCTTCGAGACTCTCGGCGTGCCCGCAGCCCTGTCCGCCTGCCTGGCGCGCCACGACATCCATCTCCCGACCCCCATCCAGGCGGCGACCCTGCCGGACGCGTTCGCCGGTGGCGACGTGCTCGGCCGCGGTCGCACCGGCTCCGGCAAGACCTATGCCTTCCTGCTGCCCCTGGTCGCCCGGCTCGCGGGCGGCCCGAGTCCTCGCCGTGGTGCACCGCGGGCACTCATCCTCGCCCCCACGCGTGAGCTGGTGGCACAGATCGACGCCGCCCTCGCCCCGCTGGCGCGCGTCTCCGGGCTCACCAGCCGGACCGTTTTCGGCGGCGTCGGCCAACAGCCGCAGGTCAACGCCCTGCGCCGCGGAGTCGACGTCGTCGTCGCCTGCCCCGGCCGGCTCGAGGACCTGATCGGCCAGGGACACTGCTCGCTGGACGACGTCGAGGTCACCGTCCTCGACGAGGCCGACCACATGGCCGACCTCGGCTTCCTTCCCGGCGTACGCCGGATCCTTCGCCGCACGCCGAAGGGCTCGCAACGGCTGCTCTTCTCGGCGACGCTGGACCACGCGGTCGACGCGCTGGTGCGCGAGTTCCTGACCGACCCGTTCGTGCACGAGGCCGACTCTCCCCGTTCGTCGGTGACGACCATGAGCCACCATGTGCTGCAGGTCGAGCGCGAGCACCGGCTGGCCGTGCTAGCGGACCTGACGAGCGCTCCGGGACGTACTCTCGTCTTCACCCGCACCAAGCACGGCGCCAAGGCCCTGGCACGCCAGCTCAACCGGGTCGGCGTACCCACCGTGGAGCTGCACGGAAACCTGGGCCAGGGGGCGCGCAGCCGCAACCTGCGGGAGTTCCACTCCGGGCGGGCCGCGACCCTGGTCGCCACGGACGTGGCGGCGAGGGGCATCCACGTCGACGACGTCGCCCGCGTCGTGCACGCCGACCTCCCAGCCGAGCACAAGTCCTACCTGCACCGGTCCGGGCGCACCGCACGCGCCGGCAACACCGGCACGGTCGTCACCCTGATCACGCGTGAGCAGGTGCGCGAGGCCAGGCGGCTCGCCAAGGCGGCCGGGATCACTCCCGTGACCACCCGGGTCGAGGGCCCGTCCCACCCGGTCCTGCTCGACCTCGCGCCCGGTGAGCGGGTGCTGACCGGTGCCCACCAGACCGCGCCGTCGCCGTCGCCGACCCGGACGCGGTCCGAGGCCGGCGGTGCGGGTCGCCGCAACCGCAGGCGCTC
>JBKPTA010000062.1:0-13548 GCA_046735295.1 Actinomycetota bacterium | reverse complement strand
GGTGCGGCTCGCAGTCTTCGCCCGCCCCGCACGGGACCCGTCGTCCGAGCGACGGAGAAGCTGCTGGTGGCGCTGCATGATCGTTCGTGATCGGCGCGCCCCGGGTGGGTGGGCACATACGACGATGCCCCGGGTCCGGTATCCCAGGGCATCGTGTAGGGGAGGGCCCCGCTCTGGCCGCACGAGTCGTCCGGTGATGCCGCCAGATGGGCGCTGTGCCGCGCGCCCCCGACAGCGCGGCACCAGGAGACTAGGAGCGGCCACCGACGGCGGGGTACACCCGCGAGGGGGGGCGCCGAGGCGATGCCTTCGGCGCCTCGGTTCAGGGCGGCGGCCAGGTCGCGCGGCAGCCGGGCCGCCTCGGATCGGTGTCCGAGGGGGGACTTGAACCCCCACGCCCTAATACGGGCACTAGCACCTCAAGCTAGCGCGTCTGCCAATTCCGCCACCCGGACGAGTGCGCAGGGAACTCTAGCAACCGGGGAGGTGGATCCTCACATCGCGACAGCGGGTGGCCGGCCACATCGTGTTGCAGGATGGGGCCATGGCCGACGACCACCGGGACACACGTGCAGCCACGGCGTACGCGCCGTCCTACGACCCCGCGGGAGAGGTCGTGGAGCTGTGCCGGGAGCTGATCCGCATGGACACCAGCAACTTCGGCGACGACTCCGGGCCGGGGGAGCGGAAGGCCGGCGAGCATGTCGCGGCGCTGCTCGACGAGGTGGGCATCAGCTCCCAGCTGTTCGAGGGTGGCCCCGGCCGCACCTCGGTGGTCGCGCAGTGGGGAGGCACGCCGGGCGGTGAGGGTGCGCTGCTGCTGCACGGTCACCTGGACGTCGTCCCTGCCGTGACCGAGGACTGGGAGGTCCCTCCGTTCTCGGGTGAGGTCCGCGATGGCTACCTCTGGGGTCGTGGCGCGATCGACATGAAGGACTTCGACGCCATGATGCTCTCGGTGGTGCGCGCCAGAGCGCGCGCCGGCGCTGTGCCCGAACGGCCGATCGTCCTCTGCTTCACCGCCGACGAGGAGGCGGGCGGCATGCACGGCGCTCACGTGCTGGTGGAGGACCACACCGAAGTGCTGGCGCACTGCACCGAGGCGATCGGCGAGGTGGGCGGCTTCAGCACCACCATCCGGGGGCAGCGTCTGTACCTGATCGAAGCCGCAGAGAAGGGCATGGCGTGGCTGGAGCTGACCGCACGCGGCCGTGCCGGGCACGGCTCCATGACCAATCCCGACAACTCCGTCACCCGGCTGGCGGCCGCGGTCGCGCGCATCGGGACCCACCGGTGGCCGGTCCGACTCACGCCCGCCATGCGGACCCTGCTCGCGACGGTCGGCGAGATGGCCGGCACGGAGGTGACCCCTGAGAACGTCGAGTCGCTGGTGCAGGAGTTCGGCGACGGAGCCCGGATGGTCGGCGCCGTCATCCGCAACACCTGCAACCCGACGATGTTGGACGCGGGCTACAAGGTGAACGTCGTCCCGACCACCGCGACGGCGTACGTCGACGGCCGGTTCCTCCCGGGGCACGAGGACGAGTTCTTCGAGACTCTCGCCCGGCTGTGCGGTGAGGGGGTCGAACGGTCCGTCGTCTCGCACCAGCAGCCCTGGGAGACCCCGTACGACGGCGACCTCGTCGACGCGATGACCCGCAGTCTGCTAGCCGAGGATCCGGGTGCCCGCGTCGCGCCGTACCTGCTCAGCGCGGGGACCGACGCCAAGCACTTCCGCAGACTCGGGCTGCGCAGCTACGGCTTCACGCCCCTGCGCCTGCCCGAGGACCTCGACTTCTCGGCGCTGTTCCACGGGGTGGACGAACGGGTGCCGGTGCAGTCGCTGGAGTTCGGCGCGCGGGTGCTCGACCGCCTGCTCGAGGACGTGTGAGGTCGCTCAGACCAACGTCGGGCGCACCCGGATGATCTTGCGCCGGAGCACGACGCGCCGGGTGCCGTCGGGGGCGACCCGGACCCGGTCGAGCTCCCACCCCCCGTGCTCGGCGCGCTCGACCAGCATCTTGGCGACCACGTGGCGGGAGAAGTCGCGCGCGATCGTCAGCTTCTCGAACTCCCACTCCACCCCTCGTGAGGTCGGGCGGCGGAGTGCGGCGGACACGGCTCAGTCCTCCGAGACGTCGTCGAGGGCGGCGACGATCTCCGGTGGCAGGGTGAGGTCCTCGACGGCGAGGGTGCCGAGCAGCTGCTTGGCGGTCCGGGCGCCGACGACCGGGGCGGTGACGCCCGGACGGTCGCGCACCCAGGTGAGGGCGACCTCCGTCATCGACCAGCCGAGGCCGTCCGCTGCCTTGGCGACGCCCTCGATGATGCCCTGGCAGCGAGTGTCCAGGTAACGCTCGATCAGGCGGCCGAACGTCTCGGAGGCACCCCGGGAGTCGGAGGGGATGCCGTTGCGGTACTTCCCCGTGAGGACACCGTGGCCCAGCGGAGACCACGGCAGGATGCCCAACCCGAGGGCGGCAGCCGCCGGCACGACGTCGGTCTCGATGCCCCGGTTGACCAGGGAGTACTCCATCTGGGTGGACGCGAGCACCGCGCGGCCCGGGACCGCACGCTGCCAGGTGGCGGCCTGGGCGGTCTGCCACCCGGTGTAGTTCGAGATCCCGACGTACGACGCGCGCCCCGACGAGACGGCGAGGTCCAGTGCGGTGAGGGTCTCTTCCAGCGGAACGCCGTCGACCCACGTGTGCACCTGCCACAGGTCGACGTGGTCGACACCGAGGCGACGCAGAGATGCGTCGAGGTCGGCCAGCAGCCGACCTCGCGAGGCGTATGTCTCGCGCTCTCCCCGGCGACGCGAGATCCCTCCCTTCGTCGCGATCACGATCTCCTCGCGGGCGACCACGTCCCCGATCAGGCGGCCGAGCAGCTCCTCGGATGCCCCATCGGCGTACCCTGCGGCGGTGTCCACCAGCGTGCCGCCGGCCTCGGCGAAGACGATCAGCTGGTCGCGGGCCTCGTGCTCGTCGGTCTCCCGACCCCACGACATCGTGCCCAGGCCGAGCCGCGAGACCGTGAGCCCGGTGGCCCCGACCGCCCGCTGTTGCATGAGGACAAACGTAGCCCCTTGTTCGGCGCCGGGGCGCCTCGACCGGGATCCTCGGTCGGGCCTCTAGCCTGGCTCCGGCCCTGACCACGCCGACCCGCCCTCGCAGCCCGGAAAGCACCCGATGAACTACTTCGACGCGATCGTCCTCGGCATCGTGGAGGGGCTGACCGAGTTCCTCCCGGTGTCCAGCACCGGCCACCTGACGATCGCCGAGAAGGTGCTCGGACTCCGCGTCGACGACCCGGCCGTCACCGGCTTCACCGCTGTCATCCAGATGGGCGCGATCGCGGCGGTGATCGTGTTCTTCGCGCGCGACATCTGGAACATCGCCCGCACGTGGGTCCTCGGGCTGGCGAAGCCGGAGTACCGAGGACAACGCGACTTCCGGATGGGCTGGTACGTGATCGTCGGAACGATCCCGGTCGGCATCGCCGGGCTGCTCTTCCGGCATGCGATCAAGAACGACCTGCGCAGCCTCTGGGTCGTGGCCGGCGCGCTCCTGGCGTGGAGCGCGGTGATGTGGGCGGCGGAGCGGTCTGCCACACAGGACCGTTCCGAGAAGCGACTGACCCTCAGCGACGCGGTGGTGGTGGGCCTCGTCCAGTGCATCTCTCTGGTCCCCGGCGTGTCCCGGTCGGGCGCCACGATCTCCGCCGGCCTGTTCCGTGGCCTGGACCGGGTCGCCGCCACCCGGCTGTCGTTCTTCCTGTCGATCCCTGCGCTGCTCGCGGCCGGGATCTTCGAGCTCAAGGACGCCCTCGGGGGTGACATCGGGCTGGGGGAGACGGTCGTCGGGACGGCCGTGGCGTTCGTCGTCGCATATGCGTCGGTCGCCTGGCTGCTGCGATTCGTCGCCCACCACCCGATCACCTGGTTCGTGCCGTATCGGGTGGCTCTGGGCGCGTTGCTGCTCGTGCTGCTCGCCAGCGGCGTCATGTCCGCGACCTGACTCGCATCGGGCGGCGCCTCCCTGAACCGCGGCCTCCCTCGCGTGAGCTGGCACCTGCGTCCGCCCGGTCCACCCACCGGACCGCTCCACCGACTCGCTTGACCTACCCGGCCGCCTGCTCCGCCGGTCCGCCAGTGCCCCGCCGGTCCGCCAGTGCCCCGTCGGTCCGCCAGTGCCCTCCGCCGGTCCGCCAGCCCCTCCACCCACCGCGCGGCAGCCTCACACCGGCCGGCCGAGCTTCACCGATCCCGCCGACCCGGTCCAGCCACGCCGTCGAGCCGGTTTCACCCGACCCGGTCACCACGTTCAACTCCGCCGTCCACCCGTTGGGCCTCGTCGCCGGCCCGTTTCACCAACTCCGTCGACCCGCTTCGCCGACCCGCTTCGCCGACTCGGTGGACCCGCTTCGCCGGCCCGCTTCGCCGACCCCGTTTCACCGACTCCGTCGACTCGCTTCGCCGGCCCGCTTCGCCCACCCCGTCGACCCGCTTCGCCCACCCCGGTCGACCCGCTTCGCCCACCCCGTCGACCCGCTTCGCCCACCCCGTCGACCCGCTTCGCCGACCCCGTTTCACCGACTCCGTCGACCCGCTTCGCCCACCCCGTCGACCCGCTTCGCCCACCCCGTCGACCCGCTTCGCCGACCCCGTCGCCCCGCTTCGCCGACCCCGTCGACCCGCTTCGCCGACCCCGTCGATTGGTCAAGAACTGCATGATTTCTGTGCACTTCCATGCCGTTTGGTGCCAAACGGCGGCCCCAACGAACGCCGGGCTAGAGCCATCCCGACCGCTTGAACCACAGCCACAGCGCGGCGCCGACGCCGGCCATCACGGCGACGGCGTAGGGGTAGCCGTAAGTCCAGGAAAGCTCCGGCATGTGGTGGAAGTTCATTCCGTAGATCCCGGCGATCAGGGTCGGCACGACGACGATCGCGGCGCCGGCGGAGATCTTGCGCATGTCCTCGTTCTGCTGGACCGAGATCTGCGCCAGGTGGGCGTCGAAGGCGGTGGAGAGCAGCTGGTCGAGTCCGTCCACGGTCTCCGCCACGCGGTTGAGGTGGTCGAGGACGTCGCGGAAGAACGGCGCCGACTCCTCATCGATCCCGGGGACTGCGCCCGTGGCGAAGCGGCGCATCGGCTCGCGCAGGGGGAACACGGCGCGTCGGGCCTCGGCGATCTCGCGCTTGAGGGTGTAGATGCGGGGGGAGTCGCTCGTCCGCTGCGCGGAGAAGACGGAGGTCTCGACCTCGTCGACGTCCTCCTCGAGGGAGGACACCACCGACAGGTAGCCGTCCACCACGCGGTCGCACACGGCGTACACCACCGCCGAAGGGCCGTGGGTGAGCACGGCGGACTTGGCCTCGAGGTCGCGGCGCGCGCTGTGCAGCTCGGAGCCGGAGCCATGACGCACGGTGATCACGAAGTCCGCGCCCACGAACATGTTGATCTCGCCGGTCTCCACCGCGTCGGTGGCGTCGACGTACCACAGCGACTTCACCGTGAGGAAGAGCGTGTGTTCGTAGCGCTCGAGCTTCGGGCGCTGGTGTGCGGTGAAGGCGTCCTCGACCGCCAGCGGGTGCAGCCCGAACTCCGCCTCGACGGTTCCCAGCTCCTCCTCGCTCGGCTCATGGAGCCCCACCCAGACGAAGTCGCCGGGCTCGGTGGCGAGCTTGCGGAGACGTCCCAGCTCGCTCGGCGGGAGGTCGTCGACGATCCGTTTGCCCTGCCGGTAGACGGCGCTGTCCACGATCACGGCGCCCACGCTAGCCCCGCGTGCGCCCCCAGGCAGGCGTCAGGGACGCCCTACCCTCGGCACATGGCCACCGTCATCCTGCTCCGGCACGGGCGGACGACCGCGAACGCCTCCGGCGTCCTCGCCGGTCGCGCGTCTGACGTGCACCTGGACGACGTCGGGCGTCGCCAGGCGCAGCGGGCCGGTGAGCGGCTTTCCGTCGTCCCGCTGGCGCAGCTGGTGAGCAGCCCGCTGGAGAGGTGCATGGAGACGGCCAGGGCGGTGGCGGGCCACCAGGCGTCGAAGCCCCGGGTGTCCCGCGACAGGGCGCTGATCGAGTGCGACTACGGCGAGTGGCAGGGCCGCAAGCTCCGCGAGCTCGCCCGTCTTGCGCTGTGGCGGACGGTGCAGACCAACCCGTCCGCCGTGACCTTTCCGGGGGGAGAGTCCCTCCCACAGATGCAGGCGCGTGCGGTGGACGCCGTACGCCGCCGCGACGCGGTGGTGGGCGCGGACCACGGTCCCGACGCGGTGTGGCTCGTGATCAGCCACGCGGACCTCATCAAGTCGGTGATCGCCGACGCGCTCGGCCTGCACCTCGACCTGTTCCAGCGGATCCAGGTGGACCCGGCAGCCATCTCGGTCATCCGCTACACCGATGCCCGGCCCTACGTCCTCGCGTCCAACACGCACGAGGGCGACCTGTCCTGGCTGGTGCCCGCGGCACGGAAGAAGGCTGGCCGGCGGAGGGCCGATCGCGGTGCCGCCGTCGGCGGCGGCGCCGGCCCCCCGATGAGGGGCTGAGCGGCTGCGCACGGTCTTCACGGCGCTGCATAAGGTGGGGCCATGCCGGTGATCCACGAGTTCGACCCGCCCGAGCGTTTCGTGGCGGGGACGGTCGGTGAGCCGGGGTCCCGCACCTTCTTCCTGCAGGCCCGCTCGGGTCCACGCATGGTCAGTGTCGCGCTCGAGAAGCAGCAGGTCGCGGTGCTGGCCGAGCGCATCGACGAGCTCCTGGACGAGGTCATGGCGAGCACCGGCAACGACACGCTGATCCCGGCGGTCGCGCCGGTCGGTCTGGACGACGCGGATCCGTTGGAGCAACCGATCGACGAGCAGTTCCGCGCGGGCACGATGACGCTGTCCTGGGACCCCGGCATCGCGCGGGTCGTGATCGAGGTGTTCCCCCTCACCGACGGTGCGGAGGAGGAGGACCCTGACGAGCAGGCGGAGCCGGCCGAGGTGTTCCTGGTGCGCCTCGAGGCGGGTCCCGCCCGGGCCTTCGTCAAGCGCGCCGCGTTGGTGATCGACGCCGGGCGTCCCGACTGCCCGTTCTGCGGCAACCCGATCGATCCCGACGGCCACCTGTGCGTGCGGGCGAACGGTTTCCGCAGGCGCGACCCGGCGTGATGGACGCCGCCCCGGTCGAGGAGGGCCTCCTCACCGGCGAGCTCATCCTCCACGGGCGGGTGATGCCGGCGTCCAACGCAACGTTCGTCGGCGAGATCTGCGGGCGACGCGTGGTCTACAAGCCGGTGGCGGGGGAGCGTCCGCTGTGGGACTTCCCGGACGGAACACTGGCGAACCGTGAGGAGGCGGCGTACCTGGTGTCCGAGGCCCTGGGTTGGGACCTCGTCCCGTTGACGTTTCGCCGTGACGGCCCGCACGGCCCCGGGATGGTGCAGGTGTGGCAAGAGCCGGACCCGGTCGAGGAGGCGGTCACCCTGGTCCGTGACACGGACGTGCCGGACGGTTACCTCTACGTGTTCGAGGGGCTGGACGACCGCGACCGGCTGGTCTCGCTGGTCCACGAGGACACTCCTGAGCTCAGGCGGATGGCCGTGTTCGACGTGGTCGTCAACAACGCCGACCGCAAGGGCGGCCACGTGCTGGCGATGACCGGAGGCCATCGGTACGGCGTCGACCACGGGCTGACCTTCCACGTGGAGACCAAGCTGCGCACCGTGCTCTGGGGATGGGCCGGGGACCCGCTCACCGAGGAGGACTGCGCCGGTCTCGACCAGCTCGCGGACCGCCTCCAGGAGGACCTCGGCGAGCGGCTGGCCCCCCTGATCACCCCGCACGAGGTCGAGGCGACCCGGCGGCGGCTGAAGCGGCTGCTGCGGGTCGGCCGGCTCCCGGAGCCCGGACAGGGCTGGCGCGCCATCCCGTGGCCGCCCTTCTGAGAGGTCGCAGGAGAGCGTCCGCAGCCGACCGTCTCCGCGCCTGACACGACGGCCGGCCCGGCCGACGGCTGCCGTAGTCTCCGGCATATGCGTGCCTGGCCTGCTCCGGACCTGCCGGCGCTCCCGGTGACAGCGCCTCCGGTCCGGGTGCACGACACCGCCTCGAAGGCACTCGTGGAGATGCGTCCGCGAGGTCCGGCACGCATGTACGTCTGCGGCATCACGCCGTACGACGCGACGCACATGGGCCATGCGGCCACGTTTGTCGCCTTCGACCTGCTGAACCGTGCCTGGCGCAACGCCGGACAGGATGTCGTCTACGTCCAGAACGTCACCGACGTCGACGACCCGCTCTTCGAGCGCGCCGAGAAGGTCGGCGTCGACTGGCGTGAGCTCGCCGCGCGCGAGACCGAGCTGCTGCGACAGGACATGTCCGCGTTGCGGATCCTGCCGCCGAACCACTTCCCGGGCGCCGAGGAGTCCCTCGACCTGATCGTCGCTCTGATCGAGCGGCTGCAGGACGCGGGTCTCGTGTACGCCGTCGACGACGATCTCTACTTCTCGGTGTCGTCCGACCCGGCTTTCGGTGAGGAGTCGGGATGGACCCGCGAGCAGATGCTGGCGGTCTTCGCCGACCGCGGAGGCGACCCTGACCGAGCCGGGAAGAAGGACCCTCTCGACTGCCTGGTGTGGCGCGCGGAGCGGCCGGGCGAGCCCGCCCTGGACAGCGCCCTCGGGCGCGGCCGGCCGGGATGGCACGTCGAGTGCACCGCGATGTCCCTGGACCTCCTCGGGGAGAGCTTCGACGTCCAGGGTGGGGGTACCGACCTGGTCTTTCCGCACCACGAGATGTGCGCCTCCGAGGCCCAGGTGCTCACCGGTACGCCGTACGCCCGCGCCTACGTGCACGCCGGCATGGTCGCCTACGACGGCGAGAAGATGTCGAAGTCCAAGGGGAACCTGGTCTTCGTCTCACAGCTGCGCAACAGCGACATCGACCCGATGGCGATCCGGCTCACGCTCCTGCGTCACCACTACCGGTCCGACTGGGAGTGGACCGACGACCTGCTGTGGGAGTCCGCCGACAGGCTGGTGACGTGGCGGCGCGCCCTCGCCGTCGGCTCCGGAGCGCCAGGGTTGCCGCTCGTGGAGGCTGTCCTGGGGCACCTCGCGAACGACCTCGACGCGCCGAAGGCCCTCGAGGCGGTCGACGCCTGGGCGGCTGCAACCCTCGGCACGGACGGTCTGGCCGACAGCAGCGACCCCGAAGCCGGCGCGGCGGTCCGCTCCCTGCTCGACGCCGCCCTGGGGATCACGCTGTAGGACGCCGGCTCGCCGTCGGCCGGGCTGTGACGTCGGTCGAGCTCGTGACGTCGGCGAGCTCGTCGAGACCACGCCCGCTGCTCCGCAGGTGTCCCCGGGCTTCGACGCGCTGGCGCGAACGATGCTCGTCCTCGCACGCGTGTACTCAGGTCAGCCAGAGTGGCTAGCCGTCCTCGCCGCGGCGTTTCAGGTAGCGCTCGAACTCCCGCGCGATCGCCTCACCGCTCGCCTCGGGAAGCTCGGTGGTGTCGCGGGTCTCCTCGAGGGCGCGGACGTAGTCGGCGACGTCCTCGTCCTCCTCGGCGAGCTCGTCGACCCCGCGCTCCCACGCCCGGGCGTCCTCGTGGAGCTCGCCCAGGGGGATGCTGCACTCGAGCAGCTCCTCCAGCTGGCCGAGGAGGGCCAGGGTGGCCTTGGGACACGGCGGCTGGGCGACGTAGTGGGGGACGGCGGCCCAGTACGAGACGGCGGGGACGTCGAGGCGCACGCACGCGTCCGCGAAGACGCCGACGATCCCGGTCGGACCTTCGTACGTCGACTGCTCCAGCTTGAGCCGGTCGACCAGGTATGGCTCGGTGGCGGTGCCTGTCACGGGGATGGGACGGGTATGGGGTGTGTCGGCGAGCAGGGCGCCCAGCGTGACCACGAGTCGGCCTCCGAGGTCGTCGCAGGCGGCCAGCAGCTCGGCGCAGAACTGACGCCAGCGCATGTTCGGTTCGATCCCGCGGACCAGGATCACGTCGCGGTCGAGCTCGGGGGGCGACGCGACCGCGAGGTGCGTGCTGGGCCAGGTGATCTGCCGGTGCCCGAGCTCGTCGGTCCTGACGACCGGGCGGTTCACCTGGAAGTCGTAGAACTCCTCAGGGTCGATCGCCCCGACGATCCTCGCGTCCCAGACCCGGATCAGGTGGTCGATGACGGCCGAGGCCGCGTCCGCCGCGTCGTTCCAGCCCTCGAAGGCGGCGATGACGACCGGGTCGACCAGGTCGTCGATGTCCTCGATCTCGATCACCCGACAACAGTAGTCATCCACGCCTGACACCCGAGGGCACCGGCTGGCGTGCCACCTCCTCGGGATTTCGCGGTGATCGTCGCCGGTGTCACGATGCGGAATGACAGTCCACCACTCGGGACGCCGTTTCCTAGGCTGGTGGTCGACGAAGCGAGGAGTCCCGTGACTGCGCCAACGGTGGCACACCGCCCAGATGCGACCGAGGAGCTCGCGGAGCTGCTCCGCGAACGGATCCTGGTGCTCGACGGCGCGATGGGCACGATGATCCAGGGACACCACCTCGACGAGGCGGCCTACCGAGGTGAGCGGTTCGCGTCGTACGACGGGGACCTCGCCGGCGACAACGACCTGCTCTCACTGACCGACCCGGACGTCATCCGGTCCATCCACCGGAACTACCTGGATGCCGGCGCGGACATCATCTGCACCAACACCTTCAACGGCACTCGCATCTCCCAGGCCGACTACGGACTGGAGGACCTCTGCTACGAGCTGAACGTGGCCGCCGCCGTTCTGGCCCGCGAGGCGGCCGACGATGCATCCAGTGCCGACCGCCCCCGTTTCGTCGCAGGGTCGCTCGGGCCGACGTCCAAGACGGCCTCGATCTCCCCGGACGTCAACGACCCCGGGGCGCGCAACATCACCTTCGACGAGCTGGTCGCGGCGTACCTGGAGGAGGCGCGCGGTCTGGTCGACGGCGGCGCGGACATCCTCCTGATCGAGACCATCTTCGACACGCTGAACGCCAAGGCGGCGATCTTCGCGGTGGAGACGCTGTTCGAGGAGCTGGGCCGGCGCTGGCCCGTGATCGTGTCCGGCACCATCACCGACGCCAGCGGCCGCACCCTGTCCGGGCAGGTGACCGAGGCGTTCTGGAACTCCGTCCGGCACGTACGTCCCCTGGCGATCGGGCTCAACTGCGCGCTCGGGGCCGAGGACCTCCGCCCCTACGTCGCGGAGCTGTCACGCATCGCCGACTGCTTCGTGTCGGCATACCCGAACGCCGGGCTGCCCAATGCCTTCGGCGAGTACGACGAGACGCCCGACCACATGGCCGAGGTGCTCGGCGAGTTCGCGACCAGCGGACTGGTCAACATCATGGGCGGTTGCTGCGGCACGACCGCCGAGCACATCGCCGCGATCGCGGACGCGGCCAAGGGCGTCGCACCCCGTGCCGTTCCGACCATCGCCCGGGCGATGCGGCTCTCGGGCCTCGAGCCGGTGACCATCACCGAGGACAGCCTGTTCGTCAACGTCGGGGAGCGGACGAACATCACAGGGTCGGCGCGATTCCGCAAGCTGGTCAAGGACGGCGACTACGACACGGCGCTGTCGGTGGCCGCTCAGCAGGTCGAGTCGGGCGCGCAGGTGATCGACGTCAACATGGACGAGGGCATGATCGACGGCGTCGCCGCGATGGAGCGGTTCCTGAAGCTGATCGCCTCCGAGCCCGACATCTCGCGGGTCCCGGTCATGGTCGACTCCTCGAAGTGGGAGGTCATCGAGGCCGGGCTCAAGTGCGTGCAGGGCAAGGCCATCGTCAACTCGATCTCGCTGAAGGAGGGTGAGGAGGTCTTCCTCGAGCACGCCCGGCTGTGCCGGCGCTACGGCGCCGCGGCGGTCGTGATGGCGTTCGACGAGGACGGGCAGGCCGACAGCTTGGAACGGCGTACGGCGGTGTGCGAGCGGGCCTACCGGATCCTCACCGAGCGCGTCGGCTTCCCACCCGAGGACATCATCTTCGACCCCAACGTGTTCGCTGTGGCGACCGGCATCGAGGAGCACGCCACGTACGGGCACGACTTCATCGAGGCGACGCGCTGGATCAAGGAGCACCTGCCGGGGGCCCTGGTCTCCGGCGGGATCTCGAACGTCAGCTTCTCGTTCCGCGGCAACAACCCCGTCCGCGAGGCGATCCATGCGGTGTTCCTCTACCACGCGATCCGGGCCGGGCTCGACATGGGCATCGTCAACGCCGGTGCGCTGGTGGTCTACGACCAGGTGGACCCGGAGCTGCGCGAGCGGATCGAGGACGTCGTGCTCAACCGGCGTCCGGACGCGGCGGAGCGCCTCCTGGAGATCGCCGAGCGGTTCAACGTCGCCGCGGGCGAGGCGGAGGAGGCCGGCGAGGAGTGGCGCGACCTGCCGCTGCGCGAACGGATCACCCACTCCCTGGTCAAAGGCATCGACACCCATGTCGTGGCCGACACCGAGGACCTGCGGCAGGAGATCGCCAGTGCTGGCGGACGCCCGATCGAGGTGATCGAGGGACCGTTGATGGACGGGATGAACGTCGTGGGCGACCTGTTCGGTGCCGGCAAGATGTTCCTGCCCCAGGTGGTCAAGAGTGCCCGGGTCATGAAGAAGGCGGTCGCCCACCTCATTCCCTACATCGAGGAGGAGAAGGCCAAGGACCCCGCGCTGGCCAAGCAGAAGGACACCAACGGCACCATCGTGACCGCGACCGTCAAGGGCGACGTCCACGACATCGGGAAGAACATCGTCGGCGTCGTCCTGCAGTGCAACAACTACGAGGTGATCGACCTCGGCGTCATGGTGCCCGCTCAGAAGATCCTGGACACCGCCCGTGAGGTCGGCGCCGACGCGATCGGGCTCTCCGGCCTGATCACCCCCAGCCTGGACGAGATGGTGAACGTCGCCACCGAGATGCAACGACAGGGCTTCACGCTGCCGCTCCTGATCGGAGGAGCGACCACGTCGCGTGCCCACACGGCGGTGAAGGTCGACCCGAGGTACGACGGTCCCGTCGTGTGGGTGAAGGACGCGTCACGGTCGGTTCCGGTCACCGCGGCCCTCCTGCACGACAGGCAGCGGGAGAAGCTGCTGGCAGACGTCCGGGCCGACTACGACTCTCTGCGCGCGCGGCATGCAGCCAAGCACGACCGGCCGTTGGCGACCCTCGAGGAGGCCCGGGCGGCTCGCACCCCCATCGACTGGCAGGGCTACCGGCCGCCTCGGCCGCACCTGCTCCTGCAACAGGACCACGACGTCTCGCCGGTCACTGGCCGGCGCGGGCCCACCCAGCACGTCCGGGTCTTCCGCAACGCCGACCTCGGCGAGCTCCGGCGGTACATCGACTGGCAGCCGTTCTTCAACGCCTGGGAGATGAAAGGTTCCTTCCCCGACATCCTCGAGGACGCCGACTCCGGCGAGGCGGCGCGCAGGCTCTACGAGGACGCACAGCGGATGCTGGATCGCCTGGTCGAGGAACGCTGGCTGACCGCGCACGGTGTGGTGGGGCTCTTCCCGGCCAAT
>JBKPTA010000061.1:0-22878 GCA_046735295.1 Actinomycetota bacterium | reverse complement strand
CATACCGGAGGCGACGTCCTGCTCGTCGGTGACCGGATCGAGGACGTGGGAAGCGGGCTCGACGTACCCGAGGGAACACGTGAGATCGACGCCTCCGGGGGCATCGTGATGCCGGGGATGATCGACACCCATCGTCACATGTGGCAGACCGCGATGCGGGCCTACGGCGCGGACTGGACGCTGACCCAGTACTTCGTCTGGTACTACCTCGAGCACGGCAAGACCTTCCGTCCCGAGGACATCCACGCCGGCAACCTGCTGTCGGCCTGGGAGTCGCTGGAGGCGGGCGTGACCACGACCGTCGACTGGTCGCACGGGCTGCAGACGGTCGACCACGCCGACGCCGCCGTCGACGCGCTGCAGGCGGTGCCGGGCCGGTTCGTGCTCGCCTACGGCAACATCCAGGCCGGGCCCTGGGAGTGGACCGCGGACCCAGCCGTCCGCGACTTCTTCGACCGACGGCGTATCGGCGCCGGTGACATGCTCGGGTTCCAGCTGGCCTTCGACGTGACCGGCGACCCGGCGTTCCCGGAGAGGGCGGCCTTCGAGGTGGCCCGGGATCTCGGGCTCGCGGTGACCACCCACGCCGGGGTATGGGGCGCGACGAACGACGAGGGCATCCGGCTCATCCATGAGAACGGTTTCGCCGACCCGAGGAACATCTACGTGCACGCGGCGACGCTCAGCACCGACTCCTACCAGCGGATCGCCGCGTCCGGCGGCTCGGTATCGGTGTCGACGGAGTCCGAGCAGAGCGCCGGCCAGGGCTACCCGCCGACCTGGCAGGTCCGCCAGTTCGACATCCCGGTGTCGCTGTCGATGGACACCAGCGTGTGGTGGAGCGGCGACCTGTTCTCGGCGATGCGGACGACGCTCGGGGCAGACCGCTCGCGCGAGCACCTCGAGGCGCACGTCAAGGGCGACACCGTCACCGCACTCTCGCTGCGCGCCGAACACGTCGTGGACTGGGCGACGCGCGGCGGCGCCCATGCCATCGGTCGCGACGACCTCGGCCGCCTCAGCCGCGGTGCCAAGGCCGACGTGATCCTGATCAAGAACGACGACTCCCCCGTCTCGTTCCCCCTGCTCAACCCCTACGGCCATGTCGCCTTCCAGGCGCAGCGCGGTGACGTGCACACCGTGGTCGTGGACGGTCGAATCGTGAAGGAGGACGGGAAGCTGGTCGGCTTCGACGCAGCCGCGGCACGCCGGAACATCGACGCCACGGTCAGCCATCTGACCTCGACCATGGGCGAGGACGTCTGGAGCGCCGGCATGCATCCGGACCTGCCCGAGGGCAGCAAGGTGCTCGACAACCCCTACCAGTACACCGACTACCAGTCCGAGAGCACACGCAGCGCGCGCGGGTCGATGTTCGGCGACCCCGGCTCGGGCTCGTAGGGGCGGCCCGTGGCAGGACGTGGTTCGGGACCGGACTTCGTCGAGTCGCTGGCGCGCGGCCTCGACGTACTCCGGGCGTTCGACCAGCACCACCGCGAGATGTCGCTCGCGGACGTCGCGACGGCGACGGGTCTGGCGCGTCCTACCGCACGCCGGCTGCTGCTCACCCTCGAGGAGCTGGGCTACGTCCGTTCACTCGAGGGCGCCTTCTCGCTGACGCCGAAGTGCATCACGCTCGGCACGGCGTACGTCGCCTCCTTCGGCCTGTGGGACGTCGCGCGCCCGCACCTCGAGGCGCTGGTCCGCCAGACCGGCGAGTCGTCCTCGATGGCCCAGCTCGAGGGCAGCGACATCGTCTACGTCGCACGCGTCTCGGTACCGAAGATCATCGCCCTCCGCGTCGACATCGGCACGCTGTTCCCGGCGCCCCAGACCTCCCAGGGCAAGGTCCTCCTCGCCGCCCTGACACCGGAGCAGCTCGACGAGGTGCTCGAGATGCCGTCGCGCTCCGGCCTGCGCCGCCCCATCGGCAGGACCCGAGCCGAGCTGAACGACGAGCTGAGGCAGGTTCGCGCCCGCGGCTGGGCCCTCGCCGACGAGGAGCTCGCCCCCGGGGTGCGGTCCGTCGCCGTCCCCGTCCGCGACGGCACCGGCGCGGTCCGTGCCGCCATGAACGTCACCGTGCACGCCGCCGAGACCACCACCCGGCATCTCCTCGACGTCCACCTCCCCAAGCTCCTCCGCGCCGCCGGCGACGTCGCCGCCGACTGGGCGCTGTGGCAGTCCCGATCACATGAGGAGCTCCGACCGGCGACCGACGCACCGGCCACGACCTGACGCGACCATCCGTCCCTCCCCCGAGATGGGGGGACGTCGTCGTCATGGCGGACGCACTGGTGGGTCCCGAACCTGTCCCCCAGCTGGAGTCGTAGCAGGGTGCCGGTGTCCTCGCCAGGACCCCCCAGCGGGCTGACGATGGCACAGACCACCGGGCCGCCGGAGCCCTGCTTCTTGGCAGGACCGGACGCCGTCCCGACGGGGTCGGCCCAGCCTGTCGGCTCTGGGCCGGGCCTGCCGGTCCAGGTTTCGACCGGGCCCAAAGGGGGAACGTCTCCTCCGGAGTCCGGCGGGCGCCCACTCTGAACCCGACAGCGCCCACCATCAAGGAACGGAGTTCACCGTGTTGTGGACGATCCTCATCATCCTGGTCATCATCGCGCTCGCGCTGTTCATCCTCAGCCGCGTTCGTGGCGGACGCCGCGGCCTGTGACGTCGTAGCGAGGCTCGGGGCGCCGCGATCGGGCGCGACGCCCCGCGCGCCTGACCGGCACCCGGTGGCCCCCAGGAGGCGCCACCGCTGAAGGGGACCGACCCGTCCTCAGCCCCCACGCTCGGTGACCACACGTCGATGCAGCTCGACGGTGAGGGTGTGGATCTGCCGGGTGAGCTCGGTGTTCGTCTTCAGCTCCAGCTCGGACTCGACGAAGTCGTGGTCCGCCTTCGCCTGCTGGAACGCCGCCTGCCGGTTCTGCCCGATCAGCACGAACGTCGACAGGAAGATCGCCTCCAGGGAGACGATCAGGGTGAGCGTCGGCCATGGACTTCGCTCGAGCACGAGCATCCACAGGGCGAAGGCACCCGCGTGGATGTACACGAACGTCATCGACCCTGCGAACGAGGTGATCGCGTCAGCGATCTTCAGCTGGACGTTCTCGGCTCGCTGCGCCAGCAGGGACGCGGTCACCGGGTGGACGCGGTGGCCTGGATCTCGGGTGGAGGTCATGACCTCAATATGGAGCATTCCTCCCGAGCCTGACGCCGTACGGAACCACGCGCGTCGCCCTGCCCGACCAGCGGCGGGGTTAGCGGTCCGCGCTCGGGGTACCGACGCTGTTCGCGGGCCATGTCGCTCGACGTGGCTCGCGTGCCCGACCCGCAGAGAGAGGACGGCAGATGAGAGCACTGACCTGGCAGGGCAAGCGGAACGTCTCGGTGGAGACGGTGCCGGACCCGCACATCCAGGAGCCGAACGACGCAGTCATCAGGGTGACCTCGACCGCCATCTGCGGCTCAGACCTCCACCTGTACGAGGTGTTGGCGCCGTTCCTGACCCCGGGTGACGTGCTCGGACACGAGACGATGGGCGTGGTCGAGGAGGTCGGGCCGCAGGTCGGCGACCTGCACGTGGGCGACCGCGTCGTCATCCCCTTCAACATCTCCTGTGGCTCGTGCTGGATGTGCTCGCGCGGCTACTTCGCCCAGTGCGAGACCACGCAGATGCGCGAGACCGGCAAGGGAGCCCGGTTGTTCGGCTACACCTCGTTGTACGGCGCGGTGCCGGGTGGGCAGGCGGAGTACCTCCGCGTCCCGCACGCCGACTTCGGGCCGGTCAAGGTGCCCGACGGTGCACCCGACGAGCGCTGGCTCTACCTCTCCGACATCCTCCCGACGGCCTGGCAGGCCTTCGAGTACGCCGACGTGCCGGAGGGCGGCACCGTGGCGGTGTTCGGGCTCGGTCCGGTCGGCCAGCTGACCTCGCGGATCGCCCTGCACCGCGGGCGCCGGGTGATCGGCGTCGATCGCGTCGCCGAGCGGCTCGCCCTGGCCGCCAAGTACGGCGCCGAGACCGTCGACCTCGGCGAGGTCGACGACCCGGCCGACGCCGTGATCGCCCTGACCGACGGGCGTGGTGCCGACGGCACCGTGGACGCCGTCGGGATGGAGGCGCACGGCTCGCCGCTGGCCAAGGCCGCCATCACAGCCGTGGGGATGCTGCCCGACAGGCTCGCCGCGCCGCTGACCGACAAGATGGCGATCGACCGGCTGGCCGCGCTGAACGCGGCGATCAAGTCCGCGCGTCGCGGTGGCACGGTCTCCGTCTCGGGGGTGTACGGCGGCGAGAAGGACCCGATGCCGCTGATGGAGATCTTCGACCGCGGCCTCACCATGCGGTTCGGCCAGTGCCATGTGCGTCGCTGGACCGACGAGATCGGTGAGCTTCTGAGCCAGGACGACGACGTCCTGGGCGTCGAGAGCCTGGCGACCCACCGGCCGTCACTCGAGGATGCTCCCGGCGCCTATGAGATGTTCCAGCAGAAGAGCGACGGCTGCGTGAAGGTGGTGCTCAAACCGTGACATCGAGCCCGGGTGACGTCCGGGTGGTCGTGGTGACCGGCGCCTCCAGCGGGATCGGGCTGGCGACTGCCCTCGCTGCCTCGCGAGCGGGCGACCACGTCGTACTCGCCGCTCGCGGTGAGTCGGCACTGAAGGAGGCCGAGCTCGAGTGCCGCACCGCCGGCGCGGCCTCGACGCTCGCCGTGCCGACCGACGTCGCCGACGACGAGTCCGTCCGCCGCTGCGTCGCCGCGGCCCTCGAGGTCACCGGCCGGCTCGACGTCGTCGTCCATGTCGCCGGCGTTGTCAGCTACGGCCGCACCGAGGTGGTGCCACCCGAGGTCTTCGAGGGCGTGCTGCGCACCAACGTGCTGGGCTCGGTCAATGTCGCTCGCCATGTCATCCCCCTGATGCGCGGGCATGAGCGGGGCACTCTCGTACTGGTCGGCTCGGTGATCGGGCACATCGGTGTCCCCGGGATGTCGCCGTACGTCCTGAGCAAATGGGCCGTCCGCGCCCTCGCCCGCCAGCTGCAGCTGGAGAACCGCGATCGCCGCGACGTCCACGTCGTATACGTCGCCCCCGGCGGCGTGGACACCCCGATCTACCAGGTCGGTGGCAACTATCTCGGCTTCCTCGGCCGGCCTCCCCCGCCGGTCACGACTCCCGAGAAGGTGGCGGCGCGCATCATGAGGACGGTCGAGCAGCCGCGGCACCGTGTGCAGGTCGGCCTCGCCAACGACCTGATGCGCTTCGGCTTCAGCGCGATGCCGGCCGTGTACGACGCCCTCGTAGGGCCGCTGTTCTCGCTCGCGGCCCAGGACGGCGGCGAACCCGTGCCGCCCCACCCAGGGAACGTGCTCGGCTCCACTCCGGACGACTACGCCCTCCGCGGACGAGCCGGACGTCTGGTCCCGATGATCCTCCGCAACCTCCGTCGAGCCCTCCCGTCGCTCCCGACGCCCCCAGGCTGAGCAGCCGCCCCGGCGGCGCCCTGGTCGAGAGAGGCGCCCTGGCGCCTGTCTCGGAACCACCATGTCCTGGGAGCTGGTGTCGAGACGATCGCAAAGCGACCTACTCAACCAGCGGGCCACCCGTCGACGAGACCGCGGACACTGAGCTGAGCCGCCGGGTGCGCGGACGGTTCAGGGCGGGGCCCACGGGTTGCCAGCGGCGCGGCATCACCAGGGCAGCCCCCACCGTCACGCCAGGTCGGGCTCAGAGCTCAGGGTCCGGAGCTGCTCCCAGCGCCCTTCGGAGACGAAGCCGACGGCGCCGTCGACCACCGTGATCGCCGTCTGGTCGTCCATCGCGTAGGCCGTGTTCGGGATACCCGCCGCCCACTGCTCCGCCTCGGCCCTGGAGTTGCCCGGCGTTCCCTCGGCAGCCAGGTGGGGGCAGATCGAGAAGTCGACGAGGCCCAACGTGGTCTCGTCACCGCTGGGTGGTCGCCATTGGATGAAGTCGTCCCCGACACGCGGGGTCATCACCATGCTCCCTGCGCTGAGCCCTACCCAGACGGTCTCGCTCAACGACGGCAGCAGGTCCGCCAGCCCGGATTCACGCATCCAGTGGCACAGGTAGAGGACGTCACCGCCCGCGACGAGCAGGGCATCGGTCTCCCGGACCAGCGGCACCCAGCGTTCCTCGTCGATGCTGGGCAGCGCGGTCAGCTCCAACACGCCGACCGACTTCCAGCCCAGGTCGACCATGGGGTTCTGGGAGTTGCCGCTGATGAACTGCCAGGCCTTCACGCCCGGGCCGACCATCGGATGCCCGTACTGCGCCGTGGGAATGCACAGCGCGGTGGACTCGGCAATCGGCTTGCCCAGGAGCTCGACGAGCGCGTTGCGGATGCTGGCGTTCGTCACACCGCCTGAGGTGAGAAGAAGCTTCAACGTGTCTCCTGGACGAGAGTGTGGTCGATACCGAACGGCGACCGTGGCGGCCAGCCCACCCCTTCCACGAACGGCCCCGCCTCGATCCGACACATCAGACCAGACTCCGCCGAAGACGCTCACCCGGGGAACGGACCGGGCCACGTGCGAACCCCCGGACCCAGTCGACGCGGCGTGCGAGCCGTCTGGGCGGCAGTCGGTCACTGGTTCGTGAGTTGGCTGGCCCCGTCGGAGTCAGTCAGACGTTGAGGATCACGAGGATGTCGAGGGTGCCGGCTGCGAAGGCCTCGAGCGCCGTGCGCCCGGCCCAGGCAATGGGTGTCCTGGACGTGGATCCGCGTGACTCCGTGAGCGTGGCTGCTCGCAGCGCGCTCGAGAGTCGCCCGGTCACGAGGGCGTAGACGGGGCAGCACCGTGGCGTCCTCGGCAGGGACCTGATCGAGCGACAGGACGAGGGTCGGGACCAACCGGTGACGCGATGCGTCACCAGTTCGTCAGGGATAGGACCTGACGACCCCGATCGTCAGGCTCTACCGTGACGGAACAGGCGCCGTTGTTGCGGAGGTAGCCATGAGGGAAGCCTGGGAGCTTCTGACAGCCGGACCCGAGAGCGCCGACCGATCGGTCCTCCTCCTGCCGGGCGGAGCCAACGCGGCGCGCTCATTCGACCTGGTGATGGCTGACCGGTCGCTCACCGGAGTCCGCTTGGTGGCCACGACGCTGCCCGGCATGGCGGGAGCCCCACTGACCGACGACCCGTCGGTTCCGGCCATGGCCCGCGCGGCGGCACAGCTGGCCGAACAGCACCGATGCGACGTGGTCGTCGGGTTCTCCCATGGCGCCACTGTCGCTCTGGAGATGCTCCTGTCCGGTCACTTCCAGGGGCGGGTCGTGCTGCTTGGCGTCAGCTTGACGACCGAGGACGAGGCGGGGTTCTTCCGCGCAGCGGTCAGGGTGTCGCAGAAGGTGGGCAGCTGGCCCATGGCCATCCTGCTGCGGTTGCTGCCTCTGCTGGCCAGGTCGGCCAAGACACCTGGACCCCACAAGCGGGACCTCATAGAGGACCTCAAGCAGAACAGGGCCGGTGACGCGGTCCGGGTGAGTGGGGAGTACCTCGACTACATCGCCGCCGACCGCGACTACGCCGCCGAGCTCGCCGCGTCGGGCAGCCGGGTGTGGGTCGTCCACGCTGAGAAGGGCGACGGTGGACTCACCGACGCTGAACGGGCCACCCTCGAGGCGGCAGCCAACGTGACGTTGGTGACCGTTCCAGGGGCGGTGTTCCTCCTGCCGGACGAGGTGCCGGAGCAGATTGCAGCAGTGATCGCCACCGCCCTGTCGGAGGCGACCTGACACGGGGGATTCCCTCAGCCTGGGCATCCAGAGCCCTGAATGGGTCTCCCGCTGTCGCAACGGAGTGTCGCGAGCTCGACGCCCTAGCTCCACGAGGTGGTCGCGGGTATGGACGATCGTCTGGCCAGAGCTGCCACGGCTCCCTGCGGCCGCCCACCTCGAGCTCTCGCGCCCGGACACCTCGTGCGAGGTCAAGCAGGTCCCGACGGGCCTCGGCCAGCTTCACACGGAGCCCTCCGGCCGAAGCGTGGCCAGCAACGCACGGCCGAGGTGGCGGTCGACCCCGTCCCCGAGTCGGCCTGCGACGGCCGCTCCTCCCGGTCGGCCGCCTCGACGAGCGCCTGTTCGTTGCCCAGAGCGTGACGATCCGGCGTCACGATCCGGCGTGTCGAGGCAGCCTGGTGAAGCACGCGACGACGGTCGTCCTCGAGTGCTTCACCAGGGCTGCTCATGGACCCGCTGGGTCATGCGGGGGGCGCGAAGAACTCCAGGGCGATCCCGTCGGGGTCGCGGAACGCGAGTCCGGACCCGTAGTGGGCGTCCTTGATGTCACCGTGCGGGACGCCGAGCTCGTCGAGACGCGCCGCCCACTTCTCGAGGTCATCGCGGGTGGCGACAGCGAAGGAGACGTGGTCCAGGCCGACGCGGTACTCGCTGAAGGACTCGACCGGGGCGGGGGTCCCGTGCTCGTGCAGGCCGATCAGGGTCTCGGTGCCGACCATCCAGACAGTGTGGTGGAAGTCGGGTTCGGCGTCCTCGTCGATCACCGGTTCGGTGCCGAAGAGAGCCCCGTACCACGGAGCGCTCACACTCAGATCGCGCACGGTGAGAGCGACGTGGTTGAGGGGCGGGAATGCGGTCATGGCAGTCCTTCAGTCGATGCAATAGTGGTTCCACCGAGTCTGCTGTCGAACTCGGCTGCGGCCCATGACCGGCCAACCGCATCGGATAGCAGGGACCCCGAGACCTGCGATGGGTGAACAGCGTGACCGAACCGACCGAGGACGTGCCGGCTGTGGTGCTGAACTCGACCCTCGAGCAGTTGCGCCTCGAGGGTGCGATCTTCTTCCGCGCAGAGTTCACCGACGAGTTCGCGTTCGAGTCCGCACCACTCGCCTTCGCTGCCGCTCTCACCCCCCATGCCGACCGGATGATCCTGTTCCACATCGTCGTCTCCGGAGAGTGCTGGGTCTCCGTCGATGACGGTGACCGGCACTGGGCCTCGGCGGGTGACGTCATCGTCATGCCGTACGGCGGGCGCTACGTGCTCGGGGGCCGCACCCCCGTGGTCGTCCCGAGGATGCTCGACCTCCCGGGACCGCCCCCCTGGGACGTGATCCCGGTGGTGCGTCAGGGAGGCGGTGGTGATCGGACCGACGTGGTGTGTGGATACCTCCACTCCGAACACCCGTTGTTCGACCCATCGCTGAAGGCTCTGCCGCCGGTGTTCGTCGTACGCCTCCAAGACGGCCCCGGCTCCAGCTGGGTACAGGCCAGCGTCGCCTATGCACTCGAGGCGACCCGCCCGTCGAACAAGAGCCCGACGCTGCTCGCCACGCGTCTGCCGGAGCTCGTCCTCATGGAGGTCCTCCGTCTCCATCTGTCCGGGGAGCCGTCACGGAACCGGGGCTGGCTGGTCGCCCTACGTGACCCCGTACTCGCGCCCGCCCTCGCGCTCATGCACGCCAACCCTGAGCACAGGTGGCGGGTCGATGAGCTCGCGCGGCGTACGGCGGTGTCGAGGTCGGTCCTCGACGACCGGTTCCGCCAGGTGCTGGGCCAGTCTCCGATCCGCTACCTCACCCAGTGGCGCATGCAGCTGGCCGAGGACCTGCTCGGCACCACCGACCTGACGGTCTACGACGTCGCACGACGGGTTGGCTACCGGTCGGAGGAGGCGTTCAGCCGCGCCTTCAAACGCGAACGCCGGCAGGCTCCCGCACACTGGAGGTCGAGCCGTGGCTGACCGTCACCACGCCAACGCCCGACAGGACGCCGGGCCCGCGCAGGTCGCCTTCGGCATGGCAGGGGCCTGGACGAACAGGGTCAGCGTGATGCCCGTCGTGTCCTGCCCGGCGCCGGAGGAGGAGCGCCCCCGACTCAGCCCTTCTTCAGCTCCTCGGCCAGCATGACGATGATGCCGCTGGGGCCACGGACATAGGTGAGCCTGTAGACGTCCTCATAGGTCGCGACGCCGCGCAGCGGGTGGCAGCCGTGCCTCGCGGCGATCTCGAGGGCCTCGTCGATGTCGTCGACCGAGAAGGCCACGCGGTGCATGCCGATCTCGTTGGGCCGGGTGGGCTCCGTCTCGATCGCGTCGGGGTGGAGGTACTCGAAGAGCTCGAGGCGGCCGTTGCCGTCTGGCGTCTGGAGCATGGCGATGTTGGCGTGGTTGCCGTCCAGGCCGACGGCTGTGTCGGTCCACTCTCCACTGACCGTGTCCCGGCCGAGGACGGTGAGCCCGAGGTCGGTGAAGAAGGAGATGGTCGCTTCGAGGTCTCGGACGGCGATCCCGACGTTCTCCAGTCTGATGGGCATGCGCGGCACGCTACCCAGTCCGCCGCGATCCGCTCAGGTCAACGTGCTGGAGGGTCCGGTCACCCCGCGAGCAGACAACCGAGGCAGCCGGTGGTAGCCCACGGTGAGCGGGGTACGGCCAGGGTATGCCTCACGTCGTGGTCGACGTCGATGCCGATGTCCCCGCCGAGAAGATGATGGCTGCCGCAACGGACTTCAGCGAGCGAAGACCCGACTGGTGGCCGAACATCTCTCGCGAGTTCTGGAAGCTGCACGCCCGTGGCCCGAGCTGGGCTGAGGTGACCGAGGGCAGTCCCGGCGTCTGGGCGCGGGAGCGGTACGAGTGGTCGGAGAACCGTGTCGTGGGAACGACACAGGATTCGAACGTGTGGCAGCGCGGTGGGACGTGGACGTTGACCGTCGAGCCGCGCAGCGGCGCCGGCTGTCACGTGCGCGTCGTCCTGGACCGACGCTGGAAGGGCAAGGGTTGGCTCTTCTACCTCCCGGTGGCCCTCTTCGGCCGACAGATGTTCAGGAGGAACCTGGAGAAGACGTTGAACGTGCTCGCGTCCAGCCGTGGGTGATCAGGCGGCGGGGTCGATCCGAGGCTTCCAGGCAAGCACGGCATGACCTCGGGCCGCCGCCATGACCGGACCACAGCCGTCCAGCCGTCGGCCTGTGGCAGCGGCTGCCTACCATCTCCTCATGTCCACTGAGCCTGTGGAACAGGAGCTGATCCAGGTCGAGCGGCGTGGATGGGACGCCCTGTGCTCGGACAACGCCGCCACCTACTACCGCGAGCATCTGACTGAGGACGCGTTGATGGCCTTTCCTTTCGGTCTCATGGATCGAGAGGAGGCTCTCAGGGCGATGGCGGCCGCCGAACCATGGTCTCGCTACGACATGCAGGACCCACGGGTGGTGTCGCTGGGCCCGGACGCCGGTGTCGTCGTGTACACGGTGACGGCGCAGCGCCAAGGGCAAGAGCCGTTCACGGCGGTCCTGAGCAGTACGTTCGTGCGGCGCGATGGCGAGTGGAAGACGGCGTTCCATCAGCAGAGCTTCCAATAGCCTGTTCCAGCGCGCGCTCATCGGCCTGAGACTGCGTGTGTCACGGCTGCCATCCCCGGAGCTGTGGCAACGCGTCGTGGCTCGCGGGCTCGAGGATCCTGCGATGTGGCGCGAGGACCTCGACGGCGCGCCTACGGGCTCTTCCAGGGTCCGGATGACGCTGAAGCCGTTGGTGGGCGTGACAACGCCCGCCGCGTCGGGGGACGTCAGCGGGCGTTGCACTAGGCCCCCTCAGGCATGGGGATGCTCGGGGGCCGTCTTCAAGGCTAGGGATCCGGATCGCCTCGCGGTAGGACGTCAGCGAGAGCCGCGTTGGGCGTGTCGCCTCAGGCAGCTCTCGCGAAGCGGTCCCGCTCGGACGGCGGGTTGATCCCGAGCGCGGCATGGGCACCTAGTCCGACGGGGGCCGCCCCGGAAGCCGCACGGCGTCCGGGGCGGTCGGCTGATGCAAGCCCCCGACCCATGGAGCTCCGAAGCGCCCGCTAGTACCTGGTGCCCCCACGAAGGCCCTGCGTCGCGGCGAAGTGACACAGCGACGACTCACTGCTCGCGGGTTGCTTCGCCACCGGTTGTTGCTGGCGTCATGGGTTACTTGATGCCGACGACCATCGAGTCCGGTCCGGCAAGCGGCTCGACATAGGTGCGGGTGAAGCCTGCATCGGTGAACCAGGCCTGACACTCGGCCCCCGTGTAGTCGAAGCCTTCGGGGGTCTCGATCAGCATGTTGAGGCTCATGAGAAGGCCGAAGGTGTTGGCTCGCCGGTCGTCGTCGATGACGCTCTCGTAGACGATGAGGGCTCCGCCGGCAGGCAGGGCGTCGTACGCCTTGCGGATCAGGAGCTGCTTCTCGTACAGACCCCAGTCGTGGAGGATGTGGCCCATCACGAGGACGTCGGCCTCGGGGAGCGCGTCGGTGAAGAAGTCTCCGGGATAGAAGGCGAGTCGGTCGGCCAGGCCCTTGGCTGCGACGTACTTCTCGAAGATGGGAGCGACCGCGGGCAGGTCGAACCCTCCTCCGGTCAGGTGTGGGTGACGCGCAGCGAGCTCAGCGGGCAGACAGCCTTCGGCCGTGCCGATGTCGATGACGACGGTGTGTTCGTCCCAGGGGAAACGCTCGGCGATGGCCTTCGCCGAGCCGATGCTGATTCCCGTCATGGCGTGCATGAACTGCTCGAGCCGGAGGGGGTCTTGGTAGAGGGCCGCGAAGAAGTCCTCGCCGACCTTCGCCTCGTTCTGCGGCCGCCCGGTGCGCAGCGCCTCGGTGAGTGACCCCCAGAAGGGATAGAGCCGGTGGTTCGCCATCTCCAGCAACCCCCCGACATACGACGGTTTGTTCCGGTCGAGGAACGCATCGGCCTCCGCCGAGTTCGCGTAGGTGTCGTCGGACCTCTCGAGGACCCGCAGCGAGACCAGGGCGTCGAGCCAGTCTCCCGCGCCGCGTCGCTGCAGGCCCAGCCGATCGGTGAGCTCGTGCGTTCTGTGAGGACGTTCAGCGAGCACGCTGAAGAGATCGAGCTCAACTGCGGTGAGCAAGGCCTTCGAGGCCCAGAAGCCCAAACCCAGCTCCAGTAGCGCATCGGGCGTCGGATGGTCGTTGGTCATGGTGTTCCTCCGTCATAGCCGGTTCTTCCTCCCTCAGCGTGTGTAGGAGTGTCGGGTGGAGGCATCCGTGGGTGCCACGGATTCACCACTGAACGAGGACGGACTCCCACATCGGTGGAACCATCGAGGCATGGTTCCATTCGGCGCGAGAGGAGTCGGTCTGGCCGCCTTGACCGAACGCGAGGTGGAGGTGCTCCGAGCGGTGGGAGAGCACCGGAGCAACCGCGACATCGCCCGGCTCATGCACATCTCCGAGCGCACGGTCGAGAGCCACGTCTCATCTCTGCTGCGCAAGCTCGACGCGACGAACAGGCGGGCCCTGGCGACCGTTGCGCGACGGGTGGCGAGCGATGACGGTCCGCGGGACTTCCGTGGTCTTCCTTCCGCGTGGACGAGCTTCCTCGGTCGAGGGGCAGAGGTGGAACGCGTCGTCACGTCGCTCGCAGAGCACCGGCTCGTGACCGTGCTGGGCCCTGGTGGCATCGGGAAGACGCGCCTCGCGGCAGAGGTGGCGTCACGGGTCGGTCCACGACTCCGGGGTGGTGGAGCCTTCGTCGACCTGGTGCCGGTCGTGACCGATCAGGTCGAGCAGGCGGTCGCCTGGAGCTTGGGTGTGGCCGAGCAGCCCGGGATGCCGCTCGCGGTCGGCGTCGAGCAGGAGTTGAACGTCGGCCCGGCTCTGGTGGTCCTGGACAACTGCGAGCACGTGCTCAGCGCGGTTGCGCGATGGGTGGAGGCGACACTCGCCGCGTGCCCAGATCTGGTGGTTCTGTGCACCAGTCGAGAGAGGCTGCACGTGCCGGGAGAGCGCGTCCTCGTGGTGCCCCCGATGGGAGACGACGCGCGCCCTCTGTTCCTCGAACGGGCCGCGGAGAACGACGCACTGGTGTCGGCGGGTGCCCTCGATGTCGACGACCTCTGCCGTCGATTGGACGGGAACCCACTGGCGATCGAGCTGGCCGCTGCACGGCTGCCCTCTCTCGGCGTGGACGGTCTGCGCTCGGGCCTCGACGACCAGCTTCGACTGCTGAGCGGGCCGACGGGAGCCAGAGTCACGTCGTCCGACCGTCACGGCTCGGTTCGTGCGGTGCTCGCCTGGAGCCATGACCTGCTGAGCGAAGACGAACGGATGGCGTTCCGCCGTCTCGCGGTCTTCGCTGGGGTGACTGACCTGGACGCGGCGACCGCGGTGATGCCGGACCGCGATCGGGGAGCCGTGGCGGACCTGGTGGGCAGGCTGACCGACAAGAGTCTCCTTCATCGGACCAGCCCTGACGACGCGGCCACGAGCCGATGGCGCATGATGGACACGGTGCGGGCGTACGCGCGGGACCAGCTCGCGGAGACCGGTGAGAGAGCTCGAGTGGAAGATCTCCGGCTGCTCTGGGCGGCCTCGGCTGCGCGGCAGCTCGAGGACGCGCTCGTCGGCGGCGGTGCGTGGGAGGAACGGTTCGGCGAGATCGCGGACGACCTGCGCGCGGCGCTCGCCCGCGATGCGCCGCCAGACATGCAGGATGCGCGGCACTCGCTGGGAATGTCCCTGGGGCACGTCGGGTACGCGCACTTCTCGCTCACCGAGGCGTATTCGCACTACGTGATCGCAGCCGAGGCCGCGTCCGGTCGGAACGCAGCGGTCGTTGCATGGCGGAGCGCGGCGGCCGTGGCTCGGACCGACCAGAGGCTCGATCGCAGCCTGAGCTGCCTGGAGCACGCGGCAGCGACCGCCGAGTCGGCCGGTGACCGTGCCGCCCAGGCGCGCGCACTGGCCGACATGGCCCGGATCATGGGCCGATTTCCGAGCGGCCTGGCGAACGCTCCCGAACAAGAGGCGGCACTCGAGCTCGTCGATCGCGCGCACGACCTGGACGCCGGCGATGATCCGGTCGTGGCTGCGTCGATCGCGCTCGCCGCCGCGTGGAACCAGCCCCTTCCGCCGACGACGACGCCACCTCTCGCCGGCGCAGGACTCGCGCTCGCGCAACAGGCAGATGACCCGGTCCTGATCAGCGAGGCCCTGGACGCGCTGGCGTCCGCGGCGAGCTTCGCGGGCAGACACCGAGAGGCCGCGAGACTGAGCGCCCAGCGACTCGACCTCCTGGAGCGAATGCCGCGCCACGAGCCGGAGTTCGGTTTGGAGGTGTTCGACCTCTACCACTCGATCACCGAGACCGCGCTGGCGGCTGGTGATCCGTCTGCCGCGGTCTCGGCTGCCCGACGATCCCGTAGCGACCCGCTGTACCGGGCGGTGCCCTACCACGCCAACAGCCGGTTGGCGTTGGCCTTGGCACTCCTGGGTGAGTTCGACGACGCGATGGCGTCGGCGCGCGACGCCCGGGACGCTTGGGTGCGGAGCGGGCGACCGACAGCGGGCTGGATGGCGAACGCCTTCTTTGCAGCAGCCCTGGTCGAGGGACTCCGCGGAAGGTGGTTCGACTTCGACGAGTGGTGGGCGCTCGGCCGCGACCTCTCCGCCAGATCGTCAACGAACGAGATGCCCGGTTTCGTGGCCCTTCGCCTCGAGCTGCACACCGGCCGGTCTGCCGCCACGATCCTGAAAGAGGGCCGGGTCATTGCCGAGGGCCGCCTCGGCGACTACTCGCGCGCCGTAGCCGGCGAACTCGCCACTGTGCGTCAAGACGCCGACGCCGCCGCTCAGGTCCCCACCTTCAGCGAGAATCCCTACGCCGCCGCGTTCTCGGAGCGCACACTCGGCCGGGTCGAGCGCAGCTCGCGACGGCTCGACCGGGCCATCGAGTCCTGGGGACGGCTCGGGGCCCGGTTCGAGCGAGGAGTGACCCTGACGCTCCTGCCTGATCGACGTCGAGAGGGGGAGCGCATGCTCGCGGAGCTGGGATGCCCCCCACCCGCTAGCCGACCGGCCTCGTGAGCCGGCTACCGACACGCCAGCAGACCGACCGACCACCTCGGGGGTAGTCGCAGGGCTACGCCGGTATGGCGCGGCCTCGGGTCAGGCGAGTCGGCGGCTGTCCCGGGACAGCAGGCGGAGCCACCGGTAGCCGTAGCCGTCCAGGGTCACCTCGACGCGGCCGCGGTCGTCGATCTCGACCTCGCTGGGGTCCTGGAGGAGGTCGAGAAGGTGGTGCCCGCTGTCGCAGTTCTCCAGGCTCAACGGCACCGTGCAGCCCTCAGGGCTGAGGTTGTGGACCGCGACGATGCGGCGGTCGTCCCACGCGCACTCGTGGGCGAGCACGTGACGGTGGGGCTGGTCGAGCACGGAGAAGTCCGCCCAGCCCAGCTCGGGTGACTCGCGGTAGCGCTGGATCAGGAGGTGGACGAAGGAGAGCAGGGATTCCGGGTCGCTTCGCTGGTCGGCGACGTTGACGTGCTCGGGTCCGAACGCCCCCTCGGTCAGGGGGCGGCGCAGCCGCGAACGAGAGGCGTGGGAGAAGCCACCGTTCCTCTGGTCGGTCCACTGCATGGGGGTGCGGACGGCGAGCCGGCCGTCGACGTCGAGGTTCTCGCCCATCCCGATCTCCTCGCCGTAGAACAGCACCGGCGTGCCCGGGAGCGAGAACAGCAGGCTGTAGACCATCCGGAGGCGCCGCGGGTCGCCGTCGAGCATCGGCGGCAGGCGACGCCGCAGCCCGCGGCCGTACAGCTGCATGGCCGGGTCCGGTCCGAAGGCGGCGAACACCTCCTCGCGTTCCTTGTCCGAGAGCTTGTCCAGCGTGAGCTCGTCGTGGTTGCGGACGAACGTCGCCCACTGCGACTCCCGCGAGATGGCCGGTCGCCGCGTGAGCGCCCGCGCCAGGGGCCGGGCGTCCTGCCGGGCCATCGACAGGTACAGGTTCTGCATCCCGATGAAGTCGAACTGCATGGTGAGCTCGTCGCCGTCCTTGCCGCCGAAGAACGACTTCTGGTCCCGGTGGGGCAGGTTGACCTCGCCGAGCAGGATGCCGTCACCGGTACGCCGTCCCACGAACGACCGTAGGTGACGAAGGTGCTCGTGCGGGTCGTGGAAGCGGTTCAGCTCGGCCTTGTCGACACCGGTCGTCTCCAGCATGAACGGCACCGCGTCCACTCGGAAGCCGGAGATCCCGAGCTCCAGCCAGAAGCCCATCGCCTTGACGATCTCGTCGCGGACCAGCGGGTTGGTGATGTTGAGGTCGGGCTGCGTCCGGTAGAAGCGGTGGAGGTACCACTCGTCGGTCTTCACGTCGTACTCCCAGATGCTGTTCTCCTGGTCCGGGAACGCGACCTCCTTGCTGGTGTCCGGCGGCTCGTCGTCGCGCCAGACGTAGAAGTCGCGGTACGGCGAGGTCTTGCTCGAGCGCGACGCCTTGAACCACGGGTGCTTGTCGGAGGTGTGGTTGACGACGAGGTCGATGATCACCCGCATGCCGCGGTCGCGGGCGGTGCGAACGAACTCGACGAAGTCGCCGGCGGTCCCGAGCCGCGGGTCGACGCCGTAGTAGTCGGTGATGTCGTAGCCGTCGTCACGGTCGGTCGTGGGATGGAACGGCATCAGCCAGAGGCAGGTGACGCCCAGCTCGGCGAGGTAGTCGACGCGCTCGGCCAGGCCGGTGAAGTCGCCCATCCCGTCGTCGTTCCAGTCCATGAACGTCTGCACGTCCAGGCAGTAGATGACCGCCGTCTTCCACCACAGGTCGCTGGTGTCGCTGATCCGCATCCGCGTCCCCTCCCGGCTCCCCTCGTACCCATCAGCCGGGTGCCGAGACGGGCTGGCGGCTACCGCCAGATGTTGGAGATCGGGGTCACGTCGTCGGCGTGCCCGACGTAGTGGTGGAGGCCGAAGCCGTCCTCGAGGGTCCGGAGCAGGCTGTAGTGGTAGTACGCCCGGCCGTACTCACCGGGCTGCACGAGGGGGCTCACGATGGCGCACACGACCGGGCCGCCCGATCCGAAGCCGTTCTTCTTGGCCATGCCGTCCTTGCGCTGGTCCTCGTCATAGGTGACGACGATGACCCCGTGGCTGCCGAACGCCGGAGAGGCCTCGATCCTCGGCACCTCACGGGCGAGGAAGTCGTCGAACTGCCGGTACCGGTTGTTGGTCGGCTTGCAGTTGCCCTCGCCGTCCTCGCAGCCGTTGGGCAGCACCAGGTTGAACGCCGACACGTCCCCCGAGGCAAGGGCGTCGTGGAAGTACGCCATCGGTGCGTCCTCCGGTCCGGCGTAGATGTCGTTCTGCAGGCACTCCTGCGACTTGTTCGTCGCCGACCAGACCCCGCCCTCCCCTTCGATGTTGGCGTAGTTGATGGGCGGGTTGCCGGTCGTGTAGAAGCCGGTGAGCGGACATGGCCCCTGCGGCGGGCAGGAGCCACCCGAGCCAGTGTCGCACCGGGCCGTACCACCCTCCAGCCAGGTCGTCCACGTCTGACCGGTGACGTCGAGCTGGTGGTAGATGTTGTTGACGTCGTCATGGCATGCCGCGCCGTAGTCCTGCTGCTCACACCGCGTGAACCTGCCCGAGGTGAGCGCGATGTAGTTGGCCTGCGACCAGTGGGTGGTTGCGCGGTAGCGGGTGAGCCACGCCGACCTCGGCCGCAGGTGACCCATCAGGTACGGCGCGTTGGTCGTGTCCAGATGCGAGTACGTCGTGTTCTCGCCCACGATCACGAACACGGGCCCGAGGCGGGGAACGCCTTCGAGCGCCGAGGGCCCTGCGTCCGCTCCCTGACGGGCGGCGTCCGCGCGCAGCGGGAACGCCGCTCCCAAGCACGCGGTCAGGACGACGGCGGCGCACAACAGTCTTCGACCCATCGCGCCCCCCAAAGGTCGCAGGAGATGAGGCGATCGGCACGTTACACCCGATTGAACCACTGTTCAATGCTCTGCCCGGTCGAACGGGTCAGCGGACGGACGGGTCCCCAGGCGGGTCCTCGAAGGTGACCTCGATGCGCTCGAAGCCCTTGTGGCGCTGGGCTCTCGCATACTCGCGGTAGACCTTCCGGTCTGCGCGGGTCAGCTCGACGGAGTCGGTGAACGGCGTCAGCAAGGCGCGCGGATACAGGTGCTTGCCGATCACGACGTTGGTCTCGAGTCCCAGCATCGCCATCACGCTCGCGACGTAGAGCAGAGCGACGAGTCCGAGCACGACCGCGAAGACGCCGTTCATCTCGCTCGCGCCGGCGATCACGTGGGACACGTACGCGCCACCGACCATCTGGAGGAGCTGCCACAGCACGGCGATGACGGCGGCGCCCGGGAGGACGTCCCGGAACCGCTCCCGCTGCGGTGTCGACCATCGCATCATCAAGGCCAGGACCACGGTCGTGACGACCACCGTCATGCCGACGACCAGCCAGTGCACCGCACCGTTGAGACCGCGCCCGAGGATCTCGACGTGGCTGGAGATGCTGGTCAGCACCGCCACGAAGGTGAGTGCCAGACCGGCGACCACCAACCAGACCAGGCTGCGCAGCCGACTCACCACGGGATTGAGCCGGCTGTTGCGAGGGATCGCCCAGATCACGTTGACGGCGTTCTGGGCCGCCTGAGCAAGCCCGACGGCGCCGTACGTCGCTGCCAGGGTCCCGATCACCACCGCCCAGCCGCTGCCCTGGATGCCGCCGGGCTGCCCGAGCTGACTGCCCACGATCGGGAACTGGGCCAAGGCCGAGGTCAGGATGCGCTGCTCCAGAGCCGGATCGCCCTGGAGGACGAAGCCGAGGACGGAGGACGCGATCAGCAGCAGCGGCAGGATCGAGAGGAAGGCGTAGTGCGTCACGACGGCCGCGAGATAGGCGCCCTGGTCGTCGAAGAACTTGTAGACGATCGCGAGGGGGACCCCGAGGGTCCGATGTCGCCGCTGCCAGTCGTCGAGGCGCGAGACGCGGGCCGACACGGCACGGCCCCCGCGTCGGGGCAGACGCTTCACCTGATGCGGCAGATGCTGTGGTGCGGCCATGGATCCCCGTTCCCTCACCCTCGATGTACCCCGGACCTCGACCGGCACCACATGAGTCCGGGCAGCGGGCTCCAGAGGCGACCGAAGGACGACCGCACCGCCGCCCGGGTCGACGTTTAACCCTAACGAGGGTTCACACGCGTGTCGGGGGGTGGCAGGCTGCCGGGCAGAGCCGGCCCAGGCTCTGCGCTGGCGCACGTCCTCCACCAGACCGTCGACCGGCGCTCTCACGTTCTCGGAGGGACTCGTGGCCATGATGACCGTGCACCGTCGACCGATCACCCGGGCGATCCAAGTCCTTGCCGTCGTCCTCGGGCTCGTGGCCTCCACGGCCCTGCTCCAGTCGCCGGCGTCCTCGGTCCCGCACCATGGCGACACGGAGCGGCTCGCCGCCGCGAGCAACGGCGTACGCGCCTCAGGCGTGCGCGGTATCGCCTGGTACGTCGACGCCTCCACCGACAAGGTGGTCGTGACCGTCGACAAGACCGTGTCCCGCGCCGAGGTCTCCACCATCCGCCGGTCGGCCGGCGCGTACGCGTCGTCGGTGACCATCAAGCACGCGACCGGAGTCTTCCGGCCGCTGATCTCCGCTGGCGACGCCATCTACGGCGGTCAGTACCGCTGCTCCCTCGGGTTCAACGTCGTGAAGGGCAGCACCTACTACTTCCTCACCGCCGGGCACTGCGGGAAGGTCGCGAAGACCTGGTACACCGACCTGGCGCACCACACGCTGATCGGTCCCACGATCTCCTACAGCTTCCCGGGGAACGACTACGCGCTGGTGCGCTACGACAACACCTCCTTGTCGCACCCGGGCGGCTACACGCGGGGGAACGCCTTCATCGGCGAGAAGGTCACCCGCGACGGCTCGACCACGGGCATCCACTCGGGCATCGTCCAGGCGCTGAACGTCACGGTGCGCTACCAGGGCGGGGGCAAGGTCTCGGGGCTGATCCAGACCAATGTCTGCGCCGAGCCCGGCGACTCGGGCGGGCCCCTGTACGACGGCACGAAGGCGATCGGCCTCACCTCCGGAGGCAGCGGCGACTGCAAGACGGGTGGTACGACGTTCTTCCAGCCGGTCACCGAGGCCCTCAACGCCTACGGAGTCTCCGTCTACTGATCCGTCCACAGACTGCGGCCCGCCGGTTCCCCGTCCGGCGGGCCGCGTCATGTGCGCCGTGGTCGAGGAGGTCGCCCTGCGACCGTGAGTCCCTGCCTGCCGGCCCCCCTTCCCCCACCACCGGAGTCCCCCACCACCGGAGCCCCCCAGCGCCGTGGACCCCAGCGCCGTGGACCCCAGCGCCGTGGCCCCGTCTCGGCCGACCATCGGGGGCCGGCGGGTGGCAGGCTGGCTCACATGGAACGCGTCTGGATGTTCGAGGGCTTGGCGATCACCGTGGCGCGGGTCGACTTCGTCGACCCGGCAGTGGCGCACGAGCCCGACGCTCGTGAGCGGGGCGTACGGATCGAGGTCCGACCGGTGGCGACCGGCGGCGAGGGCTCGATCTACTCGTCACCGTCGAGGGCGCTGCGTCCGGCGGTGTGCCGGGTCGACCTCCTGGAGTCCGCGCCCGCCGCGGCCGATCGCATGCACTGGCACCCGGCGATGCGCGACGGCGAGCCCGGCGACCGCACCTTCGACCATGACATGCCGGCGGACCCGGTGGGTTGGCTGAGATCGTTCCTCCGCGACCGTCTCGGCGACTTCCTCCGGCAGCGGGACGTCGCAGTGCTCGGGGAGGACCTCGAGACCATCCGGAGTACCGCCACCGAGGTGGGCGCGGTGGTCGAGGGCGGGCTGGCCTGGGCGCGCGAGCCGTGGCCGGACGTCGATCACGACGAGCGGGGAATGGCCAGGGTCCGGTGAGCCGGCGGATCGTGCCGGTCGGCGACGTCGAGCTGTGCGTCGAGACCTTCGGCGACGCCGCGCAGCCGCCCGTCCTGCTCGTCACCGGGGCGGCGGCGGCCATGGACTGGTGGGACACCGACCTCTGCCGCCGGATGGCCGACGGCGGGCGGTACGTCGTGCGCTACGACCACCGCGACACCGGAGAGTCGACCACCGGCGAGCCGGGGTCACCGACCTACGGCACCAGACAGCTCGAACGCGACTGCGCTGGACTCATCGAGGCGCTCGGCGCACGGCCGGTGCATCTGGTCGGCCTGTCGATGGGAGGCGGCATCGCCCAGGCGGTCGCCCTGCGCCGGCCCCACCGCGTGCGGACCCTCACCCTCCTCTGCACCTCGCCCGTCGGCGGAGTCGATGCCGACCTGCCCGGCCCCAGTGCCACCCTGGCGGCGACCTTCGAGACGCCGCCCCCCGAACCCGACTGGGCCGACCTGGACTCCTATGCCGACTGGGTGGTTGCCACCCACCGGCCCTACGTCGGATCCGTCGGCCTGGACGAGTCGCGTGTCCGGTCCATCGCGGCGGCCACCCACGCGCGCAGCCACGACGTGTCGGCGGCCGGCAACCACTGGCTCGTCCTCAGCGGTGACGCGGACAGGGAGGACGACGCGGGCGCGACGCTCGACGTACGCGGGATCACGGCACCGACCCTGGTGATCCACGGCACCGACGACCCCCTGTTCCCGCTGCCGCACGGCCAGGCGCTCGCCGCAGCGATCCCCGGTGCGACGCTGCTCGTCGTCCGGGGCATGGGGCACGAGTCGCCTCCGCCCTCCACGTGGGACCAGATCGTGCCGGCACTGCTCGACCACACAACAAGCACACGCGCCGCGGCTACAGGTCAACGCAGATGACGGTGCCGGGTCTGCTCGGGTGAGTTCTCCGTGACGCAGAAGAGCTGCCCCGCCGGGTCACGCATGACGTGCCAGCCGCGACCCGGGCCGATCTCGGTGGCCCCGAGTCCCCCGAGTCGGCGTACCTCGGCCGGGACGTCGTCAGAGCCGAGATCGAGATGGGCGCGCACCCGTCCCTCGGGCTCGTCCAGCCTCTGGAAGAGCAGCTGGATCGGGGAGCCCTCGTCGTCATGCCACTTGCCGGCGAACTCCGGAGCCCCGGACCCG
>JBKPTA010000060.1:0-30152 GCA_046735295.1 Actinomycetota bacterium | reverse complement strand
TCCCCGACCTGCGTCGAGCCAAGCTGCTCGTGCCGCGCGGGGACACCGCCGTCACGGTCGGAGCGGTCGAGAACTACCGCGGCCTGCGCCTGCGCCGGAGGAACCTGATGCGGGCCGCGGTCGGGACGATGGCGCGCCGCGGCGTCCCGGTGCTGAGACACGCGGTCACCTTGCAGGTGAGCCGGTCCCGTCCGGACCTGGCCGACCAGCTCCCCCTGGCCGTGCTCGGGCAGGCGCTGGGTCGTCGTGACCTGCACGCCTCGATCGGCATCCGCACCGGCGACAACCGCAAGGCCACGCTGGCCCTGGTCGACGACGGAGGCAGGCCGGTGGGGCACGCGAAGTTCGGGTGGGACGCCGTCTCGGACGGCTACGTACGCACCGAGACCGATGTGCTGCGGCGGATCGGGGGACGGCCGGGTCCGATGCGAGCTCCGGGGCTGCTGGCCGAGTCGACCTACCACGGCCATCCCGTGCTCGTCATGGAGCCGCTCCCGGAGGACGTCCGCGGGTCCCGGGGCCGGATCGCGCCGCCCACGTCCGAGGAGCTCTACTCCCTCACGCCCGTGGTCCGGTCCGCGCTTCCGCGCGAGACCCGACACCTCCGCCACCTCGCCGAGCGCCTGCGGACGCAGCAGGCGGACCCGACGGTCGGGTCCGTGGCCACGCGGGCGGGTCATCTTCTCGACCTGGTCGAGCAGCGGACCGACACCTTCCCCGTCTCCGAGCGCTGGCACGGAGACCTGACGGTGTGGAACCGCGCCCGCGACGGCTCAGGACAGCTCTGGGTGTGGGACTGGGAGAACAGCGAGGAAGACACGGTCGCCGGGCTCGACGCCCTGCACTGGACCTTCAGCGCACGGCGGAGCCCGTCCGCGCAGCTGCTCGAGCTCGACCTACCGACCTGCGTACGCGAGGCAGGGCCGCATCTGACCGCAGCCGGTCTCTCGCACGGTCAGTGGCCGGTCGTCGCCGCCGTCTACACCCTCGTCGTCGTCGAGCGTGCCTGCGGACTCGCCGCTCACCAGGGCGACTGGACCCGGGTCTGGATCTCCCCCGCCGACCTGGCGGCCCTGACGACCCAAGCAGAAGGCCTCCTCGCGAGCTGGTCGTGAACGCATCGAGGTCCCAGTCACCAGAGGAGAGGGCGACCGAGGTGCTCGCTCAGCTCCTGGGTGTGCGGTGAGTAGTACGCCGTGAGCTGCTCCCGTGCGGCCGGCGGCATGTCCAGCCGCCTGCTCGCGTTGAAGGTCTTCGTCGTGGGCAGCGTCTCGGCGGGGAGCCCGAGGAAGGCACAGACCCGGTCGAAGGTGCCCTGCACGTCGGCGTACAGCTCCTCGCTGCAGACGACCAGCAGCTGCTCGGCCGGGAAGGGTGTGGTCCAGTTCATCAGCTGCGGCAGGTAGACCCCGCGAGAGCGGTAGGAGTACCAGTCGTGCGCCTGGCTGTAGTACGCCGGGTCCGCGAGCATCCGCTCGAGCTCACCCTCGGTTCGCGCCTCCTCGGCAGCCAGCGCCTGCTCGAACGACAGCGGCTCCACGCCGTTGTGGACGCGCTCCTGCCAGTGGGAGAACGCGCGCTCCACGGGGTTGCGCACCAGCATGATCGCCTTGAGGTCGGGGTTGACGGCGTACGCGCGCTGGGCGACGCGCGGGTCCCAGCAGTAGTACGGCGATGCCTCACCACTGGTCGGCTCGTACCCGAGCTGGTCCGCCATCCGGTCACGGAACGCCTGGGTGTGGAAGTTGGAGCGGTACCACTGCTCGCCCCGCTCGAAGCCCTTGAAGAAGTAGTCGGTGCTCTTCTGCAGCCGCGGACGTGGGAAGAGGCCCAGCACGCCCGGATGCATCATCAGGTAGTTGAACAGCGAGGTCGTGCCGCCTCGCTTGGTGCCGATCACGAGGAAGTCGGGGACCGACCGGCCTCGTGCCGTCACCCGGCCGAACCCCCGGGTCGCGACGATCGCTGCCTGCCTGACCCATCGTGGTGACCGCTCCTTGATCGAGATCACCGAGGTCACGCGCCGAGGCTACGTGCCGGCGCCCGGCCGCGCAGCACGGTTGCCCGCAGTTCCTCAATCTTGTCGAGAGCGACGTCGCAGCAGAGCGAGATCGGCCAGCTCGAGCCGACGGCGGTCAACGACGCAGTAGCCGAGCAGCAGCGCGCCGGAGCACGCCACGGCCAGGATCAGGGACCCGTTGCCCTGCCCGAGCAGGCTGACGACGAGCCCGGAGGGAAGCCCCACGCACACACCGACAACCGCCAACGCGGCGGCCGTCGACCCCGGCACGAGGGTGAGGCCTGTCGCACGGCGTACCTGCACGGCGGCCAGGACCGTGTCGAGCACCATGCTCAGCGCCCAGCTCACGGCGGCGCCGGTGATCCCGACACGCGGGATCAGCCACAGGTTCATCGCCAGGTTGAAGACGAGCACCGTCAGCTTGTTGAACACGCCCCAGCCGATCCGGCCGCTCATCAGCAACAAGGACTGCACGTTGCCGGCTGCGAGGAGCGCGATCGAGCCCAGGCTCAGGACCGTCATGGAGTGGGCGCCCGAGCCGAACCCGTGCCCGAACCATGTGAGCACCGTCGGAGCGAAGATGGCGAGCGTGACGTAGACAGGGCTGCCGAAGATCACGATCCATCTGGTGGTCACCAGGTAGAGGTGCGACAGCGCATCCATCTCGCGACCCGCGATCATCGCGCTGAAACGAGGTGCGACGACGATCCTGAGGGCGGTGAGCACGATCGTCCCGGCGAAGACGAACCGGGCGGCAGAGCCGTAGATGCCGGCCTGCGTGGCGCCGAGGATCGACCCGACGAGGATGACGTCGAGCCACAGGATGGCCTGCTCCATGCTCGCCATCACCGCGCGCGGTAGCGAGTAGCGGAAGATCTCGCGGCTGACCTCGGAGTCCCGGCGCCACGGCATGGCCGCGAGGTCGTCACGACGCCCGACCTGTCGCGCCACGACGAGCAGCGCCGCGATCGCCCCGACCAGCCACGACCAGGCCCAGGCGAACGTCGCCTGCGTGGCGGCGCCGCCCATGGCCACGACGAGCAGGAGCCCCGCGGGCCTCAACGCGGGCACGACGACGTTCCCGATCAGGTTGTAGGGGACGACGCCGCCGAACGCACGCGTCGAAGCGAGGGCCACGACCATGACGCTGGCTGCCGGCAGGAACGCGGCGGTGACGAGGACAGAGGTGCGGATCTCGCGGCTGAACACGTCGACATGTGGAAGAGCCATCAAACCGACCCAGACCAGGTCCACGAGAAGGCTGGTCACCACCGCCGGGACGAGGAGTCCGATCAGCGCCGGCTTGACCTTGTGGCGTGCGCCCATCAGGAACCGCGGCAGGCACCAGACCGCGGTGGTGTCCAGGCCCAGCTTGCCGAAGCTCAGGGCGATGGTGAACACAGCGATCGACTGCAGCACGATTCCGGCGCCATGGGCATGGAGGAGCCGGGCGAGCATCAGGTTGAGGGTGAACCCGAGCACGGCGCTGGTGCCCGAGCCGAGCAGGGTGACCATGCCGCCCTTCGCGGCGCTCCGCACCTCGGCGCGACGTTCGTCCACGCCGTCCGCCGAGCTCACCGAGGATGCGATGACGGCTCCCGATCTTCTGGATCCCCTGAGTGGGACCGCGGTTGAGGTTTCTGGGTCCGGCGGAGACGTCCCGCGAAGTCTCGGACCATCGAATACTAGGGAATGTCCCTGCTCCGGATGCCCCGAATGCAGGAACGCCGCTCGGACTCCACCGGCGCCCGCAGCCCGGTCGCCTGCCGACCTGCGTCGGCTGCTGGTCGCGAGCGCTTCGTTGCTACGGCTGAAACCAACCCGAGGTCACGCCCCGGGTGCCGGACGCGTCTCCGGACGAGGTCTCGCCGAGCCCGCGGACGTCCTCCTCGGAAACAACCGTCTCGGCGGCCCCGTCGTCGGCAGGCACGCCGGAGGGCTTGCTCCGGGGCACTTCCGCAACGGAGGCCTCGTCGTCGAGCGCATGCGACGGTGGGGGCCTCACTTCCTCCGCGGCCTTCATCTCGACCGTGCGCCGACGCGGCACCAGCACTGAGCCGTGGATCACGGCGCCGACCGCCCCGAGCTCGTTGACCAGCTGGCGCACCGCCGAGACCCTCGTCTCACGTCGTGAGGCGACCAGGATGATCGAGTGACCCAGCCGGCCCGCCGTCAGCCACAGCGAGCGGGACGCCTTGGGCGGCATCGCGACGAGCGTCGTCAGGTCCGGGTGGTGAGCCTCGCTCAGGATGCTGCCGAGCCGCGCACCGGGGGCACCGAGCCTCTGGTCCTCGCGTGTGAAGACGACTTCGAGCCCGGAGGCCAGGCCGGACGTATAGCTCCAGCCGTCACTCGAGCCCTCGATCGGTTGCAGGTCGAGGGTGCGGGCGAGCACGTGGAGGTTCTCCTCGCTGTGGTCGGGAAGGACGAGCCGCACGAAGCCCCCGCGCTCGACCATGGCCAGGGTCAGGTTCACCGCGATGTCCGCGGGCCGATCGCGGACGGCGAGGTCGATCACGACGAGGTTGCCACCGGGACCAATCCTGGCGAGAAGGCGCTCGCGGAGCCCTCTGATCTGGTCGAGGTCGCGACCCTCGGCCGGCACTGCAGCATGGCGCCCCGTCAGCTGGGCGAGGATCTCTCCACCGCCGAGCGAGCTGAGCGTCTGGCTGTCGGCGACGCGCCGGTCGACCGCGTTGAAGGCGAAGGCGAGCACGGCACCGACGATCAGTCCGAGCATCGTCCCGGCACCGATGATCAGGAGCGGGCTCGGGCTGACCTTGACGGCGCTCTCGTGGGCGCCGCTCAGCAACGTCCCGCCGCTGGTGTCGACGCTGTCGAGCTGGTTGATCTGCGCGACGAGGGCCGTGAGCTGGATGTCGAGCAGCTCGCGGTCGGTCTCGGCCTGCACGGCGACAGGACTGCCCTTCACACTGTTGTCGAGCCGCCTGTTCGCCCCGACCAGCTTGTTGCTCAGGTGGTCGCGTTGCGCGCTGAGCCGGTCGAGGACGCCATTGACCTTGCTCGACGCAGCAGCGGCGCGATAGTCCAGGAAGGCGGTGGCGATGGCATCGGCACCGTCAACGGCCGTGGTCTTGTCGGGCGCGGTGTACCTGATCTGGAAGACGGTCGCCCCGGCGACCGGCTGGACCGCGGTCGTGGCACGCATCTGCGTCAGGGTCTTGTTGTTGGCCAGCGTCTTCGCCGCCGTGCCGAGGACCTGCGACGACGTGGCCACTTGGATCTCGGTCTCTGGGTCGAGCAGCTGCGAGGCCGGCTTCTCGGTGGTGAACGGCTGAGTGGAGATGACGTTGACGTTGACCGTCGCCGTCGCGGTGTACGTCTTCGAGGTCAGCATCAGATAGCCGGCGCTTGCGAGCACACCGAGGAGCAAACAGCTGAGGACGACCCTCCAACGCCGCCGTAGCACGGTGCCGTAGTAGTTCAGCTCGCGCGATCGGCCTTCTTCCATCTCAGTTGTCACGACGCCCCATTTCTCCCTCCCGGCGCTGTCAGCACGCTAACCCTCCCATGTCTGCGCTCCCGCGTCTCGACGTTCAGACAGTGCACCATCTGCCCAAGAATCTCCCCAGAATTGCCTCCCCGAATTCAGTGATTCGCGCTGTCTGCTCCCACCGATGCCGGCGTTTCCCTGGGGCGTGGGTCGGCAGCGGGGCACCATAGGACGTGACCGCAGGGGAGGACGCCGTGACGCTGAGGAGCAGCGCCCGTACGCGGGTCGGACGCGCACGGTCGCGGACGGTCGGCGCGCTGCTGGGCACCGGGGTCGTGCTCGGCTCCCTCGCCGGATGTGGCGGGTCGTCGCTGGAGGACGCCGTGCCAGGGCCGACGACCGCCGCCGGCTCTCCTGTCGCCTGGCCCTGGGACCTGCCGCAGCACGCCGCTCTGCTGCTGCAACGCGACGACGCCGGCGGCATCGCCCAGCGCGGCACGGCCGACGTCACCGTCTCGTGGTCCCGGATCGACAACGGACGCGCCGAGCCCGTCGCGGGGCCGGAGGGCACGCTGGCATGGGACATGCCGGCGTTCACCACCGCAACGAGCTACCCGCGTGCGGCCATGGTCGTCCGGAACGCCTCCGACCAGGACAGCTTCAGCCCGGGTACCCAGGACTTCACGTGGGGTGCGGACTTCCAGCTGGATGCCGTCTCCACCGCTCACACCGGCCCCGACAACGGTGACAACCTCCTCCAGCGCGGGCTCTGGGGGCAGTCGGCCGAGTACAAGGCGGAGGTCGACCTGCGCCGGGCGAGCTGCGCGGTCCACGGAACCGAGGGCACGCTGCTCGTGCGGGCCAACATGAATGCACAGCCCGGGACGTGGTACCGGATGCGCTGTTACCGGGGGCCGGACGGTCTGACGGTCACCGTGCGTGAGCTCCTCGACGATGGATGGGGGCCGATCACGAAGGCCCGCGTCAGCGGTCCGGTCGGCGTCGTGGAGTACCCGGCTTCCATGCCGATCTCGATCGGCGGCAAGGTCGCGCCCGACGGCGCGCTGATCAAGAACGCGACCGACCAGTTCAACGGCTCGATCGCGAACCTGGTGATCGAGATCGGATCCACGTCGTGAGCCTCCCTCAATCCGAGCGGGCCACCGCGCCAACCGCCATCCCGGCCGTGCCCCGTGGATCAGGGCGGACGGAGGGACCCCGTGGCCGGTTGCCGGCCTGGCCGCTCGCCTGGCTCTTCGTCGGCTTGCCCCTGTGGTGGGTGCTCGGACTGATCGACGTGATCGTCGTGCCCGCGGCCGTCGTCATGCTCCTGTACCTCGGTCGCGCCGGGCACGTGCGTGTACCCCGCGGGTTCTCCGTGTGGATGCTCTTCGTGGCGTTCATGGGTGGCTCGGTCATCGAGCTCACCAAGTTCACCGACTACCTCATGTTCGGTTACCGCGCCGCCATCTACCTCGCCTCGACCGTCGTGTTCGTCTACGTCTACAACTCCTGGCGGTCGATCTCCGACCGTCGGGTGCAGGGTTACCTTGTGGGCTACTTCGTGTTCATGGTGGCCGGCGGCTTCCTGGGCGCCGCCTTCCCTGTCCACAAGCTGACCACCCCCATGTACTACGCCCTCGACAGATTCGCGCCCTTGCTGGTCTCGAACGACCTGGTCCGGGTCATGGTGATCCGACCCTTGTCGCAGTACGACCCGACCAACTACTTCCAGGTCCCGCCGCGCCCCGCCGCGCCGTTCATCTACACCAACAACTGGGGCGAGGCGTACTCCTTGCTGTTGCCGCTGGTCCTGGTGTTCCTGCTCGAGACTCGGCGCCATACCTGGCAGCGGCGACTCCTGGTGCTTCTGGCGCTCGCCTCCGCCGTTCCGGCGATGCTGACGCTGAACCGCGGCATGTTCATCGGGCTCGGAATCGCCGCGGTGTACGTCGGCCTGCGGCTCGCGGCCCGCGGATACCTCCTGCGCGTCGTCCTAGCGGGGTCCGTGGCCGGCGGCATCGCCTGGTTCCTGTGGAACGCACTGCACGTCTCCGCGGGCCTGGAGACGCGGGTCCAGGCGAGCAACGACACGCGCACCTCTCTCTACACCCAGGCGCTGCACGCGATCACCGGATCGCCGTTCTTCGGGTTCGGCGTGACCATCCATTCCACGTCCACGAACCCGTGGGACCCCAAGGTGGGGACGCAGGGGCAGTTCTGGATGGTGCTGATCTCGCACGGCGTCATCGCCGTCACCTGCTTCGTCGGCTTCTTCCTCCTGGCGGCGCTCTTGACCTTCCGGAGGCGCGACCTCGACGGCATGGCCTACAACGCGGTCGTCTTCGTCGGCGCGGTCGAGACCCTGTACTACGGGATGGTGCCCTACGGGCTCCCCCTGCTCATGACCATCGCCGCCCTGGCGTTCCGGCCCTCGCCATCGGAACGGCGCAGGTTGCTCGCGTCCAGACCGGAGAATCCTCCTCAGGAGGCGTCGGCCGCAGAGGCCTGAAGCGCGAGCCGCTCGTGAGCCTCGAGTCCGGCCGCACGCGTCAGGCCGTCGTAGGTGAGGTCGACCGGGTCCACCGAGACGACCAGCGAACGCCGGTCGAGCATGTCGGCGACCTCCACCTGGTGGTCGTCGACGTGCTCCCGCTGGGACTCCAGACGCGGCAGCACGACCGGGACCTTGCCCTCACCCAGCGCGGCCAGCACGGTCCCCACGCCCGCGTGCGCGACCACGACGTCCGCCTCGCGCATCGCCCGGCGCAGCTCGGCCGGCGGCAGCCAGCGCTGGAGCTGGTGGCCGTCGTGGGCATAGTCGGTCACCCCGACCTGCCACGTGATGTCGGCGTCCGGCAGCAGCTCGAGGACACGGTCAACGGCGCGGGTGAACGGCCAAACCTCGGTGCCCAACGCGACAACCGCCTTCTGGATGCGGCGCGGCGGACGGCTCGACGGCCGCACGTCGAAGGAGTCGAACACGCCGGGGATCGGCGTCCAGCGCGGGTCGCCCCAGCCCTCACCCTGGACGTGGAGCTTCGCCCGGGTGAACCGGCTGACGAACCTCCCCGTCGAGGAGGGAGCCGCCACGCGGGTGGCACTGTCGATGAACCAGGTGGGGGTCCCGGCGAGGGACGCCGCCACGAGGTGCGGCGTGGAGAACAGGGCGCCGGTGCTGATGACCCGGTCGGGCTTGATCCGACGATGGACGCGGATCGCCAGCGGGAGCCTCGATGCGGCGCGGAGCCGTCGTCCCGAACCGACCGGCGGCACCCAGACGACGTCGTCGGCGGCGAGCAGGGCCTCCGTCTGCGCGTTGCGGCTCGTCACCCAGACGGCGTCCCGCACGTCGATGTCCAGCGCCCGCACCAGGAGCTTGAGCTCGTCGAGATGTCCGCCGGCGGTGGCGACCAGAAGGGTCCGCGGAGCTGGCCCCGACGACGCGGCGGGCCAGGCCGGTTCGTCGAGGCTGACGGCGCTGGGGCTGACCAGCTTCGGACTGAAGAGCACTAGATCCCCTTGCCCCGCTTCTGGACCTCGCGGACGACCCAGGGCGCGGAGAGGACGCGCAGTGCGATCCCTGCGGCGAGCCAGGACCGCGGCTGCCGGACGTCGTTCCGGAGGGAACGGGCGATCCAGGGCCACGCCGCCCGCCGCTGGCCATGGGCGGCGCGCGCGAAGGCGATCTGACCGCAGAGCCGGCCGAAGGAGCTCCGGTCGGTGGCGAACTCGGGGTGTTGCTCGAGCAGGTACTCGAGCCCGTCGGCGTACATCCCCCACTTGCCGAAGAAGTACGACTGGCCGGCCCACGTCACGCTGACCAGCGGCCGGTTGACGACGTGGATGCCGCCGACCTTGGAGGTGCGCAGGAGGAGGTCGTAGTCCTCGCCGTACCCCCCAGGGAGAGCCTCGTCGACCATGCCGAGAGGTCCGGTCAGCGCGGCCTTGTCGTAGACGAAGGTGCTGGAGTGGAGCCCTGCCATCCGGTCACGCAGCAGGTCTGCGTGGGTGACGCGCTCGACCGGCACCAGCCGCTCGAACCTGCGCTGCCCGTCGTCGACCACCATGGCGGTGCCGACCAGCACCGGCGGGTCGGGCTCCAGGAAGTGCGGCATCTGGGCGCTCAGCTTGCCCGGCAGCCAGTAGTCGTCGTCGTCGAGGAACGCGATGTAGTCGAACGAGGCGACGTCGATGCCCGAGTTCCGGGCACCGGCCAGTCCCCTGCTGTGCGAGTTGCGGACGGTGCGCACCTTGCGGCGGGCCGGCACGTCCACCGGAGGGTCGAACGGCTCACACGCGTCGAAGACGACGACCACCTCGATGTCTCCGTCGTAGTCCTGGTCGAGCACGCTCTGGACGGCGCGCCGCATCATCTCCGGCCGGTTGTGTGTGGGCACCACCGCCGTGACGGCTGGCAGCTCTGTCACGCCTCTCCCCCCATGTCGGCGGCACACCCCAGCAGGGCGTCGACCACCACCACTCAGGATCCGGGATGGCCGTCGCGGCGAGACCGTCAATATTGGTGATATTCGCCGTTACGTCTCGGCTTCACGCCGGCCGGGGCCCTAGGTTGGAGCATACGCGGGGTCTGCGTGGCCTCACGCGTGCGGTTCGTACGGGGGAATCTGAGCGTCGGGGGGCGACTTCAGTGGTTCGCGTAGCGGTGGTCGGCGTCGGCAAGATGGGGCTCTCCCATCTGTCCTTGCTGGGGGCCCACCCGAGCGTCGAGGTGGTGGCGATCTGCGACTCGAGCACCTACGTGCTCGACGTCCTGAGCAAGAACACCGGCGTGCCGGCGGTCAAGGAGTACGACGCGTTGCTTGCGCGCGACGACCTCGACGCCGTCGTCATCGCGACTCCCACACACGCGCACTACTCCATGGTGAAGGCGGCCCTGGACCGCGGCCTGCACGTGTTCTGCGAGAAGCCGCTCACGCTCGAGGCCGACGAGTCCACCGAGCTCGCTGAGCTGGCCCGGAGCAAGGGTCTGCACGGGCAGGTGGGGTACCACAACCGCTTCGTGGCGGCGTTCGCCGAGGCCAAGCGCCTCCTGGACGCCGGGGCGATCGGTGAGGTGCGCCATGCCCAGGCCGAGGCGTACGGTCCGGTCGTCCTCCGCGCCAAGGGCGGGACTTGGCGTTCCCGTCGCGCCGAGGGCGGTGGCTGCCTGTACGACTACGCGGCGCACCCGCTCGACCTGCTGACCTGGTACCTGGGGGAGCCCGCCGCGGTCGGCGGCACGATGCTCGGCAGCATCTTCTCCACCGCGACCGAGGACGAGGTCTACTCAACCCTGTTCTACGGCGGCGGCGTGTCCGCCCAGCTCTCGGTGAACTGGTCCGACGAGTCCTACCGCAAGATGTCGACCAAGCTGACCCTCACCGGCACGACCGGTCGCATCACGGTGGACCGGCAGGAGTGCCAGGTCTTCCTGCGCGACACCGCCGTGGTGCCGGAGGGGTACGACGTCGGCTGGAACGTCCGGTACACGACCGACCTCACGCCGCCGGTCTGGTTCTACGTGCGCGGCGAGGAGTACAGCGCCGAGCTCGACCATTTCGTCCGCGCGATCGACGGCACGCTGCCCTCGGGAGCACGGGCCGATCTCAACTCCTTCGCCTCGGCGGCCGTGACCGACCGCGTCATCGCCTCGATGTTGAACGACGCGGAGGACGCGGCCCGTCGCACCGTCGTGCCGGCCGCGACCACGGTGAGCACGCCGGCCGGGTCGCGCCCGCCGGCCAGCGGGCGCCGCGAGCGCTGGACACGGCGACCCTCGCGACGGCGCGGTGCCGCGTGAGCTCGCACCACGTCGAGAGGGGACACGTCATGGACCGACTGCTGTTCGGGGACAACCAGTTCTTCGGCGTCAACCACATGTCCGAGGAGAAGGCGCGGGCGCAGGCGATGCGCTTCCGCGACCTCGACTCGATCATGGCCGTGCTGGACACGGCGTACGACGAGGGCATCCGCACCTTCATGTGCACCACGCATGAGCAGGTCGGCCGGATCGCCGACATCGTCCGGAGCAACCCCGGCCGTTACCCCGACTTCATCTTCTACCCAGGCATGCCGTATGCGCACAAGTACGCCAACGCGGTGACCGACCTCGGCATGCTCGGCGCGATGCGGAAGTTCACTGCTGACGACAGCCTGTTCAACACCGCCGTGCGCGGCGGAAAGGCCGTGGCGTCGAAGGACGTCGAGGCGCTGATGAAGATGCTGGTCGACGCGGAGATGTCGATGTTCGTCGGTCTGAGGACGCCGGTCGTCTTCCTGCAGAACGTCGTGACCGACCTCCTGCTCGGCCTGGGCTTCAAGGAGGCGTTCGCGATGTTCGCCCGGCACGTCACCGAGCGCTATCACGCCGAACCCGGCTTCATCACCATGAACATGCCTCGCCTGTTGGACGTCCTGGACGAGGTCGGCGTCGACAATCCGATCGTCTGCAGCAACATGAACAAGATCGGGTTCAGGATGAGCGGCGGTGTCGAGGAGTACCGCCGTGCCCTCGAGGAGCGACCGTTCCGGGCGGTCGCCATGTCCGTGCTGGCCTCCGGAGCGATCCCCCCGCTGGAAGCCTTCGAGTGGGTCGCCCAGTTCCCGAGGATCCAGTCGGTCGTCTTCGGCGCCTCGAGCGCGGCTCACATCCGTAGCACCAAGGAGATCGCGGAGTCGCTTTGGGATCGCGCAGAGACCGCGCCTGTGCTCCCGTCCCGCCTCGACGATGCCGAGCGTGCCTTCGTGCCCACGTGAGTTCCCTGAGCCGGGTGGCGAAGCTGTCTCGGCGAGGGCTCGCCGCCGCACGATTCGCCTTCTGACCTCGCGCGGCCTCGAGGGACCGGGCGCGGCCGTCCAGCCGCCGTCACGCCGCGAGGCCGGTGCAAGAGTCTCGGCGGCCTCTCTTGTGCCTCGGTGACTACCGGAGGCGAACCTCGCCAGGTGACCGGCTCGCAACCACGGGGACATGGCGCTTTCCCGCCATTTCACTCAGTAGCCTGGTGGGGCTCTCGTGGGCCGTCCCGTCGCCGTCCGACGGCGGTCGCCACCCCAGCTGGTGAGCCAGGGCCACTGCTGTGAGCTGTGAGCTCACCTGCAGCTTGGCGAGAATGGCCTTGACCTGGGTCCGGACGGTCGACTCGGAGACGAAGCCCTTGCGGGCGATCTCGGAGACCTGCTTGCCGACCATCAGCTGGCCCAGCACCACACCTTCCCGACGAGTCAACAGGCTGAACTTGGCGCGCAGCTCCCGACGGGCGTCGGCGGCCTCGCGGTAGACTCCTAGGAGGGCTTCCCGCTCGGCCCGTGGCATCACCGGGAGCCCGTCACGGGCGCGCGTCGCCGCCTCGATGATCTGCGAGAAAGGCGCGGACTTGGGGATCACCGACCTGGCACCCTTCGCCAGGGCCTCCCCCCAGCGCACCAGGTCCGAGGACCCGGTCACGACGAACACGGTGACGCCGTCCTTCGCCAAGTTCGACAGCAGCAGCATCGTGTCCCCGGCCAGGCCGAGCTCGAGGTCGAGAAGAACGAGCTCGGGTCGGGTCGCCTCGACCGCCTTGAGCAGCTGCTGAAGAGTGGTCGTGGGATTGTCGGGAACCACGCAGCACGCGTCCAGGCCTTGGCCTTGCAGGGCGATGACCACGGACTCGGCGAACAGGGCGTGGTCGTCGACGACGGTCGCGCGCAGGCCCGAGGAGCTCACGCCGCTCCCCCCAGCTCGGTTCCCCGGAGGCTCACGTCGAAGCGCGCGCCCCGCTCCGCGTGACCCTCAAGGGCGAGAGTGCCGCCGAGCTCGGACACGAGCTCACGTGCGATGGACAGCCCGAGACCCTGCCCGGGGGACTCGGTACGTCGTGCGCCTCGCTCGAAGATCGCTTCCCGCATGTGGTCAGGGATGCCTGGACCGTTGTCGGTGACGCTCACGCGCACGATGCCGTCGCTGGCGCTGACCGCGATCCGAGCCGGCGAGTCACCGGCATGCCGGTAGGCGTTGACCAGCAGGATCGTCAGCACCTCCACGAGCTCGTCTCGCCGGCCGACGACCCGGTGCCCAGTGGGCTCCCAGCTGACCTGCTGGCCGACGACCCCTCGAGCCAGCACGACGTCCTCTATGAGGTCATCCAGCTCGAGCTCCTCGACGGCCGCGGATGCGGTCTCGGTGCCCGGAACCGCGACCAGGCGCTGCAGTCGGGTGATCTCGGCGGACAACATCGACGCGAGCCGGTCCAGCTGCCCGTCGGAGACGTCTGCTCTCCGCTCCGTGAGCACCTGCACCGCTCCGGCGACGGCGGCCAACCCCGAGCGGAGCGCATGCATGCGGTCCTCGAGATCAGCCCCCGCGTGAGCGCGGACCGAGCCGCGCACGAGCGTCCCAGGTGCGCCTGCGCCACGCGCACCGGCTACCTGGATGGAAACTCCCCCGGCCCCCACCGGCAGAAAATTGCCTGCATTCATTTGTTTTCCCCCCGCAGTCGAATCAATCGACTGTCCCCAGCCGGAACTGCCGCCCCCCGACGGCCCCGCCGCGCCCGACTCCGTCCGGCGCGACCCGGCGTATCGCACAATCATCCCCTGTCCGAGCCGTGTTTGTCACGGGGGGTCTTGACGGCTCCGGTGGTCCACCCCTCCTCGCGGCCAGCGGTGACCCCCCGTTGGCACCAGAAGTCGACCGGAAGCGCCACCCGTACGGGTCAGGGGTGTGCCGCGCGTCCGGCTACGCCGTGCCGAACCAGTGGCCGGTTCCTCCGGCGGGCCGTGGCCATCCGGTGGCCAGGCGTCGGCTCGAGGTGGCCCCGGCCGTGCAGGAATGGCGTGCCATCGACGCGACGGGGCCATCAGAACGCGTCAGTACGCGCCCCGGGCTCTGGTCACGGCGCCCGCGGTCCGCAGCGCGATGAGGGCGTCGTCGCTGAGCCGCCAGTTGTCGACGTAGTCGAGGTCGAGATCAATGCTGGTCTTCCAGTCCAAGTTGGAGCGCCCGCTGACCTGCCACAGACCCGTCATGCCCGGCTTCACCGCCAGCCGACGGCGCTCCACGTCGTCGTACTCCGCGACCTCGCGGGGAAGGGCGGGCCGTGGGCCCACGAGTGACATGTGACCGAGCACCACGTTGATGAGCTGCGGGAGCTCGTCGAGCGAGGTCCTGCGCAGCACCCGGCCGAGCCGGGTGACCCTCGGATCGTCGTGGATCTTGAACAGGACGCCAGCGCCCTCGTTGTACTCGCGGAGCGTGACGAGCTGCCGCTCGGCGTCGACGTGCATGGTGCGGAGCTTGAACATGGTGAACGGCTCGCCGTCGCGACCGATGCGGATCTGCTTGAACAGCGCACCGCCGGGCGAGTCGAGCCTGATCAGGACCGTCAAGGCGAGGAGGAAGGGCAAAGCACAGACGAGCAGCAGCGCCCCCAGCAGCCGGTCCAGCACACTCTTCAGCGCTCGGGTCACCGCGCCCCGCCGACTGGGGGCGAGCTCGACCACGGTGGTCCTGCCCAGCCGCCCAGCCTGGAGGCGATGGGGTGCGGCGTCACTCACCAGGTCCGCGACGGCCATCCGGATGCCCGATCGCTCGAGGCTCCAGGCCAGGTGCCGGACCTGCTGACCGCCCAGGTCGGGGCTTGGCGCCACGACCACCAGATCAGCCTTCCGGCCTCGCGCCCAGTCCGCGGTCTGGTCGAGCCCCGCGATCGTCGGGACGCCGACGATCGACTGCATCAGGGCCTCCTGGGATCCCGTGAGCACTCCGCCGATCACCTGGGCGGCACCGTCGGACCACTGCATCGCTGCTCGGCTGATGGCGGCATGGTCGCCGACCACCACGACGCGAGGGGGACGCCGCGTCGCCCGGTGCACGAGCAGGGCCAGCATGATCACCGCACCGGCGACGACCAGCACCCACGCCGCGGCGCCGAGGTCCCCGCTGGCTGCCAGATCGAGGGGGGTGAGCATGGCGGTGGCAGCGAAGACCAGGGCCAGCGAGCGAACGACCGAGAGGAGCCTGAGCGGCGACGTGGCATTCAGCTGGGACCGGGTCTCGATCGACACGCCCACCACGCCGGAGAGAGCGACCCAGGCCCCTGTTCCGTAGGCATCGAGCACGCGCATGGTCAGGAGCCCTGCGACCAGGGCGAGGATGCATTCGACCAGGACCCACGTGTCCGAGTGGCGTCGGTCGATCGTCGTCCTGGCCCGGCGCTGGAGTGTTGATACCTGGCTGGTCCAGGTCTCGCGGGCGTCGGTGATGAGCTGAGATGCGGCGACGGAGACCATGGCGACCGGTGGCGCCGGACTGTCGGCTGGGGTGCCGATCGCGTCCCATCCGAGGCTGGGCGGGGGCACCCGATGCTCGGACCCGGGCTCTTCCGGCGACCACGCGGCCGCCACGTGTCGGATCGATCCCATGTCGATGGTCTGGTCACTCAATGCGGTCCCCCCGAACCGTAGGCGGCCCGCGACGGACACGTCCGCCGCGACCCGGCCGGCGCCCCCCCGGAGCCGGTCATTGCCATCCTCGGACACCATGACTGCCCGGGGATCACCTGTTCTGGGGAGACGTCGTCCCAGGTGGCGGCGGGGTTGGCGAGACCGGAGCCCAGAAGCCGGACGCCGGCTGTGTCGGCCCTGGTCAGGACGGGTCGGAGACGCGCCCGACGAACAGCGGGGTGCCGTGGGCGGTGTCGTGGACGACGTACACGAACGGCCGGTCGAGGACCAGCTCGTGGCGCCTGAGAACAGCGCTGTCGGCCATGCCGACCGCGGTCGCGGCCGCCGCCTCCGTGCCGTCCTCGTCCACGGCCACGAAGGTCTGGTGCACGACGAAGGAGATCGCCAGCTGCTCCTCGGCCGTCATCCGGGAGAAGTCGGCTCGACCGGCATCGAAGGCGTCGGTCATCCCGAGGGCCACGAGTGTGTCGCCGAGGTCCGTGGCGACCCGGTAGCGCCAACGCGGCATGGTCACCGCCACGGCCGGCTCTCCCTGCCCGGTGAGGCCGTGCGGGCCGAGCAGCTCGGCGAGCGCAGCGTGCTCCCCTGCGGTGGGCAGCGCGACGGTCATCGCCAGCCCGCCGCCGCAGTACGGCAGCCGGGCTCCGGTGAAGCTGCGCCCCTGGAGGTAGACGGCCGACCCCTCGGCGTCCCCGTGCATCATCGGGACCTGCACGGAGCGGCCGTCGGCTCGATGGAAGACCGCCTGACCGGTCGCGCCCTTCTGGAAGGGGGTCTGCCAGGGGGCCTTGAAGTACAGCGCGTTCACCAGCACCAGCCGGGTCGACGCATCCACGATGCCCTGGGGAAGGATCTCCGGGATCCGGCCGTGCGTCCGGTCACCGGTCCAGTCGTTGACCAGCACCCGGGCCTGCTCGAAGGCACCTCGGAAGTCGACCTCGACCATCCCGGCGCCGTACTGCTTGGCGAGGACGGTGAGGAATGCGCGCTCCCACGTGGTCGCTCGGTCGCCGAACAGCTGGTCGGCCGAGGCGAGAGCGATCCATCCGTCCCTCCCGTCCGGAAGCTCGACCGTCCCGGCCAGCGACTCGAGATGCCGGGTGAGCGCTGCCATGCCGGCGTTGTACGTCGCGAGGGAGTCGATGTGCAGCGTGTCGAGCATCTGTCGAGCCGTGACACCGGCGGCACCGTTCGCAGTCATGGCCAGCGCGACCGCGATCGAGAACGGCGACAGGGCGAGGTTGCCCTCCGTCGAGCCCACCAGACGCCAGAGGTCCGCGGCGAACGATCCAGCCGCCGCGACGACGCCGTCGACGGCGCTCGGGTCACCCGGACTCCGCGTCACGTCGGCCTTCACCAAGCGCAGCCCGCTCCTCGCGTCGCGGTCCGGGGCAGAGCCGCGGTTGCCGCAGGCCGTCAGCACCGGCGCGGCCACCCCGGCGGCACCGAGGGCGTGGAGGGCCTGGCGTCGCGTCAGCATGTCGCTTCGACGCTAGCGAGCGAACGCCGGTTCCCTGATGTCGTCCTCCGACGGCTCGCCGAGGTGACAGTCGCAACGGTCGCAGGGCAGGTAGCGGTGTCCACCGTGTCCGCAGTGGGGGCACGGCAGGTCGTGCGAGAGGCGCGTCGAGGTCTCGAGCACTGTGTCCCACATGTCGTGCCCCCTCCCTCCGTGAGCGTCGTCCTGAGGAGGCGCGGACCAGCAGCCAGATACGCGCGCGTCAGCACGGCTCGGCTCACCAGATGCCGCCGGATGCCAGGACGCCGCGGGCGCGGCTGATCAGAGGAGACCCGCGCCGACGTGCCACGCCACTCCCGCGAGTGCACACGTGCCGAGGGTGAGCAGGACGCTCCAGCGAAGGCGGAAGACCAGGACGAAGCCGAGGACCGTGACCGCGACACCTGACCACACCACGGATCCGGGCACGGGCAGCCCCGCGGACACCGGACCCCACGTACGCTGCCGGGTCTCGGAGAACAGGGTGTGGAAGGCGAAGTAGAGCGCGAGGTTCGCGATCACGCCGACCACCGCAGCGGTGATTCCCGACAGCGCCGCAGCCAGGTTCTGGTTGCTGCGCAGCCTCTCCACGTACGGCGCGCCCAGGACGACGAACATGATCGACGGCACGAAGGTGACCCAGGTGGTGAGCAGGGATGCGATCACCGCGGCCACCCATGGGTTGAGGGACCCTGGGTCTCGATAGGCGCCGAGGAAGGCGACGAACTGCACGACCATGATCAGCGGGCCGGGCGTCGTCTCGGCCAGAGCCAGGCCGTGCACCATCTCGCTGCCGTTCAGCCAGGAATAGGTGGTGACCGCCTGTTGCGCCACATAGGCCAGCACCGCGTAGGCACCGCCGAAGGTGACCACGGCAGCGCCGGAGAAGAACCTGCCCTGCTCGACGAAGACGCTGTCGCGCCCGAAGACCAGGGCCGCCGCCAGCACCGGCCCCGCCCACAGGGCGACACCCACGAGCAGGACCGTCACGGTGTGGCGCCGGGACGGTGTCTCGGAGTGCAGAGCGGTGTCGCTGATCAGCGGCTCCGGTTCCTGTGCTGCTGGAGTGCCGAGCGGCACGGCCGGTGTTCTGGACCGACGGCGCCCCACGAGCCAGCCGGCCAGAGCGGCCACCGCGATGACGGCGGGGAACGGCACCGCCAGGAAGGCCAGTGCCGCGAAGGAGCAGGCCGCCACGAGGACCATCCATGGCGCGACGAGTGCCCGCCGGCCGACCCGCGTCATCGCCTGGACCACGATCGCGATGACCGCAGGACCGAGGCCGAGGAACACCGCCTCGACGGCGGTGGTGTCGCCGTACGCCACATAGATCGCCGAGAGGACGAGCAGGGTCGCCACGCCGGGGAGGACGAAGAGGATGCCCGCGATCAAAGCGCCGCGCACGCCGTTCAGGAGCCAGCCCACGTAGGTGGCCAGCTGCTGGGCCTCCGGTCCTGGCAGGAGCGTGCAGAAGCTCAGCGCGAACAGGAACCGCTGCTGCCCGATCCACCGCCGTTCCTCGACCAGCATCCGCTGCATCACCGCGATCTGGCCGGCCGGACCACCGAACGTCTGCAGCGACACCAGGAACCACGCTCGGGTCGCCGTGCGCAGCGGCACCACGTCCGAGGCGCTCGGGGTCTCCTCGTCGGGGTCCGCGGACGACACGGCGACACGATCTCATCCGCGGCGGCGCGGTGTGTCCGCAGTCCCGTGGACGGCCCGAGCGGAGCCTCATCGGCTCGGTCGTCGCGCTCCTCCGGAGCGCCATCGGACGTCGGGGTCCGTGGGCCCTGCGCGGTCGACTCGTAGCGCCGACTCAGCCGGTGCCGTGGCGGGCCACGAAGTCCAGGATCTGCTCGGACAGCTCCGGCCGGCAGACCACCAGGTCAGGAAGAGAGACGTCGTCCTGGTTGTACCGCAGCTCGGACCCGTCGACGCGCGAGCAGAAGAGCCCGGCGGCCCGCGCCACGGCGACGGGCGCCGCGTTGTCCCACTCGTACTGACCGCCAGCGTGGACGTAGGCGTCGGTGACGTCGCGGACGACCGAGATCACCTTCACCCCGGCCGACCCCATCGGGACGAGCTCGGCGTCGAGCTCCTCGGCCAGGGCCTCGACGAAGGCCGGTGGCCGGGTTCGTGACACCGCGATCCGCGGCCGCCTGCTGGTCCGCAGGGGCACGACGGGAGGACGTCCGGTGTAGAAGGTCTCGTGCAGAGCCGGCTGCGCGACCGCGCCGGCTGCCAGCTCGCCGCGCTCCCACAGGGCGACGTGCACCGCCCAGTCGTCGCGCGGGGGCTCGGAGAACTCCCGGGTGCCGTCGAGAGGGTCGACGATCCACACCCTCGAGGCGTCGAGGCGACGCTTGTCGTCCTTCCCCTCCTCGGACAGGACAGCGTCGTCTGGACGGTGGCGCGCGAGCAGGTCGACGATCAGGTCGTGAGCGGCCCGGTCCCCCGCGTCCTTGAGCTCGCGACCGGCCAATCCTGACTCGCGGACGTCGAGCAGTCGTTCGCCGGCGGTCGTGGCCAACCAGGCCGCGAGGTCGTGGTCGTCGGTCTCCGGGGAACGCTCGGCGTCGGTCACGGACCGACCCTAACGTCCCCCCGAACCGCTACGTCAGCTGCAGGCGACGTGGGTGGCCGACGGGTCTGCGCCGTTCTGCGTGCACTGGCAGGGGTCGAACCTTGTGAAGTCGACCACGGTGGTGATCGTCTGGCCGTCGACCAGGTAGGTGGCCACGCTCTTGCCGGGGAACGTGCCTCCCTGACCGATCCCGTCGATGCTCACCGGCGGCACCTCGCCGGTGCGGGCGAACGCCGGAGCGGCGGCAGCGGTGCCAACGACCGGCACCGCCCATACACCGGTGCGGACGACCGCGCGTCTGCTGGGCTTGTTCATGAGTCCGTCTCCTGTTCCCTGTGTGCCGCGGACCGGATGGCCCCCGACATGTACGGGCGGGAGAGACGTCCCTCGTCGTAGACCCGGCAGAAGGACCGGTCTGGACGCGGGCCGCCAGGAACGGAAGTCGGCCGCACGACGATCGCGCGGTCGGACCCCCTCGATGCAACCGTCGCTAGATGAGTCCTGGGCATGCGCCAGGAATCGAGCATCACGATCATTTCCCCCATCGGGACCCACCAGGGCCCCGCCCCCTGGCCAGAGCTTGCTCGACTCCCCCGAGTCGACTGCTGACCGAAGACCATTGTTCGGCACACCGTCCTCCGAACGCCAGCCCACCATGACCCTTCTTGCGTAAATTCCTCGTGGTTCCGAAAGGACAGGGGTTCCCGCTGCGGACCTCGAAGATCCCAGCGACATGGCGGAGCGTCAGGAGTTGAACCGCGCCTGCGTGCGCTCCAGCCCCTCGGTCACCAGCGACTCGACGGCGTCCGCGGCGGTCAGCACCTGGATCGGCAACACCTTGCGCTCGGCTGCCGTGTAGTCCGACAGCACGAAGTCGGATACCTCCTGCCGTCCCGGTGGACGGCCGATCCCGATCCGGACCCGGTAGAAGTCACCGGTTCCGAGCGCACTTCGCAGCGACCGTACGCCGTTGTGCCCGTTGTCGCCGCCTCCCAGCTTGACGCGCATCGCGTCGAACGGCAGGTCCAGCTCGTCGTGCACCGCGACGATCCGACCGGGCGGCACCCGGTAGAAGGACGCGAGCTGCTTGACCGCGCCCCCGGACTCGTTCATGTAGGTGCGGCTGCGCGCCAGGACGACCCGGGGCCCCGGAACGCCGGGCGGGGTCAGCCGTCCCTCGACGACCTCGGCCCGTCCGGACTTGTGTGCGCGGAACGCCGAGCCCATGCGGTCGGCCAGCTCGGAGGCCACCAGGTAGCCGACGTTGTGACGGTGGCCGGCGTACGCCGGGCCCGGGTTGCCCAGCCCGACCACCAACCACACGTCGGCCGGCGAGTCCGTCATCTCGCGCACCTGCTCACCCTGGGGGTCCACACCGAAGGGCGCACGCGCTGGGACCGGAGCGCGTCGCAGCCAGCCCGGGCGGTGCGGCAGCCTCACTCCTCGGAGTCGCCCTCGCCGGGCGTCTCGCCGCCCTCGCCCCCGGCGCCTTCGCCCTCACCCTCGGCGGTCTCGCCGGCAGCGGCCTCGGCCGCGGCCTCGTCGCTCTCCTCGTGCACGATGCCCGCCTCGGCCTCGGCCTCGGCGAGCTCGGCCTCGAGCTGCTCGGCGGTCTGCGCCTGCGTGACGTTGACCATGAGGACATCCGGATCGGTGAGCAGCGTGGTGCCCTCGGGGAGCACGAGGTCCGAGGCGTGGATCTGCGTGCCGATGGCAGCACCCTCGACGGAGATCTCGATGCGCTCGGGGATCGCGGTCGCCTCGGCCTCCACCTGGACCGTGGAGTTCTCGGTGACGACGAGCGTCTCCGAGGCCGCCTCTCCCGAGACGTGGACCGGGATGTCGACGGTGACCTTCTCGCCGCGGCGGACCGCCACGAAGTCGATGTGCTCGAGCACACGGCGGATCGGGTCGACCTGCACCTGCTTGGTCAGGGCGAGCTGGCTCTTGCCCTCGATGTCCAGCTCGAGCAGGGCGTTCGCACCGCCGTGCTTGAGGGCCATCATCGTGTCGTGTCCGGGCAGGGTCAGGTGCACGGGGTCGTTCCCGTGCCCGTAGACCACTGCCGGGATCTTGTCGTCGCGCCGAATCCGGCGAGCGGCACCCTTGCCGAACTCCGTGCGCATCTCCGCGGTGATCTTCTCGGGCATCCTCTGGTCTCCTCGTACGGTCGTACACGTGTGCGCTGGTCGCGGGCCGCCTCAGACGACGAACGCCGCGCGACCGGGTCAGCGCGGCGTCGGGTGCCGGGCCCAGTCGATCACGGACACCTGCAGGGTCCCTCGCCGAGGCAACCGTCGAAGTCTAGACAGCGACCGGTTCGCCGCGCCAATCCCGGCGAGAGGAACCCGCTGGTCGCGGAGGTCGCTCTGCGACCGTCTCGAAACCAGCGGCCCAGGACACGGTGGTTTCGAGACGAGCGCCAGAGTGCCTTCGTCAACACCGGAAGCAGCCGGACGCGCTCCGGCCACCGTGGCGACACCCAGTGGCTCTCCTGGAGGACTCGCCTAGGGTCCATGACGTGTCCCTCACCTACGCCGAAGCCGTCGCCCGCGCCGCCCAGGTCTCCGACGTGGCCTACCAGATCGACCTCGATCTGACGTCCCGTGCGAGCTTCTGGTGCCGGACGACGGTGACCTTCGCCGTCGCCGAGCCCAGCGGGACGACGTTCCTCGAGCTGACCGACGCCGACGGCCTCCGGCTCACGGTCAACGGCGCCCCGGTCGCCTCGCCGGCGTACGACGGGCGGCGGATCGTGCTTGACCACCTCCGCCCCCGCAACGAGGTGGTGGTCGAGGCCCGCATCCCCTACGTCAACGACGGCGACGGCATGCACGCCTTCACCGACCCGGCGGACGACCAGACGTACATCTCGGCCCTGTGCGGGATGGACATCGCCCAGAAGGTCTTCGCCTGCTTCGACCAACCCGACCTCAAGGCCCCGATGTCGGTCACGGTGACCGCTCCCCCGGAGTGGACGGTGATCGCCAACGGCCGCGAGACCGGTCGGGACGGCGACCTGCGCAGGTTCTCCACGACGCCGCGCATCTCGACGTACCTGTTCGTGGTGTGCGCGGGACCGTGGCACTCCCGCACCTGGGAGCACGCCGGCCTGCCGTTCGGATGGCACATCCGGCGATCCCTCAGCCGGGAGCTGGACCGCGACTTCGAGGACATGAAGCGGCTCACGGAGGCGGCCTTCGACTTCTACACCGCCGCCTTCGACGAGCCGTACCCGTTCGACTCCTACGACCAGGTGATGCAGCCGGGGCACAACTGGGGAGCCCTCGAGACGGCTGGATGCGTGACGTTCCGGGACGAGTACGTGCCCCGCAGCGACCCCGACGCGAGCGCGATCGTGAACCGGTCCGAGGTCATCGCGCACGAGATGGCGCACATGTGGTTCGGCGACCTGGTGACGATGAAGTGGTGGCAGGACACCTGGCTCAACGAGTCGTTCGCCGACTTCATGGGCTTCCACGTGGCGCACGAGGTCGGCGTCACCGGTACCTGGCCGGACTTCTCCATGAACCGCAAGCCCTCCGGGTACACCGCCGACAGCCGTCGCTCGACACATCCGATCGCCGAGGACGCCGAGCACCTGGTCGACGTCGACACGGCGTTCAACAACTTCGACCACATCACCTACGCCAAGGGCGCCAGCGTGCTCCGTCAGCTCGTCACGTGGCTGGGGTGGGACACCTTCCTGGCCGGTACCAACCGGTACCTCACGGGTCACCGCTTCGGGAACGCCGAGCTCGCGGACTATCTGGAGGCGCTCGACTCGGTGACCGACCGCGACGTGCGCGGCTGGGCCGAGGCGTACCTCCGGACGACCGGCTTCGACACCATCCGGGTCGCCAGAGTCGGTGACGTACCGGTGCTCGCGCGTGACGGCTCGCGGCCGCATCGGTTCACCGTGAGCGCACTGGACGACACCGGCCGACTCCTCAGCCGCGTCCTGGACCTCGGGGCTGAGCCCGTCTCTCTCGACGACCTGGCAGGGGCGACGGTGCTGCCGAACGCCCAGGACGAGGCGTACGCCGCCGTGTTCCTCGACGAGGTCTCCTGGCAGAGCGTCGTCGCCGGCCTCTCATCTCTCCCCGACCCCTTGCTCCGCGCCGTGACGTGGACCAACGCGATCACCCGGGTCCGTCGCGAGACCATGACCACGGGGGAGCTGATGTCGCTCGTCCGGAACCACCTCGCGGCCGAGCCGGACGCGGTGGTGTTCGACGGGATGCTCCGGCGGCTCACCCGACTGGTGCTCCCGCAGTGGACGGCGCCGGAGGACCTCCGGGCGGCTGAGCGGGTCATCGCCGACGTGGGCACCGAGGTCCTCGCCGCCGGCGACCAGGATCGCGGACTCGCAGCGATGCGATGCGTCGCGCTGACATCGGATGACGTGGCTCTGCTCCGGGCCTGGCTCGAGTCCGGCGAGGCGCACCCGGGTCTCACGCTCGACCGCGACACCCGCTGGCTCCTCGTACGCCGACTCGTGCAGCTCGGCGCCGAGGGTGTCGACCTGGTGGACCGCGAGGCCGCCGCCGACCGTTCGTCGAGCGGTCACCAGTCGGCGTTGGCGGCCAGGGCGAGCCGGCCGGAAGCACCGGCCAAGGAGGAGGCCTGGCAGCAGCTTCTCGACCCCCATGTGTCCAATCGCGACTTCGGGGCGATCGTCGCCGGTCTCTGGTCCGCGGGACAGGAGGAGCTGGTCGAGCCCTACCTCGACCGCTACCTCGAGGAGGCTCCGCGGCTCGCCGAACGCGGCCAGGCCTTCGCGGGCGAGGTGGCGGACGCGGCGCCGAACGTGCCCCTGCCGCTGCCGCGCTTCCAGCGCTTCCGCGACGACCTCGAGGAGGCCGCGGGCCGCACGCACAACACGGTGCTCAATCGCGGCTGGTCGGACACGGTCGACGACTACGACGCAGCGCTCCGGGTGCGCGCAGCCCAGCGCCGGGCCAGCGCGCGGCGTTGAGACGTCGAGCCGGCAGCGCGAGTGATCCACGAGTCGCGCGGGCGTGGTCTCGGCAGGCTCGACCGACGGCACCTGGAGGTCTCGGCACGCTCGACCGAGGCACAACTGGTCTCGACCGGCTCGACCGGCGGCGCGTGGACTGCCTTCGCTACGCCTGGCCCTCGAACATCTTGGTGACCGATCCGTCCTCGAACACCTCTTTGATCGCCTGCGAGAGCAGCGGCGCGATCGACAGGCAGGTGAGCTTGTCGAACCTCTTGTCGTCCGAGATCGGCAGGGTGTCGGTGACCACGATCTCGGTGACTCCGCTGTTCTTCAGCCGGTCGACGGCCGGGCCGGACAGGATCGGATGGGTCGCCGCGATCACCACGCCCGCTGCGCCGTCTCGCGCGAGCGCCTCGGCGGCGTGCAGGATCGTGCCGCCCGTGTCGATCATGTCGTCGACCAGGACACAGATCCGGCCACGGACGTCACCGACGACCCGGTTGGCGACGGTCTCGTTGGGCCGGTCGATCCGGCGCGTCTTGTGGATGAAGGACAGCGGTGCACCGTCGAGCCGCTGTGACCAGCGCTCGGCGACCTTGATCCGGCCGGCGTCCGGGCTGACCACCGCGAGGTCCTGGCCGCCGTACTTGTCCCTGACGTACGACGCGAGGATCGGCAGCGCGAACAGGTGGTCGACGGGCCCGTCGAAGAATCCTTGGATCTGGTCGGCGTGCAGGTCGACGGTGATCAGGCGGTCGGCACCGGCGGTCTTGAACATGTCGGCGACGAGCCTGGCCGAGATCGGCTCACGGCCCCGGTGCTTCTTGTCCTGGCGCGCATAGGCGTAGAACGGCATGACGACCGTGATGCGCTTCGCGCTGGCGCGCTTGAGCGCGTCCACCATGATCAGGTGCTCCATCAGCCACTCGTTGATGGGCGCGGTGTGGCTCTGGATGACGAAGGCGTCGCAGCCGCGGACCGACTCCTCGTAGCGGACGTAGGTCTCGGAGTTGGCGAACTCGTAGGCCTGGGTGGGCACCAGCTCGATCCCGAGCTCGACCGCGACCTCCTGGGCGAGGATGGGATGAGCCCGTCCGGAGAAGACCATCAGGTGCTTCTTGGTGGTCCTCTTCGTCTTGGAGCTCACAGGTCAGGATTCTCCCTCATCGGCGCCCGACTCCCCCATCGAGGTCGGCTCGGTGTCGCGGGGAGTGCGTCGGTCGAGGTTGCGCTGCGGCCCCCCCGAGACGGCGAGGTTGCCCGGTGGCACGTCGCGGCGTACGACGGCGCCGCCGCCGGTGATGGCGCCGTCCCCGATCGTGACCGGCGCGACGAAGGTGTTGTTGGCTCCGGTCTTCGCACCCTTGCCGATGGTCGTGTGGTGCTTGGTGGTGCCGTCGTAGTTGGCGAAGATCGTCCCGGCGCCGATGTTGGAGCCCTCGCCGATGGTGGCGTCGCCAACGTAGGAGAGATGTGGCACCTTGGCGCCGGCGCCGATGTGGGCGTTCTTCGTCTCGACGAAGGTGCCGATCTTGCCGCCACTGCCGAGCTCGGTGCCGGGACGCAGGTAGGCGAAGGGACCGACGTCCGCGCCCGCGCCGACCACTGCCAGCTCGCCGTGCGCGCGGGTCACCCGCGCACCGGCGCCGATCTCGCAGTCCTTGAGAGAGGTGTCGGGACCGATCACGGAGTCCTCGCCGACGACGGTCGCCCCGAGCAGATGGGTGCCCGGCAGGAGGACGACGTCGGGGGCGAGGGTGACGTCGGCGTCGATCCAGGTCGACAGCGGGTCCATCACCGTGACGCCGTCGCGCATCCATCGCTCGACGATGCGCCGGTTCAGCTCGCGGCCGAGCTCGGCCAGCTGTACCCGGTCGTTCGCTCCTTGTGTCTGCATCCAGTCGTTGAGGGGGAAGGCGCCGACGTTGAGACCGGCGTCTCGGGCCAGACCGACCGTGTCGGTGAGGTAGTACTCGCCCTTGGCGTTGTCGTTGCCGATGCGCGGGAGGGCATCGGTCAGGAACTCGGCGTCGAAGGCGAGGATGCCGGAGCTGATCTCCTGGATGTCGCGCTGGTCGAGCGTGGCGTCCCTCTCCTCGACGATCGCCTCGACGTCGCCTTCCTCGTTGCGCACGATCCGCCCATAGCCGAACGGGTCGTCGACGATGCCGCTGAGCACGCTGACCGCGCACTGGGCCGCCTCGTGCTCCTCGGCGAACGCGCGCAGGCTCTCACCCCGCAGCAACGGAGTGTCACCGTTGGCCACCAGCACGGTGCCGCTCGTCGTACCGGCCGCTTGTACGGCGATGCGCACCGCGTGCCCGGTGCCCTGCTGGTCTTCCTGCACCGCGAGCACGACGTCGGGCAACAGCGCCTGGATGTGCGGACCCACCTGGTCGCGCTGGTGACCCACGACGGCGACCACCCGCGCCGGCTCCAGCGCCTGCACGGCCGCGAGCACGTGGCCGACCATGGTGCGCCCGCCGATCTGGTGGAGGACCTTCGCCGTCTTCGACTTCATGCGGGTCCCTCCGCCCGCCGCCAGCAGGATCACCGTGAGGTCGCTCGACATGGGGTCCAACGTATCCCTCGTTCTCGCGAGGGAGACCATCGTCTGGTCGACTGATCTTCTGGGGTCGTGTGCCTGGGCTGCTCCGTGGTCAGCGTGGCCGGCCGTGCCACACCAACTCTCTGCGTGCCAGCACGCACGACGATCGAGCGCGGATGCGGGATCATGGCCCTCGACGACACTCGCCGGCCCCGGCGGTGTCCCTGGGTTGTGCGGTAGGTGGACCGTGGGGACGAGGCGATGACCGGCTGGCAGATCGCCCTCGCGGTGGCCGCCGGTGCGCCAGGAGTCCTGCTCGGCGCGCTGGTCTTCGCCCGCGGACCCCGGATCGTCGGGGTGCTGCTGGTCGCGCTCGGCCTGCTGCCGCTCACGCTGCTGGGGCCGGACAGCCAGACCGGAGGCTCACCACCACACGGCCTGGCGCTGGTGCTCGCAGTCATGTCCGTCGCTGGATGGGTGTGGCTCTACGTGCCACCGGCGCTGCTCGCGGCTTACGTCCCCGACGGCCGGCTGGGGCGCGGGTGGTGGGTGCTCCCCGCCGGGTGGGCGCTCTTCCTGCTCGCGTTCCACGTCGCGGTCGCCCTGGACCCGGGGAGCTACGGCAGCGGGCCGGGGCAGATCCCGGGCGTGCCACCCGTCGACGAGCCGGGCTGGGTCAATGACGTGCTCGGCATCGGCTCCCTCGCCCTCCTCCTCGCCCTGCTGGTCGCGTCGGCAGCCCACGTCGTGGTGCGCTTCCGCGCTGGCGACGAGGTGGTACGCCGCCAGCTGAAGTGGTTGATGCTCAGCATCACGCTCCTGCCGGCCGTGCTCGTGGCGGCCTGGGCGACCTACCTGCTGACCGACGTGGCATCCGTGGTCGTCGTCGTGGGGCTGCTGCTGGTCTACGTCAGCCTCCCGGTCAGCGTGGCGATCGGCGTCCTCCGTCATGACCTGTTCGACATCGACACGGTGCTCAGTCGGACCTTCGGCTACGTCGTTCTGACCGGCGGCCTGGTTGCCGTGTTCGCCACGGTCACCGTGGTCGGGGGTGCGGTGCTGGGCCGCGGCTCCGATGTTGCGGTCGCGGGGGCGACTCTGGTGTCCACGGTGCTCTTCGGCCTGCTGCGGCGCCGGGTCCAGGCGATCGTGGACGCGCGATTCGACCGTGGGCGGCGCGATGCGCTGGGTCGGCTCGACCTGTTCCTCGACGAGATTCGCGACGGTCGCTCCGACCCCGAGCAGATCGAGGGTGCCCTGCAGGAGGCGCTGTACGATCCCGCCCTGCGGGTGGTGTACAAGATGACCGCGGACGACACGAGCTGGTGCACCGGCGACGGCTCACCGGCGGAACACCCAGGCGGCCAGTTCCTGGAGGTGGCCGTGGCGGGTCGCCTGCTGGCCTGCATCGCCTACGTCGGTGCCGCGCGCCGACCGCGTCTGCTCCGGGAGGCGTTGCGCCGGGCCCACCTGCCCTTGGAGCTGGCGCAGTCGAGGATCGCGTTGAGGCAGGCGCTGGCGGAGACCCGGGCGTCTCGAGCACGGCTGGTCGAGGCCACCGACGCCGAGCGCCGCCGGCTCGAGCGTGACCTGCACGACGGCGCCCAACAGCGGCTGGTCGGCATCGGGATGTCGCTCCAGCTCGCACAGCAGCAGGTCACCGCGGACGACGCGATGCGGCAGGTCCTCGGCGCCGCGGTCCGAGACCTGCAGGAAGCCGTCATCGAGCTGCGCCGGCTGGCCGGGGGTGTGCGGCCGCGCGGCCTTGACGAGGGTCTGCCTGCGGCCATCCGGTCACTCGTGCGCACCAGCCCGATACCGGTGAGCGTGCAGGTCACGAGCGAGCAGGTGACCGACGCAGTCGCCACGACGGCGTACTACGTCGCGGCGGAGGCGCTCGCCAACGCCCTCAAGCACGCCGCGCCGACGACCGTGGCGATCGAGATCGCCTGTCGCGATGCGAGCCTGCGGGTGGTGGTCGCCGACGACGGCTGCGGTGGTGCCGGCGAGCGGCCGGGGTCGGGCCTGGCCGGCCTGCGGGACCGGGTCGCCGCGAGCGGCGGTGAGCTCGTGGTGACCAGCGCGCCGGGCGCCGGCACCCGGGTGGAGGCGAGGTTGCCGTGCGGATCGTGATCGGTGAGGACTCCGCGGTGGTGCGGGAGGGGATGGCCCTGCTGCTGGAGCAGGCAGGCCACGACGTCGTCGCGCGGGTCGCGGACGCACCCGCGGTGGTGGCGGCGGTCCTCGAGTGGGAGCCGGACCTGCTCGTCACCGACGTCCGCATGCCTCCGACCATGACCGACGACGGTGCCCGCGCGGCCCGAGAGCTGCGCGCCCTGCGACCGGAGCTGCCGGTCGTGCTGCTGTCACAGCACGTCGAGACGACGCAGTCGACCGAGCTGGTCTCGACGGGAGCGTTCGGCTACCTGCTCAAGGACCGGATCCTGGACCTGGACGACTTCCTCGACGCGCTGCGCCGGGTTGCCGCCGGTGGTTCGGCGCTCGATCCCGAGGTGGTTGCCTCGCTGATGGCTCCGATGCGTCCCGAGCCCAGCTTCGCCCGACTCACCGAGCGGGAGCGCGACGTCCTCGCGCTGCTCGCGGAGGGACGTTCGAACGCGGCGGCGGCGCGGCAG
>JBKPTA010000059.1:0-38294 GCA_046735295.1 Actinomycetota bacterium | reverse complement strand
ATCGTGAAGAGGGCACCCCAGACCAGCGCGGCGGACACCACCGCGCCAGACAGCGCGGGCAGGCACCTGGTCACCGGACCATCACATCACAGGCGCGGTCAGAGCCCGAACAGCGCGGACAGCACGGTGGCCACGCCGTCGTCGTCGTTGCTGGGGGCGACATGGTCGGTCACGTCCAGCACGCTCGGGTGCGCGTTGGCCACGGCGTACGACGTGCCGGCCCAGGCAAGCATCGGGATGTCGTTCGGCATGTCCCCGAACGCGACCACGTCCGCCGCCTCGAGCCCACGCCGGGCGCACAGCCGGGCCAGGCCCGCACCCTTCGTCACGCCGACCGCGCTGATCTCCATCAGGCCGTCGGTGGTCCAGGTCGTGACCGCCAGGTCTCCCACCGCGCCGAGGACGCCTTCGCGCAGGACGACCGGGTCGAGCCCCGGATGGCGGACGAGCAGCTTGAGAGCCGGCGCGGTCCACACCTCATGGACGGGACCGACCGCCGCGCCCGAGGGGAGGTCGGCGGGCGTCTGGAGGAATCCCGGTTCGACGGCGACGGAGTCCAGGAGCTCCAGCCCGAACGCACACCCGGGCACGGCCGCCCGGATCGTCTCGGCGAGGGTGATCCCGGGCCCGGCCTCGATCGCGCGAACCTCGAGCGCCTCGCCGGTCGCCACGTCGAGCAGGAGCGCGCCGTTGGACACCACCGCGAGGCCGCGGGACCCCACGTGCTGCCAGAGCTCGTCCATCCAGCGCCGGGGCCGGGCCGTCACGAACGCCACCTCGACGCCGAGGTTCTGAACCGCCCGGAGGACCTCCGCGGTGCGCGTCGTCACGGTCCCGTCACTGTGCAGCAGGGTGCCGTCGAGATCCGTGGCGACCAGACGTGGTCGGGTCATGCCGGCCAGGACCGCGCCGAGGGGGTCGAGCGGCTGTCACCGAACCAGAGGTCCAGCTCGGTGGCGGCACCGTCTTCGTACACCGTCCCGGTCACGGCGTCGGCCGCTTCCTTGACCTCCTCGATCGCCTGGCCCATCGCGACACCGCGGCCCGCCCACCGCAACATCTCGATGTCGTTGCGCCCGTCGCCGATCGCGAGCACGTCATCCGCATCGACGCCGAGCTCCAGCGCGACGTAGGCGAGACCGGACGCCTTGCTGACGCCGACCGGGGCGAGGTCGAGCCAGGCCGTCCACCCGACGACGTAGTCGGTGCCGTGCAGACCGAGCCGCTCCCCGAGCGCGACGAAGTCGTCCGCCGTGGCTTCGGGGTCGCGGATGATGACCCGGCTGACCGGGACTGCCACCAGGTCCGCGATGTCGGCGATGGTGAACTCGCCGGTGAGCTCCCCCTCGGGGAAGGGGCGGTTCACGCGGTATCCGACGCCGCGTTCCTCCACCGCCACCAGCGCGTTCGGGTGGTGCTCGAGCACGGCGGCGACAGCCGGCGCGGCGTCGAACGTCTCCTCGTGGACGACCTCGATCGGCGGGTACCGGAACACGACGGCGCCGTTGCTGGCCACGACCCAGATCTGCTCATCGGCGTCGCCCGCGTCACCGGGGTGCAGGCCGAGACGGTCCGCGACGTTGGTCATCCCGTGCGGCGACCGGCCGCTGGCGAGCACCACCTGAGCGCCGGCATCGAGCGTGCGTCGCACCGCGGCGTGCACCGGCGGGCTGATCTGCTCATAGGTCGTGCCGACCCCGTCGATCCACTTGAGCAGGGTGCCGTCGATGTCGAGGGCGACCAGCTTCGGCCGCCAGCCCGCGTCGGCCCGGCCGCTCCCGTCGGTGACACGTGTGGGGACCACGGGTCAGACGTTGACCGGCTTGAGGACCTCGAGCCCACCGAGGTAGGGCTGCAGCGCCTGCGGCACCAACACGGAGCCGTCCCGCTGCTGATGGGTCTCGAGCAGGGCGATGATCGGCCGGTTGGTCGAGCAGAGCGTGCCGTTCAGCGTGGCGATCGGTCTGATCTCGCCGTCTGCGAGACGGCCCCGGGTGTCCAGTCGGCGGGTCTGGAAGTCGGTGCAGTTGGAGGTCGAGGTCAGCTCGCGGTAGCGGCCCTGGCTGGCGATCCACGCCTCGCAGTCGAACTTGCGCTGGGCCGAGAGACCGAGGTCACCGGCGGCCACGTCGATCACTCGATAGCAGAGGTCCAGCTTGTCCAGGAACTCCTTCTCCCACTCCAGCAGCCGGCGGTGCTCGGCGAAAGACTCCTCGAGGGTCGTGTAGACGAACATCTCGACCTTGTCGAACCAGTGGACCCGGAAGATGCCGCGGGTGTCCTTGCCGTGCGAGCCGGCCTCCTTGCGGAAGCACGGGCTGAACGCGGCGTAGCGGAGGGGGAGGGTGTCGATGTCGAGGATCTCGTCGGAGTGGTACGCCGCGAGCGGGACCTCCGACGTACCGACGAGGTAGAGGTCCTGCCCCTCGATCCGGTAGACGTCGTCCGCCGCCTGCCCCAGGAAGCCGGTGCCCTCCATGGCGCGGGGCTTGACCAGCGACGGCGGCGTGACCTGGATGAACCCGTTGGCGCGCGCCATGTCCATCGCCATGTTGATCAGCGCGAACTCGAGCTGCGCGCCGACGCCGGTGAGGAAGTAGAAGCGTGAGCCGGACACCTTCGCGCCGCGCTCGAGGTCGATCGCGCCCAAGAGACGACCGAGCTCGACGTGGTCACGCGGCTCGAAGTCGAACGCGGGCGGTGAGCCGTGGGTCTCGAGCACGACGTAGTTCTCCTCGCCGCCGGCAGGTGCCTCGTCCGCTGCGAGGTTGGGGATGTCCATCAGCGCCTGACGCCAGGCCTCCTCCGCCTCCGTCTGAGCGGTCTCGGCGGCCTTCACCTCCGCCGCGAGGTCCTTGGTCCGCCTCAGCAACGCGGCCCTCTCGTCGCCTGTCGCCTGTGGGATCTGCTTGCCGAGCTGCTTCTGCTCGGCGCGCTTGCCCTCGAAGGTCGAGATCGCATGGCGGCGCGTGGAGTCGGCAGCCAGGGCACGGTCGACGACGTCGTCGGACAGCCCGCGCTTGGCCTGGGCCGCGCGCACGCGGTCCGGCTCCTCCCGCAGCACCTTCGGGTCGATCATCTCGGGATCCCTGTGGAGGGGCGAGCGCAGGGAGCTGCTGCGTGCGGTGGGTTCACATGGAAAGGCTATCCGCGCCGCGGAGGCGGCAGCACGGGAGTTCCGCCGGTCCCCGCGGGTGGAGTGCGCGCCTCACGCTCCCGGCATACTGACGCGCGTGCTCGACCGTCCGCGCCCCCAGATCCTGGTCTGGGCGGGAGCGTGCGCGGCACTGTTCTGCGTGCTGGCCTTCCTGGTGCACCTCCAGCGGGCGCCGCTCAACGGCTTCGACGACCTGGGCCGCTCGGCCGAGACCTGGGCGCGTGGCCACGACGGGCTGATCACCGTCCTGCGCTGGATCGAGGCCGCGTTCGCGGGCATCGGGATGACGGTCCTGACCGTGATCGTCGCGGTGCCGCTGTGGTTCCGCAGGCACCGCCGTGCCGCTGTCTACACGGTCCTCGTGATGGTCACCGACAGCCTGCTCTACGACTCCATCAAGCAGCTCTACGGTCGCAGCCGGCCGGTGTGGCAGGACCCGCTCGGGCAGCTGACCTCCAAGTCCTTCCCCTCCGGGCACTCGGCCAGCACCGCGGCGTTCGCGGGGATCGTCATCGTGCTCGCGACCATGCTGATCCGGCGGGGGAACCTCAGACGCGCGGTGTACGCCGTCGCTGTGCTGCTGCCGTTGGTGGTCGGAGCGGACCGGGTGCTGCTCGGGCGGCACTACCCGACCGACGTGGTCGGGGGGTGGCTGCTCGGCGCGTGCGTGACCCTCTTCTGGCTGGCGACCTACAGCCCCCTGCCACGCAGCCACGCCGAGACGGCCGCACCGCTCACGGAGTCCGTCCCGTCCGAGCGCAGGCTCGCCGTCGTCCTCAACCCCTCCAAGCTGGAGGACGTCGGTCAGTTCCGCTCGATCGTCGCCGCCATGGCCGAGGAAGCCGGCTGGTCTCGACCCACCTGGCACTACACGACGGTCGAGGACCCCGGGACGGGGATGGCGGAGGCCGCAGCCGTCGGCGGCGCGGACCTCGTGCTCGTCTGCGGCGGCGACGGAACCGTGCGTGAGGTGTGTGCCGAGCTCGCCGGGACCGGCATCCCGGTCGGCATCGTCCCGGCGGGGACCGGCAACCTGTTGGCGCGCAACCTCGCGCTCCCGCTCTACCTCCGAGCCGCGATCGACGTGGCCCTGACGGGGCAGGACCAGGCCATCGACCTGGTCGAGGTGTCCGGCGACGACATGGAGGACACCCACTTCATGGTGATGGCAGGGATGGGCCTCGACGCGGCGATCATGGAGGGGGTCAGCGAGCAGCTCAAGGCCACGGTGGGTTGGGTGGCCTACGTGTTGTCGACCCTCCGGGCACTGATGTCGCCGGTCGTCCGCATGGAGATCTCCGTGGACGGCGAGGAGTTCACCACGCACCGCGCCCGCACGGTCGTGGTGGGCAACGTCGGCTTCCTGCAGGCGGGCATGCCCCTGCTCCCCGACGCCGCGATCGACGACGGGCTCCTCGACGTCGTCCTGCTCTATCCGAAGCGGTTCGTGTCCTGGCTGCCCCTGGCCTTCCGTGTGCTCGCGAAGCGTCCGCGCACCGACGAGACGATCGCCCGGATGCGCGGACGGACGGTCACCATCCGGGCCGCCGCAGCCACCCCGCGCCAGCTGGACGGCGATCCGCTCGGCGCCGGCAAGGAGCTCCGGATGACCTGCCTCCACGGCCGGGTCCTGGTCCGTGTCCCTCGATAGTCCCGCCTGTTCGGCACCCGGAGTGCCGGGCTCCCGGGCTCGGGAGGTCGCCCCGTCGGGACTAACGGATGGGCCGGCAGTCACCGAACGCGGTGAAGGCGTGGTTGAAGCAGACCGGACCGAGGGGCGTCGCGATCAGCGCCGGCGGCGAGTACGCCGTACCACCGCGCGGCTCCCACTCGTACACCCTGAACCGACCGGGACGGCTCGTGACGACCCGGGTGTAGAGCAGCCCGTCGCGGGAGACCCACGTGGCGACGGTCGGGCCGCTGGAGCCGGGGCCGACACGCCTCGGTGCGTGCGGGACGACCGGCTGGAGTCGGCCGTCCCAGCGGACCAGCACCTGCCATCCTCCGTCCGGCGTACGCCGGAGCACCCCCGTGGTGACGTCGCCGAGCCGCACGTGGGTGCCGTCGGTCAGCCGGCCCCGGGTAGGGAGCAGCGCCGGGAGATCTCCGTGGGACCCGAGCCTGGGATCGACAGCCGGCCGCTGGCGCGCGGAAGACGTCGGAGGGGACGCCGTCGCCGGTGCGGTGGCGGCGTCACGGGCACGGTGCGCGAGGTCGTGCAGGCCGAACGGCACCACGACCGCGGCAACGGCGAGGGCCGCGACGACGCTCGCCTGGCGCGCGTGCCGGCGTCGCTCCGGGCCGACCCCCGGTCCTGGTGCGTGTGTGGCCGCCATGCCGCTCCCTGTCGTCCCCGAGTACCGGATACGTCAGAGACGAACCGGCGGAGGGCGTGGTTGCAGGCGGGCACCGACCGTGGCCCAGTCGTGACCTTCCACACTGGAGGCGGGTCTCGCGACGCGCTCGATGGCTACGGTCGCGCGTGCGCGACAGCCTCGTCCTCCTCCGGCGAGAGCTGCTGCTCGCAGGTCCACGACGAGATGCTCTTGGCATAGGTGCGCGCATCGGAGCGCCCGTGGATCGAGGTCAGCACCACGCCGTCGCCCTCGTCGTCGAGCAGCGCAAGTGACCAGGACAGGTGGCCCCCCATGTCGCCGAACGCGTCGTACCGCACGACGGCGAGATGCCGCAGGGCACCGCCGGTCTCGACCCGGAGGGCCGCGACCTCCTGTCGCAGGCCGACGACGTCCTCGGGAAGCGCCTCGACGGTCGGGACGCGGCGGTACGACGCCTGGCGGCGCAGGGCGACGACGGCGAGCGCCGCGGCGGCAAGGGCCACCACGATCGCCACCACGCCGAGGATCCACACGCTGAGCGAGCCTAATCGCGGCCGGCGCCGACGTGTGACACTGACGCGCGTGAGCACCGTCGACCGCGAGGAGCACGCGCGCCGGATCGTCTACCAGGGCGAGCCGGGGTCGAACTCCCACCTGGCCTGTCAGGAGCGCTACCCCCGGGTCGAGGCCGTTGCCTGTCCGAGCTTCGAGGACTGCTTCGCCGCGGTCGACACCGGTGAGGCGGACCTCGCCATGATCCCGATCGACAACTCGCTGGCGGGCCGGGTCGCCGACATCCATCACTTCCTGCCGACTTCACAGCTGCACATCGTCGGCGAGCACTTCCTGCGCGTCCGCTTCGCGTTGCTCGGGGTACCCGGAGCCACCCTGGACGGCGTCAAGACCGTGCACAGCCACGTGCACGCGCTCGGCCAGTGCCGGCGCGTGATCCGCGAGCACGACCTCGTGCCGGTCATCTCTGGTGACACGGCCGGTGCCGCGCGCGAGGTGAGGGAGGCAGGCGACCCGACCCAGGCCGCGATCTCACCGCCTCTCGCCGCCGGGATCTACGGCCTCGAGGTGCTCCTCGAGGACGTCGAGGACGAGGACCACAACACCACGCGGTTCGTGGTCCTCTCCCGCGACTTCGACAAGGCGCCCCGGGGCAACGGGCCGGTCGTGACCAGCTTCGTGTTCAACGTGCGGAACCTTCCGGCCGCGCTCTACAAGGCGCTCGGCGGCTTCGCGACCAACGGTGTGAACATGACCAAGCTCGAGAGCTACATGGTCGGTGGGGAGTTCACCGCGACCCAGTTCCTCGCCGAGGTCGACGGGCACGCGGACGACCCGCCGGTCGCCCGCGCGCTCGAGGAGCTCGCGTTCTTCACCACGGAGGTGAAGATCCTCGGGATCTACCCCGCCGACCCCTTCCGCCTCGAGCAGTCGGACTGATCCCCCCGTCGGCTTCTCCAGGCGCTGGGGGCGCGCCTTCCCGCGCACTGCCGGAAGAGGCTCGGCACCTACGCCGCGTCGGCCCCGGCCATCACCCAGAACGCCGCACCCTGCGGGTCGGCGAGCATCGCCATCCGGCCCACGCCCGGAACGTCCATCGCCGGGGCGAGCGTCTTGGCGCCGAGGCCCTCGGCCGTGGTCACGCTGGCGTCGACGTCCTCGACGTCGAAGTAGACGCTCCAGTGCGGTGGAGTGCCCTCGGGAAGCATGCCGAGGTCCATGCAGCCGCCGACCTGCTTGCCCTTGACGTTGGTCAGCACGGTGTACGTACCGGCCTCACCCATGTCCATGTCCTCGCTGCCCATGCCGAGCACGGCGGCGTAGAACGCGACCGCGGCCTTGACGTCACCGGTGACGCACTCGTTCCAGGTCGGGGTGCCCGGCTCGTTGGCGCGCTGCGTGCCGATGGTCTCGCCGGCCTGCCAGAGGCCGACACGCGCGCCGGTCGGGTCCTGGATGGAGGACATCCGGCCGTTCGTGTCGACGTCGAACGGACCGGCCTCGACCTTCCCGCCGGCGGACTCGACCTTCGCCGTGGCAGCGTCGACGTCGTCCACGGCCAGGTAGACACCCCAGAACGCGGGATGCCCCTCCATGCCCGGCATCTGTCCACCGATCCCGCCGATCTCGTCGCCGTCGAGCGTGGGGATGTAGTAGTGGCCCATCTCGCCCATGTCGTGATCGTCGAACGACCAGCCGAAGAGCCCGCCGTAGAACGTCTGCGCAGCGGACTGGTCGGGTGTGATCAGCTCGATCCAGCTGGGTGTCCCCTGGTCGTAGTGCTCGAACTTCGCCATCGTCGTCTCCCTCGATGAGGTTGGGTCGACCCCACTTCCGACTCAACACCCCTCCGCCGACACTGGCAACAGGTCGGCAGGCGGGCGTTGCCGAAATGGCACCGGATAGGTTCGGGCGAGTGGATCTCGCCGTCGTCGCGATCGCCTTCGGGGCGATCTTCGTGGTCGAGCTCCCGGACAAGACGTTCGTCGCGGCTCTCGTCCTGTCCACGCGCTACCGACCCTGGGCGGTGTGGGTAGGTGTCGGTCTCGCGTTCCTGATCCAGACGCTGATCGCGTGCACGGTCGGCGGGCTGGTCACCCTGCTGCCCCACGCGGTGGTCGAGGTCCTCGCCGGCGGGATCTTCCTCGTCGGCGGGATCCTGCTCCTGCGGGAGGCACCGCGCGCCGACGCCGAGGAGGCCGGGACCGAGGAGGAGTACGCCGCGAAGGCGTCCTCGCCGAAGGCGGGGCTGGCCGCGGTCGGCGCCAGCTTCCTGGTGCTGTTCGCGGCGGAGTGGGGCGACCTGTCGCAGCTGCTGACGATCAGCCTGGTCGGGCGCTACCACGACGCGGTCTCGGTGTTCGTCGGCGCGTGGGGTGCGCTGCTGGTGGTGTCCGGCCTGGCTGTCGTGGCGGGACGCTTCCTGCTGCGCTGGCTGCGGCTGTCGACGATCCACTACGTCGGCGCCGGGGTGTGCTTCCTGCTCGCGGCCGTCACGTCGTACCAGGTCGTCGCGGGGTGACGTTCCTCCCGCGGGCAGCACTAGAGTGCGCGCCATGTCGACGCACACCACCGCCGGCCGCCCATCCGGAGCCGACTCGGAGGTCGGCCGTCTGCGCACGGTCATGCTCCACCGGCCCGGTCCCGAGCTGACGCGGCTCACCCCGCGCAACAACGACCGGCTGCTGTTCGACGGCATCCCGTGGGTGGCTCGGGCGCAGGAGGAGCACGACGCGTTCGCCGCCGCCCTGCGTGAGCGGGACGTCGAGGTCGTGTACCTGACCGACCTGCTCACCGAGACCTTCGCCGACGCCGACGCCCGCAGCAGCGCGATCGACACCGCGCTCGGCAGCCTGCACCTCGGGGAGACCATGCGGCGCTGGCTCGGGCCGATGTTGTCCGAGTCCTCGCCCGAGGAGCTGACCTCCCACTTGACCGCCGGGGTCCGCAACGACGAGGTGCGCGGCGGTTTCGGCCTGGTCACCGCGCTGCTCCCGAGCGACGACTTCCTGATCGACCCGCTGCCGAACCTGCTGTTCACCCGCGACTCCTCGGTCTGGGTGCGAGACCAGGTCACAATCACGTCGCTGGCGATGCCGGCCCGCTCGCGAGAGACGCAGCTGACCGAGCTGATCTACAGCCGCCACCCGCGCTTCGGGGACACACCGCGACTGCACGGCTGGCGTGACGAGCACGTCGAGGGCGGCGACGTGCTGCTGCTGGCACCCGGAGTCCTGGCGATCGGTGTCGGCGAGCGGACGACGCCGGCCGGAGCCGAGCAGCTGGCCCGGGAGGTCTTCACCGCCGGGCTCGCCCACACCGTGCTCGCTGTGCCGATCGCCCAGGAGCGAGCAACCATGCACCTCGACACCGTCTGCACGATGGTCGACGTCGACAAGGTGGTGATGTACCCCAACGTCGCCGACACCCTGGCGGCGTACGCCGTCACCGTCGTGGACGGCCCCGGCGGCGGCCTGGAGCTGCACGTGTCCGAGGCCGAGCACTTCCTGGTGGCTGCCGCCAAGGCGATGGGGATCGACACGCTGCACCAGATCGACACCGGTCTCGACCCGGTCACTGCGGAGCGTGAGCAGTGGGACGACGGCAACAACACCTTGGCGCTCGCGCCCCGGGTCGCGGTCGCCTACGAGCGCAACGACGAGACCAACGCCCGGCTCGAGGAAGCCGGCATCGAAGTCGTGCGCATCGCGGGTTCGGAGCTGGGGTCCGGTCGCGGCGGCCCGCGCTGCATGAGCTGCCCGATCGAGCGCGACCCGCTGGGCTGATCGTCCTGGGCACGGCGTCTGGTGAGTTGTTGCGCGGGCGTGACCAGGAAGGGCGCGACGTGGGTGTTGAATGGGTGCCTGCGCCCGCCGGCGCCAGTTGAGGAGGTCGCGATGCCTGCAGTCGTGTGGGTCGTCGGAGGACTGGTGGTGTTCGTCGCGGTGCTCCTGACGATCGACTGGTTCACCGCCGGACGGGTCAAGGGGAGGATCCTGGTCAGCGCGAGGGACCAGAACGCCACCGACGCGAGCGTCGGCTACACCCAGCTCGAGAACGACGCCCACGGGGTGCAGTACCAGCAACGCGCGCCCTGACCCGCGTGCAGCCGTCCGCGCGTGGTCCAGGCACGTGAGAGGCCGCACCGAGGCCCGGCCGATGTCGACGGGGGAGGCGACAACGACCGGGCCGTGCGCGACGGTAGCCAATGGCTGGTCGACGGATCAACCTTCCCGGCGCGTGTCTCCTGCGCCCCGGACCGCGACGGTGGAGCCGTGGAAGATCCGACCGCTCGGCGGTGGCTGCGGACCTAGACGATCGGTGCGCCCGCCAACCACTCGACCACGGCCCGCGGACGGTCGGTGATCACCGCGCGGACACCGAGGGAGCGGCAGAGCTCGAGCTCCACCTCGGTGTTCACCGTCCAGACGTGGAGCTCCCGCCCGGTGGCGGCCATCTTGCGGGCGAACTTCGGGTGCCGGGTCAGCGCGTCGATGCCCGGACCCAGGATCCATCGGTCCTCGACCACCGGCTTGAGCATCGGCCAGTGCCGCGCCTTGTCGATCAGCATCACCAGTCGCAGACGCGGCGCCAGCCGCTGCATCCGCTGCAGAGCGACGTAGGAGAAGCTCATGACGCGCACCGGGCTGTCCTCACCGGCCCAGCCGAACTCGTCCAACATCTCCAACAGGCGGCGCTCGACGAGCCCGCCGTACCGCGTCGGATGCTTGGTCTCGATCGCGAGCTCGATCGGCCGGTCCGCCTCGGCCACCGTCTCCATGAGACGACGCAGCGTCAGGAGCCGGTCGAGGTCGGGGTCGCGATCCGGCGCCTCGTCGTCGAACACCCCCCACGGGTTCTTCCATGACGCGAACTCCAGCTGGTCCAGGTCTGCCAGCTCCATCGTCGACACCAGCCCGTGGGCGCTCGCCGTCCGCCGGAGGTCGCGGTCGTGCACGCACACGAGGTGGCCGTCTGCGGTGAGCCGCACGTCGCACTCGAACGCGTCGGCTCCGTCGCGCATGGCCTGGACGTAGGCACCCAAGGTGTGCTCGGCGTTCTCGAAGCTCGCGCCTCGGTGCGCGACGATCTGCGGCCGCATGTCCACCATGCTGACTCTAGGCGGGGGTCCGGTGGGGGAGGTCGCGGCGTGCCGCACGATGTCCGCTGTCTCCACTCCGTCACCGGCTGACTGCCGGGTCGGCTCGAGGAGACGCCGACTAGCGTCGGCATCGTGACCACGGACGTCGAGCTACGGGACAATCCGGTGACACGACAGTTCGAGGCGTACGTCGACGGGAAGCACGCCGGACTCTCGGCCTACGACCTGACGGACGGCGGATCGTGATCCTGCACACCGAGGTCGGGGACGCGTGACAGGGGCAGGGGGTCCCCTCGACGATGGTGCGCAGGATGCTGACGCGGTCCGGACGGACGGCGATCTCGAGATCACGGTGCTCTGCCCCTTCGTCGCTGCCTGGCTGCGGCGCCACCCCGACTACCAGGAGCTGGTCCACGGATGAGCACGCCGACCCTGACCGACCACGTCCGTCGATACCTCCAAGAGGCACGCGACGACGTCGTGGGATCGCTCGACGGCCTGTCGGAGTACGACGTCCGCCGACCGCTGGTGCCCTCGGGCACGAACCTGCTCGGCCTGGTCAAGCACCTCACCGGCATCGAGCTGGGCTACCTCGGCACCTGCGTCGGCCGGACGCCCCCGGTCACCCTGCCGTGGGAGGAGGACGGGTCCGTCTGGGAGGGCGCCGACATGTGGGCGACCGCCGAGGAGTCGCGTGACCACCTGCTCGGGCTGTACCGGCGGGCGTGGCAGCACAGCGACGAGTCGTTGGACTCGCTGTCGTTCGACGCGCCGGCATCCGTGGCCTGGTGGCCGGAGGAGCGGCGTGAGACCACCTTCGGCGAACTGGTCGTGAGGGTGCTCGCCGAGACGGCCCAGCACGCCGGGCACTGCGACATCGTCCGGGAGGTGATCGACGGTCGTGGCGGCGTCGACACGGTCGAGGTCGACGAGGAGTGGTGGACGGCGTACGTCGGCAGGATCCAGGAGGCCGCCGACACGTTCCGGCCCGACTCGCGCTAGTCGTCGAACAACGCGCTGCGGTCGACGGCGACGGTCGCGGTCGGCTCCGGCACGGTGGGGGCGTCGTCCTCGATGTCGTCCTCGTCCAGCGTCGACTCGCCGTACACCGCCTGGGCGAGCCCGAGCGAGAGCCCGATGATCTCGTGGTCGGCCAGACCGAGCCGGATCGCGACGGCGCGGGCGTTCGGCGGCCGCTCCTGCGGATCCTTGGCGAGCAGGTCCTCGATCACGCCGGCGAGGTCCTCCGGCACGTCGTCGGGGAGCGGGGGCGGCGGCTCGTGGAGGTGGCTCATCGCGGTGGCGATCGGCGTGTGCTTGTCGAAGGGCTTGGCGCCGCGCAACATCTCGTGCCCGACGATCCCGAGCGCGTACAGGTCGCTGGCTCCGGTGGCCGGCCGCCCGAGCGCCTGCTCCGGGCTGATGTAGCTCGGCGTTCCGAGCAGGTCGCCGGCCCGGGTGTGACCGGAGGCGTCGACGGCCCGGGCGATCCCGAAGTCGGTGAGCTTCACCAGGCCGTCCTCGCGGACCAGGATGTTGGCGGGCTTCACGTCGCGATGGACCACGCCCGCCTCGTGCGCGACGCCCAGGGCCAGGGCGCACTGGCCGACGATCGAGCGCACCTGGTCCGCGGGCATGGGACCGCGCTCGCTGATGATCGTCGACAGTGGCTTGCCCTCGACCAGCTCCATCACCAGGAACGCGAGGCCGTCGTCCTCGCCGTAGTCGAAGAGGGTCGCGATGTTGGTGTGGTTCAGGGCCGCGGAGTGCACGGCCTCGTCGCGGAACCGCAGCGCGAAGATGTCCTCGTGGTCGGGGTCGGGGCGCATCACCTTCACCGCGACCCGGCGTTGGAGGACGTCGTCCTCGGCCGACCAGACGTCGGCCATGCCGCCGGAGGCCACGCGGCCTTCCAGCCGGTAGCGCTCACCGAGCACCAACCCGGGCCCGAGCCGGTTCACGTCGTCGGTCTCACTCTCGGTTCCTTCTCGCCCCCGTCGGGCGACCGTCCTGCCCCGTGACCGGCGGAAGTCCCTGCCGACCGGGACCGTACCCCGCGTCATCCGCGGTCATGCTCACCCCCAGGGCCGAACCGCACTGGTGGCCGCAGATTTTGCCCAGGCGCCAGCGGGGGCGCGGCGACACCTCCAGTCGCGGGGAGGACCCGCCCGGCGGTTCCGGGTGTTCCTCGGCGCCTCACAGCCTCCCTTGGGCGCGGGTGACGGCTGCTTCCGCCTCTGCCAAGGTGGAGGGACCACTCAGCGATCCGGGAGGGCGGGATGGGCAAGATCCTCGTGCACGAGTTCATGAGCCTCGACGGAGTCATCGACACCCCGACATGGACGTTCTCGTTCGGGTTCGACGACGCGATGGGCGAGGCGCTCTCGGCCGTGACCGAGCGGTGCGAGGGCATCCTGCTGGGGCGCACGACCTACCAGATGTTCGAGCCGGCGTGGTCGCCGCGTACCGCCGAGGACGACCCCGGCGCGCCCTTCTTCAACGACACCATGAAGTACGTCGTCTCCGGCACCCTGACCGACGCGACCTGGCGCAACAGCGAGATCGTGGGCCCCTACGACGCCACCCGGATCCGCCAGCTGAAGGACGACGTCGGCGACCTCTATGTCAGCGGAAGCGCGACCCTGGTGCGGGCGCTGGTGGCGGACGGTCTCGCGGACGAGCTGCACCTGTTCCTGTACCCGGTCACTCGGGGTGGCGGTCCCCGGCCCTTCCCGGACGGGATCGAGGGGACGTTCCAGCTCGCTCCCGTCGAGCAGTACGCCAACGGCGTCGTCCACCTCGTCGCGTTCCCGCGCGAGTGATGACCTCGGACCGCTCGACCACAGCGAGCCGTTCGGGGGTGGTTGCCATCCGTCAGCGAGACCTCAGGAACGCACCGAAGTGCGGGACGGTGAACGCGATCCGCCCACGCTCGCCCGAGTAGATCAGGCCCTTCTTCAGCAGGGCGTCACGGGCGGGCGAGAGTGACTGCGGCTTCTTCCCGAGCACGGAGGCGACGTCCGCGGTCAGCACGGACTCGATCTCGTCGAGCGCCTGCCCTCTGTCGGAGAGGGCGGACGCGGCATCGGCCATCGCCCGGAGGTACTCCCGCTCCCCCGGCGTCGCGCGCTCGTAGCGGGACCCGAAGAAGCCCACGGCCAGCTCGCGCTCTGCCTCCGGCGCGGCCACCGTGACGTCGGCGGCGGTGATCGGCGAGCGCGGCGCGAGGTCCCAGACGGTCTTGCCATAGGCCTGGATGAAGTACGGGTAGCCGCCGGTCGCGGCGTACAGGGCCGCCAGCGCCTCGTCGTCGTAGGCCACCTCCTCGGCCTCGGCGGGGACGCGCAGCGCGAGGTCGGCGTTCTCGCGGTCGAGCCGGTCGATGCGCTGGTAGCCGAACAGCCGCTCGGAGTAGGACTTGGCGGCCGACAGCACGGCGGGCAGATGAGGCAGGCCGGCGCCGACGACGATCACCGGCAGACCGGCCTGACCGATCTCGTGGCAGGCGGCACAGAGGGCCGAGACGTCCTCGGGCCGGAGGTCCTGCATCTCGTCGACGAAGACCCCGATGCCACGGCCGCGGTCGGCCGCGAGGCCGCCCAGGTCGGTGAGCAGCTCCACCAGGTCGATCTCGATGTCGCCGGAGTCTGCCCGTCCGCGGACAGCCGGGGCGTCGATGCCCGGGTGCCAGCGGTCGCGGAGCTTCGCGGTCACGCCGGCGTCCCGCTCAGCGAACGACCGGACGACACCGAGGACGTGGGTCACCGACTCCGTGTCGGGATGCCCGAGCTCGCGCACGGCCTGGTGCAGCGCGGACGAGAGGGGTCGCCGGAGGCCCTGGTCGGGCCGCGCCTCGAGCTTGCCGGTCCCCCAGCTCCGCCGGACGGCAGCCGACCGGAGCGCGTTCAGGAGCACGGTCTTGCCGACGCCGCGCAGCCCGGTGAGCACGATGCTCCGCTCCGGACGGCCGTGGGCCACCCGCTCGAGCACGACGTCGAACGCCGCCAGCTGGGCACTCCGGCCGGCCAGCTCCGGCGGCCGCTGGCCGGCACCGGGCGCGTAGGGATTGCGGACCGGGTCCATGCTGGGACCGTATCCGGCTCTCTAGCCGATTCCGTAGATCGGTCACGCGGGTCGTCCGCGCGGGCGGAAGACCGGCACGGGTCGGTTGCCGAAGTCAAACAGTTCGTTACCATGGTTGAACGAGATGAACTCGCCCGCCTCTCCTGCAGCCGCCCTCGGTCCGCGCTACAAGTGGATCGCGCTGTCCACGACGACGCTCGGCGTCCTGATCGCGACGATCAACTCCTCGATCCTGCTGATCGCCCTCCCCGACATCTTCCGCGGCCTGCGGATCGACCCCCTCGCCCCGGGCAACTCCAGCTACCTGCTCTGGCTGATCATGGGCTACCTCGTCGTCACCGCCGTCCTGGTCGTCACGTTCGGCCGGCTCGGTGACATGTACGGGCGGGTGAAGATGTTCAACGCCGGCTTCGCGATCTTCACCCTGTTCTCGGTCGCGCTCAGCGTCACCTGGCTGACCGGCACCTCCGGCGTCCTCTGGCTGATCGTCATGCGCGTGCTCCAGGGAGTCGGTGGCGCGCTGCTGATGGCCAACTCTTCGGCGATCATCACCGACGCCTTCCCCGCCACGCAGCGCGGGCTCGCCCTCGGCCTGAACATGGTGTCCGGCATCGCCGGTTCCTTCCTCGGCCTCGTGATCGGCGGCGTCCTGGCGCCCGTCCACTGGCGCTACGTCTTCCTGGTCTCGGTGCCGTTCAGCCTGTTCGGTACCGTCTGGGGGTACCTGAGGCTGCGCGACCTCAGCCCGCGCCGACACCACGTCATGGACTGGTGGGGCAACGTCACGTTCGCGCTCGGTCTGATCGGCGTCCTCGTCGCGATCACCTACGGCATCCAGCCACACGGGACCCACCTGATGGGCTGGACCAACCCGGGGGTCCTCGCCTCGATGGTGGGCGGCCTGGTCCTCCTCGCCGTCTTCTGTGTCATCGAGACGCGGGTCGAGCACCCGATGCTCCACCTGGAGCTCTTCCGCATCCGGGCCTTCACCTACGGCAACATCGCCAGCCTGCTCGCCGGTCTCGGTCGCGGCGGTCTGATGTTCATCCTGATCATCTGGCTCCAAGGCATCTGGCTCCCGCGGCACGGCTACTCGTTCGAGTCCACGCCGCTGTGGGCCGGCATCTTCATGCTCCCGATGACCGTCGGCTTCCTCGTCGCCGGTCCGCTCTCGGGCTGGCTCTCCGACCACTACGGCGCCCGCCCGTTCGCCACCGGTGGGATGCTGATCGCCGCGCTCAGCTTCTTCTGGTTCGCCGCGCTGCCGGTCGACTTCGGCTACTGGATGTTCGCGACTGCTCTCTTCCTCAACGGGTTCGGCATGGGTCTGTTCGCCTCCCCCAACCGAGCGGCGGTGATGAACGCCCTCCCCGCCAACCGGCGCGGAGTCGGCGGCGGCATGAGCACGACGTTCCAGAACGCCTCGATGGTGCTCTCCATCGGCATCTTCTTCTCGCTGATGATCGTCGGGCTCGCGGGCTCGCTCCCCGAGACCATGCAGTCGGGCCTGGTGGCCAACGGCGTCCCCGCCGAGCAGGCGCACGCGGTCGCGGGCCTGCCTCCGGTGGCGGTGCTGTTCGCCTCCTTGCTCGGCTACAACCCCGTGCAGTCGCTGCTCGGTGACCACACGCTGGCCCGGCTGCACTCCCCCGACGCCCACTACCTGACCGGGCACACCTTCTTCCCCTCGCTCATCTCAGGGCCGTTCCACGACGGACTGATCGTCGCGTTCGCGTTCGCGATCGCGGCCTGCCTGGTCGCGGCCGCGGCATCATGGTTGATGGGCGAGAAGTTCCTCCACGCCGACGAACAGCACGAGACGCCGCTCGACTTCGCCCAGCCGGAGGCGGCCGTCCCCGCGCCCGCACCCGAGCCCGAGCGAGCCCCGCGGTGAGCCGTCGTACGCCGTCGCGCGAACTCACGCGCCTCGCCGGGGAGGTGCCGGACCGAGGTCAACCGCCTCGCCTACCACCTCCGGTCGCCGGCCACGCGTCCGGGATCACCCCGACCCGGCTGACCGCCTCTCGGCGCTGACGCGCTACCGGACGGCGTCCGCCGGGGCGAGCTGGCCGACCGGCAGCTCGACGGCCGACTCGGCGACGACGCCGCGCGAGCTCACCCTGCTTCGCCGGCGGGAGGGGCCTTCGTCCGGAGAGGAGAACGCGGAACGGTCCTGGCCGGCGTCCGGGTGTGTCGCAATCTGTTCCGCGTCTCCTCCAGAACGGTCTCCAGAGCCTGGTCCGCCGAGAACGTGGCTGCCGCGTACAAGCGCCACGCCTGCCCGCCGAGGGTCAGCAGACCCGGTGGTGGCGTGAGCGGGCGACGGCGTACGCCGTGTCGAGCCCGGAGCGCAGCATGGCGATGAGCCCCGGCACCTCGTCGACCGACAGGCGGAACGACCCGGTGCAGACGTTCTCGCGCCACAGCGACAGCACGACCAGGTCACTGTCGTAGTGCCACGAGACGCGGAGGGCACGATCGTCGCCCCGGGCGTCGAGGAAGATCTCCCCGGTCGCAGGCAGCGGTCGCGCGGTGGCCATGACCGATTCTCCCTCCGCACCGGCCATCTGTCACCGGGTCGCGGTCGGAGACGGCGGCTACCCTCGGGGGATGCCGGAGCTGCCCGAGGTGGAGGCGCTGGCCCTCGACCTCAAGGGCCGGCTGGACGGACATGCCATCGCCCGGGTCCATGTCGCGGCGTTCAGCGCGCTGAAGACCTTCGACCCACCGGTGCAGGCGCTCGAGGGCACGCTGGTCGACGACGTCACGCGGCACGGCAAGTTCCTCGACATCGAGGCCAGCGGGTTGCACCTCGTCCTCCACCTGGCGCGAGCCGGCTGGATCCGCTGGAAGGACGAGCTGCCGACCGTGCCGCCGCGCCCGAGCAGCAAGTCCGGCCTCGCGGTCCGCGTGGTCCTCGACGACCAGAGCGGGCTCGACGTCACCGAGGCGGGCACCAAGAAGAGCCTGGCGGCGTACGTCGTACGGTCACCGCACGACGTGCCGGGGATCGCCACCCTCGGCCCCGACCCGCTGGACGACGCGTTCACGCGCGACACCCTGGCGAACATCCTCGAGGACGCCGGCCGCGCCCAGATCAAGGGCGTGCTGCGCCACCAGGGCACCATCGCCGGCATCGGCAACGCCTACAGCGACGAGATCCTGCACGCGGCGAGGATGTCGCCGTTCAAACCGGCCAACAGTCTCACCGCCGACGAGCTCGACCAGCTGTTCGCCGCGATCAAGGACGAGCTCGGCGATGCCGTCGAGCGTTCGCGCGGTCTGGCAGCCAGTGAGCTGAAGGGCGAGAAGAGGTCCAACCTGGCGGTGCACGGGCGGGCCGGTGAGAAGTGCCCCGTGTGCGGCGACGTGGTGCGCGAGGTCAGCTTCGCCGACTCGTCCTTGCAGTACTGCGCGACCTGCCAGACGGGTGGCCGGCCGCTCGCCGACCGCCGGATGTCGCGTCTCCTCAAGTAGCGACGGCCGAGCTCCCGGGTGGTGGGGGGCCGGTTCGGCACGTCGTACGCCGTCGCGTCGGGGCACCTCCCGCGGGAGAGAGGGACCCGGACTGGTGGAATGGGCGCATGGAGATCCCCACCGCGACGGTCTCGGGAGTCCCCGATCCGCTGCCGGAGGGCCTGCTCGTCCTCGACGTCCGGGAGGACGACGAGTGGGACGCCGGTCACGTCGACGGGTCGGTGCACATCCCGCTGAGGCAGCTCGGCGCCCGGTACGTCGAGCTGCCGGAGGCCGAGCAGACGCTGGTCGTGTGTCGGGTCGGCAACCGATCGGCGTACGCCGCGGCGTTCCTGATCCAGCAGGGCGTGGACGCGGTCAACCTCGACGGCGGGCTCGCCGCCTGGGAGGCCGCCGGCCGCCGGCTCGTCGCCGAGGGCGAGGCCGCACCCACCGTGCGGTGATGACCGCCCGGTCAGGAGGACGAGTCGCCTGGCGCGCCGTGGCACTCGGTGGCGACGTAGGTGACGAACGCCGTGACGTCTGCCTGGTCAGGGCCGCTCAGCCCGCGCGCCATCATCGTGATGTCGCTCTCCTTGGCGTTGTCCGGCAGGGCACGCAGGTGGTCGACCAGCACGTGGAAGCCGTGCTCGGCGCGGGAGTCGATGTCGCCCGGCGTCCCGACCTCGCTCAGCTGGTCCGCCGCCGCTCGAGGCGAGTCGTCGCGCTCGAGCTCGACGAACGACCGGCAGAAGTCCGCCTTCGACGCCGAGGACGGCGTGGAGGACGAGGACGAGCCTCCGCAGGCGGCGAGCCCTCCGGCCAGCACGATCGCGACGGCAGCGACGCGAGCTCTGGCCTGCAGCATGTGGCTCCTCAACCGTCGGTGATGTGGCCCTTCACGGTGCCTCCCTTCCGGGAGTACGCAGGAGACGCCCCGCGCGTTCGACGTCGAGGTCGGGGGTCGGCAGCACCTCGGCCAGGAGCCGGAGGTATGCCTCTCGCGACACCTCGCGTACGCCGAGTGACGCCAGGTGCGGGGTCTGCCACTGCGTGTCGACGATCCGCTCGTGCCCGTCGTCGAGCAGCCTGACCAGCCCGATCAGGGCAGCCTTGGAGGCATCGGTCTCGTGGTGGAACATCGACTCCCCGGCGAACAGGCCGCCGATGGCCAGGCCGTACAGCCCGCCGACGAGCCTGCCGTCGCGCCAGGCCTCGACCGAGTGCACCCAGCCCATGGCGTGGAGCCGTAGGTACGCCTCGCGGATCTGGTCGTCGATCCATCCTGACGGCCTGCGCGGATCGGCGCACGCGTCGATGACCTCGGCGCAGGCGACGTCGACCCTGATCTCGAAGCGCCGGGCCGACCTCGCCAGTGAGCGGGAGACGTGCAGGTCGCGCGGCCGTAGCACCCCGCGACGCACCGGGCTGAACCACGCCATCGGGGCCGGGGGATCGCCGATCGGCATCGGGAAGATCCCTCGGCGGTAGGCCGCGAGGACGGTTCCCGGTTCGAGGTCCGCGCCGGTCGCCACCAGGTCGTCCTCGGGATGGAAACGCCCGGGCGAAGGGAACTCCCAGATGCTCGGAGGCGGGTCGACCGGCACCCGTCCACGGTAGGCGACGCTGGACGGCGCGCCGGTCTGCAACGGCGACCGTAGGATCGTGGCGTGGCAAGCGGAAGGTCCAGCACGAGCACCGCCCGGCTGCCCTCGCGACTGACCGCGATCGCGCCCGGGCTGACCGATGCCTTCGTCCGGGAGGCGCTGCATCGCGCCATCCACGGCATCGGCCCGCTCCCCCCGGCCGCCACAGCGGCGGACAAGCAGCTCGCAGAGCAGCGGGGCGACGTCGACCGCGCCATCCACGAGATCATCGAGAACCACGTGCGGTACGCCGGAGCCCAGGGGTTCCTCACCAACCTCGGCGGGCTCGCGACCATGGCCTTCACGGTGCCGACCAACATCTCCGGGCTCGCGCTGGTGGAGTGCCGGATGATCGCCGGCATCGCGCACCTGCGCGGCTACGACCTCACCGACCCGCGGGTGCACAACGCCGTCCTGGTCTGCCTGCTCGGTGAGGAGTCGATCGACGCCCTGGTGGCCGCCCGGAAGCTGCCGGCCCCGCCGATGGCGCTGGCGACCGCGCCGGCGTACGACCCCGGACTCGACCGCGTCGTCTCCGCCGAGGTGACCAACGACCTGGTGCAGAAGGTCGCCGGGAAGAAGCTCGCCGGGACCGTCGCCCGCCGCATCCCGCTGCTGGGCGGGCTCGTCGGCATGGGCGCCGACGGGTATGCCACCTGGAAGGTCGGTCGCTACGCCGACCGCGAGCTCCTGCCCCTCGCCCGGCGGTAGGCCGTCATCAGCAGGCGCCCGGAGCGGCCGTTCTCGAGGCGGCGTACCAGCTTCTCGCGCCAGCGGTACGTCGGTCGGAGGTAGGCCTTCTCCAGTGCACGCTGGGTGTCCAGCAGCTGCGCCTCGCGCTGGCCGAGCTCCCGCTGGAGCCGGGCATGGTCGATCAGGACCGCCCTGAGTGCGTCGACCGCGGCGCCGGCGACCACCGCCTCGTCCGGGTGGTCGGGGTCGGCGTAGTCGGCGGACGGCGGCGCGCCGCACAGGTCGTCGAGGTCGCCGACCACGTCGTACCCGCGGCGGCGGATCTCCTGGGTCCACGACTCCTGCAGTGCGGTCGCCCACGGGTGGACGTCGGGGGGCAGCGCGAGGCGGGCGGTCTCGGTCCGTCGCGACAGGGTCTGGTGGGCCACCAGCTCGCGCACGAGCGGGCGGTAGTACGTCGGCTCCAGCGCCTCGTTCGCGGCCCGGTTGATGCGTCGGATCAGGGCCGTCTCGGCCGCTCCCAGGGAGGGGTTCACCCGCTCGCCGTCGAGCTGGAGGTCGACACCGTCGAGCCCGAACGCCTCGACGAAGCGCTTCCAGAGCAGCTCGGGCGAGCCACCGGACGGCGGCACGGTCACCACGTGCACGTGCTCGGGAGGCAGGTCGTGACCCCATCGGTCGAGGATGTCGGGGACCTCCTGGACCCCCCAGAACCACGTCGGGATCCGGCCCTCCCGGCTCGGGTCCTGGATCTGGCGGAGGAAGGCCCGGTAGGACAGCGCGGCTCGGTGCTTGACGGTCTCCTGCCACTCGGCCGGGATCTGCCGGACCAGGTCGCGTACCGACAGCACCAGGTGGATCTCGGTGCCGCTGCCGTGCCCGAGGCTCTCCAGGGCGCGACCGATCTGTGCGCGCGAGGCGGTTGCCAGGATCTCGTGGCTGATGATCGCGTCGCCGTGGGCACGGCGTACCGACGCGGCGAGCCGGTCCCAGGACCCGATGGCCTGCGACTCCAGACCGCCCCAGGGCATCCGCATCAGGTCGAGTGCCGCCAGGAAGTGGGCGTCGTGCCGGTCGGCCGGGTAGGCGATGCCGTGCCGCCGGAGCAGCCGCCGGTTGTGGTACAGCACGTGCTGGAGGTACGACGTGCCGGTCTTGGGGGTGCCGACGTGGAGGCGGACCTTCCTGGTCACCGTGCTCAACGGGCCTCCCGTTCCGTGGGCTACTCCGCCGGCTGCTCCGCCAGCCGGGTGCCGATCGGGGCTCCGAGCAGCACCTCGATCGCCAGCGCGAGCACCCGCTCCTCGTCCGGGGCCGTCACCCCGTCCCGCTCGGCGGGGTCGCGAAGGGCGCCGTGAACAGCGTAGTCACCCGCCGCGAGGCGACGTCGGAGGTCGACGGTGTGCTCGGCGAGCCAGGCGTGATAGCGCCGCGGGATGCGCAGCTGCGGCCCGCCATGTGCCGCGAGCACCGGCCGGAGGCGGTGCCGCATGAGAGCGGTGCGGCGTTCTGGAGCGACCAGGGTCCCGACGACCGGTGCGGTACGCCGGGCGAGCTCGATGGCGTCGGCGGACAGCGGCACCGGGGGGGCGACCCGTCGCCGGCCGCCGGCCAGGCGACGCGCCCGACGCGGGTCGTCCAGCACCACGTGCACCCGGCTCCCGCCGACCTTGGGCACCCACGCGGCGGCGAGCCCCGGCAGGTCGACCCGGCTGGGCACGCCGGGCCGTCGTACGGCGGCCGCGAGCCACTCCGGCCAGGAGCGCACGCCCGCGCCGAACGAGCGCGCCGTCCACAGGTGGACGAGCATCGCGGAGAGATCGGTGCCCGCCACCACGACCGTCGCCCGCCGCCCGCCGGGGGGCCGACCGTCGGCGACCATCGCGTCCCGGACGCCGTCGACGACCTCCGGGTCCCCGAGGAGGCGGTAGCGGCGCCGCAGCAGGCGAGGTGTCCGGGGCTCGAGCGGGTCCCCCGCGGCGACGACATCCTCGGCGATCAGCGCGGTGGCGACCCGCACGAGCTCGTCGGCCGGCAGGTGGTCCGGGTCCACCGGTGGCGGGCCGAACGTCGACTCCGGCAGGACCCCGACCAGGCCGAGGTCCGGGCGACCGCGTCCGGGTGCGCTGGCGGCGAGCACCCGCTCGGCGAGCTCCGGCGACGGCAGCCGTACCTGGTTGAGGCGGCGGAGCAGCTCGAGCTGCTGGGCACCGGGCAGGTAGCGACCCGCCTGCTCGTCCGCGGCGGCCGGCGCGGCCCAGGCCGACCACGGCGTCGTACCGCCGTCACGCAGGTGTGCGACCCAGCCCCAGGCGCGCGCCTCGTGCTCGCGCCGGCCTCGCTCGGAGGGGTCCTCGCGCATCATCCGGCTCACCGGCGATAGGCCTCTCGGGCGCGGCGGAGCCGACCGAGCACCGAGGCGTCGGGGTCGGGCCGGGAGGCGGCCTCCTCCGTCATCGCGGCGAGGGCGTCGAGGGCGGCGACGAGCTGCGCCTTGCTGGGGACGCGGTCGGGGTGGCGGAACCTCTGGCCCTCGGGCAGCGGCTCGGGAAGCAGGTCGGTGGGATCTCCGACGACGTCGACCCCGCTCTGCTCCAGCCACTCGACCCAGGCCTCGCCGCGCTCGCGGGCCCACCCGTGGAACTTCGGGGGCAGCAGGATCGGCCGCGAGCTCCGGCCACCCAGCGTGGCGTCCGCGAGCATCCCGAGGATCAGAGCGTCGTACCCGGGGTTGTTCCGGGTACTGCGACCGATCCGCTCGTTGAGGGCGCGGAGCACCTGCGTCTCGGCACTGCCGAGCGAGGTGTTGGACCGGTCGCTCTCCTCCGGCGCCCAGGACGGGTCGATGCCGAACGCCCGGCAGAAGCGCCGCCAGAGGAGGTCGGGCTCGGCCCCGACTGCTGCCGGACGGGGAACGGTGACGACGTGTACGCGCTCGGGCGGAAGGCCGTTGCCCCAGGTGGTGAGCACGGTCGGCAGGTCGAAGGCGCGGGCGAACCAGGTGCGGCCCCTGCTGACGCGGGCGAGGTAGCGGCCGTACCGCCAGCGCCGGCCCTGCTTGACGCTCTCCTGCCAGCCGGCCGGTGCCTGTCGGGCGAGGTCGCGGGCGGAGTAGACGATGTGGATCTCGCTGTCGGCGAGGTCCCGCTTGAGGCGCGAGACCCGGTCGGGAGCGGCGGGCGCGAGGATCTCGTGACTGATGATCGAGGTGCCCCCTGCCCGGCGTACGCGGCGGACCATGGCGTCCCAGGCGCCCTCGGCGTGTCCCGGCGGTCCTCCCCAGTCCTGGCCGAGCAGGTCCAGCGCCGCCCGGAAGTGGAAGGTCCCCGAGCTCATCAGCGGCGCGCGCGTGGGGATGTGGACGCCGTGCGCGGCCAGCTCCTTGGCATTGCGCCCCAGTCGGTCCTGCAGGTACGTCGTACCGGTCTTGGGTGCGCCGATGTGCACGTACACCCTCCGGCTCATGCCCGGATTCTGCCTGGTGGCGCGGCCTGTCCGCGACGCAGGAGCGGGTCGGCGTGGGCCCGGAGGCGTTGCGCGGGGCTGCGGCGGGACGCCCGAGCGTGTGCCGTCTCGGATGCTCCCGCCCGTGTCGGCGCCGACGCGGAGCCCACACCCGGCGGCCAGCGGCCCCCCACGGTCGCGACTAGCCGGACAGGGCGCGCACGACCGCCGAAGGGCTGGGGCGCCCGAGGTGGCCGGCGAGCCACGTGGAGGTCTCGACGAGGGCGCCCAGGTCGACGCCGTGCTCGATGCCGAGGCCGGTGAGGAACCAGACCAGGTCCTCGGTGGCGAGGTTGCCGGTGGCGCTCTTGGCGTAGGGGCAGCCGCCGAGACCGCCGGCGCTGGCGTCGAAGGTCGTGACGCCGGCCCGCAGGCCGGCCTGGACGTTGGACAGCGCCTGGCCGTAGGTGTCGTGGAAGTGGAGGGCCAGGTCGCCGACGCGCACGCCGGCCCCGGCGAACGCGTCGACCAGGGCCTGGACGTGCCCCGCGGTGCCCACGCCGATCGTGTCGCCGAGGCTCAGCTGGCTCGCCCCGAGCTCCAACAGCCGCCGTCCGACCGAGACGACCTGCTCGACCGCGACGGCGCCCTCCCAGGGGTCGCCGAAGCACATCGAGACGTAGGCGCGGACGTCCGCTCCGGCGTCGGTGGCGCGGCGTACGACCGGCTCGAACATCGCGAACTGCTCGTCCAGCGACCGGTTCAGGTTCTTCTGCGCGAAGGTCTCGGTCGCGCTGCCGAAGATCGCGACATGACGGCAGCCGAGCTCGAGCGCCCGGTCGAGACCGCGCTCGTTGGGCACCAGCACCGGCAGGTGGCGCCCTTCGTCGCCCAGCATCCGCATCAGGTCCTCGGCGTCGGCGAGCTGCGGGACCCACGTCGGGTGGACGAAGCTGGTTGCCTCGACGATCGGCAGCCCGGCCACGAGTAGACGGCGGATGAGCTCGGCCTTGACCTCGGTCGGCACCAGGGCCGACTCGTTCTGCAGCCCGTCGCGCGGCCCGACCTCGTAGATCGTGACCGGGCCCCACACCTCCTGGAGGCCCATGCGCATCGGCAGCTCCGTCACGGCGCCTCCACCACGAACAACGTCGCGCCGAGCGGGACCTGGTCGCCGACCACAGCGCTCACGGACGTCACGGTGCCGGCGAACGGCGCCGTGAGAGACAGCTCCATCTTCATCGCCTCCATCGTCGCGAGCACCTGGCCCTCCTCGACCGCCTCACCCGCCGCGACCCTGACGTCGAGGACGGTGCCCGGCATCGGCACCGTGACGGTGCCGTCGCCGACGGCGACGTGGTCGGCGAGACGGTCCGGGCCGGTGAGCACGAACCGCTGGCCCTGGTAGCTCACCTCGACGATGCCCGGCTGGACGTTGACGACCGCACGGACCCGGTGGCCGTCGATCTCGAGCTCGAGCACGTGGTTCGCCGCAGCCAGCTCGCGTACGGGCACGCCGTCGACGGTGCCGCCCGCGCGGTCGACGACCACGTCGCGATCCAGCTCCACCAGGGTCGGCGCCGGGGGTGCCCCGAGCCGGAAACCGTCGGTCTGGAACGGATGGCCCGTGTCGCGCGCGACCAGCATCGCCGACACCCAGGCAGCGAGGACGCGCGGGATCTCGGCGTCCGGGGCCGGTACCTCGTGACGATCGAGCCAGGCGGTGTCGATCTTCGCGTCGCAGAACTCCTCACTCGCCAGCAGCGCCCGCAGGAACCCGGCGTTCGTCGTCAGGCCGAGGATCGCCGTCTCGTCGAGCGCGGCGACCAGCGCCCGCCGTGCGGACTCGCGGTCGTCGCCGTACGCGACCACCTTGCCGAGCATCGGGTCGTAGGCCGTGCTGACGGTCTGGTTGCTCTCCAGCGCATGGTCGACGCGGACGCCGGTCGGCCACCGCACCAGGGACGTGGTGCCGGCCTGGGGCAGGAACCCGCCGAACGAGTCCTCGGCGTAGACCCGGGCCTCGATCGCGTGCCCCTGCAGCGACACCTCATCCTGGCTGAAGGACAACGCCTCACCCGCAGCAACCCGGAGCTGCTGCTCCACCAGGTCGAGCTCGGCGTCGGCGATCCGCACCACAGACTCGGTGACCGGGTGCTCGACCTGGAGCCGGGTGTTCATCTCCAGGAAGTAGAAGTCACCGGTGTCGTTGTCGAGGAGGAACTCCACCGTGCCGGCGTTCGTGTAGCCCACCTGTCGGGCGAGGTCGACCGCGGCTCCGGTGATGCGGTCGCGCAGATCGGCACCGATCGTGGGTGCCGGTGCCTCCTCGAGCACCTTCTGGTGGCGGCGCTGCGTGGAACAGTCGCGCTCGAACAGGTGGACGATGTTGCCGTGGGTGTCGCCGAGCACCTGGACCTCGATGTGCCGCCCGGACTCGACGTACTTCTCGACCAGCATCGCGTCGTCGCCGAACGCGCTGGCGGCCTCGCGGCCCGCCGCCGCGAGAGCGTCGGCGTACTCGTCAGCGGACCGGACCGTCCGCATGCCCTTGCCGCCGCCGCCCGCGGCGGCCTTCACGAGTACGGGATAGTCGAAGGCCGCAGGGTCCTCGCCGGCGTCGTACGACGGCACCACGGGCACCCCGGCCTTCGCCGCGATCTCGCGGGCGTGGTCCTTGCGCCCCATCGCCTCCATCACCTCGGCGCTCGGGCCTACCAGTGTGATGCCGGCTTCGGCGACGGTGCCGGCGAAGGCAGCCCGCTCCGAGAGGAAGCCGTAGCCGGGATGGATCGCGTCCGCGCCGGCCTCCTGGGCGGCGGCCACGACTCCGTCGACGTACAGGTACGAAGGCACCCATAGCGCCTCGTCCGCCACGCGCGTGTGCGGCGCGTTCGCGTCGACGTCGGTGTAGATCGCCACGGTCCGGACGCCCAGCCGGTGACAGGTCCGGAAGACACGGAGGGCGATCTCGCCTCGGTTGGCCACCAGAACGGTCCTGAGGTGCCTGGTCAGGTCGTCGGTCGAGCGTGTCGGGACCACGGCTACATCCTGAACACGCCGTAGGACGGCGGCGGCACGGGGGCCTGAGAGGCGACGGCGAGACCCATCCCGAGCACGCGGCGGGTCTCGGCGGGGTCGATGACGCCGTCGTCCCAGAGCCGGGCGGTCGAGTAGTAGGGCGAGCCCTGGGCTTCGTACTGCTCGCGGATCGGCGACTTGAACTCCTCCTCCTCGTCCGCCGACCACTCCTCGCCACGTGCCTCGAACCCGTCGCGGCGGACGGTCGCGAGCACCGATGCCGCCTGCTCGCCGCCCATCACGGAGATGCGAGCGTTCGGCCACATCCACAGGAACCGAGGGTCGTACGCGCGGCCGCACATGCCGTAGTTGCCCGCCCCGAACGAACCCCCGATGACCACGGTGAACTTCGGGACGACACTGCACGCCACGGCCGTGACCAGCTTCGCGCCGTCCTTGGCGATCCCGCCGTTCTCGTACTCGCGCCCGACCATGAAGCCGGTGATGTTCTGGAGGAACACCAGCGGGACGCCGCGCTGGTTGCACAGCTCGATGAAGTGCGCGCCCTTGAGTGCCGACTCGCTGAACAGGATCCCGTTGTTGGCCACGATGCCGACCTGGTGGCCCCAGATGCGGGCGAACGCGCAGACCAGGGTGTCGCCGTACAGCTTCTTGAACTCGTGGAAGCGGCTGCCGTCGACGACCCGCCGGATCACCTCCCGCACGTCGTAGGGCGTCCGGGTGTCGGCGGGCACGACGTCGTAGATCGACTCGGGGGACTGCAGCGGCTCCTCGACCCGCCCGTCGGTCGAGCGTGTCGAGACCACGGGACTCGGCAACGTGTCCACGATCGACCGTACGATCGCCAGCGCGTGCGCGTCGTCCTCGGCGAGGTGGTCGACGACGCCGGAGGTGCGGGCATGGACGTCGCCGCCGCCGAGATCCTCGGCGGTCACGACCTCCCCCGTCGCGGCCTTCACCAACGGCGGACCGCCCAGGAAGATCGTCCCCTGGTTCCGGACGATCACGCTCTCGTCGCTCATCGCCGGGACATAGGCGCCTCCGGCGGTGCAGGACCCCATGACGCTGGCGATCTGCGGGATGCCGCGCGCGGAGAGGTTGGCCTGGTTGAAGAAGATCCGGCCGAAGTGCTCACGGTCGGGAAACACCTCGTCCTGCATCGGCAGGAACGCGCCACCGGAGTCGACGAGGTAGACGCAGGGCAGCTGGTTCTCCAGGGCGATCGTCTGGGCACGGAGGTGCTTCTTGACCGTCATCGGGTAGTAGGTGCCGCCCTTGACCGTCGCGTCGTTGGCGACCACCAGGCACGCGCGGCCGTGCACGCGCCCGATGCCGGTGACGATGCTCGCGCTCGGCACCGCGTAGTCGTCGCCGGCCGACGCGGCATACATCCCGAACGCCGCCAGCGCGCTCAGCTCGAGGAACGGACTGCCGGGGTCCAGCAGCCGGTCGATGCGGTCGCGCACCAGCAGCTTGCCCCGCTCGGCGTGCTTCTTGCGTGCGGAGTCGCTGCCGCCCCGGCGTACGACGGCGAGGTGCTCGCGGAGCTCGTCGACCAGATCGCCCAGCGCACTCACGCCGTCAGGTTAGCGATCATTAACCAGCCGTGCCACCGATCGCCGTTAACGAGCGCTAACCTTCCGCATGTGAACCGGCGCGAGCAGATCCTCGAGACGGCGGCGGACCTGTTCGCCACCAAGGGGTTCCACGGCGTCTCGGTCGGCGAGCTGGGCAAGGCGTGCGGGATCTCCGGGCCGGCGCTGTACAAGCACTTCGAGTCCAAGGACGCCGTCCTGGCCGCGATGCTGGTCGGGATCAGCGAGCGGCTCCTGGACGAGGGCCGCGCCCGCGTGGAGAAGGCCACCTCACCTCGACAGGCCCTGGAGTCGCTGGTCGCCTACCACACCGACTTCGCCCTGCGGCACCGCTCGCTGATCGTCGTCCAGGACCGCGACTGGCAGTCGCTGCCTCCTTCGGCGCGGGAGCGGGTGCGCCACCTCCAGCGCGAGTACGTCGACGTCTGGGCCGGGCAGCTGCGGCGGCTGCACCGCGGCCTCCACACCGACCGCGCCAGGGCGATGGCGCACGCGGCGTTCGGCCTGATCAACTCCACGCCGCACAGCGGGCTGATTCCCGACGACGCGATGCGCGGGGTGCTGCGACGGATGGCCATGGGTGCCCTGGTCGGTGGCTGACCGGGGCCGCCGACGGTGACGCGAGGCGCCGATAGGCCAGAGCCCGCTCAGAGCAGGTGGGCGATCTCGGCTGCCGGGTCGTCGGCCAGCGCCACGACCCGGGCGGCGCGCAGCGCGGCGTCCAGGGCCACCGTCAGGTCGTCGGACGCCGGATCGGACGGCTCGTCCGCCGTCGAGGGCGCGGCGTGGGGGTTGTGGAGGTCGTCGTGGAGGTCGTCGGGGGAGAGCCCGCGGAGACGGAGCAGCACCCACGGGTCGCCGTCGACGAGCCAGGCGACCTGCAGCATCGCCGCCAGCGCGTGGGGGCACGGGTCGACCCAGGCGTCGCAGGTGCAGGCGGAGCCGAGCTCGCCGCCGTAGGGCAGGAGCTCGACGCCGGCCTCCTCGGCCTGCTCCACCAGGCGATGCGGCAGCTGTCCCGTCATCAGCGCAGCACGGTGTCCCGTCTCGCCCGTCACGACCTCGAGGAACGCCCGTCGGCTGACGGGGTCGAGCTCGGGCACGGTCGCCGTGACCGACCACACGCCGGCCCGGTCGTAGCAGGCGGCCACGAGCTCGCCGTGGTCGACCGTGATGCCTCCGATCGAACCGCTGCGGGACAGGGACCGCGCGGCGTGCAGGTCGCTCTCGCCGTACGCCGCCTCCTCGACCGCGCGCACCCACGCCCGGCCCCACCAAGTGGCGGCCCGCGACGTGGACCGTCTGGGCGGGATGCGGGCGAACGTGACCGCGGTCGTCGCGGAGGCGCTCACGGCATCCTCCGGAGGGAGACGAGGTCGAGCAGCTCCTCGTTGCTGAGCTCGGTCAGCGCGGTCTCGCCCTGCGCGAGCACCGAGTCGGCCAGCGACCTCTTGCGTCGGAGCAGCTCGGCCACCCGCTCCTCCACAGTGCCCTGCGTGATCATCCGGTGGACCTGCACGGGCTGGGTCTGGCCGATGCGGTGGGCCCGATCGGTCGCCTGGTCCTCGACGGCGGGGTTCCACCAGCGGTCGACGTGGATCACGTGGTCGGCGCGCGTCAGGTTGAGCCCCGTGCCACCGGCCCGCAGCGAGAGCAGGAACACCGGCACGCCCCCCGCCTGGAACGCCGCGACCATCGCCTCGCGCTGCCGGACCGGGGTGCCGCCGTGCAGGAACTGGTGGGGGACGCCGGCACGGGTGAGGTGGTCCTCCACGAGCCGGGCCATCGCGACGTACTGGGTGAAGACGAGCGCGGAGCGGTCCTCGGCGAGGACGGTGCCGAGGAGCTCGTCGAGCAGGTCGAGCTTCTCCGAGCGACCGGACAACCGGCCGCCGGACTGCTTGAGGAAGTGGGCGGGGTGGTTGCAGATCTGCTTGAGCCCGGTCAGCAGCTTGAGGACCAGCCCACGGCGAGTCTCATCGTCGGCGCGCTCGATGCGCTCCATGGTGTCGCGGACGAACGACTCGTAGAGCACGACCTGCTCGCGGGTGAGCCCGAGCAGGTGGTCGGTCTCGGTCTTCTCGGGGAGCTCCGGCGCCACGCCGGGGTCGCTCTTGCGGCGGCGTAGCAGGAACGGTCCGATGAGCCCGGCGAACTGCCTGGCCTTGGTCGGCTCGAGGCCGGACTCGATGGGACCGGCCCAGACCTTGCGGAACGCCTGGCGGCTGCCGAGCAGGCCGGGCGTCGCCCAGTCGAGGATCGACCAGAGCTCGGTCAGGTCGTTCTCCACGGGGGTGCCGGTCAGGGCGACCCGGGCGGCCGACGGGAGCGTGCGCAGCGCCCGGGCCGTGGCCGAGCGGGCGTTCTTCACGTGCTGCGCCTCGTCGGCCACGACCAGCCCCCACGGCACCGCCGCCAGGCGGGGGGCGTCGCGCCGCAGCGTGCCGTACGTCGTGAGCACGAACCCGGTGTCGGGGCGGGCCACTGTCGGCGCGAGGTCGTCGAGCGATCGCTGCTCGCCGTGGAAGCGGCGTACGTCGACACCGGGTGCGAAGCGTCGCACCTCGGCCTCCCAGTTGCCGAGCAGGGACGCCGGGCAGACCACCAACGTGGGACCGGGCCGGTGAGCCGCTCGGTGGAGGTGGAGCGCGATCAGGGTGACGGTCTTGCCGAGTCCCATGTCGTCGGCGAGGCAGGCACCCAGCCCGAGCGACGTCACGCGGTCGAGCCAGCTGAAGCCGTGACGCTGGTAGTCACGGAGCGTGGTCGCGAGGCCCGCGGGTGTGTCGACGGGTGGCGCGGTGGCCGCCCCGAGCAGCTGCTCGCGCACCTCCAGCAGGCTCGCACCGACGACGACCTCGGCGGGTGCGTCCTCGACCTCGACCACTCCGGTGAGCGCGGCGGCCACGGCCTGGGCCACCGGGACGGTCCGGATCAGCCGTTTGCGTGCCTTCCGCGCGATCGCGGGGTCGACGACGGTCCAGCCGCCCCTGAGCTTCAGCATCGGCGACGAGGCGCGGGCCAGGTCGTCCATCTCCTGCTCGGTCAAGGGCACACCCCGGAGCGCCACCTGCCAGTTGAACGCGAAGAGGGCGTCGCCGCTGAGCACACCGTGGACCAGCTGGCCCTCGCGGGTACCGGGAGCGCGGTCCAGCGTGGCGGTCGCGCTCAGGTCGCGACCGAGGCTGCGGGGCCACAGCACGTCGATGCCCGCCCCTCGCAGCGCACCGACGCCGTCCTCCAGCAGGCTCACCAGGTCATCGGTGTCGAGCGTCATCTCGTCGGGGACGCGTTGCTCGAGCAGCCGCTCGAGCGGGGGCCACGCAGCCGCCGCCTCCCTCAGCGCCAGGGCGGTGTGGGTGCGCGCGCGACCACCGAAGCCGTGCACGGACGGCGGGTCGTGCCACAGGCTCGCCGCGTCGCACACGTGGAGGGGGTCGCGCTCGTCGTGCACCTGGAGGACCAGCCGGCAGGCGCCGGCCACCAGCTCCTCCTCGTCGGCCTCGACGCGCAACGACACAGTCACCAGCTGGGGCAGCTCCGAGGGGTCGCCGCGATGGCGCGCCACGAGGTCGTGGAGCCGGCGGACGAAGGCGTCGCCGTCGGGCGGAGGTGCAGCGGGCGGGCGGGGGGCCGACGCGCGGCCGGTCGGTCCCGCGCCCGACGGGGCGGCCCGCGGCATCGCGTCGACCACGGCCTCGACCACACGACGTACGACCGTCTCGGCGGCGTCTGCGGGCACACCCTCGTAGGCGCGGGACCGGGCGAGCCGACGCACGCGGTCGTGGTCCTCCGGCTCGAGGGGCGCCGGGCGCCAGACGCCGTCAGCGGGCTCGAACCGGCCGGCCGCGACCAGGCGCATCCCGAGCAGGCAGGCCGCCGCCAGGAGGGACACCGACGGGTGGGCGTCCTGGACCGTGCGCGCCTTCGCCAGCACCGGCAGGGCGGCGCGGATCGGCAGCATGATCGTGCGGCTGGCCGGCCCGGCATCGGTGAACTCCACCATCCCCTCGCGGGGTGCGTCGGCGACGCGCAGCGTCGCCGGCCCGGTCAACGGCACGAAGCTCACAGGCACCCCCTAGTGCGACCCCGACGGTAGCCACCGCCTCCGACGGATGGCATCCCGGGAAGGAACGGCGGAAGCGATCGACGGAGCGGGCGTCGAGGTGGGCGGTCGTTCTGCGTCCGCCTCCCGAGGTATTGCAAGGATCCTTTCGAAAGACTACTTTCGACCCATGCCGACCAGGAAGGGAGCGCGGGGTGACCACGCGACGCAAGGGACAGGCCAAACGGCGGGCGAAGCGGCGCTCGCCCCCGCCGGGGACCAGGAAGCGGGTCGCGAAGGAGCGCCGTACCGACGACTGAGCGATCCTCGCGAGCTCCAGGCGCTGGCCCATCCGGTACGCCTGGGGATCATGGAGCTGCTCACCGTCAGCGGACCCCTGACCGCGACCGAGCTCGCCGACCGGCTCGACGAGACGCCGGCGAACTGTTCCTGGCACCTGCGCAAGCTCGCCGAGCATGCCTTCGTCGAGGAGGCGGGTGGCGGCATCGGCCGGCAGCGGCCCTGGCGGGTCCGCTCGATCGGCCTGGCCTGGGACGACGCCGACGCGACCCCTGGTGAGCTCCGCGCGGGACGCGCGCTGGAGGAGATGCTCCTGCAGCGACAGGTGACGCGGTACCAGCAGGCCCGCACCCAGCTCGTCGACGACGGCGACCGTGACTGGGCCGCGGCGGCGGCGAGCACCCATCACGCGAGCTGGCTGACCGCCGAGGAGCTCGATGCGCTCAACCTCGAGGTCCGCGCCGTCCTCGAGAGGTACGCCGACCGGCTGATCGACCCGGCGAAGCGGCCGGCGGGCTCCCGGCTCTGCGAGCTCGTGGCGTGGGGTGCGCCGCTGCTGCTGGCGGGCGTCGAGGCCGTCCCGGCGTCTGCCGACGCCGAGAGCACCGTGGACGCCTCGTGAAGCAGGCGTTCCGGCAGCCCGGCTTCACCCGGCTGTACGCCGGTCTCACCACGTCGATGTTCGGCGACTCGGTCCTGCTGCTCGTGTTGTCGATGTGGGTCAAGACGGTCACCGGCTCGAACGCCCAGGCCGGATTCACGTTCTTCTTCCTGGCGGTGCCGGCGTTCTTCGCGCCGGTGATGGGGCTGGGCATCGACCGCGTGCGTCGCAAGCCGCTGCTGGTGTGGGGACATCTCGTCTCGGGCCTGATGGTCCTGCCGCTGGTGCTGGTCACCGGGGCGGGCCAGGTGTGGATCATCTGGATGGTCGCCGCCTTCTACGGCGTGTCGTTCATCGTCCTGCCCGCGGCGCTGAACGGGCTGCTGAAGGAGCTGATGCCCGAGGAGATGCTGGTCGACGCCAACGCCTCGCTGCAGACGACCCAGGAGTCGTTCCGGCTGTTCGGCCCGTTGGTCGGTGCCCTGCTGTTCACCTGGCTGGGCGGCTGGGCCGTCGCCGTGCTCGACGCCGTCTCGTTCTTCGCAGCTGCGCTGGTCATCTCGACGCTCGCGGTGACCGAGGAGGCGCCCACCGTGGAGGAGTCGCACATCTGGGTGCAGATGACCGCCGGGCTGCGCCACCTCGCGCACGAACGCGTGCTCAAGCACGTCCTGATCGGCTTCGGCATCTGCATCCTCGTCATGGGGTTCACCGAGTCGGCCGTGTACGCACTGCTGGACGCCTTCGACAAGCCGGCGACGTACGTCTCGGTGATCGTCTCCGTGCAAGGGGTGGGAGCGGTCGTGGGCGGCCTCGCCTCGAGTGCGGTGGTCAAGCGGCTCGGCGAGGTGGCGACCTGCGTCGCCGGCCTGGCCCTCGTGGTGGTCGGGATCCTGGTCATGGCGCAGACCCACAGCTTCGTCGTGGTGTGCGTCAGCGCCGCCGCGTTCGGCGCCGCGCTGCCGATGATCGTCGTGTCGCTGATGACGCTGACCCAGCGCCGTACCCCGCAGGCGATCATGGGTCGTGTCTCGGCCGCGATCGAGGTCGTGATGGCGACGCCGCAGGCCGTCTCCCTCGCGCTCGGCTCGCTGCTGGTCGTCCTCCTCAGCTACCGCCAGATCTTCGTCATCATCGCCCTCGTCACCGCCGCGTCGGCCGTCTACATCGCCGCCCTCCTCCGCGACCAGATCGCCCAGGACCTGCGCCGCACGGGCCCGCCCGGGGTCCAACCCGCCACGGTGGAGTCGGCCATCGACGTCGCAACCATGCCGACCACGCCGACCACGCCGACCGCGCCGACCACGCCCACCACCCCGGTCGAGCCGTGAGGCACGGGACCGGGCCGCCGATGTCACGTCCTCGGCGTCCCGGACGTCAGCAGTGGGGAACACCCGGACGTGACCGCGCGTTCGCCCAGGAACTGGCCCGTTGTCGGCGGCAGTCCCTAGGCTCGGAAAGAGACGCCCGCCAGGGAGCACACAGGGAGCACGACGCATGAGTACTGAGATCGACGCCCAGGTGGGTGACGCGGCCGGTCCGGCCGACGACAAGCTCGACAAGCGCGTGATGCTGGTCGCGGGGGTGGTGGTCCTCGGCGCGGTGATGTCCATCCTCGACATCACGGTCGTGGCGGTCGCACAGCGCACCTTCCAGGACATCTTCGGCAAGACCCAGGCCCAGGTGGCGTGGACCGCCACGGGCTACACGCTCGCGCTGGCCACGGTGATCCCCCTGACCGGCTGGGCGGCCGACCGCTTCGGCACCAAGCGTCTCTACATGCTGGCGATCGTGCTGTTCACCGCCGGATCCGCGCTCTGCTCGACAGCGACCAGTCTCGAGATGCTGGTGACCTTCCGGGTGCTGCAGGGCCTGGGCGGCGGCATGCTGATGCCGCTCGGCATGACGATCATGACGCGTGCGGCCGGTCCCGAGCGACTGGGCCGGGTGATGGCCATCCTGGGCGTGCCGATGCTGCTCGGTCCGATCTTCGGCCCGATCCTCGGCGGCTGGCTGATCGACATCGCCTCGTGGCACTGGATCTTCCTGATCAACGTCCCCCTCGGCATCGTGGCCACGATCTACGCCTGGCGGGTGCTCGACCGCGACGAGGTCCACCCCTCCGAGAGCTTCGACTTCGTCGGCATGCTGCTGCTCTCTCCCGGCCTGGCCCTGTTCCTGTACGGCGTGAGCTCGATCCCCGCCGCGAAGCAGGAGCACGGCACGATGTTCACCCGCCCGGTGGTGACCACCGGCCTGGTGGGCATCGCGTTGATCACGGCCTTCGTCCCGTGGGCGCTCCGCAGGAACAACATCCACCCGCTCGTCCAGCTCCGGCTCCTCACCAACCGCTACGTGACCGTTGCGGTCGTGACCATGACGCTGTTCGCGATGGCGTTCTTCGGGGCCTCCTTGCTGTTCACGCTCTACTTCCAGCAGGTTCGCGGCGAGTCGCCGCTCAGCTCGGGCTGGCTGGTGGCCCCGCAGGGCTTCGGGGCGATGCTGACGATGCCGATCGCCGGCTTCCTGGCCGACAAGATCGGGCCAGGCAAGGTCGTGCTCGTCGGCCTGGTGCTCGACACCGCAGGCATGGCGATGCTGATCGGCGTGGACGACCAGACGTCGTACGGCTACATCATCACCGCGTTCGTGGTCATGGGCCTGGGCATGGGCTCGACGATGATGCCCGTGTTCACGGCGGCGCTCGCCAGCCTGAAGCAGCACGACATCGCCCGCGGCTCGACGCTGATGAACATCACCCAGCAGATCGCGATCTCGATGGGCACCGCGCTGTTCTCGGTGCTGCTCACCAACGCCTACAACGACCACTCGCAGTCCGTGCTCCCGACGCTCGCCCTCCAGAACGGCGCCGATCCCGCCTCGCTGCACCTGTCACCGGCCCAGGCGCAAGCCGTGACGGCGCAGGGCCTCCACTTCATGGGTCAGTCCTTCGGTGAGGTGTTCCTGGTGGCGACGGTGCTGGTCGGACTCTGCCTGGTGCCGGCGTTCTTCCTGCCCCGTAGGCCCGCCCGGCACCAGGTCGAGCCCGCTGCGATGGTCGGCTGAGCGACCCGACGGTCGAGCCGCCGTCGGCCGAGCCCGTCGAGACCACCGACACCCTTGGTCGAGCCCGTCGAGACCACCCGCGCCGAGCCCAGCCGCCGCTGGACCGGCCCGCACCGCCTCGGAATATCCTGCGCCCGTGCCCTCGAAGGTGGTGACGGTCGTCGTCGCAGGTGTCCTCGGAGCCGCGTGCGGCGTCGCGACCGCGTTCGCGCTGCCCCGCCCCGTCTACGACCCGTTGAACCTGAACGTCGCCCTGGTCAACCAGCCGTGCCACCCCGGCAGCAGCATCGTCATGCTCGAGTGGGGCAGTCCGAGCTCCGCCCTCTTCTCGGCCGTCTCGAACAATCCGGGCGCCCGCTACCTGAAGCCGTCCCAGTCGTGCCCCACGACGTGGCGGTTCCAACCCGAGGGCGCGACGTCGGTCCGACCCGACCCGCAGTACGTCGTGTACCTCGGCCCGTACGAGACGGGCAAGGCCTGCACCATCCGCATGGAGGGCTCGCACAAGGGGACCTTCGTCACCAAGCTGACGTCCGGGACGTCCGAGATGGTCCAGTGCGTCTGCATCCTCGACCTCGCCACCGCACCGGACCTACGTCCCGGGATGGACGTCGACGCCGAGACCAGCATCTGGATCTGGCAGCTGCAACAGATGCTGCACGCCGACCATCGGCTCGCGGTCGTCACCGGCGACTTCGACCTCGCCACCCAGCGCGCGGTCCGCACCTTGCAGGCCAAGGCGCTCCCACAGCCCAGCGGCATCGTCGACGCCGTCACCTGGCAGATCATCACCCGCACGCTGTGCCACAACTACTGACCTCCGGCAGCTGGTCAGAGACCGGGAGTCCCTGGCGCGTCGCCCTGGAACGCCTCACCGCGCAGTACGGGCACGCCCCCGCCGGCGTCGACCGCAGCCGCGATCTCGACGTCGCGGGCGAAGCCGGCCGCGACCAGCTCGCGGCCGCTGGCGCAGGCGACCAGGGCCGACCCCAGCTCGTCGCGGACACCCGCGAACGTCGACACGGCCAGTCGCGCCTCGGGGGAGGCGCCCGCCGAGCCGAGCTCCTGCAGGACCGCCCCAGCCCCCCACAGGTCCTCCGCCGCCGGACGGAGCGTGCCGTCGGGCCATCTCTCACCGGCGGCGACCACCGACACCCGACCTGCCACCTGACGGCTGTCTCTTATACACATCTGACGCTGCCGACGATTACTTCTG
>JBKPTA010000058.1:0-38378 GCA_046735295.1 Actinomycetota bacterium | reverse complement strand
GGCCTCCTGGGCGAGCTTGAGGGCCTCGCCCGTGGGGACGATGCCGACGGTCTCGCCGTTGGGTCCGACGAGCCGGACCTCGGGTACCCGGATCCGGTCGTTGATGCGCAGCTCGGTGCTGATGTGTCCTCCATGTTGTCGGGAGTGTCGGGTGGCGTGACCCTGGTGCCTGGCGGGAGGCCCGTCCCCGATACGACGAGAGCCCCCGCGCGACACGCGGAGGCTCGTGGATCGCCCCGGGGTGGACGACACCTGATGACCAGATGCCACACACCACGGTGCGGACCAGACCCGACGACCTGATCACGCTGCGGTCGGTGCGGGTGGGAGTGAGCCTCCACTTGTCGGACCGGAGTTCTCGCAGGAACCCCGGTCGGTCGTGACAAGGGTAACAACGGGGACGCGGGGTGGCTATTCCGCGGAGACCCACGCCAGGCCCGCCTCGGTGCGGGCCAGCGTCCAGCCCCGGGCCACCGCGTCCAGCACCTCCCCTTCGACGGCGTACGTCGTCGGGCCGGCGACGTCCAGGACCAGCGCTACGGCACCCTCCTGAACGGCCGAGAGCGCGGCCACGGCGGCCGTCACCGGCACCGGCCTGGCGTCGGGACGCCACGCGGCCAGAGAGTCCAGTCCGGTGAACGCGAGCAGCGCCAACCGCCCGTCCCGCCCGGTGAGCAGAGCCGTGGCCATGTCACTGGTCTTCTCGTGGCCGCGACCGTCCCGGTCGACCTCGAGCTCGCCGGGAACCGCGACGACCGGCACCAGGAGCCGGGCCGCCGGCAGCGCGAGCAGCACGTCGACCCGGCGGGCGGGGTCGACGGCGTACGCCGCGAGAGCCGCCCGAAGTGCAGGGTCGCCCCTTCCGTCGTCCCCCGGGAATCCGGGGTCCGGGATCCGGCGGGCCTCGGGCATGCCGACGATCGTGCCATGCTGGAGTGGTGAACGACGTGTCCTGGGGCGCGCTGGCCCTGGCCCTGACGGCGCTCGGGGGGATCTACACCTGGTGGGCCCTGAGGCACCGCGGCTTCGCGGCCGCCGTGCGCGCGGCGGGCATCACGTTGCTGCCGATGGCAGCCTGGATGACGGGCCTGCTCCAGGTCTTCGGCACGGTCACGAACGCGTTCCTCCACTTCTTCACCCGGCTGGTGTTCAGCCCGGTGGTCTGGCTGGGAATGATCGTGTTCGTCGTGGCCTTCGTGCTGATCGGGGCTTCGAACCTCCTGACCCGGCGTCAGGCGCCCGCCCCGCAGTCGCGGAAGCAGCGGCGCGACAAGCCGAAGGAGGTCGGTCCGGTCACCCCGCACGATCCGCTGATCGACGACGAGATGGCCGAGATCCAGGCGATCTTGAAGAAGCGCGGCATCTCCTGATGGACCACCAGGTCACGGGCGACTCCCACGTCGCCCGCAACCGCCTGTGGGCGAGGCTCTCCGCCGCCGTGGCCGCTCTGGGAACCCCGCCGCCGACGCCGCTGATGGTGGTCGACCTCGACGCCTTCGACGCGAACGCCGCCGACCTCGTCCGCAGGGCGGACGGGAAGCCGGTCCGGCTCGCGTCGAAGTCGCTCCGCGTCCCGGCCCTGATCGAACGCGCCCTCGCCACGCCCGGCTTCCGGGGGGTTCTCGCCTACACGCTGCGCGAGGCGCTCTGGCTGGAGCGGCACGGCCTCGCCGAGGACCTGCTCGTCGGGTACCCGACCGTCGACCGTGCCGCCCTGGCCGAGCTCGTCGCCTCACCGAGCAGCGCCGCACACGTCACGCTGATGGTCGACGACATCGCCCAGCTCGACGTCGTCGACTCCGTCCGGTCCTCCCTCGCCGTCAACGTCCGGGTGGCCCTCGACATCGACGCCGGGCTCCGGATCGGCGGGCAGCACGTCGGCCCCAAGCGCTCGCCACTGCACGACGTCGAGGACGTCGTGCGTATCGCGCGTCATGTCACCGAGCGTCCCGGTTTCACGTTGGTCGGCGTGATGACCTACGAGGGCCAGGTCGCGGGCGTCCCGGACGACGTACCCTCCCACCGCGCCCGGTCACTCGTCGTCCGCCGGCTCAAGCAGGCGTCGATGACCCAGCTGGCAGAGCGACGACGGGTGATCGCGGATCGGCTGGCCCAGCTCGTGACCCTCGAGTTCTGGAACGCGGGCGGCTCAGGCTCCGTCCAGGCGTCGGCCGCCGACAGCGCGGTCACCGAGGTCGCGGCCGGCTCGGGACTGCTCGTTCCCGGCCTGTTCGACCACTACCGGTCGTTCACGCCACGGCCGGCTGCGTTCTTCGGGCTGCCGGTCACGCGCAGGCCGACGGCCGCGATCGCCACCGTTCACGGTGGCGGATTCATCGCCTCGGGCGCCGTGGGCGCCGATCGCGCCCCCCTCCCGTGGGCACCGCCCGGGCTCCACCTGACCTCGCTCGAGGGTGCCGGGGAGGTGCAGACGCCCCTGACCGGGCATCCCGCCGCCCTCCTCCGGATCGGCGACCTGGTGTGGTTCCGGCACGCCAAGTCCGGCGAGCTGTTCGAGCACACCAACTCCGTCCGGCTGCTCGCCGGTGAGGAGTTCGTCGACGAGGTGCCGACGTACCGCGGCTGCGGGAGCGCCTGGTGAGCAACGCCGAGCAGGTCCTCGAGCTGGCGCGGTCTCGCGAGCCGACGCTCGGCCGCGGCCGGCTCGTGTGTGTCGACGGCCCGGCCGGGTCGGGGAAGACGACGCTGGCCGCGGAGATCGCCTACCTCTCCGGCGGTGCTGCGGTCGTGCACATGGACGATCTGTATGAGGGCTGGGGTGGCCTCGCCCGGGTGGACGAGCAGCTGCGGACCCTCCTGCGGCCGCTGGCCGAGGGGTTCTCGGGGACCTACCGCCGCTGGGACTGGCCCGGCAACACCTGGGCCGAGACCGTCCTCGTCCCGCCCGCCCCTCTGCTCGTCCTGGAAGGGGTCGGCTCCGGGTCGAGCGCCCACGCGGACCTGACCACGGTGCTGGCCTGGGTGGAGGTGCCGTTCGAGCTGCGGATGGCGCGTGGCCTGCAACGCGACGGCGACGCCGTCGCCGATCACTGGCGGCGCTGGGCCGAGGGAGAGCAGGAGGTCTTCGAGCGGGAGCGCACCCGCGAGCGCGCCGACGTCGTCCTCGACGGGCGGATCGGCTCGCACCACGGGTGAGACCCGACGGGGTCGCGCGGTCCCGGCCGCTCGGGACGTCCACGCCGCTCGACGTCCCCGGGTGTGTGCCAGGGTCGTCACATGGACCCGCGGATCTCGTTCGTCACGCTGGCCGTCCGCGACCTCTCGGCCAGCAGGCGGTTCTACGTCGAGGGGCTCGGCTGGGTCCCCGAGCTCGACGTCCCTGGCGAGGTGGTGATGATCCGGGTCGGCGAGCACCTGGTCCTGTCGCTGTGGGACGAGGCGCACTTCGAGGCCGAGGTGGGGAGGATCGGTCGCGGGCACGGGGTGCCGCCGTTCACGCTCGCCCACAACGTCGCCAGCCGCGAGCAGGTCGACGAAGTGCTGGCCGAGGCCGGGAGGGCCGGAGCCGAGCTCGGCGACGCCGAGGACCGTGAGTGGGGCGGCTACACCGGCTACTTCGCCGACCCCGACGGCGTGCGCTGGGAGGTCGCCTGGAACCCCGGGGAGATCGGCCAGCTGGTCCTGCCCCCGAGCTGAGGCCACGGGACGCTTCGGGCCGGCCGGGCTCGCAGGTGCCCGGGCGATCGGCGCTGGGCCCGCCGGTCGGTCCGCCGGGTTGCCGGCCATGGCGGAGCGCACCGGGCAGACGGACCGGAGGCCGTCGGGCACGTCGGGGTGGAGCGACAGTGACCGGGATCGGGTCACTGCGCGCAGCACCTGAGAGCCTCGACCCGCTGCGTGCCCAAACGCTCGACGTCCACTGCGGGCCGAGCGTCGAGGCCCGAGTACGACAGGAACGTCTGCCGTCGGCCAGTCACTGCCGGCACCCCTCCTCGACGAGCGGCGGAGGAGTGGGACGGGCCAGCTACTCGCGCGGGCCACCCCGGGACTAGTGTCCGGCTGCATGACCGGACCCTCGGGAGACCAGTACGAGTTCGCGGCCGGCGGCTACCGGGCCGTCGTCGCCGAGTGCGGGGCGACCCTGCGTGTCCTGGAGTACGACGGACGGGCGGTCGTGCACGGTTTCGGCGAGGACGAGATGTCGTCGGCCGGCCGAGGGCAGCTCCTGGTCCCGTGGCCCAACCGCATCCGCGACGGGGCGTACTCGTTCGACGGCAATGAACTCCAGCTGGGGCTCACCGAGCCGGCACGGCACAACGCCACGCACGGGCTGGTCCGCTGGGCGGCCTGGACGCTCGAGGAGCACGGCTCGTCGTCGGTCTCGCTGAGCTACCGACTGATGGCGCAGACCGGCTACCCCTGGACGCTCGACCTGCACGTGCTCTACGACCTCTCGGCCGACGGACTGACCGTCACCCAGACCGCGTCGAACCTGGCGGGGCGACCGGCGCCGTACGCGTGCGGTGCTCACCCCTACCTGACGGCGGGGCCCGGTCCGGTCGACGGCTGGGAGCTCACGGTCCCGGCCTCGCTCCGCCTGCTGCCCGACGACCAGCAGATCCCGGTCGGTGAGGAGGAGGTCTCCGGTACCGCGTTCGACTTCCGCGTCGCGCGCCCGGTGCGCGACACCCGCATCGACCATGCGTTCGGCGACCTGACCCGGGATGAGTCAGGCGTCGCCACCGCGCTGGTCCGCGACCCCGCCACCGGTCTCGGCGCGGCGCTCTGGGTCGGCCCCGGCCACCCGTGGCTGATGGTGTTCAGCGCCGACGACGGGTGGCACCCGCCCCGCCAGGCGCTTGCCGTCGAGCCGATGACCGCACCACCGGACGCGTTCCGCACGGGGCGCGACCTGGTCACCCTGGCCCCGGCGGGCCGGGACGGCGACGAGCTGTCAGTCAGCTGGGGGATCCGGGCGCTCGAGTGACTCCTCCGCGGTCCGCGCGAGGAGACTTCGCAGCTCCCGGACCGCGAGCCGAGCGCGGTCGCCGTCCGAGGACTGGATGCCGAACGTCGCCCGGCTCGTGCCGTCGGCGAGGTCGAGAGTGGGCCACGGCGCCCCCGGTGGCATGTGGACGGCGAGCACCTCCGGCCACTCGTAGTGGTGCGTCCGGTAGCCGTTGACGATCTCGAGGCCCCGGGCGGTGGCGGTCACCCGGCACCGGTACAGCCCCCAGGCGACCGCGACGCCCATGGCCGCGATCAGGACGAGCGTCGCCTGCTGGTACACCGTGACCCGGGCTCGTACGTCGGCCCCGACGGCCACCCAGCCCGCGACGCAGACGACCGCGAGCAGGCCCCCGAAGAAGAGCACGGCCAGACGCACGCCGAGCGGACGCCAGGTGTGCGGCAGCGAGGGCTCAGAGACGGCAGGCATGGATGTCGGTGACCAGGATCGCGCGAGCCCCGGTTTCCCAGAGCTCGTCCATCACTCGCTGGGCGGTCGCCCGGGGCACCATGGCACGAACCGCGAACCAGCCCTCGCGGTGGAGCGGCGACACGGTGGGGCTCTCGATGCCGGGCGTCAGGGCAACGGCCTCGGAGACGCGCTCCGACGGCACGTCGTAGTCCATCATCACGTAGCTGCGGGCGACCATCACTCCCTCCAGCCGACGCCGGAACACCTCGAGACCCGCAGGGGCCTCGCCGCCGCGGGTCACCAGCACCGCCTCCGACTCGAGAAGCGGCTCGCCGAACGTCTCGAGTCCGGCCTTGCCGAGCGTGCCTCCGGTCTCCACCACGTCGGCGATGACGTCGGCGACGCCGAGCTGCACGCTGGACTCGACGGCTCCGTCGAGACGGTTCACGGTCGCCTCGATCGCGTGCTCCGCGAGGTACTGCTGCACCAGCCCGACGTACGACGTTGCGATGCGCGTGCCCTGCAGCTGTGCCACGTCGGAGTAGCGCCCCTCGGGGCCGGCGAACCTGAACGTGCTCCGGCCGAAGCCCAGCGCCATCACCTCCTCGGCCTTCGCCCCCGAGTCGAGCAGGAGGTCACGGCCGGTGATGCCGACGTCGAGCGTCCCCTCCCCGACGTACAGCGCGATGTCGCGCGGACGCAGGTAGAAGAACGCCGCAGCGTTGTCGGCGTCGACGAGGGTCAGCTCCTTGGTGTCCTGCCGCTGCCGGTAGCCGGACTCGCGCAGCATGTCGGCCGCGGACTGGGCCAACGACCCCTTGTTGGGGACGGCGATCCGGAGCAGGTCGGGCGTACTCGTCATCGGTTTCTCACAGGTGTGCGTAGACGTCGTCGAGGGTGAGTCCGGTCGCGAGCATCAGGACCTGCGTGTGGTACAGCAGCTGGCTGATCTCCACCGCGGCCCGGTCTGCCCCCTCGTGCTCGGCCGCCATCCACGACTCGGCGGCCTCCTCCACCAGCTTCTTGCCGATCGCGTGCACGCCGGCGTCCAGCTGGGCCACGGTTCCGGAGCCGTCGGGGCGGCGCTCGGCCTTGTCGGCCAGCTCGGCCCACAGCTGCTCGAACGACTTCACGCGAGCAGCGTAGTTCTCGCTCGCCGTCCTCGACCCACCCCGTCCAGAGTGGCGGCATGAGCGAGACTGTCGCCGCTCTTCGCGTCCTCGGCTGGCCTGGCGGGTGCGCACCGACCGGCTCACCATCCGGCCCGTCGAGGCGCACGACCTCCCGGCGCTCTGCGCGATCCGGTCGCGTCCGGAGGTCGCGCTGTGGCTGAGCGGCACGAGGACCCCGCAAGGCGCTGCACGCGATGGGCTGGGTCGACGCCGTCCAGGCGACGTTGCTGGAGGACGACTGGCGGGCGAGCCGCGCCGCCGACGACGGGGACAGGATTGACCGACTCCGACCCGCTCGACAGGGTGACCCGGTGACCTTCGACCAGATCTCCTGGCCCCGACGTACCGACCGGCTCGCCATCCGGCCCGCTGAGACTCGCGACCTGCCCGCCGTCTTCACCGTCCGGTCACGCCCGGAGGTGGCCGAGTGGATGCCGGATCTCCCCACGTCGTACGACGACTGGCTGCTGCGGTTGGGCCGGACGGGCGTGGTCGACCGGATGCTGGTGATGGAGCTGGCCGGCAGCGTGATCGGGGACCTGTACCTGCACGTCCAGGACGGCTGGGCCCAGGTCGAGGTGGCCGAGGCCGGGAAGGGGGCGCAGGCGGAGATCGGATGGTGCCTCTCGCCGGACCACCGGGGGAAGGGCTACGTCACCGAGGCGACCACGGAGCTGGTGCGCCTGAGCTTCGAGGACCTCGGCGTACACCGTGTCGTGGCCAACGCCTTCGCCGACAACGGTCCGTCACTGCGGGTCATGGAGCGGCTCGGCATGGTCTGCGAGGGTCGGTTCCGGTCCGAGTCCCTCCACCGTCACCGCGGATGGGTCGACGGCGTCACGTACGCGCTGCTCCGCGAGGACTGGAAGGGGTAGGCCCCGGCGTTCCCGTCGGATAGGCGTCCGGTTGAGACGGGAACGTCAGGGGCTACCCGGTTGAGGACGCTCAGGGCATGCCCGGCTGCAGCCCGCCGTGCATGGGCCGCTGGTAGGGAGCGTCGGGATTGGGCAGGTCCGGCACCTGGTAGGAGCGGGTGACCGACGCCGGTGAGCCGGAGTCGTGCTGCGAGACCACCACGCCGGTGAAGGCGACAGCGGCGACGAACGCCGCGATGGCGGCCGTCAGAGGGATGGGGCGCTGGGACAGCGATGCGGTGCTCATGGTGACTTCCTTCTGGTGGGGGCCCGGTCCGTCCGGACCTCGATGAGCACTCACGTTCGACGTAAGACGCCTCCGCCACATCAGGAGGATGCCCGATCCTCGACCACGCGCAGCGGTGCGCCTCGGCGAGGACCGCCGGCATCGATCCCTGGGCCAGGGCGGTGGCCGCGGCCCTCGACGCCGAGCTCGGTCAGCAGGCTGCGCACGTGCGCGCTGACCGTCTACTCGCCGGTCACCAAGGGCGCTCGCGGTCGTCTGGTCGCCCCCATCGCGATCCGGTCTGCGTGCCGCGCCAGGACTTCTCGGCTCCTTCGCCGGCGGCTGTCCGGGTCCTCAGGCGTGAGAGGCCCGCACGTCCCGAAGAGCGCGCGCGGCCCGGAGCGCGGCCGAGGCGGCTTCATAGCCCTTGTCCTCGGTCGACCCCTCGAGACCGGCTCTGGCCAACGCCTGCTCGTCGTCATCACAGGTGAGGACGCCGAAGCCGACCGGTGTACCGGTGTCGAGCGCGACCCGGGTGAGACCGTCGGTGGCAGCCGAGCAGACGTACTCGAAGTGCGGCGTCCCCCCGCGCACGACGACGCCGAGCGCGACGACGGCGTCGTGGCCGCGTGCGAGCTCGGCGGCGACGACCGGAAGCTCGAAGGTCCCGGGCACGCGCACCTCGGTCACGTCCGTCACCGAGTACGCCGTGAGCGCGCGGCGGACACCGTCGAGCAGGCCGTCCATCACACGCGGGTGCCACTGCGCGGCCACCACGCCGACCGAGAGGTCGCTGCAGTCGACCGGCTCGTCCGCCGGAGCACCGGCACCGGTCATCGGGCGACTCCCTCGTGGTCGCGGCCCAGCTCGGGCGACGTCCCGCTCGCGGTCGCGCCGTCCGCCGGGAGGCCGGGGAGGTGGTGGCCCATCCGGTCGCGCTTGGTGCGCAGGTAGCGCAGGTTGTGCGGGTTGGGCCGCGGAGTCAGCGGCACGGTGTCGTCCACGAGGATCCCGAAGTCGCGCAGCGCCTCCGCCTTCTCGGGGTTGTTCGTGAGCAACAGGATGCGGACGATTCCGAGATCTCGAAGCATCTGGGAAGCGGCGCCGTAGTGGCGGGCGTCCGCGGGCAGACCGAGGTCGAGGTTGGCGTCGACCGTGTCGCGGCCGGCGTCCTGCAGGGCGTAGGCCTCGAGCTTCGCGACCAGGCCGATCCCCCGGCCCTCGTGACCGCGCAGGTAGACCACGACCCCACGGCCGGCTGCGACGACGCGCTCGAGGGCCTCGTCCAGCTGCGGCCCGCAGTCGCAGCGCTGTGACCCGAACACGTCGCCGGTGAGGCACTCCGAGTGGACTCGGGTCAGCACCGGCTCGTCGCCCGTGAGGCCGCCGTACACCAGGGCCACGTGCTCGGAGCCGTCGATGGTCGAGCGGTACCCGTAGGCCGTGAACTCGCCGTGGCGGGTCGGAAGCCGGGTCTCCGCGACCCGCTCGACCAGGTCCTCGGTGCGATGACGGTGGCGGACCAGGTCGTCGATCGAGATCAGCGCCAGGCCGTGCTCGTCGGCGAACTCGCGCAGCTCGGTCCCGCGCTTCATCGTGCCGTCGTCGTTGACCATCTCGACCAGAACACCGACGGGGGGCAGGCCGGCGAGCCGAGCCAGGTCGACGGCCGCCTCGGTGTGTCCCCGCCGGCTGAGCACGCCGCCCTCGCGGTAGCGCAGGGGGAACACGTGACCAGGTCGGGTGATCTCCCAGGGCTCGGTGGCGGAGTCGGCCAGCACGCGCGCCGTGTGCGCCCGGTCAGCGGCGCTGATGCCGGTGCTGATCCCGTCGCGGGCGTCGACGGAGATCGTGAACTGGGTGCGCATCCGGTCACGGTTGTGCGGAGTCATCAGCGGGATCTCGAGCCGGTCCAGCCGCTCGGCCGGCATCGGCACGCAGATCACGCCCGAGCTGTGCCGGATCGTGAACGCCATCAGCTCCGGAGTCGCCTTCGCGGCCGCGAAGATGATGTCGCCCTCGTTCTCACGGTCCTCGTCGTCGACCACGACCACCGGTCTGCCCACGGCGATGTCGGCGATCGCGCGTTCGATCGGGTCCAGCCTCACGGTCATCGCGTACCTCCGGTGGTCTCGACGGGCTCGGCCGACGGGGTCGGACGCTCGACGCGGCTGGCGCGCAGCCAGACGACGAAACCCCAGACCACGAGAGCCCCGTAGGCGACGTACAGGATCGCGGTCGGGTAGTAGTGGCTGTGCCACAGCAATGGGACGCCGACGACGTCGACGCCGATCCAGGCCAGCCAGAAGTCGTTCCAGCCGCGCGCCATGGCGTACGTCGCGACCATGGAGCCGACGAAGATCCAGGCGTCGCACCAGTAGTACCAGCGGGGTGCCGGCCACCCGGCGCCGATCCCGGCGAACACCCACTGGCAGACCAGCACACCGGCGACCCAGGTGCCGAGGTAACCGGCCCGTTCGACGGGCGTCGCCCAGCGCGGGGTGATCGCCGGCGCATCCGGGGCCCGACGCGCCTTCACCTCGTGCCAGCGCCACCAGCCGTAGACGCTGGTGACGACGAAGAACACCTGCCGGCCGGCCTGCCCGAACAGGGGCTGCTGGGCCCCCTGCTCGAACGTCGCGGCGATGAAGACGCTGAACAGCAGCACGTTGCCCAGGATTCCCACGGGCCACGCCCAGACCCGGCGCCGGAGACCACCGATGGCGGACGCGAAGCCGAACGCGTTGCCGAGGATCTCGCGCCAGGTGATCGGGTGCCCGGCGATCGTCAGCTGCGCGTCGTAGAGCCATTGCAGGAGGTTCATGCCGTCACCTCGGTACCCACTCGGAGCTGCAGCTGGCGGGCGACGTACTTGCCGATCATGTCGACCTCGACGTTCACGGGGTCCCCGGGCACGCGGACGCCGAGCGTCGTCCGACGTAGCGTCTCGGGGATCAGGCTGACGGTGAACCCGTCGCGGTCGGCCTCCACGACGGTCAGGCTGACTCCGTCGACCGTGATCGACCCCTGGTCGACGAGGAACGGCGCGAGCACGTCGGGCATCGAGACCGTGACGACGTCCCAATGCTCACCGGGTTCCCGGCGTACGACGTGTCCGACGCCGTCGACGTGACCCTGGACCAGGTGCCCGCCCAGCCGGGACCCGATGGTGGCGGCGCGCTCCAGGTTGACCCGATCGCCGGTCGTCAGTGAGCCCAGGCTGGTCCTGGCGAGGGTCGCGGCCATCACGTCCGCGGTCCACGTGGTCTCGGAGCGCTCGGCCACGGTCAGGCAGCAGCCGTTGACGGCGATGGAGTCACCGAGATCCGTTCCGTCCAGCACGGTGGTCGCCAGCAGGGTCAGCCGGAGGGCGTCCGACTGCAGCTCGACGGCCCCTACGGTGCCGAGCTCCTCCACGATCCCGGTGAACATCCTGGTTCCTTTCAGGTGGTCTCGACAGGCTCGACCGACGCGACAGGCTCGACCGACGCGACAGGCTCGACCGGCGGCGGCCGGCGGCTCAGGGTGATGCGCACGTTGACCTCGTCCTCGTCGTGCTGAGGATTCAGCACGGTCACGTCGGTCACGGCCAGGTGAAGCGCGTCGGCGATCGTGGTGATTCCCAGGTCTCCGACCGCCGACCGTCCCGCGCCCAGGAGCATCGGCGCGACGTATGCCACCACCTCGTCGACGAGGTCGGCAGAGACGAACGCCGCGGCCAGGGTCGGGCCTCCCTCGAGGAACACGTGCTGGCGGTCGCGAGCGAACAGATCCTTGAGCGCGGCCTCGGGATCACGGGTGCGGAGGTGCACCGTCTCGGCGACCGCGTCGAAGATCCGGCGCCCCGGGTCGAGGTCGCGCTCCCCCATCACCGCCCGGAGGGGTTGCCGGTCGAGCGGAACGCCCGTCTCGTCACGGACGGTCAGGTGAGGATCGTCGACAGCGACGGTGTTCGTCCCGACCAGCATCGTGTCGCAGAGGGCCCGGAGTCGATGGGTGTCGAGCCGAGCGGCCGCGCTGGAGACCCAGCGACTGGTGCCGTCGGCCGCGGCGCTGCGGCCGTCCAGGGCGGTCGCGAACTTCCACGTGACGAACGGGCGGCCGTGCTCCACGGCGAAGCTCCAGACGCGGTTGAGCTGGCGGGCCTCGTCGGCCAGCAGCCCCGTCTCGACCTCGACGCCTGCCGCTCGCAGGGTCTCCGCACCGCCGACCGCGACCGGGTTGGTGTCGCGCTGGGCGATGACCACCCGGCGTACGCCGGCGCTCACCAGTGCCTGCGCACACGGTCCGGTACGGCCGGTGTGGTTGCAGGGCTCGAGCGTGACCACCGCAGTGGCGCCACGTGCCGCCGCGCCGGCCCGGATGAGCGCGTCCACCTCGGCGTGCGGGCTGCCGGCACCGCGATGGAACCCCTCGGAGACGATGCGGCCCTCGTTGTCGACCAGCACGCATCCGACACGAGGGTTGGGTCCGAGCGGCACGCCGGGGCTCGCGGCCAGCACCAGCGCACGGCGCATCGCCGCTCGCTCGATCTCGCTGACGGTCTCGCTCACGCTCTCGGCCCTCGTGTCCTCGTCGCGGACTCCGGGGCAACGCGTGACCGGAGGTTCCGACTCGGGGTCGGCCACCGAGCACGGCTGCGTGCGCTTCCCATCCGGACTTTGACCGTCGGTCCAGGAGTTCCACCTGGTCAACCGGCTACTGGCTGCAGCCGGGTCGCGGACTTCTGAGCATCTGCCCAGTCACCGCCGGTGCGGACTTCCACCGCCCCCAGAGCACGCGAGCTCTTGGCTCTTGCTGGCTCCCACTGTAGCGCCGCACGGCGTATGAGTTCATCCGGCCTCGGCCGTGGTGCTGGTCACGGCACTGCTCGCCTTCTCCCTGAGGGCAGCGATCATCGCCTCGGGGTCGTCGGCGTCGAAGACGGCCGATCCTGCCACGAACACGTCGGCCCCGGCCTCCGCGCACCGCTCGATGGTCTCCAGACCCACGCCGCCGTCCACCTGGAGCCAGGTCTCGACGCCGTGCTTGTCCATCAGCTCACGGGCCCGCCGGATCTTGGGCAGACACAGGTCGAGGAACTTCTGACCGCCGAAGCCCGGCTCCACCGTCATGATCAGCACCATGTCGAGCTCGGGAAGCAGGTCCTCGTAGGGGTCGATCGGCGTCGCCGGCTTCAGAGCCATGCTGGCACGCGCGCCCTGTCGCCTGATCTCTCGAGCCAGCCGGACGGGCGCGGCCGCCGCCTCGACGTGGAAGGTGACGCTGCCGGCTCCGGCCTCGACGTATGCCGCGGCGTTGCGGTCCGCGTCGGCGATCATCAGGTGGGCGTCGATCGGCCGCGGGGTCGCTCTGTTGAGCGCCTCGACCATGGTCGGGCCGAAAGTCAGGTTGGGCACGAAGTGGTTGTCCATCACGTCCACGTGGATCCAGTCCGAGCTGGGGATCCGCGCCAGCTCCGCGCCCAGGTCGGCGAAGTCGGCGGTGAGGATGCTGGGGGTGATCTGGATGCCCACGGGCGTCAGCCTAGGTGGCGGAGCAGCGCGGCGTGGTCTCGACAGGCTCGACCGACGCCACGACCGAGGGCTACTGCTCGGTCGGTCCGTCGGGGCTGTCCCCGGTGCCCGTCGTCGACGTCAGGCCGTTCGCCTCGTCGCGGTCGGCCCATTCGCGCAAGGGCTCGATGTCGAAGACATGGTCGTCGATGTCCTCGTGGAGGTCACCGAGCTCGGCGAACCGCGACGGCACGGTGAACATCGTGAGGTCGCGCGGCTCGACGTCGTCGACCTCGTCCCAGCGCACCGGTGTCGAGACGCGGGCGTCCGGGAAGCCGCGCACGGAGTACGCCGCCGCGATGGTGTGGTCGCGGGCGTTCTGGTTGTAGTCGACGAAGAGGTGGTGGGGGTCGCGGTCCTTGCGCCACCACAGGGTGGTCACGTCGTCGGGCATCCGCCGCTCGACCTCTCGGGCGAAGGCGAGCGCCGCTCGGCGTACCTCCTTGTGCCCGTGGTCGGGCCGGATCCGGACGTAGATGTGCAGCCCCTTGCCACCGCTGGTCTTCGGGTAGCCAACCGCCCCGAGCTCGTCCAGGATCTCGCGCACCACCCGCGCGACACGGCGTACCTGGGTGAACTCGCTGAGCGGGCCGGGGTCGAGGTCGATGCGCCACTCATCGGGCTTCTCTGGGTCCTCGCGCCGGCTGTTCCAGGGATGGAACTCGACGGTGGACATCTGCACCGCCCAGATCACCGCCCCCAGCTCGGTCACGCAGAGCTCGTCGGCCGTGCGTCCCCACCGCGGGAAGTACAGGCGCACCGTCTCGACCCAGTCGGGCGCTCCGGAAGGGAGGCGCTTCTGGTGCACCTTCTCCCCCGAGAGGCCGGTCGGAAACCGATGCAGCATGGTCGGCCGCTCGAAGAGCGCGTTGACGATCCCGGGCCCGACCGCGAGGTAGTACTCGACGAGGTCGCGCTTGGTAGCGCCGCTCTCGGGAAAGTAGACACGATCGGGGTTGGTCACCTTGACCACCCGGTTGTCGACCTCGATCTCGACGAACGGCGACGCCATGCGGTCACCGTATCCGCGCCTCCGCGCCGTGCAGATCCCTGGCCGTCCTTGGCCGTTGGTCGAACGTTCGTCCCAACTCGCGGGTGGCACGAACGTTCGACCAACCGCCGGAGGCGGTTCGTCCGGGCCCGGTCGGGGCTGTGGACAACGTGCCCGCACCCGGCCCGTCGGAGTGCTGAGATGGCCGGGTGATCCCGTCATGCCAGAGCTGATCGACTCGAGGTCGCGAGCAGGAGCCCTGGCCGTCCTTGGTCGTTGGTCGAACGTTCGTCCCAACTCGCGGGTGGCACGAACGTTCGACCAACCGCCGGAGGCGGTTCGTCCGGGCCCGGTCGCGGCTGTGGACAACGTGCCTGCACCGGCCCGTCGGAGTGCTGAGATGGCCGGGTGATCCCGTCATGCCAGAGCTGATCGACTCGAGGTCGCGAGCAGGAGCCCTGGCCGCAGCGGCCAACGAGCTGCTCATCACCGAGGGAATCCCGGTCTCACGTTGCGCAAGATCGCAGCTGTCAGCCGCGTGAGCACCGGCTCGATCATCCATCATCTGGGCGGCAAGGCCCGCCTCCTCTCGCTCGGTGCCGGGATGACAGCGAGGGCGCTCCACTCCGAGATCGTGCGGGAGCGTTGGCAGCACGGCGCGCTCGCATTCCTGCCGGGTGACGACGACGGAGTGCTGAACACCCGAGCCTGGCTGGCCTGGGTCGAGCTGGGACGCAGCGACCCCGTGGTCGAGCCGGCGGTGACGTGGGCGTTGCAGAACGAGCGCGGGCTGCTGGCGGAGACCCTGGACTACGAACTGGCGCGTGACGACGTGATCCTTGTCGCGGCCGTCATCGACGGTCTCCGAGGGGCGGTCTGTGCACCGACGCGTCCTCTGTCACCGGTGCGCGCGCGTGCGCTGCTCCGGGAGTACCTCGCACGCCTCGGACTCGCCGTGACGCCGGACCGACCAGTCACGCCGGACCGACCAGTCACGCCGGACCGACCAGTCACGCCGGACCGACCAGTCACGCCGGACCGACCAGTCACACCCGATGGAACAGGGCCATGAACATCGCGTCGGTGCGGTGCCGGTGGGGCCACAGCTGGGCGGTGCCCGCGAGCGGTCCGGCACAGTCCGGCACGTCGGCACGTAACCCGGACGTCTCCCTCAGGAGGGAGGTCGTGTCGCCCAGCTTCGCGTCGTCGCGACCGACGAGGACCGAGCCGAGGACGTCACGGGTCTCGGCGAGGACGGGCGAGCAGGTGGCGTAGAGCACCACTCCACCGGGCCGGACCAGGTCGAGTGCCCGGTCCAGGAGTGCGCGCTGGAGCGGTACCAGCGCCTGCAGGTCCTCCGGACGTCGGCGCCACCGCGCCTCCGCTCGTCGGCGGAGGGCACCCAGCCCCGTGCAGGGTGCGTCCACCAGCACCCGGTCGAACGACCCGTCGGGCCAGGGCGGCGCTGTCCCGTCCTCGCACGTCACCGCCTCCACACCTTCGGCGCCGTCGAGCGCCCGGCGTACCAGCTCGGCGCGGTGGGGCTGAGGGTCGTTGGCCACCAGCCGTGCCCCACGACCGGCCGCGAGAGCCGCCAGCAACGCGGCCTTGCCGCCCGGCCCGGCACAGAGGTCGAGCCATCGCTCGTCGGCGCCCTCGACCCGGGCCGTCGCCATCGCGTGCGCGACCAGCTGGGATCCCTCGTCCTGGACGCCGGCGCGCCCCTCCGCAACGGCCGGGACGTCCGCCGGGCTCCCGCCGGGGGACACCGCGCCGTAGGGCGAGAACCTGGTGGGGTCTCCCGGCAGCTCCTCGACGCGGGCGCGTCCCGGGCGGGCGACCAGGGTCACCGCGGGCGGTTCGTTGTCGGCGGCCAGGACTGCCTCCAGCTCACCGGGATCACCGGCCGCAGCCAGCCCGGCGCCGAGGGCCTCCACGATCCAGCGCGGATGGCTGTAGGCCGTCGCCGCGAACCCGACCGGGTCCGAGCCGGGGTCTGGTGACACCCGCCGTACCCAGGCGTCGCGCGGTCGCTGGGAGACCGAGCGGAGGACGGCGTTCGCGAACCCCGCGGCGCCCGGGCCGACCTCCGAGCGCAGGAGGTCGACGGTCGTGCTGATCGCCGCGTGCGTCGGCACGCGCATCGAGAGCAGCTGGTGGCAGCCCAGTCTGAGCCCGTCGAGCACCGGCGCCTGCACCTTCGCCAGGGGGCGGTCCAGGCACGAGCTGAGAACGGTGTCATAGAGGCCCTGCCAGCGGAGCGTCCCACTCGCCAGCTCGGTCGCGAACGCCGCGTCGCGGCCGCTCACGCGCCGGCGCGCCAGGGCGTCGGGCAGTGCGAGGTTGGCGAAGGCGTCGTCGACACGCACCGACTTCAGCACGTCGTAGGCCGCCCGACGGGCGGGGTCGGGTCGCGGCATCAGGTCTCGAGCTCACCCGCGAGGAATCTCTTCGCCAGGGACCTCGGCGCGACCGCGAGCCATGCGTCGGTCAGCACCTCCCGCAGCTCGTCGACGTCCACCTCCCCGATCCGGCTCTGCGCCAGCAGGACGGCGTTGAAGTGGCGGAAGTGGTCGATGGTGAAGAACGGGCCCTCGCCCTCGACCAGCGCCGCCTTGTCCTCGGCGGACGCCGTACGGATCACGAGGAGGTCGGTGTACTCCTCGCCCGTCTCCGGGTCGATGGCGTCCTTGCGGGGCGCTCGGGCCAGTACGAAGCCACGAGGCTTGGGCTTCTGCCTGACCAGGTAGGTCGGCCGGTCCCCCCATGACGTGCCCAGCTCGACCTCCGGCAAGGTGCTGCAGATCGCGTGGACGTCAGCCACTCGCGCCTTCCGGCTCACTCGAGCACCTCCCCACCGCCCAGCCGCAGCCCGCGCGCCCAGTCCGCCGCCGGCATCGGCCGCCTCCCCGTCGGCTGAACGTCGCCGAGCCGGAGCGCGACCGAGCCCGTGCCGACCACCACCGTCTGCTTCCCCGCGACGACCTCACCCGGCGGGAGCTGACCGTCGGCGGGAGTGAGCGGCCCGAGCTTGAGCCGTTCACCGGCATACGTCGTCCAAGCGCCCGGCGCGGGTGTGCACGCGCGCACCTGTCGGTCGATCGCTGCGGCCGGTCGGGTCCAGTCGACCCGCGCGTCGGCCACGCTGATCCTGGGGGCCAGAGACACGCCGTCCGACGGCTGCGGCCGCTCCTCCAACGAGCCGTCGGCGAGGCCGTCGAGCGTGGCGACGAGCAGCCCGGCACCACCCTCCGCAAGGCGCGCCAACAGGTCGCCCGCGGTGTCCCACGGCCGGATCGTCTCGGTCATCGCCCCGTACGTCGGCCCCGCGTCGAGCTCCCGGACGAGGCGGAACGTGGTCGCCCCCGTCACGTCGTCACCCGCCCAGATCGCCCACTGGACCGGAGCGGCGCCACGCCAGGCGGGCAGCAGCGAGAAGTGCAGGTTGACCCAGCCGTGCGGGGGGATGTCGAGGGCGGACTGCGGCAGCAACGCGCCGTAGGCGACCACCGCGCAGACGTCCGGGGCGAGCGCCCGGAGATCGTCGTGGAAGTCCGGGTCGCGCGGGTGCTCCGGCTTGAGCACGGGAACCCCGAGCCCGTCGGCGGCGTCGGCGACCGGCGACGCGCTGAGGCGCCGTCCACGTCCGGTCGGAGCGTCCGGCCGGGTGAGGACGCCGACCAGCTCGTGGGCGGAGCCGGTGATCGCGTGGAGCGAGGGCAGGGCGGCCTCCGGTGTCCCCGCAAACACCACCCGCATCAGGTGCGTCTCATCGGCTGTGTCCCACAGGCTGCGTCGTCGACCGTGTCATCGGCTCTGTCATCGGCTGTGTCATCGGCTCTGTCATCGGCTGTGGCATCAAAGCTGCCTCATCAGATGGCCAGACCTCCGGTCGGGTGCGGGGAGACCCTGATCGTCGGCTCCCCCACGACGCCGAACCACTCCGACTCGCGGATCTCCTTCATCGCCTGCTTGCGCAGCTCGGGTGTGAGCCGGTCGACGAACAGGATGCCGTCGAGGTGGTCGGTCTCGTGCTGGATCGCGCGCGCCAGCAGCTCGGTGCCCTCGATCGTCACCGGCTCGCCGTGCACGTCGAAGCCCTTCGCCACCACCGCAAGCGCACGGCGACAGTCGATGGCGAGGCCGGGGATCGACAGGCAGCCCTCGTCACCGTCCTGAGTCTCCGAGGACAGGTCGAGGACCGGGTTCACCAGGTGCCCGACCTCGCCCTCGATGTTCCAGGTGAACACCCGCAGGCCCACGCCGATCTGCGGCGCGGCGAGCCCCGCGCCGGGAGCGTCGAGCATCGTGTCGGTCAGGTCCTGGACCAGGCGCCGGAGCTCGCGGTCGAAGTCGACGACCTCGATCGCCTTGGTGCGCAGGATCGGGTCGCCGAAGAGGCGGATCGGCTGGATGGCCACGCCGCGAGTCTAGGAGTGACGTCACAGGCCGGAGGGGTCCACCTGGATCCGGACGGGGTCGAGCTTGCGCGCGGAGCGCACGCGCTGGACCTCACCGAGCGCCCGGGAGAGCGCCGGCCCATGCATGCGGGGGACGCGGACGACCATGCGTGAGTCGCCCTCCTCCACCTCCACCGGGCCCAGCACCTCGGTACCCGGGAGCCGGACGAGCAGCGTGAGCGCGTCGTCGACGGCTCCGGGCTCACCGGTGACGGTCGCGAGCCTGCTGGCCGGCGGCAGGTGGGCCTCGGCGCGGGCGTCGGCCTCGCGGCGGGCGAAGCCGGCCGGATCCCAGCGCACGAGCGCCTGCAGAGCCGGGTGGGCGGGGTCGCCGACCGCGAGCACCTGCCCGCCCCGCGCGACCAGGCCGGCCGCTCCGAGCCACCGACGCAGCGCCTCCTCGTCGGTGCGCAGGTCCGGACGAGCCAGTGCCAGCCAGGTGTCGAGCAGGACGACCGCCGCGTATCCCGCGGCTGCCACCGGTTCGGCGCCCGGAGTCGCCACGACGATCGCCGGCCGGTCGGGCACCGAGTCCACGACGTGGTCCCCGCCCGAGGCCACGACCGGGGTGGCGGGGAAGGCCCGGCCCAGCTCCTCCGCCGTACGCCGCTCCCCCACCACAGGGGCTCGGAGACCGCGGTGACCACACCTGGCACAGACCCATGCCTCGACGACCGACCCGCACCACCGGCAGGCGGGTGGGACCGCCCGTCGCGAGAGGGCCAGCGGACCGGTGCAGGTTGCGCAGCGGGCCGGCGTGCGGCACCGCTCGCAGGCCAGCGAAGGCGCATAGCCCCGGCGTGGTGTCTGCACGAGCACCGGGCCCTGCCGGAGACCTGCGGCCACCGCGACGTGCACCTGCTGGGGCATCCGCGCCGACCGGGCCAGGGGATCTCGCGCGAGCTCGGCGTCGGTCGCGCCCGCGATCGACACGGAGACGGCGTCGCGGAGCGCGTCACGGGACGCCGCGATCTCGTGGGCCCATCCGTGCGTCAGCAGCTGGTCGGCCTCGACCGTCCGGGCGAACCCGCCCACCAGAGCAGCGGACCCCTGCAGCTCGGCCCGGGTGAGCAGCACCTCGCGCGCGTGCGGGTACGGCGCCCGGGGCTCGGCGTGGAGGTCGTCGCCGTCGTCCCAGATCGCCACCAGACCGAGATCACGCACCGGCGCGAACGACGCGGCGCGCGTGCCCACGACGATCCGTCGCGTGCCCCGGGCGACCGCCAGGAACTCCCGGTAGCGCCGGGCCGGACCGGCCCCGGCCGTCAGGACCACGTGATGTCCACCCCCGAGCAGGTCGGTGAGCGCCGCGTCGACCCGGGCGACGTCGCGGCGGTCGGGCACGACCAGGACGGTGCCGCGGCCCGAGACCAGGGTGAGTGCGGCAGCGGCTGCCATCTGGCGCGGCCAGTCCGCGCCAGGCGACGCCGACCACACGGCTCGTGGGGCGCCTCCGCCGGCGAGGTGGGCGAGGAACGGGTCCGCTGCGGCGTATGCCGACCATGCCTCGCGGGCACGGGCCGCGTCCACGGTCACCGGCTCCTCGGCAGGCGAGGCCTGCCTCTCGATGGTCGCGTGGCGGGGCGGTACGGCGAGGCGCAGCACGTCGGAGCGCGTGCCGGCGTACCGCTCGGCGAGGAGGCCGGCGAGCTCGGCGATCGAGGGATCCAGCACGGGCTCCGGGCTCACCACGCGCTGGATCGGCGTCAGCGTGCCGGTGTGCTCGGTGTGCGTGGCGCGGGCCACCACGAAGCCGGCCCGTGACGCGCCCGCGAACCGGATCTTGACCCGAGCGCCGGCCACCGCGTCGGCCGCCATCGAGACCGGGACCACGTAGTCGAAGGTGCGGTCGAGGTGCGCCAGCGGCGTGTCGACCAGCACCCGGGCCACCGGGTCGACCTCGGCCGGCGGCTCGGTCGTCCTCGCGGAGCGCTTGGACCTCGAGGCGCGAACCGCCTCACGCAGACCCGGCAGGGTCTCGGGAGGAGGTGCACCACCGTCGGTCACGGCGGCTGTTCTACCAGCCGTCGCCCACCGTCCGGTCAGCCCGCGAGGCCGGCGGCCTTGCGCAGCTCGTCGACGCGGTCGGTGCGCTCCCAGGTGAACTCCGGCAGCTCGCGCCCGAAGTGGCCGTACGCCGCCGTCTTGGTGTAGATCGGCCGGAGCAGGTCGAGCTCCTCGATGATCGCCGCCGGGCGCAGGTCGAACACCTCCAGCACCGCCTTCTGGATCTCCTCGTCGGGGATCACGCCCGTGCCGTAGGTCTCGATGAAGACGCCGACGGGTTGCGCCTTGCCGATGGCGTAGGCGACCTGGGCCTCACAGCGGGTCGCGAGCCCCGCTGCTACGACGTTCTTGGCGACCCAGCGCATCGCGTAGGCGCCCGAACGGTCGACCTTCGACGGGTCCTTCCCCGAGAAGGCACCACCGCCGTGGCGGGCCATGCCGCCGTAGGTGTCGACGATGATCTTCCGTCCGGTCAGGCCCGCGTCCCCCATCGGGCCGCCGACCACGAACCGACCCGTCGGGTTCACCAGGAGCCGGTAGCCCTCCGACGCGATGTCGAACATCGCCAGCACCGGATCGATCACGTGCTTCTTGATGTCCGGCTCGAGGGTGTCGAGCAGGTCGACGTCCTCGGCGTGCTGGGTCGAGACCACGACGGTGTCCACCCGGACCGGCCGGTTGTCCGCGTCGTACTCGATGGTGACCTGGGTCTTGCCGTCGGGGCGCAGGTAGCTCAGCGTCCCGTCGTTGCGGACCGCGGTGAGCTGCTCGGCGAGTCGCTGCGCCATCACGATCGGCAGCGGCATGAGGACGTCGGTGTCGTCGCAGGCGTACCCGAACATCAGGCCCTGGTCACCGGCACCCTGCTTGTCCATCGCGTCCACGGACCCGGTGCGCGACTCATGACCGGTGTCGACGCCCTGGGCGATGTCACCGGACTGACCGCCGATCGCGACCATGACGCCGCACGACGCCCCGTCGAAGCCCTTCTCGGAGGAGTCGTAGCCGATCTCCAGGATCCGGTTGCGCACGATCTGCTTGATGTCGACGTACCCGCTCGTGGTGACCTCGCCGGCCACGACCACCAGGCCGGTGGTGAGCAGGGTCTCCACCGCGACGCGGCTGTGGGAGTCCTGCCGGAGCATCTCGTCGAGGACCGAGTCGCTGATCTGGTCGGCGATCTTGTCGGGGTGCCCCTCGGTGACGGCTTCGGAGGTGAAGAGGCGTCCGGTCACGTTGTCTGGTGCTCCTGGTGCGGCGGTCTGGCGTCCGGGTCACGATAGCGGGAACCGGGTGCCCGGCTACCTGTCGGTCGGCGCGTGGTCAGTGGGGTCGGGCCGGTTCGAGCCGGCTCACGACGGCGTCCCACACGGCGTGGGCGAGCGCGGACTTGGTGCCGGAGGGTACGTCGAGCCGGCTCCCGTCGGCGCCGAGGATCACGGCCTGGTTGTCGTCCGCGCCGAACACCGCCCCACCGCGCACGTCGTTGACCACGAGCAGGTCGCAGCCCTTCCGGGCGAGCTTGGCTCGGCCCAGCTCGAGCACCGAGCCGGTGTCGTCGCCGGTCTCCGCCGCGAACCCCACGACGACCTGGCCGGGACGTGCGCGGTCGCGGGCGAGCTCGGCCAGGACGTCCGGGGTCTGGGTGAGCTCCAGCGTGGGAGCGGAGCCGTCGGCGCTCTTCTTGATCTTGGTGTCGGTCGAGGAGACCGGACGGAAGTCTGCCGGCGCCGCCGCCATCACCACGGCGTCCGCGTCGCCGGCCGCCGTGATCACGGCGTCGCGCAGCTCCTCGGTCGTCTCGACCCGTAGGACCTTCGCCCCGGCGGGGTCGGGCAGGACGACGTTCGCCGCGACGAGGGTCACCTCGGCACCGCGTGCCACGGCGGCCCGGGCCAGCGCGACGCCTTGCCGCCCGGAGGAGCGGTTGCCGAGGAAGCGGACCGGGTCGAGCGGCTCGCGGGTACCCCCTGCGGAGACGACCACGCTGCGGCCGGCCAGGTCGCGGCCGCCGAGGCCCTGGGCGAGGACGTCCTGGCAGAGCGCGAAGATCTCGTCCGGCTCGGGGAGGCGTCCCTTGCCGGTGTCGACGCCGGTGAGCCGGCCGACCGCCGGCTCGATCACCAGGGCTCCGCGCTGACGCAGCGTCGCGACGTTGGCCTGGGTGGCTGCATGCTCCCACATCTCGGTGTGCATGGCCGGTGCGAAGACCACCGGGCATCGGGCGGTGAGCAGGACGTTGGTGAGCAGGTCGTCGGCCCGCCCCTGGACCGCCCGGGCCAGCAGGTCGGCGGTGGCGGGCGCCACCACCACCAGGTCGGCGGCCTGCCCGATCCGCACATGCGGCACCGTGTGCACCGACTCCCACACCTGGGTGTGCACCGGCTTGCCCGACAGCGCGGCCCACGTCGCCGCACCGACGAAGTGGAGCGCCGACGGCGTCGGGACGACGGTCACGTCGTGTCCGGACTCGGTGAACCGGCGCAGCAGCTCGGCGGCCTTGTAGGCCGCGATCCCGCCGGAGACCCCGAGCACGACGGTCCTCGAGGCGTCAGGACCGGCCGGCTCGCTCATGGTCGTGGGAGCGTCGGGTCACTCACCGGGGAAGCCGGCTTCGAGGGCGGCGGCCTTGCGAGCCTCCTCCTCGGCGGCCAGCTCGGCCGGGTCGACGTCCTCGCAGGTCAGCAGGTCCTCGTTGATCTCGCGGAGCGCGATCGACAGCGGCTTCTCCTGCACGTGCGTCTCGACGAGGGGGCCGACGTACTCCAGCAGGCCCTCGCCGAGCTGGGAGTAGTAGGCGTTGATCTGCCGCGCGCGCTTGGCGCTGTAGAGCACCAGCTTGTACTTGCTGTCGGTCTTGGTCAGCAGGTCGTCGATCGAGGGGTTGGTCACGCCCTCGGCAGCGGGGGTGGGGGCAGACACGCGAAACGCCTCACAGGTGGGTCGGGATCACTCGAGATCCACGAGGGTCACGAGGGGCCGGGTCGGCCGCCCATCAAGGCTACCAACTCCTCTGCGGCATCGTGAATTTCGGCGTTCACGATCGTGACGTCGAACTCAGTCTCCGCCGCGAGCTCCCGACGGGCCGACTCGAGCCTGCGGGCACGCTCCTCGGCGTCCTCCGTGCCGCGGCCCTCGAGCCGGCGCACCAGCTCCTCCCAGCTGGGCGGGGCCAGGAACACCATGAAGGCCTCCGGCATCGCCGCATGCACCTGGCGCGCGCCCTGGAGGTCGATCTCCAGCAGCGCGAGGCGTCCGGCGGCGAGCGCCTCGTCGACGGGGCGGCGGGGTGTGCCGTACCGGGCGGCTCCATGAACGACGGCCCACTCCAGCAGCTCCCCCTGCTCGACCATGCGATCGAACTCGGGCTCGGTGACGAACCAGTAGTGGACGCCGTTCTCCTCCCCCGGGCGAGGTGCCCTCGTGGTGGCGGAGACCGAGATCCAGATCTCGGGATGGTGGGCTCGGATGTCGGCCGACACCGACCCCTTGCCGACCGCGGTCGGCCCGGCCAGGACGGTGAGCCGCGAGCGCCGAGCCGTGGACCCGGGCTGGCTCACTCGCCGGGTGCGAACTCGCGCTCGAGGGCCGCGACCTGCTTGGCCCCGAGCCCGCGCACACGGCGACTCTCGGCGATACCGATCCGCTCCATCAGCTGCTTGGCGCGCACCTTGCCGACCCCGGGCATCGAGCAGAGCAGGTCGACGACCCGCATCTTGCCGATCACCTCGTTCTTCTGTCCCTGCTGCAGGACGTCGGAGATCGAGGCACCGGAGTTCTTGAGACGGTTCTTCACCTCGGCGCGCTCGCGGCGGGAGGCCGCCGCCTTCTCGAGAGCTGCTCGGCGCTGCTCGGGGGTGAGCGGTGGGAGGGCCAAAGCACATCCTTTGTCCAACGAGCACTGGTCGAACGCGTCCGACGCGCGCACCGGGTAGAGCTGCAATCTAGTCAGCAACGTCGGCGAGCGGCAACGTGACCCGGTCCGGCCGCCCCCGGGGAGCGGCACTCAGAGCTCGAGCGGGCGCGGCACACGTCGAGCACCTCCTGCTGCACCCGCGCCGGTCCTGCACCCGATCGCAGTGGCGAGGGGCGCCGCCGCACCCGGTCATCACCGGCACCCGGACCAGCGTCACCGTGGGAGGGGCGGCCGCATCCAGGGGCCCTCACCCAGCGAGCTCGCGCAGGTGCTCGTTGAGCCGATCGGCTGCGTCGGCCAGGTGGGCAGGTCCGGCTCGCAGGAGCTCGCGTGACGTGCTCGGCAGGACGTGGCCGGCGCCGGCGCCGAAGACCCGTCGGAGGTCGTCCACGGTGCCGCCCTGCGCCCCGTAACCGGGTGCGAGCACCGGTCCGTTGATGTCCAGGTCATGGCCGGCGGGGTCGACGGTCGCGCCGACGACGGCGCCGAACGACCCCATCGGCTGAGCGCCGCCATTGAGGGCGCGCAGGTGCCCGAGGACGACGTCGGCGACGGTGCCGTGCGCGGTCCGGGCGGCCTGCACCTCCCGGCCCTCGGGGTTGGACGTGAGGGCGAGCACGAAGATGCCGGCGTCGTGCTTGCGGGCCGTGTCGACCATCGGGTCGAGCGACCCGAAGCCGAGGTAGGGGCTGGCGGTGATCGCGTCGGCGGCCAGCGGCGAGGCGGGGTCGAGGTAGGCGTCGGCGTAGGCCTGGCTGGTGGAGCCGATGTCGCCGCGCTTGACGTCCAGCAGCACCAGCGCTCCGGCCGCGCGGCACGTCGCCACCAGACGCTCCAGCACCGAGATGCCGGCGCTGCCGAAGCGCTCGTAGAACGCCGACTGCGGCTTGACCACCGCCACCCGTGGCGCGAGCACCTCCGCGGCCGTCAGCGCGAAGCGCTCCAGCCCCACCAGGTCGTCGTCGAGACCCCACTCGCGCAGCAGGGCGGCGTGCGGGTCGATCCCCGCGCAGAGCGGCCCCCGGTCGCGCATCGCGGCGTGGAGCCTGGCTCCGAAGGTGGTCATGCGTCTTCTCCTGGTCGTGGGTCGGCCTCCTGGCCGAGCTCGCGGGCGATCCGGAACGCCGTGGTGGGGTCGTGGAAGAGCGCCGAGCCGACCTGGACGGCCCGGGCCCCGGCCGTCAGGAACGCCCGGGCGTCCGCGGCGTCCATGATGCCGCCACACCCCACCACCGCGGTGTCCGGGAGGGCGCCCGCGACCTCCGCCACGCACCGGATGGACAGCGGACGGATCGCAGGGCCGCTGAGCCCCGCGGGCCGGCCGTCGGGCATCGCCGCGGGCAAGGCGTTGCCGACCACCACGGCATCGGCACCGGCGTCGACGACCGCGCGTGCCGTCTCCACGACCCGGCCGACGTCGCTACGGAGCTTGGCCAGCAGCACCACTCCGGCGCCGAGGTCGCGACGGCACGACCCCACGACGCTGGCGGCCTGGAACGGCTCGCGGACGTCGAAGAGCCCGCTCCCGACCGGGTCGGGTGCGGAGAGGTTGACCTCGACCGCGGTCACCCCGGGAGCGCGACCGACGCTGCGTGACAGCTCCGCGTACTCGCCGAGGGAGTGTGCGGCGATGCTGACGACGACCCTGACACCGGTGCCCAGCAGCAGTGGGAGCTCGTCGGCCAGGAACGCCTCGACCCCGGGGTTCTGGAACCCCACCGCATTGACCAGGCCGCTCGGCGACTCCGCGAGCCGGGGTGCTGCGCCGCCCGGGCGCGCCTGCCGGGTCACCGAGCGGGTCACGAAGCCGCCGAGCGCGGACAGCTCGCCGTACGCCGCGAGGTCGCGACCGGTGCCGCCGCAGCCGGACGCCGTCAGCACCGGGTTGGCGAACGGCCAGCCGCCGCGGTCTGTCATCGGAGGGCCTCCCAGTCGACCCGTCCGGCCCGGAACACCGGACCGTCCACGCAGGCGCGGACGACGTGGGGCGTGCCGCGGTCGTCCAGCACCGGTACGGGGCAGCCGTGGCACAGTCCCGTCGCGCAGGTCAGGGGCTGCTCGAGCGCGACCTGGCAGGTCACGTCGAGCCCGGCCACGGCGCCGGCCACGAACCGCTGGGCCGGCTCGGACGCAGCCACGTAGACGACGTCGGTCTCCGGGAGGGACCGGAGCACCGCTGCCGCGAGGTCACCGACGGCGACCTCGACCTGCCCGAGGCTGCGGCGCGCGGCCAGGGGCTCCAGCACGTGGTCGTCGTCGGCTCCGCCGAGCACCAGCCGGACACCGCACCCGCGTTCGCGCAGCCGCTCGGCCAGCGTCGTCAGCGCCGCGGCGGCGTACCCCTCGCCGACGAGCAGGCACCGGGCCGGGTCTCGCGGGAGTGCGAACGCACGCCCCAGCGGTCCAGTGACGGCGAGGCGGGCACCGACCGGCAGCGCGGCAAGGGCGCGACTGCCGGCGCCACGCGGCTCGACCACGATCTCGACGACGGCTCGGTGGCCGCCCATCGGACCGACGCGGTGGATCCAGAAGGCCCGGCGCGCGAGGTGTCCCGCCAGCGACACCGCGAGGAAGCTGCCCGGACGTGACCTCTCCCCCACGTCGCCCGCCACCAGGTGCAGATGGTGGAACGCGCCGACCTTCTTGGTCGCGAGGACCTCGGCCGACAGGTGGACCGGGCCGGTCACCGGCACCGCCGCGGTGGTCATCCGCCGAGCTCGCGCAGGACACGCCGCGGCCAGAGCGGTCCGCCGTAGACGAAGCCGGTGTAGGCCTGGACGAGGGTCGCGCCGGCCGTCAGGCGTTCGGCGGCGTCCCTCCCGCTCGAGATCCCTCCGGCGGAGACCACGGTGATCTCCCGGTCCCGGGAACGCAACAGACGCAGCACCTCCAGGGAGCGCTTCCGCAGCGCCGGACCCGACAGACCGCCCTCACCTGCGGCCTCGACCACCGCCGCAGGCGTGCGCAGGCCGGCGCGGGAGACTGTGGTGTTGGTGGCGATCAGGCCCTCGAGACCGCGGTCGCGCGCCAGGTCGGCAACGGCGACGATGTCCGCGTCGTCGAGGTCTGGTGCGATCTTCACCAGGAGCGGGACCCGTCGGCGGGCGGCCTGGTCCGCGGTTCGGCGCACCTCGTCGAGAAGGGGGCCCAGCCGGTCGACCGCCTGCAGAGACCGGACCCCGGGCGTGTTCGGCGAGGACACGTTGACGACCAGGTAGTCGGCGTACGGCGCGAGCAGCCGCGCGCTCCTCGCGTGATCGGCGAGCACGGCTGCCTGGTCGTCCTCCGGCACGACCCTCGACCTCCCGATGTTGACGCCGAGCACCGGGCGACCGGCGCGTCGCGCGTCGTGGCCGACGTCGACCCGGTTGCGGCGTTCCAGGCGACGGGCCCGGTGCGCGAGCCGCTGGGCGACGACCTCGGCGCCGTCGTTGTTGAACCCCATCCGGTTGACGACGGCGCGGTCCTCCGGCAGCCGGAACAGCCGGGGTCGCGGGTTCCCGGGCTGGGGAAGCGCCGTGACCGTGCCCACCTCGACGAACCCGAACCCCAGGGCGGCGAGCGCGTCGATGCCCACGGCGTTCTTGTCGAACCCGGCCGCGAGCCCGAGCGGGTTGCGGAACGTGAGTCCCATCGCCTCGACGGGCGTCTCCGGCACGCGCACCAGCCGCCGCGCCGCGAACCCGCCGGCACGCACGGCCCGGAAGCCCAGACGGTGGGCGCGTTCGGGGTCGACCCGCACCAGGAGGCGCTCGAAGAGGACGTCGTACGCCGTCACCTGGCCTCCATGGACGCCATCCGGAGCGAGCCCAGGGTGGCTCCGTCCGGAGGACGCTCGGTGGTCACCGGCGGGACCAGTCCTGCAGCGAGCGGACGCCGATCTCACCGCGGATGCGCGCCTCGATCCCCTGCACCGCGGCCCCCAGGCCCTGGACGGTCGTGATGCAGGGGACGTTCGCTCGGACGGCGGCGGTACGGATCTCGTAGCCGTCCACACGCACGGCTTGTACCGAGGAGCCGAGGGACGACGCGTCTGGACGTGCTCCGCCGGCCCCCGGGGCACCGTGCGGAGTGTTCACCACGAGTGCGACGTCGCCCTCGGCGATCAGCTGCACCGTCGTCGGCTCGCCGTGGGGGCCCGGGCCGTCGAAGTGCTTGCGGACCACGGCTGCCGGCACGCCGTTGCGGCGCAGCACGTCGGCGGTCCCCTGCGTCGCGAGGATCTCGAAGCCGAGCTCGGCCAGCACCTTGATCGGGAAGATCATCGAGCGCTTGTCGCGGTTGGCCATCGAGACGAACACCTTGCCCGAGGTCGGCAGCGGGCCGAAGGCGGCCGCCTGAGCCTTGGCGAACGCCCGGCCGAAGTCCGCGTCGAGGCCCATCACCTCACCGGTCGACTTCATCTCCGGCCCCAGGACCGTGTCGACGTACCGGCCGTCGGGCTGGCGGAACCGGTTGAACGGCATCACCGCCTCCTTGACCGCGATCGGCGAGTCGCCGGGCAGGGTGCCGCCGTCGCCGGCGGCCGGCAGCAGGCCTTCGGCCCGCAGCTGCTTGATCGAGTCGCCCAGCATCACCCGCGCGGCGGCCTTGGCGAGCGGGGTGGCGGTCGCCTTGGAGACGAACGGCACGGTGCGGCTGGCGCGCGGGTTGGCCTCGAGCACGTAGAGCACGTCCGAGCCGAGGGCGTACTGGATGTTGATCAGGCCGAGCACCCCGACACCGCGGGCGATCGACTCCGTGGCCTCGCGGATGCGCTGGATCTCGCGGTCACCGAGCGTGATCGGGGGCAGGGCGCAGGCGGAGTCACCCGAGTGGATGCCGGCCTCCTCGATGTGCTCCATGACCCCGCCGAGGAACAGCTCCTCGCCGTCGAAGAGCGCGTCGACGTCGATCTCGACCGCGTCGTCGATGAACCGGTCGACCAGCACCGGGTGCTCGGGGCTGATCGCGGTCGCCCGGGAGATGTAGCCCTCGAGCGCCGTGTCGTCGTACACGATCTCCATGCCGCGCCCACCGAGCACGTACGACGGCCGCACCAGCACCGGGTAGCCGATCTCGGCGGCGATCGCCTGGGCTTCGTCGTACGACGACGCGAGGCCGTGCGTGGGGGCGGTGAGGCCCGCTTCGGCGAGCACCCGGCCGAACGCGCCCCGCTCCTCGGCGAGGTGGATGGCCTCCGGGGTGGTGCCGACGATCGGCACACCGGCGTCCGCGAGCCCCTGGGCGAGGCCGAGCGGCGTCTGCCCCCCGAGCTGACAGATCACCCCGGCCAGGGGACCGGCCTGCTGCTCGGCGTGCACGACCTCCAGCACGTCCTCGAGGGTGAGCGGCTCGAAGTACAGCCGGTCGGAGGTGTCGTAGTCGGTGGAGACGGTCTCGGGGTTGCAGTTGACCATGATCGTCTCGAAGCCGGCGCCACCCTCGCCCTGGCCCAGGGCCATCGACGCGTGCACGCACGAGTAGTCGAACTCGATGCCCTGCCCGATCCGGTTCGGGCCGGACCCGAGGATGACGACAGCCGGCCGCTCGCGGGACTCGACCTCGCTCTCCTCGTCGTAGGAGGAGTAGTGGTACGGCGTGGCAGCCGCGAACTCCGCCCCGCAGGTGTCGACGGTCTTGAACACGGGCCGGATGCCGAGGGCGTGCCGGATCCCGCGCACGACGTCGGCCGGCATCCCCCGGATCTTGCCGATCTGCGCGTCGGAGAAGCCGTGCCGCTTGGCCAGGCGAAGCAGCTCGGGCGTCAGCTCGGGCGCCGCCGTCACCTCGGTCGCGACCTCGTTGATCAGGGCGAGCTGGTCGACGAACCACGGGTCGATCCGAGTCGCCTCGAAGACCTCCTCGGCGGTCGCGCCGGCCCGGATGGCGTCCATCACGACCTTGAGCCGGCCGTCGTGCGGGACCCCGGCCCGCTCCAGCAGGGCCTGCTTGTCGAGGTCCACCCACTCACGGTGCCAGTCGAACGCCGCGTCGGGGCGCTCCAGCGAGCGCAGCGCCTTCTGCAGGGCCTCGGTGAAGTTCCGCCCGATCGCCATCGCCTCGCCGACGGACTTCATGTGCGTCGTCAACGTCGGATCGGCGCCCGGGAACTTCTCGAACGCGAAGCGCGGCACCTTCACCACGACGTAGTCGAGGGTCGGCTCGAAGGACGCCGGCGTGCGCTGGCCGCCGGGCCGCGTGGTGATGTCGTTCGGGATCTCGTCCAGCGTGTAGCCGATCGCGACCTTGGCAGCGATCTTGGCGATCGGGAACCCGGTCGCCTTGCTGGCGAGGGCGCTCGACCGGGAGACGCGGGGGTTCATCTCGATGACGACGATCCGGCCGTTGTCGGGGTTGACCGCGAACTGGATGTTGCAGCCGCCGGTGTCGACGCCCACCTCGCGGATCACGCCGATCGCGATGTCGCGCAGTCGCTGGTACTCGCGGTCGGTCAGCGTGAGCGCGGGTGCGACCGTGATCGAGTCGCCGGTGTGGACGCCCATCGGGTCGAGGTTCTCGATGGAGCAGACGATGACGACGTTGTCCTTGCGGTCTCGCATCACCTCCAGCTCGTACTCCTTCCAGCCGAGGATCGACTCCTCGAGGAGCACCTCGGTGGTCGGGCTCAGGGCGAGGCCCAGACCGGCGATGCGGCGCAGGTCCTCCTCGTCGTAGGCCATGCCCGAGCCGGCGCCCCCCATGGTGAAGCTCGGCCGGACCACGACGGGATAGCCCAGGGCGACCGCGGCAGCCAGGCAGTCGTCCATCGAGTGGCAGATCGCCGACGCCGCGACCTCGGCACCCCAGTCGGCCGGGAGGGCCTCGACGATCTGCTTGAAGGACTCACGGTTCTCGCCCTTCTCGATAGCGTCGATGCTCGCGCCGATGAGCTCGACGCCGTACCTGTCCAGGACGCCGCTCGCGGCCAGGCTCATCGCGCAGTTCAGCGCGGTCTGGCCACCGAGCGTGGCCAGGAGGCAGTCGATCGGCCGCCCTGCCTCGAGCTCGGTGGCGATCACCTGCTCGACGAACTCCGGCGTGATCGGCTCGACGTACGTCGCGTCCGCGAACTCCGGGTCGGTCATGATCGTCGCCGGGTTGGAGTTCACCAGGACCACCCGCAAGCCTTCCTGGCGCAGCACCCGGCACGCCTGGGTGCCGGAGTAGTCGAACTCGCAGGCCTGCCCGATCACGATCGGCCCGGACCCGATCACGAGCACGCTGTGGATGTCGGTGCGCTTCGGCATCAGGCGTCCTCTCCGTCAGCCTCGGTCGAGCTCGTCGCGACCATCACCGGTCTCGTGGTCTGGACAGGCTCGACCGACGATGTGCGCGTCATCAGCTCGCAGAAGCGGTCGAAGAGGTAGGCCGCGTCGTGGGGGCCGGCGGCGGCCTCGGGGTGGTACTGCACCGAGAAGGCCCGGAGGCTCCCTGCGTGGTCGCGCAGCTCGAGACCCTCGACCACGTCGTCGTTGAGGCAGGCGTGGCTCACCGTCGCCTCGCCGTACGGCGTGCGGGTGGCGGCGTCGAGCGGGGCCCGGACCGCGAACCCGTGGTTGTGCGCCGTCACCTCGACCTTCCCCGTGGTGCGGTCGAGCACCGGCTGGTTGATCCCGCGATGACCGTAGGTGAGCTTGTAGGTGTCGAAGCCGAGCGCGCGACCGAAGAGCTGGTTGCCGAAGCAGATCCCGAAGTAGGGCAGCCCACGTGCCAGGGCCTCGCGGAGCAGCTCGACCTGCGCCGTGGTCGCCGCCGGGTCGCCGGGTCCGTTGGAGAAGAACAGCCCGTCAGGGTCGATGTCGAGCACCTCCGCCAGGGAGGCGGTGGCCGGCAGCACGTGGGTCTCGACGCCACGCTCGGCGAGCATCCGCGGGGTGCTGGCCTTGATCCCGAGGTCGAGGGCCGCGACCCGGAGCCGCGCCGGCCCGGTGGCGGCGCCGGTCGAGACGCTGGGCACGACGTACGCCTGGTTCGTGGAGACCTCGCCGGAGAGGTTCGCCCCGGCCATCTCGGCCGAGCCGCGCACCCGGGACAGCAGCGCCTCGGGGTCGCTCTCGGTGGTCGAGATGCCGACCCGCATCGCGCCACGCTCGCGCAGATGTCGGGTCAGGGCCCGGGTGTCGATGCCGGAGATCCCGACCACACCCTCGTCTCGCAGGGCGTCGTCGAGAGAACGCCGCGACCGCCAGCTGGACGGCATCCGGGCCGGGTCGCGCACGACGTAACCGGCGACCCAGATCCGCGTGGACTCCGGGTCCTCGTCGTTCATCCCGGTGTTGCCGACGTGCGGAGCCGTCATCACCACGACCTGCCGGTGGTACGACGGGTCGGTGAGCGTCTCCTGGTAGCCCGTCATCCCGGTGGCGAACACGGCTTCGCCGAAGGTCTCGCCGGTGGCGCCGAACGAAGCGCCTCGAAAGGTCCGGCCGTCCTCGAGAACCAGCAGGGCTGGTGCGTTCGAGACATGCGGCGGCACGCCGTACCTCCTTCTCCGCCTCACCGGACGGGTCGTTAAAGGATGTCGAGCGGTCCGACCCTAGCAGCCGGCGGACCCGACGCCGGACTCCGCGCCGTGCGTGGGACGAAACCCGAGAGCACCGTGTCCAGTGACCCCGACAGGCCGCGCCGGCTCGGCGCCCTTCAGGAGCAGGAGGCCACGAACGCCGCGATCTCGGCCAGGACCTTCTGGTCACCCTCGAGATGGGGCACGTGGGCGACACCGGGCAGCTCGACCAGACGGACGTCGGGCATCGAGTGCGCCGCGTGGGCGCAGTTGGCCTTGATGTAGGCAAGATCGTGCTCACCCACCAGGACGAGGGTGGGGACGGCGATCTCGGCGAGACGGTGCCAGGCAGCGCCGTCCTCGCGCGGCTCGCCCGGGTCGACGGCGTCCATCGCCCGGGCGTTCATGTCCAGGAAGAGGTCACGGGCAGGACCGGACACCCGTCCCTCCGGCGCGGTCGGCCCGTCCAGCCAGACCCGTGCCTCGAGCCGGTTCAGGGCCGCCTGGTCGCCGCGTTCCTCCGCGGCCTCCCACTCCTCGTCCAGCGCAAGCACCTCCGGCTCGTACGCCGGTTCCGGCGCACCGCTCACCGCTGGCCCGATCAGCGCCAGCCCCCGCACCCGATGGGGGTGGGCGAGGGTCAGGTCGATCGCGGTGCGACCACCCATCGAGGACCCCACGACCACGGCCGAGCCGACGTCGTAGGCGTCGAGGACGGCCACCGCGTCGTCGACGGCGGACCACCCGTCCTCCGGCTCGTACGTCGTGTCGCCGTAGCCGCGGGCGTCGAAGGTGAGACAGCGGGCGTCCGGCAGTGCCTCGACGACGTGGCTCCAGCTGCGCTGGTCGGTGACCCCGGCGTGCACGAGCAGCACGTCCGGGATGCCGGAGCCGTACGACTCGGCCGCGAGCACGGCCCTTCCTGAGATGACGTCCATCGGTCGACCAGTGAATCGGCTGCCGGGCCCCGGATCAACCGGATTGTGTCGGCACCGGTCGGCGACCCTGGCTAGCGTCGCGTCCATGGCGTCGTCGGAGCAGGTCCACCAGCTGACCCGGAGGGAGGCCCGGGAGATCGTCGTCCGCGCCACCTGCCTCGACGCGCATCGCCCTCGGGATCTGCTCACCCTCGTCGAGCACCTCACGGCGCTCCCGGTCGATCCGACGCAGGCGATAGCGCCGAGCTGGGACCTGGTCTGCTGGTCGCGCCTGGGATCGACCTACGAGCCGGCGGACCTCGAGGACCTGCTCGCCGATCGCGCCCTCTACGAGGACGGAGACGGCATCCGACCGATGAGCGACCTGCGGCTGCATCTCGCCGAGATGCAGCTCTGGCCGCCCTGGGAGGACACGCGCGACTGGCTCGAGGCCAACGAGCTGTTCCGTAGCGAGGTGCTCGACATCCTGGAGGCCGACGGGCCACTGCCGTCGCGACAGGTGAAGGCGACGGCGCAGGTGCCGTGGCGGTCATCGGGGTGGAACGTCGACCGCAACGTCCGGATGATGCTCACCTGCCTCGTGGCGCGCGGGGAGGTGGCCGTGAACGGCCGCACCGGTGCGCAGCGCGCCTACGACCTCGCCGAGCGCGTGTACCCCGACGGCGTCGTGGCCGTGCCCGTGGAGCAGGCCCGGACGGAGCGGGACGCCCGTCGCTTGCGCGCCCTCGGCCTCGCCCGGGCGAGAGGCACGACGGTCCCCGGCGAGCCGATCCACGTGGGCCGGGCGGGCGAGCCGGCCGAGGTGGAGGGCACGACCGGCGAGTGGCGGGTCGACCCCGCTCAGCTCGGCCTTCCCTTCGCGGGTCGCACGGCGCTGCTCTCGCCGTTCGACCCTGTCGTCCGCGACCGGGTGCGGATGACGGACCTGTTCGAGTTCGAGTACGTCCTGGAGATGTACAAACCGGCGACAGACCGCCGGTGGGGCTACTTCGCGCTCCCGGTCCTGCACGGCGACCGGTTGGTGGGGAAGGTCGATGCCACCGCCGACCGCTCGGCCGGCCGGCTCTTCGTCGATGCCGTCCACCAGGACGTGCCGTTCACCAGGGCGATGACGAGGTCGGTGGACGCCGAGATCGCGGCGCTGGCGGAGTGGTTGGGGCTGGCGCTGGACAGGTGACCTCCGGGCGGTCGACCGCCTGCTGGCCGGCCTCGGCCGGCGAGCGGGTCAGGAGGTCGGCTGCTGGTTCCCCGGCGTCCGCACCATGGGGCTGAGGAGCTCCGCGAGCTCCCGGCGGGAGCCGATCCCGAGCTTCGTGTACACCTTGCGCAGGTGGTACTCGACGGTCTTGGGACTCAAGAACAGGGCCGCCGCGGCTTCGCGCGTGGTCCGGCCGTCCACGAGGAGCAGGCTGACCTGGAGCTCCTGGGCGGTCAGCGAGCTGCGTGGGTCGGCGTCGCGCCGGAGGACGGTCTCTCCGGTCGCCGCCAGCTCCACCGCCGCGCGCTCGGCCCAGCGCGCGGCCCCGAGGTCCTCGAACTCCTCGAGTGCCTCCCTCAGCTGGTCGCGCGCACGGACCCGCCTCGCCGCACGCCGCAGCCGCTCGCCGTAGGCGAGCCGGGTGCGCGCCGTCTCGAACCGGTCCAGGGTGGCGGCGTGCGCCTCCAGTGCCGCCTCGAAGCGGGGCGACGCGTCCTCGTCGCGCGCGACCAGCCCGTGCGCGCGCTCCCCGCGCGCGATCGCCCACGGCTGACCCTTGTCCCGAGCGGCGCGTCCGTACGCCGCGGCCACCTCCTGGGCCTCGGACACCTCGCCCAGCCGCAGGAGGGCGTCGACGAGCTCTGCACCAGGCGCCAGGTCCGCGTCGGCCAGCTCGTGCAGCTCGAGCAGACCGACGAGCTCGCGGAACGCGCTGACCGCTCGCGCCGGCTCACCGAGTGACAGTTCCAGGTCGCCCAAGGCGTACCGGGTCCACGCCTCGGCCATGTGCAGGTGGGTCGCCGCCAGGATGCGGAACACCTCGGCCGCATGCTCACGGCACCGTTCCTCGCGCCCTTCCCGCGACTCCAGCCAGGCGAGCCCGGCCAGTGCCATCACCTGTTCGGTGACCTGGCCGGTCTCCTCCGCGATCCGGACCGCCGCGGAGTAGTTCGCCTCCGCCTCGGCCCAGGCAGACGTGGTGGCCTGGTCGCGAGCCACGTGCCACAGGACGGCGGGTAGCGCCCCGACCGCCGCCTGGCCCCGGACCTCCTCGACCAGGTCCCGGAGGGCCCGCCCATCGCCAGTGGAGTCCCGCAGGTACAGCGGTACCGAGATCACCAAGGACAGCCGGTGGGGGTCCTGGTAGAGCTCGGGGGTCGCCCGCACCAGGGGGACCGCCGCGCGCAGGTCGTCCGCACCGCCCGGCTGCCCCGCCAGGATGCGGGCGATGCCGGTCGCGACCCGACCCAGCGCCCGGGCCCGGTCGTCGGTGACGGACGGCGCCAGCTCGGTGAGCCGGCCGGCCAGGACGACAGCGGTGGGGGCGCCGGCCAGGTAGTAGTTCGCGTGTACCGCATCGGCCAGGATCACCGTCTCCTCGTTCGGGTCGGTGGCCAGGTCGGCGGCGGCCATCAGCATCTCGCGAGCGTCGCGCACCAGGCCCGTCCGAGCGGCGATGGTGCCGCGCAAGGTCAGCGCCTTCAGCCGGCCGCGGTCCCCGGGCCCCTCTCGCGCGTGGGCCTCCAGCAGCCCGAGCGCTCGCTCGGTCAGACCGGCGGAGAATGCCGTCTCGGCTGCTCGCAGCAGCCGCTCCGTGCGGTCCTCGCGCTCGGGGGCGAGCCGGGCCGAACGCTCGAAGGCACCCGACGCCACGGAGTACGCCGCGCGGGTCCGGGCCCTCTCTGCTGCCTCGGCGAGCACGTCGGAGACCTCCGCGTCCGGCTGCCACACCGCCTCGGCGAGGTGCCAGGCACGTCGGTCCGAGTCGCCGTCGGGGAGGACGTCGGCGACCGCGCGATGTGCGGCTCGTCGCTCGCGTGCGCCGGCCCGCGAGTAGACCGCGGCCCGGACCAAGGGGTGGCGGAACGTGATGGTGCCCGACCTGACCGACAGCAGGCCTTGGTCCTCAGCCTCGGTCAGGGCCTCCACGTCCGCCCCGAGGCTGCCGCAGGCCCGGGTGGCCACGAGCAGGTCGCCGCCGCAGACGGCGGCGACGAGAACAGCCGTACGACAGGACGGACCCAGTCGATCGAGCCGGCGTGCGAACGCCTCCGTGACGGTGTCGGGCACCCGTGCGGGGAGGTCGCCCGGGTCGGTCGCGAGGGCGTCGAGGTCGTCGCCCGCGAGCTCCAGGAGCGCCAGCGGGTTGCCTCCCGCCAGGGCGAGCAGCGGCCCGAGCCGTCCCGGAGCCACGGGTCCGCCTGCCGTCCGCGTCACCAGCGTGGCCGAGGTGTGCTCGTCCAGCCCGGACAGGTGCACCACCGGGAGGCCGGAGACGAGCCGGTCGGCCTCGCCGATGCGGGCTGCCAGGAGCACGACGACCGGGTCGGCGGACAGCCGTCGGGCGGCGAACACGATCGCCTCCGCCGAGGGCAGGTCCAGCAGGTGCAGGTCGTCGATCACCACGGCGACCGGCCCCTCCTCGGCGTACCCGGAGAGCAGGCTCAGCACCGCCGCGCCGATGGCAAACCGGTCACCGGTCCCGACGTCCGCGTCGGTGAGCGCGAGCGCGCCGGACAGCGCCGCTGCCTGGGGCGGGGAGAGCTGGTCCAGGTGTGCCAGCGCCGGGCGCAGCAGCTGCAGGAGCCCGGCGAACGGGATGTGACGCTCGGCCTCGAGCCCGGTGGCGCGCAGCACCCGCATCTCGCCCAGCGACTCCAGCGTGTCCTGGAGCAGAGCGGTCTTGCCGACGCCCGGCTCGCCGATCAGCACGAGGGTTCCGCCGACGCCGAGCTTCGCCGTGGTGACCAGTCGGCCGACGGCCTCGCGCTCTGGATCCCTCCCCAGCAGCACGAACGGAGTGTAGGGCCGCCCCAGCCGCCGGCGCACGACACGACTAGGGGGGGCTCCGGATGCGGTGCACCGCGCCGTCCGGGGACTGTGGTCGGCGTCACATCGAACCACATCGGCTCTTGGCCGAGGAGGAGTAACCATGACCATCACCAGCACGCCGGTCGACAACGGCGTGAATGTCGAGGCGCTGCTCGGTGCGCGGGCGGCGTTCGCCGAGACTCCCGAGATCGCCCAGTTCACGTGGCGTTCGTCGGTGACGTGGGAGAACGGGACGCACAGCCGGTCGGAGGTGGAGAGCTTCTACGGGTTTGCCGATGAGCAGACCCATCACACCTCCTTCGCC
>JBKPTA010000057.1:0-33094 GCA_046735295.1 Actinomycetota bacterium | reverse complement strand
GACCCGTCCCATCGTCGCGAGGGCGAGATCAACACCAACGACGGTGGCAGGGGCCTGTACTGGGAGGGCCCGGACGGCCACAACCTCGAGATCATCACGGTCCCGTACGGCGGATGAGCCGACAGGTGCCGGGTGCGATGTGACGGAGTCGAGGGCGGCGCGTATCCCGAGGTCCGAAGCTGTCGGATCGGTCACGGTCTGCCGTCATCCGTTGGCGCGATCGGGCTGGTCGGGCACAGCGCTCGCGTTCGTGTCACACAAGAAGCTGGTGGATCGCGGATGACGCTTCGGGCAGCGCCGCACCGGCGGCGCCGCGAGGCGCGCTGTCGCCCCGGGCTCCAAGCTCTGAGCAGGCAACATCAACGTCGGGAATGAGCCCGGGGGCGATGTCTGCGCTCCTGAGCGCACAACCGAGCTTGTGTGGGAATCGCCAGGGGCCACCACGATCCGCTGCCCTCCTGGCGCCCAGTCCCCCCGCGAGGTTGAGGCCGCCGACGATGCACTGCCTGGGGCTCCCAGTTGCGCCCACCACCCAGACGCGACCCTCGCAGGAACAGGATCCTGTGACCCTGCGGACTCCACCGAGCAAAGACCCGTGACCGAGCGTCAGGCGCCTGAGATGGCTTCCGTCCCCCCGGGCTGGAAGCAGAGCTCGTCGCGGAGCCGCCCCATTCGTGCGGCGGCTGCACCGCTTGACGCCTACGCGGTGGTACGACTCACGCTCTGGGTCTGGTGCGCGTAGTGCAGGTGGCGGCGCTCAGCTGAGGTTCTTGAAGACCGGGGCCAGCTGCTCGAGGACGTCGATCGTCTGCGGCCAAGGATGGAGCTCGACTCTGGTCACGCCGACATCGGGGAAGCCCGCGATGGCGTCGGTGATCTGCTCGACCGAACCGGTGATCGGCACGCCGAAACCGGTCTCCTCGGCGGTCCTCTCCGAACCGGGTTCCACGATCACACCGACGGATCGTCCGATGGACGCGGGATCGCGCCCAGTCGCCTCACAGATCCGGTCCAGTTCGGCGGTCATGGCACGGAAGGCATCGGGGAAGCTGCTCGACGTCGGGAACGCGCTCCACGTGTCGGCATGCTTGGCCGCTGCGGTCATCGTCCGTGGAGCGTGCCCGCCCAGCATGAGCGGCACACCGCCGGGGCGCGGGCCGCGCGGCCGAACCATGGCGTCGGTAGCGCGGTGGATCTCTCCCTCGAAGGTCACCGCATCCTGCCCACGTAGCAGAGGGACGATGATCTCCAACGCCTCCAGGTAGCGCGACACGGTCCTGTCGGTCTGAAACCCGAAGGCCGTAGCGCCGCCAGCGTGACCGGCGCCAAGGCCGAGGACGAAGCGCCCGCCAGAGATCTCGTCGAGCGTCTCCGCGGCCCGGACCACCATGCCGGGTTGGTGCTGCACGGCCGACATCACCCACGTCCCCACATTGGCCGAGGACGTGCTCGCCGCCACCGCCCCGGCCATCGCGAGGCAGTCCCACCAGCCAACCGGACCAGACCACTCCGGCTCCCGCCACAGGATCTCGTCCGCCAGCCAGACGGTATCGGCGCCCAACTCCTCGGCGCGACGTGCCATCGCCGCGATCTCGGGCCACCGCGCCGCGACACCATCAGACGGTCGCTCCATCATCGGCAACACCACGCCCAGTGGTACCCCCATGGGTGTCGCCTCCCGACGTTGCTCGCGCGCTCCGAGTCGCAACCTCGGAGCGACGGTACTCGCTGCCACTGTGACCGGCCAGCAACGTCGGTCACGACCGGGTGCAGTCCTGGGGCAGCTTCGTCCACGACCAGGACCCCTCACCGCTCCCCGGTACCAGAGTGCCGTTCATGCGCTCCCGGCGCCGGCAGGCGGCGGAGTGTCGCGGGTCGACCGCGCACCGACTCCCGACGGAAGGAGGCGGGTGCTGTCGCGGCGAAGCGGCTCGTGCGAGCGGTGGCTCTACCCGTTGATGACGCAGACCCGTCGAGTTCCATCCACTCGTCAGGGTGTGGTCTCCTACGAGCGAAGGAACGCAAGGACGGCGAGGACCCGGCGATGCTGGTCGACCGATCCGGGCAAGTCGAGCTTGTGGAAGATCTGCGTCACGTGCGCCTCGATGGTGCGCTCGGTGACGGACAACCGTGCGGCGATCGCTCGGTTGGACAGCCCCTCGGCGATGAGGCCGAGGACCTCGCGCTCACGGTCGCTGAGGAGCACCAGCGGATCGGCGTACCGATGGCGGCCGAGAAGCCTGGAGACGATGGTGGGATCGATGATGGTCTCGGCATCCGCGATCCGACGGAGGGCATCGAGCACGGTGGCGATGTCGAAGACTCGCTCCTTCAAGAGGTATCCCACGCGTTCTGGCTGGTCCTCGAGCAACCGGATGGCATAGCTCGGCTCGACGTACTGGGACAGCACGAGCACGCCGACCTCGGGGTACTCGGCCCTGATCCTTCTCGCCGCCACGAGCCCTTCGTCGGTGTGCGTCGGGGGCATCCGGATGTCGACGATCGCGACGTCGGGCTGGGACAGGCCGATCTCGCGTAGCAGCTCGTCCCCGTTGGTGGCCTGGGCCACCACCTCCACGCCCCCCTCCTGCAGGAGCCGCACGATCCCTTCGCGGGTGAGCATCACGTCCTCGGCGACCACTACGCGCATGGGAACTCCACTCGGCACGTGTGCGGGCCGACCGTGACGTGTCCCCAGAGGGCGCCGACCCGGTCGCTGATCGCAAGGTTGGGTGATGCCGGGTCTGAGCCGTCGTCCTCGACCGTGACGAGCAGCCGACCGTCCGCGTGCGCCAGGACGACGGTCGCGCCGTGAGCGCCGCGTCTCACCGCTTCGTCAAGCAACTCCGAGACGGCGAAGTATGCTCCGGTCTCGATGGCGTCCGGGTGGCGTCGGTCGTCGGCGCCGGTGATGTCGACAGGGATCGGGGCGCCGTCGGCGAGCGTCCGGAGCGCGGGCCCCAACCCCGCCTCTGCCAGGATCGCCGGGTAGATCCCGTGCGCCAGGGTCCGCAGGTCCTCGAGTGCCTGCTCAGCCCCCTCGACGGCGTCCGCGAGCAAGGATCCCGCGCGAACCTCGCCGTGCGACTCTGCGGCAGCCTTGGCGAGCTTGATGTCGTAGTAGAGGGCCAAGACGCGCTGCTGGGCGCCGTCGTGGAGATCGCGTTCCAGGCCGCGACGTTCGGCATCGGCGGTCTCCACGATGCGCGACCGGGACGCTGCCAGCTCCTCGAGCTCGGCGAAGAGCTCCGCTTGCAACCGCTCGTTCTCGAGGGCAAGGAGGACGGCAGGCCCGACGTCTCCCTCGAGGTCGGTCACCCGGGTGGTGTGCGAGACGACCGCGATCGTCCTCTCGTCTCTCACGAACCGTGTGGTCGCGCGCCCGTTCCTGGCCACCGGCACGTCGACCGGCTGGCCGGTCGCATCGACGTACCGCTCCCCGTCGGTGAGCGGGTACGCGATCCGGAGCTCCGGGTCGCGGAGGGCGAGCGCCAGCGCGGAGTGCACCGATCCCGCGGCTGGCGCACCGTCGAGATCCGTCACGATGCGGGCGACCGCGCGACGTTGGAGTCGGGCGCGCACGATCGAGGCGATCAGTCCGGCGGCCAGGAGGATCAGCGCTGAGCTCTCGATGAGGAAGCTCGTGAACAGCACGCCGTTGAACGGGTCCTCCGTGATCGTCTGCCGGAGCGTCAGCGCATGCATGACCGCGGCACCCGCGAACACGATCCCCGGCACGGCGATCGGCGCCAGCGCCGCCCGGGCGGGTCGAGAACCGGTGACCAGACGCGCCAGGCACACCCCGATCAGCGTGATCCCTGCAAGCACGACGAACCAACGGTTCGTCTCCTCGATCTTGACGGTGAGCCAGGGCAGCGAGTGGAGCAGGAAGGTGTTGTCGATGCAGTTGGCCCAGCATGCCGGGTCGAGGTAGGGCTCCCGGACCAGGGCCAGACCGAGTGCCGCGAGCCCCGTCTCCAGATAGACCCCGAGCACGAGGGCGCGCGGCGCGCCTCGTCGCAACGCACCGTCCGGAGCGGCGAGGCACAGGTGGAAGAGGAGCGCGAGAGGCAGCCCGGGGAGCAGGGCGGCGACGCTCGGGACGACCCCCTGGTCGTTCTTCTGCCAGGCCGTGAAGACCGGCGCGAACCACGTCAGCCCGGCGAGTACCGCCAGGCAGGCCTGCATCCGCAGACCGCGACGGCCGAGAGTGGCAATGCCCGCAGCAACCATCGCGAAGCCGCCGGACACCATCAGTGCAGTGGCCGCGCCAGACCGTCCCGGATAGGTCGTGAAACGGCCAGGCCCCCTGGCGACCACTGCAGCAGCGACGCCGACGACGATGGTGATCGGGACAACCACGGCTCGAACAGCACCGGTCCAACGGCTCACCGGACCCTCCACCGCGCCATCGTGGCACCTCGCGGGCTTCGCCTCGACCTCCGACTCGTGGGGTGGAACGATGTCGGCCATGATCGGCCCGACCCGGTTGATCACCCTGGCGATCGTCCTCACCGCGCTGACCACCGGATGCGGGAACGACGGCCCGAGCGCGCGGCCCCACGGTCCGGCCGGATCTGAGTCGCAGTCGACCGGAGTCCCTGACCCGTTCACGATCAGGGCTCGATACGACGCCCGGTCTCTGGGGTTGACCAACCCCCGTTCGCTCGCGATCGGACCCGACGGCAACCTCTATGTGACCGACGCGTCGCAGCGGGTGAGCGTGGTCTCGCCGGAGGGGCACGTCCTGGGACGGTGGGGAGCCCCCGGCCATGGGCCGGGCGAGTTCTCCTTCGTCTCCTCTCATCCCTCTGACCCATACCTCCAGGCGAAGATCGCCGTCGGGGCCAACGGTCTGGTCTACGTCTCGGACAGCGGGAACGGTCGGGTCGAGGTCTTCACACCGACCGGAACCTTCCTGCGTCAGATCGCGTCCCCCGGTCGGGGTGAGGGTCACCTCGTCTCGCCGTTCGATGTCGCGGTGGACGCATCCGGAAATGTCTTCGTCGCCGACGACGCGCGCCGGAGCGTGTCCAAGTTCTCACCGGACGGCCGGTTTCTCTGGAGGATCGGCGCAGGCATTTCCGCGGATCCAGACCTGCAGGGGCACGAACACTTCTCGGCCGTCGACGCGCATGGACGGCTGGTCATGTCAAACGACGACACCGGCGCGGTCATGTACGTCGACACCTACAGTCACATCGTCGAGCGCTTCCAGCAGACGGGATGTGACGTCTCGGTCGATGCGGCGGGAAACACGTACGTGAACGACTGTGACGGGAGGATCCGCGTGTTCGATCGTCAGCACCGGTTCGTCGGGCTGTGGGACAGCGGAGCCGAGTTCTCACCCCGGTTCGGTCCGAACGGTGAGCAGTTCCTGTTGAACCAAGGCACGGTCATGCGGCTCCAGATCGCGCTCCACTGACATGAAGGGCGCACGCGGGACCCGAGTAGCGCAGCTTGCTGTGGTCCTGACCGTGACGCTCACGTCCGGATGCTTTGAGTCGAGTGCCGACCTCGACAAGGCGGGCGGTTCGCCGGGTCCGGTGGTGCTGCGACTGGCGGGTGCGGCCGACCTTCGCGAAGCGCCGGCAGTGGCGTACTTCGTACGCAGGCTCGAGGCGCTCTCGGGCGGTGCGGTCCGGGTCGACGTGCTCGACCAGTGGGGAGCGCCCGACCCGGGATCGGAGGGAGGGGTCCTGAACGCCGTCACCGCGGGCGACGTCGATCTCGGGTGGGTGGGGTCGTCGCTCCTCGCCTATGTGGGCCTGCCGGGTTTCGATGCGCTGGGGGCACCGATGCTGATCGACAGCTCTCCGCTCGAACAGGCGGTGCTGCTGAGCTCGATTCCAGGTCGGTCGCTCCGGGGGTTGGGCAGGATCCGTCTGGTCGGTCTGGGGATCCTCGCCGAGGGCCTCGCCCGGCCGGTTGCCGGCGATGCCGCGCTCGTAGGTCCGGCGGACTGGCGAGGGATCCGGTTCGGGACCGAAGCCACGGGCACGCGGGTGCAGGCGCTCAGGGCTCTGGGGGCCGCTCTCGTCCCGGTGACCCGGGGATCGCTCGTGCGCGAGCTGGAGGAGGGCAGGATTCAGGCGTTCGACCTCGACCTGGCGGCGTTCGTGCGGCTGGGACTGGCGGATCGGGCCGCCCATGTCACCGCCAACGTGGCCCTGTGGCCCCGGTGGGACGTGCTTCTGGCCGATCCGGACGCGCTCGCGTCCCTGACCGAGGAGGAACGGGACTGGGTGCGGCGGGCCGCTCAGGAAGCTGCGGCGGAGTCGGTAGCGCTCACGGACCGCGACCAGGAGTTCCTGGACGAAGCCTGTAGGAGCGGTGCGGTTGTCTCGATGGCGTCCGCAGCGGAGATCTCAACCCTGCGACGATCGATCGCCGTGATCTACCGGCGGCTGGATCAGGACCGTGTCACGAGGGGCTTCCTGAAGAAGATTCGGGCGCTCAAGCGCTCCACACCCGGGAGGTCGGAGATGTCCGTCCCGAGAACCTGCCGTAGCCACCCATCGGGGTGAAGCAGACCTCATTCGTCGGTCCGCGACGCAGCCGCGGGGATCGCAGCGGTGAGCCGTGTCCCCCGGCCGGGGATGCTGGTCAGGGTCAATGTCCCTCCGAGGGTCTCGGCCCGGTCGGCGAGTCCGCGAAGCCCGGTCCCCCGCGTCGGATCTGCTCCGCCGGCGCCGTCGTCCTCGACCTCCACCGTGACCTGGTTCCGGTCGGAGGTGATCGAGACGCGGACGGTCGTCGCCGAGGCATGCTTCGCGACGTTGGCGAGCGCTTCGGCGCACAGGAAGTAGGTGCAGGCCGCGATGTTCGGCGGTATCGCGGCCGTCGAGACCGTGAGGTCCACTGGGACCCGTAGGTCGGCGACAAGTGAGGCGAGCGCGTCTCCGAGACCGCGCTCCGAGAGCCCGCCTGGATGGATCCCCCTGGCCAGCCGACGCAGCTCCTCCTCGGTCTTGGCGAGCTGTTCCTCGGCCTTTCCGATCTGTTCCCTCGTTTCTCCGACTGCCGACCTCCGTGCCGCGCGTAGCGTCTCTCCGACCTGATCGAGCCGGCGCTGCGCCCCCTCCTGGAGGCGACGCTCGAGGCGCCGTCGTTCGTCGTCTCGCGCCGCCAGGATCCGTTGTCGCGAGCCCCTGAGCTCGGCCTGGCGATCCCGGACGTCCGCTTGGAGCCGAGCGTGCGAGGCGGCCAGCCCGGCGGCCGACGAGACCGCATCGACGAGTCCGGGATCGGCCAAGACGGAGGGATCGTGGACGAGTACGGCGACGGGCTGACCGTCCCGCTCGAGCATCGTCGTCGTTCGATCGGTGCTCGGGTCCGGCAGCTCGAGGGACCGCCCTCCCGCGTCCACGAACCGATGGGCCACGGGCAACCAATAGCCGACCTCCAGGGTGGGGTCGCCGAGCGCGCGAGCGAGCTCGTCCCGGAGCGTCCGGGACCGGTTCCGCCCGAGCTCGACGACGAGGTCGGTGACGGCCACCCGGTCCCACGGACGGATGAGGAGCGCCGCGACGAGCCAGAGGGCGATCGCCGAGAGGGTCGCCTCGTATCCCCAGAGCAGCGCTCCGTTCAGGTCAGCGCTCGTGGCTGACGATCTCACGATCGCTTCCCCGGCGAGGAGGAGACCCAGGACGGTCCCCGCCCGCAGGGCGATCCGGCGCCCGCGACGGGCGGAGCCGATCGCGACCCGGTACTGCCGCGCCGCGACGGCGACCAGAGAGACGGCCAGGAGGATCGCGACGCCTTCGTGGTGCCACACCGGATACACGAGCGCAGCCGCGTAGCCGACGAGGACGGCCGACCGCGTCAGCCGTGAGCTCGTGCGTCCTTCGGGATAGGTCAGCACGAGATGGAACAGCGGTCCGCGGTGCCAGAAGACGGTGCTCGCCGCGACCCGGCCGAGAAGGCCGGATCCGAGGCCGGCGATGTTGGGCAGGAACCAGGCGACACCGGTGGCCGCCAGCAGCCACCCGCTCCGACTCTCCGGACGTCGCGCTGATGCGATCAGCCCGCAGGCGATGAAGAGCCAGCCCACGAACAGGTCGGGGGCCCAGCGGCGCGGGTCGTCCCACCCGAACCGGACCCACTCTGCGGCGAGACCGATGGCCATCCCCGCGAGCCACGAGAGAGAACGCCAGTGCCGCACGGAGATCGGCTCAGGCGATGAGGGCGGAGATGGCGTCTCCCGACAGCGCGCTCTTGTGGATGAAACCCACCGCGGGAGCGCGCTCGAGGCGTGCTCCGTAGGCCTCGGCATCCCGGCTCGAGATCAGCACCACCGCGGGTGGGTCGGGAACCGCGGCGAGCTGCTCGGCGACCGAGAGCCCATCGACGCCGGGGAGCTGGATGTCGAGCAGGACGACGTCGGGGCGGAGGCGGACCACCGCCTCGATCGCCCGAGGACCGTCCGGGGCCTCGCCCACGACGTGGAAGCCCTCCGCGTCGAGCAAGGCGCTCGCCGAGCGGCGGAAGTCCGGGTGGTCGTCGACGATGAGCACGCTGGGCCGCATGGCCCGATCGTCGCACCCCGGCGGGCCTCCCGCATCGTGGCGAACACCAATCCTCGACGAATCGCGCGCTCCCGGACTGTGGCTAGCCGCAGGGGTCCCCTCGCAATTTCTGTGGCTGGCACGGAGGTCCCGGGCCTGCCCCGAGGAGCACGTTGGAGATCAGGGCAAACCGACGGGGCCGGACGGACGTCCCCGCAGAGGGGAGGCATCATCATGAAACGCTGGCCAGTCCTTTTCGCCCGCTCGAGCTCAGTGTTCGCACTCGCTGGGGCCGCCGGGACCGGGCGCAGACGGGGGGGACCACTCTTCCTCGCCATCATGACCGCGGCCGTCGGGCTCTCGACCCTGTCGCTGAGCGAGGCGCCCGCCCACGCCACCTTCCCCGGCCGGAACGGGCGGATCCTGTACGTGCTCGACAAGGGCAGCGGAGGGCAGATCCACACCATGAAGCCCAACGGCACCGATCGACGGCAGTTGACCCATGTGGACGGCGCCGCCGTCGACCCTGACTGGTCCCCGGACGGTCGCCACATCGTGTTCGAGGTCGACCACCCCAACGAGACAGGATGCTCGATCGAGATCATGAACGCCGACGGCAGCAACATCCGCGACCTCACCGGAAGCCGACAGGGCTGCGAGCTGTCGCCCGCGTTCACACCCGATGGTCGGCGGATCGTCTTCGCGCACGACTGCGATCAGTGCACGGTGGTTCTCAGAAGCATGGATCTCCAGGGTCAGGACCGACGTCTCATCCTGCGCACTCATGGGCCCTATGTGAAGGAGCCCCAGGTCTCTCCGAACGGCAGGAGGGTTCTGTTCCTGGCGGAGAAGGACACCGGCACCATCAACGGTGTCGACGAGAACGTCAAAGCTCTCTACTCGGTGCGCATGAACGGAACCCACCTCAGGACCGTCGTCCCCTACGACCTCGATGTCTGCGCCTGCGGCGGTGACTGGGCACCCAACGGCAAGCGCATCGGCTTCAGCGACAACGCGGGAGCGGGCGAGACCCAAACCCGTCCCACCAACCTGGCCACGATCCGCCCCGACGGGACCGGCCTGCGTTTCGTGACGCACTTCCATGGCATCCACGTCTATGTCAGCAGCGGCTCGTACTCACCGGACGGCCGGTGGATCCTGTTCAAGACCCAGCGAGGCGACCACTACGCGCTGTGGAAGGTCCACCCCGACGGGAGCCACCAGGCACGGATCGCCCGATTCAAGTTCAACCCCGGAACCCGCGACTGGGGCCCACGGCCTAGATAGCAGCGCACACACATCGGAAAGGTCGGCAGGTGATCTGGAGGCCATCGTGTCGGTCGGTCAGATCGCCTGCTGTCCTCGGACGTCCCAACCTCGTGACGGAACCCCGCCATCCACATGCGCGCCAGCATCGGGGCTGGCGCCGATCCACGGTCGTCGGCCGCCGTATGTCACGTCGACCGGCGCCTCCGCCCAGCGGATGGCGGTGACTTCGCGGATGGCGGCGCTCAGCACACGACAACGGAGAAGGAGAGATCCGGTGAGACGATTCATCACCATCTTGGCGGCGACCCTGACCGGATCGACCGTCCTGCTGGCAGGCGCTCCAGCCCACGCCACGGCACACGGCAAGAACGGACGAATCACGTTCCGCCGCTACCTCAACTCCGAACACACGCGTGGGGCCCTCTTCACGATCAATCCGGACGGCACAGGTATCCGGCAGGTGACCCACCCGCCGCGAACGACCGTCACCGTGAACCCTGACTGGAACCCGAACCGACGTTGGATCGCGTACTCGAGATACGGTCAGGCCAGCGAGGACAACTCCCGGCTCTTCAAGATCCGCCCCAACGGGAGCGGCCGCACGTCGCTGTCGCGCTCGTGCACCGGAAGATGCGTCACCGACGACCAAGCGGAGTGGGCGCCACACGGGAAGCGCATCGCGTTCCAACGCGGCCTGAAGTACCTCCCCAACGGGATCCACAACACCTTCGTCTTCGTGATGGGCGCCGACGGAACGCATCCGCGACGGATCACCCAGCGGCGGGCGGACCCCAGCGTCCAGCATCACTTCGCGGACGGGTCCCCGACGTGGTCACCCGACGCGCAGCGCCTGGCGTTCGAGCGCCAGGACCAGGTCGATGCGGGCGGCCGGACCGACCACCAAGCCATCTTCACCGTGCGCCTGGACGGCACACGACTGCGCCGGATCACGCCCTGGCGCCTGGATGGCGCGCAGCCCGACTGGTCTCCGAACGGCCGGTGGCTGGTGTTCCACCAGAGCCACCCCGACAACGAGACCAGCAACATCTGGCTCGTCCATCCGGACGGAACCGGCCTGCACCGCCTGACTCATGACTCTGCAACGTCGGGCAGCTGGCTCACCACCACGTTCTCTCCGAACGGACACAGGATCACAGCGGCGAGGACCAACGGAGTGGGGATGGCGGGCAACGCCGACGTCTACGTGGCCAAGATCGACGGCTCTGGGCTACGCAACATCACCCGCTCGCCGCAGTGGGACAGCACGCCGGACTGGGGGCCACAGCCCTAGGGGCGGATAGACGCGCCTCATCGCGGCACGGCGGTGCGCATCTTGTCGCAGCGCCGGACAGCGGATTGCCCGCGGACCGATGACCAGGCCGTCCTCGGAGGCAAGGCGCCTGACGTGGCTGCCACCCGATGGCTAGGGTGATGACGTGGGCATGCTCGTCAAGCCCGAGGGGAAGGCCGGTCAGGATCAGACCCTGAGGGTTCTCACTCGAGCGTTCATCGACGATCCGGTCGAGCGGTGGCTGTTCCCAGACGATGACGACTATCTGAGGTTCTTCCCCGAGTTCCTGATGGCGTTCGGCGGTCGAGCATTCGCAGCTGACACCGTCTTCGCTGTCGACGACTTCTCGGCTGTCGCGATGTGGCTGCCTCCCGGCGTCGAGGCCGATGAGGACTCCATCGTCTCGCTGTTGACCCGCACCGTCGCAGCCGACAAGCACGATGACGTCTGGAGCATCCTGCAACAGATGGACGCAGCCCATCCCAGGTACCCGCATTGGTACCTGCCATGGCTGGGAGTGGACGCCGACAGCCAGGGACGCGGAGTCGGAAGCAGGTTGCTGAGCTCGTGCTTGTCGATGGCCGACTCGTCGGGCCTGCCTGCCTACCTGGAGACCCCTAACCCCCGCAACATCTCCTTCTATGCGCGCCATGGCTTCGAAGTCCGGGGCGAGGGCCGCTCAGGAACAGCCCCTCCGGTCACGTTCATGGAACGGCCGGCGGTCGGCTGATCGCCGTTGTCAGCGCCTCTCAGGATGGTGAGACCCAGGAGAGCTACGCCTCGTCACGAATCGGGCGAGGCGCCATCGCTCATCCCCGGTGAGGGCGCTTCGTGATGACCCGCACGCGGCGGTACGACGCGTGGCTGGATCCGGGGAGGCGCGCCTACTCGGCCTCGAGCGAACGCTTGAGAGAGCTGAGCGTGCGGGTACGCTCCAGTCTCGCCATCAGGGCGGCGGCGGGCTTCATGAACCTCATCAAGCCGTACAACTCCCCCCAGGCAACATGATGGACGACGGTCGCGTTCTCGCCCCCCTCGAGGAGGTACTCGGGCCGGGCCTGAGTCATCGGGTGACCGAACCAATGGAGGGTTTCGCTGAACGCGATCCGGGTCGGCGGCTCGTAGTCGGTGACTTCGCCCTCGAAGGTGCCCATCCGCGTCGAATCCACATAGGTTGTCCCCCTGCCAACCGGGCCGTCCGACGTCGCACCGCATCGCCGGAACATACCCGTGCGGTGCATCCATCCCCGATAGCCCGGAAGGTCGGCCAATCGCGCAAACACCTCGCCGACAGGCCGTCGGACCACAATCTCGGACTCGAACCTGACAATGCTCGTAGCCATCGTGTTGCCCCCGCTCCGCAATACCCCCTGAGCGTAGGCCCCGAGCGCCCTGGAGCGCACCAAGGAGTTCGTCGTCCCTGGCCCTGATCTCGGCCCGCACGAAAGACGCGGCAGCTGACGCAGCACGCGATGGCGCCGAGTCCCGGGCCGAATGACACCAGACTGGGGGGGCCGAAGGCGCCCCGGCGGAGGTTCGGACTGCCCATCGTCGGGCGGATGCTGGTCCGGTGAGATCGGTGTCGAACCAGCTCATCAACGGTTCTGCCGGGTGTGGATGTAGGTGAGTACGGCGAGCACGCGGCGGTGGTGATCGGCGGTATCGGCGATGTCGAGCTTGTGGAAGATGCTTCGCATGTGTGTCTCGACCGTGCGTTCGGCGACAACGAGATGAGCTGCGACGGAGCTGTTCGATCGTCCCTCGGCGACGAGTGCCAATACGTCCAGCTCTCGCTTGCTCAACATGGTGATGGGGTCGTTGCGCTGCACAGGAGCGAGGAGTGTGCGCACAACCTCCGGGTCGAGTGCGGAGCCGCCGTCGGCGACCCGGCGGGCGGCGTCGAGGAAGTCGTCCACGTGGAGCACGCGGTCCTTGAGGAGGTAGCCGAAGCCGCCGGAGGCGACCAGTGCCACCGAGTGACGGGTTTCGACGTGTTGGCTGAGCAGCAGCATGGGAAGTGTGGGGTACTGCTGGCGCAGTCGGCGTGCTGCGCGAGCGCCGTCGTCGGTCATGGTCGGTGGCATTCGGACGTCGATGACGACCAGGTCCGGCACGTCTCGGTCGACCGAGGCGAGTAGGGAGTCGGCATCACCGACAGCGCCGGTGACCTCGTGCCCGGCCTCGGTGAGCAGCCGTTGCAGGCCTTCGCGAAACAGTGCCGAGTCCTCGGCGATCAGGACGCGCATGGCATCTCCGCGCGGATCGTGGTGCCTGCCCCCACGGGACTCTGGATGTGAAGGCTGCCGCCGACGGCCTCCACTCGGTCTCGCACCGACCTCAGACCGAACGCCGGCTCCGCCCCGCCGACCCCATCGTCGTCGATCGTCACGACGATCGACTGCGGGTCGTCGATGACGTGAACCCTGAGCAAGGAGGCCTGGGCGTGCTTGTAGGTGTTGGCGACACATTCGGCGATCACGTAGTAGCTGGTGGTGGCGAGGACTTCGGGCAGGTCTGTGTCGGTGACGTCGAGCTCAACCGGTATCGGGCTGGCGGCGAGCAGGTCGCGGAGCGCGTCGCGCAAACCGTCCTGCAGCCGCCCTGGTCGCACGCCATGCGCAAGCCTGCGCAGCTCGGCGACGCTGGATTCGATCATCTCGACCGCCTGGTCGAGCTCGCTGTAGGCCGGCTGGAGGGGTCCGAGACTCCGCTGGATCGAGCGCAACCGCATTCCGACGGCGACGATGTGCTGCTGCGCTCCGTCGTGCAGGTCCCGCTCGAGACGACGGCGCTCCTCCGCGCCGGCGACCGTGAGCCGTGCCTGGGCGGCTCGCACGTCGCGCAGGGCGAGGTGAAGCTCCAGGCGAAGTCGACTCACCTCGATGGGCAGCCGAGCGAGCAGAGCCAGCTCGCGAGCCTGCCTCGTGCGACGCGTGGACGGCGTGCCGAGCACGATTGCGGCCACCTCGCTGCCGTTCTCCAGCAACGGGATGAGTTCACCAGCCGGGCGGGGTGTCGGGTTCCCGGCCAGATCGACGTAGCCGTCCTTGCTGCCGCCCGGCAGCCGGAACAGCAGGCGGAGACCGGGATCGCCGAGCAGCGCGCACAGCAAGGCCTCGACCTCCTCGGGTTCCGCTTGCCCGTCGCGCACCTCGGTGACGAACTCGCTGACACGTGCCTGCATCACCGAGCGTTCCCGGTCGAATACGCCCCCGACACGGCGGTGGATCACGCGATACACAGGCAGCAGACATAGCGCCGTGCCGAAGGCGGCGCCGGTGACACCCGCCGCGGTGCCTCGGCCGACCAACTCTCCGGCGACATAGACGATGCCGGCGAAGACGGCCGCGGACACCACTGTCGTCATGAGGACGGCGAGGGCCGAGCCCAGCAGCCGATCGACGTCGTACAGGTCGTAACGCAGGATCGCGACCGCGACCGCGACCGGCATCACGAGCAACATCGCGACGAAGAATCCCGGGGTCCAGACCTGCTCCGGTACGCCAGCCAGTCCGGCGACCCACCCCCCTCCCAGCAGCAGCGGCACCGTGCTGGCCCCGACCAACAGCCACCGCAGCTGTCGACGGGCAGCAGCGTCGGCGCGACGGACGCGGACGACCACGCTGGCCGCGACCGTCGACAGCGCGGCGAAGACGCAGCCGAAGGCCAGCAGCCACTCCGCCCCGCGCAGCGCTGACGGGAGATGCAGGGCGAATCCGACCTGGGTAACGCCGTCGGCGCGGTGGGTGGCCGGGTCCAGTGACACGGCGGTGTTGAGGACGACCGCTGCCGCCACGCACAACCAGGGCACTCCCCGCCACCCTCGCCCTGGCAGTGGGCCGTCTGGAAACACCAGGCACAGGGCGACGAACCCTGCCAGGTTCCATACCCACGCACCTTGCTTGATGATGAAGAACGCGGCCGCACCCGGCCAGGGGTGCACCGACAACAGGGTCTGTCCCCAGTCCTCGAGCATCCCGACGAGGGCTGGTGCCGCCCCCACCCACGCCAGGGCCCCTCCGACCGGACTTCTCGGAACCCGCCATGCCACCAGGCAGCCAACCACGACAGCCGGCAACAGTGCGGCCGTTGTCAGAGTGAAGTCGCCGGCCGATCGAACCCGCGCCGACCCGAACGTCATCAGACCTGACACGACCACCGACAGGGCGAACAGACCACAAGCCGCGGCTGCGGCCGGACGTGCCGGACCGCGCCGGGCGAGCGGAGCGGTCATGGCCACAGCATGAACCCTGACCAGCATCAGCGCATCCGTGCCAGCACGCGACGCCGACTGCGGGCCAGCGCAGGCCCGAGTCCGGTGCCAGCAGGGATGTCCTTCACCTCACCGCCTGACACCGTCGACAGCAACAGCAAGCCACCATCCGCTAGCAGGAGAATGCCATGGAACTCATCGTCACACTGCTGATCGCCGTCCCGATCGGCTACTTGGTCCGCGAGCGACTCATCGCCGTGTTGACCTTCGTCGCTGTCCACTCGTTCGTGTTCACCTTCCAATGCATGGCGTTGACCCGTGAGTGGGTCGGCGGCGACACATCCGCCTACCCCAAGAACCCGAACACCGTCCCCTGGGCCTACGGAATGGTGAATCTCATCATCTACGCGGGCGGAGTCGGGCTCGTCCTCCTCGGCGGCCACCTCGCCGCGCGACGCCGCCGACGCAACGCCGAAGCGGTCGAGCTGACCGCCTGAACTCCTCACCTCGCCGTGGGGCTCTGGCCGAGTCGCGGACCGGACCTTCTCCACTCGTCGTTCCATGTGCTCGGGTCGTCGGGTCGTGGCGGTCTGATCCATCTGCCAGCCGAGAACGTGGTGCTGCTCAGTGCCCGAGAACCGGTCGTACACAGCCGTCGATGATCGCTTGTGCCAGCACCGAAGGCCCGCCTGTCGAGCCACGTTGCCGACCAGCCACAGATGGTCAGGTGCGTCTGCGAGCAATCCGCGGGGTTCGGGGTTCGACTCCTGGACGGCGTCCCACCCACCGCCGGGTCGGATGACGGTTCAGCCGACACCTTGAAGGCATCTTCGGCGGCCGCGACCTGTCAGGAACGCGGCCGTCGTCCCGTCATCCTCCCGAAGGCACACATCCGCGGGAGGACACAACATGATCTCAGCGCCAGAGGCGCTCCGCGCCGGCTTCAGTGGCGACATCATCGAGCCGGGCGACCCGGCGTACGAGCTGGCCAGTCGGACGGTGCTGGCCGCCGGCAGGCCGGCGTACGTCCTGCGGCCGGCGAGCGTCGAGGACGTCCAGCTGGCCGTCCGGCTCGCAGCCGGGAGCGGGCTGCCGCTGTCGGTCAGGGGCGGCGGCCACGGCTTCCCGGGCTTCGGCACGAACGATGGCGGCGTCGTCATCGACCTCACCGGGCTCTCCGGCGTGGAGGTCGTCGACCACGACCGGCACGTCGTCCGGGTCGGCGGCGGGGCGACCTGGGGCCAGGTGGCGGACGCGCTCACCGCTCACGGCCTCGCGATCTCGTCCGGCGACACGCGGAGCGTCGGGGTCGGCGGGCTCACCTTGAGCGGGGGGATCGGCTGGAAGGTCCGCAAGTACGGGCTGGCGCTCGACAACGTCGTGGCCGTCGAGGTGGTCACCGCCGACGGTCAGGTCGTGCGTGCCGACGCGGAGGAGAACGCGGAGCTCTTCTGGGCGGTGCGCGGCGGAGGCGGGAACGTCGGCGTCGTCACCACCTTCGACTTCCGCGCCCACCGGACGACGGACGTCCACTTCGGCGTGATCTCCTTCCCTGCGTCCGAGGCGAAGACCGTCCTCCGCGGATGGGCCGACCACATGCGCACCGCCCCCGAGGAGCTGACCTCGAACGTCGTCCTCGCGAACCCCTTCCTGGGAGGCCCTGAGGCGCCGGTCCAGGTCCACCTTGCCTACGACGGCGACGACGCGGAGCTCGCCGGCGCGGCCATCGACCCGATCCGTGGACTCGGCACGGTGCTCGGTGACGAGGTGAGACTCACGCCGTACGCCGACGTCCTGGAGGAGGGGATGGTTCCCCCGCCCGGGATCCAGTTCCTGTGCCGGAGCGCGTTCGTCGACGCGGACTCGGCGCCGAAGGCGGTGCAGATCCTCGCCGAGGCGGCCGCCGCGGCGCGGCCGCCCGTCATCGCCCTGCGGAGCCTCGGTGGCGCCGTCTCCCGACTGGGCGACGACACGACGGCGTACGCACACCGCAGCGCCCAGCTGATGCTCGTGACCACCGTCATCGGCCCTCGGCCGGTCATCGACGCCGCACGGGCCGGCGTTGACTCGATCTGGTCGGACCTCGGCCCTCACGTCACCGGGGCGTACGCCAACTTCCTCAGCGAGGCGACCACTGAGGACGTCGCGTCGATCTACCCCACGGAGACGTACCGGCGGCTCGTGGCGGTCAAGCGCCGGTACGACCCCGACAACCTGTTCTCCCGCAACCACAACATCCGCCCCGAGCACCCGGAGCGGGACGGGCGCGTCAGGTGACGGTGCGGATCAGCTTCTTGTTGACGAACTCCTCGATGCCGAAGCGCCCGAGCTCACGGCCGAAGCCGGAGCGCTTCACGCCGCCGAACGGCAGCTCGACGCCCTCGGCCCCGACGCCGTTGACGAACACCATCCCCGCGTCGATCTGGTCGGCGACGCGGGCGGCCTGCTCGGGGTCGGTGGTGTAGACGTAGGAGCCGAGACCGTACGGCGTGTCGTTGGCGAGCTCGATCGCCTCCTGCTCGTCCGCGGCCTTGAACACCATGGCCACCGGGCCGAACAGCTCCTGGTGGAAGGCCGCGCTGTCGCGCGGCACCTCGGTCAGGACGCCGCTCGGGAAGAACGCGCCCTCGCGCTCCCCGTTGGACTCCAGGTGGGCCCCGGCGGCGACCGCCTCCTGCACCTGCTCCTCCAGCCGGTCGGCGGCCGTCAGCGAGGACAGTGGGGCCGGCTCGTGGGCGAGCATCTTGGAGGTGAACTTCGAGACGAACTCGTCGTGCAGGCTCTCGTGCACGATGAACCGCTTGCCCGCGTTGCACGCCTGGCCGGTGTTCTCCATGCGGGCCGAGATGGCCGCGTCGACGGTCGCGTCGAGGTCGTCGGAGCTGAGCACGAGGAACGGGTCCGAGCCACCGAGCTCCAGCACGACCTTCTTCAGGTGACGACCGGCCGTGGCGGCCACGGCGGCACCTGCTCGCTCGGACCCGGTCAGCGAGACCCCTTGCACCCGGGGATCGGCGATGACCTGCTCGATCTGCTCGTTGGACGCATAGATGTTGACGTAGGCACCGTCGGGGAAGCCCGCGTCGGCGAAGATCTTCGCGATCTGGGCCGCGGAGTCCGGGCACTGGGGCGCGTGCTTGAGCACGACGGTGTTGCCCGCCGTCAGGTTCGGACCGGCGAACCGTGCGACCTGGTACGCCGGGTAGTTCCAGGGCATGATCCCGAGGATCACCCCGAGCGGTCGCCGGCGGATGACCGCGGAACCCTCGCCGTCCAGCAGCGTGATCTGCTCGTCGGCCAGGAACTCCTCGGCATGGTCGGCGTAGTAGGCGTAGATGTCGGCGCTGAAGTCGACCTCGCCGAGCGCGTCGTCCATCGCCTTGCCCATCTCGCGGTTCATCGCCGAGGCCAGGTCCTCTCGGCGCTCCCGGTGCAGCTCGGAGACGCGGGTCACCAGCTTCGCGCGCTCGGCCACGCTGCTCGACCGGGCCCAGTCCACGAAGGCGCGATGCGCCGACGCGACAGCGTCCATGACCTGCTCATCGGTGTCGGTGGGGACGTCACTGATCCGCTCCCCCGTGCGGGGGTCGATCACGGCGTACTGGGTCATCTCGGTCCTTTCCTTCGGGGTCAGACCCAAACTAGCCCGCTGACGGGAAAGTGCCGAGAGTGGTCACGACTTCGGTCTCGCGGCGGGTCGAGCGGCCCTGGCCAGTCGCCGCCTCGACGCGAAGAATGCCGTCTGCAACGAAGGAGGGCTCATGACCGAGCACCTGACCATGAACACCGTGATCCACGCGGCGTTCAGGCGCGACCTCGCGCGGTTCGACTCCGCGCTGGCGACGTTCCCGGACGGATCCCAGGAGCGCGGCGACCAGCTGGTCGCCGCGTGGGAGAACTACTCCCACCAGCTGCGCCACCATCACGAGGACGAGGAGTTGATCTTCTGGCCGGCGTTCCGCGAGCTGGGAGCCGACGAGTCGCTGACCAGTGACCTGGGCGGGGAGCACGCCCGGATGCTGGCGGCCCTCGACCATGCCGACGGCGTGGTACGCCGGCTCCCGGGCGACCCGTCGTCGGCTCGCGCGGCGGAAGCCCGAGCTGCCGTCGCCCAGCTCGGCGAGGTCCTCACCGAGCATCTCGTCCACGAGGAGGCCGATCTCGAGCCGTGGGCGGCCGCCAGGCTCGAGACGCCGCAGCTGAAGGCTGCGCGCCTGGCGGTCCGCAAGGCACACCAGGGCGAGAGCGGAACGTTCGTCGCGTGGCTCCTCGACGGGGCGGATCCCGCCGATGTCGCGGGACTCAAGAAGGAGATCCCGGCACCGGTCGTGGCCCTCCTGAACGCGATCCCCGGGCGCCACTACCGGAAGAACATCGCCACCGTGTGGTCCGCGTAGCCATCCGATTCCCGACCCGCGACGTACTCCTTGTTGCGACCGAGTTGCAACAAGGAGCGAGATGCGGATAAATGGCGGTATGGCGCAGACGGTGACGGTGGAGCGGCTCACGGACGCTTCCGCCCTCACTCGGTTCCGCCGCAGCCTCAGCGCCAGCGACCGGCGGGCGCTGGTGGCCATGGGTGGCTTCATCGTGCTCCTCCACGTGACCGGCTTCGGCATCCTCTTCGGACTGGTGACCCCGCGGCACTTCACGCTCGGAGGTGACCACCCGGTCTTCACCGTGGGTGTCGGCGTGCTCGCCTACACCTTCGGCCTGCGCCACGCGTTCGACGCCGACCACATCGCGGCCGTCGACAACACCACCCGCAAGCTCCTGGCCGACTACGGCGAGGAGGGTGCCGACCGCAAGCCGCTCTCGGTGGGCTTCTGGTTCTCCCTGGGTCACTCCACGATCGTCTTCAGCCTTGCGTTCCTCCTCTCGGCCGGAGTGAAGACGCTGGCCAACCCGGTCGAGGACGACGACTCGGCGCTGCACTCGATGACCGGGGTGATCGGCGCGTCAGTCTCGGGGGTCTTCTTGTGGGTGCTCGGCATCCTCAACCTCGTGGTCCTGCTCGGGATCATGCGGGTCTTCCGGGAGATGCGGGAGGGCCGGTACGACGAGGCCTCCCTCGAGGACCACCTGAACAGGCGCGGCTTCCTCAACCGGTTCCTCGGTGGCCTGACCAGGCGGGTGCGGAAGCCGTGGCACATCTACCCGATCGGGGTGCTCTTCGGTCTCGGCTTCGACACCGCCACCGAGGTCGGACTGCTCGTGCTGGCGGGCGGCGCGGCCGTGTTCGACCTGCCGTTCTACGCGATCCTGGTGCTGCCCGTGCTCTTCGCGGCGGGGATGTGCCTGGCCGACACGGTCGACGGGGTCCTCATGAACGCGGCCTACGGGTGGGCCTTCGCCCAGCCGATTCGCAAGATCTTCTACAACCTCACGATCACCAGCATCTCCGTCGCCGTGGCGTTGATCATCGGCACCATCGAGCTCCTCGGAGTCGTGGCCGACCGGGCCCACATCAGCTCCGGTCCGGTGGCGGCGATCGCCTCGATCCCCCTCGACTACGCCGGCTACGGCATCGTCGGGCTGTTCGTGCTCGCCTGGGCCGCCGCGCTCACCGTCTGGCGCTTCGGCCGCATCGAGGAGCGCTGGTCCTCCGACCTGACCCATCGTTCCAGCGCGACGGCGGGCAGGCCGATGGGACACCGTCCCTCAGAACGGCTGCAGACCGTCGGTCAGCGCGCGCACGAGTGCCGGTACGTCGTCCTCGAACTCGAATCCCGGGAACCCGCCCCACTGCAGCAACGACACCCGTAGGTAGTCGACGAGCGTGATGCCTACGCGGCGCTGGACGCCGACCAGCACCGGGTCGAGGTCGGGTGTCGGCAGCTCGATGTCGTGGGTCGACCCGCTGATGTTCGCCTTGTGCAGCTCGTCGGGGGCGAGCTCCACGGTGAACGGGCCGTGTGCGCCCTCCTCGGACCACGCCTCGCACTGCTCGAGCAGCCAGCCGGCCGGAGGGAGCCAGAGCGGGTCCGCGAGCACCGCCTCACTCCTGACGTCGAAGAGGTACGCCGTGCGGGACCACTCGGGGTGGGTGCCCGCGAGGCAGACCTCCCCGACGACCGAGAGGCAGGCGGTGAGAGCCAACGGCATCGGACCGGTCAGCTCCTGGGCCTCGGTCAGGAGCTCGGCGTCCTCCTCGTCGGGGGGGACGTGCGCCGGGCTGTGGAGAAACCGCCAGCCGGCCTCCTCCAGGCGCGAGACGACGAGGTCGACGTTCGACGCCACCCGGGTCATCAGCTCGGTGGCGACCGCCTCGGCGTCGGGGGTCACCTCGGCGGCATCACGGATCTCCTGCCACACCGGCATGCACTCTCCATCGGCGTACCGTTCGAGCAGGCTCATGCGGGGGATCGTGTCAGAGGTAGAGGCCGGCGGCCTCGTCGCCGAGCCGGTCCGCGGCCACCGCGTGGATGTCGCGCTCGCGCATCACGACGTACGTCTCGCCCTGGACCTCGACCTCGGCCTTGTCGTCCGGGTCGAACAGGACCCGGTCGTCGACCTGGACGGTCCGTGCGTGCGGACCTGCCGCGACCACGCGCGACCAGACCAGACGCTTCCCCCCCATGGCAGCTGTGGCCGGGATGACGATGCCGCCGGCGGACCGGCGTTCGCCGCTCTCGCGGTCGATCTCGACCAGGAGCCGGTCGTGGAGCATCTTGATCGGGAGCTTCTCGGACAACGCGACCTCGCGATCAGTCCCGGGTCGCGGCACGCACGACTGCGAACAGGGCCACGACCCCCAGGACGCCGCCGGCGACCTTGAGGATGTTGGTGGTGCGGGGTTCCCCGGTCTCCAGGTCCACGAAGTAGCCCTTGATGGAGGTGACCTCGCGCCGGACGATCGTCTTCGGGCTGGCGCGGTGGACCAGCTGGTCGATCGTGTCGGCCAGTCGCTCGCGCGTGACCTCCATCTCGGCCTCGAGCGCGGCGGTCTCCTTGGTCACGCGGGAAGGCTACCAACGGGATCGGCCGGCGAACGGACTAGGTTCGGGCCATGACCCGTCTCACCGCCGGTGACCCGGCCCCCGACTTCGCGCTGCCCAGCGACGACGGGCGGACCGTCTCGCTCGCGGACTCGCGCGGCCGCAAGGCGATCGTGTACTTCTACCCGGCCGCGATGACGGCGGGCTGCACCACGCAGGCGTGCGACTTCTCCGACTCGCTCTCCTCCTTCAAGGCTGCCGGGTACGACGTCCTCGGGATCTCACCGGACTCCCCGGCGAAGCTGGCGAGGTTCCGGGAGAAGGACGGCCTCACGATCACGCTGCTGTCCGACGCCGACAAGAGCGTGATGCACGCCTACGGCGCCTACGGCCAGAAGAAGCTCTACGGCAAGACGGTCGAAGGCGTCATCCGTTCGACGTTCGTCGTGGACGAGGCCGGGACGATCGAGCTCGCGCAGTACAACGTCAAGGCGACCGGCCATGTGGCGAAGCTGCGCCGCGACCTCGGTCTCGGTTGAGAGCGTGAACCGGTCCCCTTGATGGCAACGCGACACCATTGCGACATCACGATGATGTCGTTACGGTGTCTTTATGCCGTCAGTGGACCTCCGCTCGCCCCTGCGCCTCCTGGGCCGCGCCCCTGATCTGACGCTGCTCCTGGGGGCCGGCCTCGTCTCGATGACCGGGGACTGGGTGCTCTCGGTGGGGCTGGCGTACTCCGTCTACGCCCTCACCGGATCGACCCTGGCCTCGGCCGCCGCGCTGCTGTCGGCGTTCGTCCCCCAGGTCCTGGTCGGCAGCCTGGCCGGGGTGTTCGTGGACCGCTGGGACCGCAAACGGACGATGGTGGTCACCAACGTCCTGCTCGCAGTCGGGCTGACGCCGCTGCTGCTGGTCTCCGGATCCGACTGGATCTGGCTGATCTACGTCGTCCTCGCCCTCCAGTCGTGCCTCGAGGTGTTCTTCGCACCCGCTGAGCAGGCCTTCCTGCCCAACGTCGTGGAGGACGCCGACCTCGTCGCTGCCAACGGCCTGAACAGCCAGGTCCGCAACCTGGCCCGCCTCGTCGGCTCCGGCCTCGGGGGCGTGCTCGCGGCAGCCGGAGGGATCCGGGCGATCGCCGTCGCGGACGCGATCACGTTCCTGGTGGCGGCGCTCCTGGTCACCCGCATCCGCACTGCCGGCCGGGTCAGGGTCGAGGGGCCGCCCCGCTCCACCGACGAGCCCGAGGAGGCGACCGAGGTCGTCCGGGGCCGGATCGCCTCGCTGGCCGGGGACTGGCGGGTCGGCCTCGGTACCGTCACGTCGAACCGCGTGCTGATGACGCTGATGATGATGCTGCTGATCACCAGCACCGGGGAGGGGATCATGGGGACGCTGTTCGCGCCGTACGTGCGCCACGTGCTCCACGGCAGCGGCGAGGTGTACGGCGTGATCACCGGCGTCCAGGCGATCGGCGGTGTGGTGGGCGGCTTCCTGGTGGCGGTCGTCGCCGAGCGGTGGTCGCCGGTGACGATGGTGTGGGCCGGGTCCGTCGTCTTCGGCCTGATCGACCTCGCCATCTTCCTCTACCCGCTGCTCTGGGTGAACCCGTGGCCCGCCGCAGGGGGCATGGTGCTGGTCGGCCTCCCGGGGGCCGTCGTGGTGGCCGGGATCATGACGCTCTACCAGCGGAACACCACCGACGATCGCCGCGGACGGGTGTTCAGCCTGGTCTCCCTCGCCCAGGCGGTCAGCGTCGTCGCCGGGGCGACGGTGGCCGGGTTCTTCGGTGGTCCGACCGGGATCATGCCGATCCTGGCACTCCAGGGCGCCGGGTACGTCGTCGCGGGCCTCCTCGTCCTGGTCCGGCTCGGCGCTCGCGAGGCGTCCCTAGACTTGTCGCCCACGCGCTCGTAGCCCAATCGGTAGAGGCACCGCGTTTAGGTCGCGGCCAGTGAGAGTTCGAGTCTCTCCGAGCGCACGGGACCCGACAGTGGGTGCCGTACGCACACACCGGCATCCCGAAGGAACGCCTCAGCCGAGGAGTCCGGCGATCTGCGGTGCGATCTCGCGCAAGGCCCGGCCACGGTGGGAGATGGCGTCCTTGTCGGCTGGGTCGAGCTCCGCCGTCGTCAGACCCGGGAACTCGACCGCTTCGAACAGCACGTCGTAGCCGAAGCCGCCACTCCCCCGAGTCTCGTGGACGACCCTCCCGTCCATCCTTCCCTCGACGACGAGCGGGTCCAGGTCGGGAGCGCAGAAGGCGACGGCGCACGTGAAGTGGGCGCCCCGACGTTCGTCGGGGACGTCGGCCAGCTGCTCGAGGAGCAGCCAGTTGTTGCGTCGGTCGGACTTGGGTCGTCCCGACCACCGGGCCGACAACACTCCCGGCATCCCGTTCAGCGCGTCCACGCAGAGTCCCGAGTCGTCCGCGATCGAGGGCAGCCGGGTCGCCGCGAGGCCGGCCCGGGCCTTGCGAAGCGCGTTGCCAGCGAAGGTGGGCTGGTCCTCGACCGGCTCGTCGTACGCCGCGACGTCGTCGAGGCCGAGCACCTCGATGTCGGAGAGATGGGCGGCCAGGATGCGCCGCATCTCCTCGAGCTTCTTGGGGTTGCGTGAGGCGAGGAACACCCGATGGGAGCCGGTCGAGCCCGTCGAGACCACGCTCACCTTCCGAGTGCCTCCCGTTGCAGGCGCGTCAGCTCGGCGCAGCCGCGCTCGGCCAGGGCCAAGAGGCTGTCCAGCTCCGACCGGTCGAAAGGAGCACCCTCGGCGGTGCCCTGCACCTCGATGAACCTCCCGTCCCCGGTCATCACGACGTTCATGTCGGTCTCGGCGCGCACGTCGTCGTCGTAGTGCAGGTCGAGGCGAGGCGTGCCGTCGATGATGCCGACACTCACGGCGGCCACGGAACCCGTCAGCGGCTCACCGGCCAGGGCGCTGTGCGTGCGCAGGTGGGTCACGGCGTCGGCGAGGGCGACGTAGGCACCGGTGATCGCCGCGGTGCGGGTGCCGCCGTCCGCCTGGAGGACGTCGCAGTCGAGGACGATGGTGTTCTCACCGAGGGCCTTGTAGTCGATCACCGCCCGCAGGGAGCGGCCGACCAGGCGCGAGATCTCGTGGGTGCGCCCACCGATCCGGCCACGGACGGACTCGCGGTCGCTCCGGGTGTTGGTCGCGGCGGGGAGCATGGCGTACTCGGCCGTCACCCAGCCGAGACCGGAGCCTCTGCGCCAGCGCGGCACGCCCTCGGTGGCCGACGCGGCGCAGAGCACGCGGGTGCGGCCGAACTCGACGAGGACGGAGCCCGCGGCATGGTCGAGCCAGTGCCGGGTGATCGTGACGGGACGCAGGGCGTCGTCGGCGCGGCCGTCGCTGCGCGGCTGGGCAGCCGTCGGTGACGTGGACCGGGGGGTATCCATGGCCGAGACCCTAGCCTTCGATGCACGGTCGAGCGCCGTGCCGCTGTGGTCGAGCCGCCGTGTCGAGACGCCCTACTTCACCTCGGCCCGACGGATCCGCCAGAGGCCGATCACCAGCGGCGCGACCAGCCAGATGATGCCGCTCACCACCAGGTGACCGAACTCGCTCCCGCTCAGCGGCATCTCGTAGAGAGGTCCCTGCGCCGCCTGGAAGTCGATCCAGGGAGCCAGCCGGTCGAACCAGGCCATCAGGTTCGAGCCCCAGAAGATCAGGACGGGCAGCACCCACTTGTAGGCGAAGAACACCACGATGGCCGCGGGGGTGTTGAGCAGGAGGGACGCGAGCGCGAACCCTCCGAGCATGGCCATCGTCTGCGTGATCACGAAGCCGAGGAACCCGGTCCAGCCGAACGCCCAGTCGGCACCCCCGGCCCGCATGGCGCCGAGGAGCACGTTGCACACGAGCCCGACGACCAGGGCGAAGGCGATCACGAACGACGTCAGCGTGATGCCCGCCAGCATCTTGGCCCACACGTTCCGCATGCGTCGTGGCTCCAGGGCGAACGTCGTCATGGCGGTGCGCTGGCTCCACTCGCTGGTGACCAGCATGATCCCGAGAACGGGAAGCAGCACCGAGGAGACGAAGGCGGAGACGGCAACGAAGTCGCCGTACCTGGCCTCCACGTCGTCGTGCGTGGCGGCGACGATGAGGAAGATCACCTCGGCCACGAGCGCCAAGCCGACGGTGACTCCGATCAGCCACCGCCCGGCCCGGGTGTCCGCGGACTTGCGCAGCTCGACCCGGAACAGGCGACCGAAGGGAATCCCCTTCGTGCCGGAGATGTCGAGAGTGGACGTCGTCATGCCGAAACCCCGTTCGTCAGAGTGTCACGCTGCGTGTCGGCGGTCAGCTCGAGGAAGAGGTCCTCGAGGCCGCCCTCGTTGCCAGCCCGGAGGTCGGTCAGCACGATCTGCTGCTCGGCAGCGACCCGGCCGACGTCGACCGGCTCGGCCGTGACGCGGAGCCCCTCGCCGGCCGGGTGGACCGTGAGACCCTTCGCGGTCAAGGCGGCGTTCAGCTGCTGGTTGTCGAGCGCGGTGACCAGAGTCGTGGCGAGGCCGCCGGTCGCGTTCCGGAGCAGCTCGTCCCGCGTCCCCCGCGCGACGATGCGACCGTTGCCGATCAGGATCATCTCGTCCGCGATCTGCTCGACCTCGTGGAGCAGATGGCTCGACAGGAACACAGTCCCGCCCCGGTCGGCGTACCCCTTGAGCAGGCCGCGCATCCAGCGGATGCCGGCCGGGTCGAGACCGTTGGCAGGCTCGTCGAGGATCAGGACGGTCGGGTCGCCGAGCAGGGCATGGGCGATGCCCAGGCGCTGGCGCATCCCGAGCGAGTAGTTGCCGACGCGCTGCTTCGCCTCGCGGGCGTCCAGTGACACCAGCTCGAGCATCTCGTCCACCCGAGTCGAGTCCAGGCCCATCGTCCGGGCCCCGATCTCGAGGACCTCGCGGCCGCTACGACCGGAGTGCTGAGCCGAGGCGTCGAGCAGGACGCCGACGTGACGACCGGGATTGGGGATCTCGCGGTAGTGGAACCCGCCGATGGTCACGTCGCCGCGTGTCGCGGGCGTGAGACCCACCATCACCCGCATGGTGGTGGTCTTGCCCGCGCCGTTCGGGCCGAGGAAGCCGGTCACCGTGCCCGACTTGCACTCGAAGCTGATGTCGTCGACGGCGATGAAGCTCCCGTAGGCCCGGGTGAGCCCTTCCACCTTGATCATGGGAACACCCTGCCACCTCGGTGCGTGGCGGCGCGCCACTTCCGGGGCGCGGCCTCGGACCTCGGCCGGTTCTTCGCGGTTCCTTCACCGACCCGCCACCGGGCCCCGCGCGGCACCGTCAGACCTGGTATCTCGTCCCCGGGTGGGCGGCAGAAAGCTGACCGTCGTACACCTCGCGCGCCTCGGCGACCATCTCCTCCACCCCGTGCCACGGAGGGACGTGCGTGATCACGAGCCGGGGCACGCCGGTACGTGCCGCGAGCGCGCCGGCCTCGCGGCCGCTGAGGTGCACGTCGTCGGGGTTGTCCTCGCCGTCGCGGAACGACGCCTCCGCCAACAGGACGTCCGCACCGGCGGCCAGGGCGTCCAAGGCGTCACAGCGACCGGTGTCACCGGTGTAGGCGAGGGTGCGGCCGTGCGCAGTGACGCGGAAGCCGAACGCCGGCACCGGGTGCGAGACGGGGACGGGTTCCACCCGGAACGGCCCGACCTCCACCGGCCCGGCGTGCTCACGGAAGTCGAACTCGGCGCTCATCCCGGGGTGCTCGGGAAGGTCGTAGGCGCTCGCCATCCGGCGGGCCACCTCGCTCGGCCCCCAGACCGGGATGCGTGGGAGCGCGCCACCCGGGTGGTACTTGCGGAACACGTAGAGGCCGGTGAGGTCCAGGCAGTGGTCGGGATGCAGGTGGGAGAAGAACACCCCGTCGAGGTCCTCCGCGCCGCCGTACCGCTGGAGCGGCCCGAGGGCTCCGCTTCCGAGGTCCAGCAGGATCCGCCAGGTGCGCCCCGCCTCGTCGTCCGCCTCCACCAGGTAGCAGCTGGCCGCCGAGTCCGGCCCCGCGAAGGAACCGGAGCACCCGATCACGGTCAGCAACAACCCCCCGCCCGTGCTGTTGCCCGTGCGGCTGCCCGTCATCCGAGTCCGCCGGCGAACTGAGCGGCCACGGCGAGCTCGGGACCGAGGAACCGGCGGCCGATGTGCTCGAACTCGTCCGGGACGCCCGTGGTCAGGAACCGGTACGCCGGCTCGCCGGCGGGGCGCATCAGGTCGCGGGAGGCCAGCAGCTTGTAGACGTCCTTGGCGCACTCCTCGGCACTGCTCACCAGCGTGACCTGGTCGCCCATCACGAAGGAGATGACTCCGGTCAGCAACGGGTAGTGGGTGCATCCCAGGATCAAGGTGTCCACACCGGCACCGGCCAGCGGGTCGAGGTACTCGTGCGCCACACCGAGCAGCTCCCCGCCGCCGGTCACCCCCGCCTCGACGAACTCGACGAAGCGCGGGCACACCCGCGTGGTCAGCTCGATGTGCGGGGCGGCGGCGAAGGCGTCGTCGTAGGCCAGCGACTCGGCGACGGCCCGCGTGCAGATGACGCCGATCCGACCGTTGTGCGTGGCGGCCACCGCTCGGCGGGTCGCCGGCAGGATCACCTCGACGACCGGCACGTCGTACCGCTCGCGCGCGTCGCGAAGCATCGCGGCGCTGGCCGAGTTGCAGGCGATCACCAGCGCCTTCACCCCTTCGGCGACGAGGTGGTCGAGGCACTCCAGGGCGTACTCGCGCACCTCGCCGATCGGCTTGGGGCCGTACGGCTGGCGCGCGGTGTCACCGAGGTAGACCAGCGACTCGTGCGGCAGCTGGTCGATCACCGACCGCGCGACAGTGAGCCCGCCGAAACCCGAGTCGAAGATGCCGATGGGCGCATCGGGGTCGGATCGGGACACAGACGGACACGCTAGGTGGTCGAGAGCTCGTGACGCAGCAGGACGCGACCGACGTCACCCGTTCTCGGTGGTCCGGGAGGGCGCCCCGCCCCGGTGGTCGAGGAGGAGCCTCTGCGCCCGTCTCGAGACCCCGGCTGCGGGCGGTCGAGCAGGGGTCGCCATTCCCGGTCGTCGATGAGGGCGCGCTGCACCCGTCTTGGGACCTATCCGAACAGCTTCGCCTGCGGCGGCCCGAACTGCGGGTCGACACCGTCGAAGAGGCTGCTCACTGACTCGCCGGCATGCACCCTGGCGATGGCCTCTGCGAACAGGCCGGCCACGCTACGGACCTTGAGCTCGGGCCAGTCCGACGGTGCCGGAACGGTGTCGGTGGTGACCACCTCGGTGATCATCGGGTGGTGCCGGAGGCGGTCGACGGCCTTCCCGACGAACAGCCCGTGGGTGCAAGCGACCGCAGCACCGGTGCAGCCCTGGTCGGCGAGCCGGTCGAGGAGCTCGACGATCGAGCCGCCGGTGGCGATCTCGTCGTCCAGCACGATGGCTCGCTTGCCGGTGACGTCGCCGACGATCGAGTCGACCACGACCCGGTCGTCGGCCAGCCGCCGCTTCGAGCCGGCCGCCACGCTCAGGCCCAGGAGCCTGGAGAGCTGGGTGGCGGTCTTGGCGTTGCCGAAGTCGGGCGAGACGACGACCGCGTCGGAGAGGTCCTGGGCGAGGAAGTGCTCCGCCAGGACGCCGAGCGCAGTCAGCTGGTCGACCGGCACCGAGAAGAAGCCGTGCACCTGTGGCGCGTGCAGGGTCATCGTCATCACCCGGTGGACGCCGGCCGTCGCCAACATGTCCGCGACCAGCCGTCCGCCGATCGAGATCCGCGAGGCGTCCTTCTTGTCCGAGCGGGCGTAGGAGTAGAACGGGATCACCGCCGTGATCGACGCCGCGCTGGCACCTCGGGCCGCGTTGACCATCAGCAGCAGCTCCATCAGGTGCTCCTGGGTCGGTGGCACCAGTGGCTGGACGATGTAGACGTCGCGTTGCCGGCAGTTCGCCTGGAGCTGCGCCTGCAGACAGTCGTTGCTGAACCTGGTCATCTCGACCGACGACAAGGGGACGTCCAGGTCGTCGCAGATGGCCCGGGCGAGAGGCCGGTGAGCAGAACCGCTGAAGACGACGACGGGGGTCTCGGGCACGGGCTCTCCAGGGGGGTGGGCCGGGCGGTCGGGGTCAGGGTAACGCGACGGCCCGACCCGCGGCACGGTCCGAATGGACCCGGGATGTCACCCGGGCGGCCCAGGCATCTCCTTCGGGGGTCGGCCCGGCGTCGTACCTCCGGCACCTGGCCCTGGCCGGAACCGAGCATGCGCATCCTGGGTGCAGCGGCAGTTCTCGCCCTCGCAGTGACGCTCCTGAGCCCGCCCGCCGGATCCTCGGTGGCGGCGCTACGCGTCACCTGCCACGGCGCTGCCGCCACGGTCGTCGGGACGTCGCACCACGACCACCTCGTGGGGAGATCGGGTCCCGACGTCATCGCCGATCTCGGCGGCGACGACCGGATCGGCGGCCGCGGCGGTGACGACGTCGTCTGCGGCAACGAGGGTCCGGACCGGCTCGAGGGAGGTCGGGCGACGACCCGGCAGGGCATGGACAGCGGACCTCGCGACCCCGAACAACACCTGGGCGCAGATCGAGAAGGGCGACTGTCCTCCGTGACCGGTCAGGCCCAGAGCTGGCCCTCGAGGGCTTCCTCGGCCTCGTCGATCGTGCCCTCGTAGGCGCCGGTCGAGAGGTACTTCCAGCCTCCGTCGGCGACGACGAAGGCGATGTCGGCCCGCTCTCCGGCCCGGACCGCCGCGGCAGCCTGGGCCAGGGCGGCATGGAGGATCGCGCCCGTCGAGATGCCTGCGAAGATCCCTTCGCCGTCGAGCAGCTCGCGAACCCGGCGTACGGCGTCGCGAGGGCCGACCGAGAACCGGGCGTCTATCAGCGTCTCGTCGTACAGCTCGGGGACGAACCCTTCGTCCAGGTGGCGCAGCCCGTAGACGAGCTCGCCGTACCTCGGCTCGGCCGCGACGATGCGTACGTCCGGCCTCTGCTCGCGGAAGAACCGGCCGACGCCCATCAGCGTGCCGGTGGTGCCGAGACCGCCGACGAAGTGGGTCACTGTCGGGAGGTCGGCGAGGATCTCCGGGCCGGTGGCCTCGTAGTGGGCGAGCGCGTTGGCCGGGTTCCCGTACTGGTACAGCATCACCCAGTCGGGGTGGTCTGCGGCCATCGCCTTCGCAACGCGTACCGCCTCGTTCGACCCACCCGCCGCGGGCGAGGACACGATCTCCGCGCCCCACATCCGTAGCAGCTGACGGCGCTCCGGCGAGGTGTTCTCGGGCATCACGCACACCAGCCGGTAGCCCCGGAGCTTCGCCGCCATCGCCAAGGCGATGCCCGTGTTGCCGCTGGTCGGCTCCAAGATCGTGCAGCCGGGACGCAGCGTGCCGTCCTTCTCGGCGTGCTCGATCATCTTCAGGGCGGCGCGGTCCTTGATCGAGCCGGTGGGGCTACGGTCCTCGAGCTTGGCCCAGAGACGTACGTCGGGACTCGGCGACAGCGTGGGCAGGCCGACCAACGGTGTGTCGCCGACGGACGCGAGGAGGTGGTCGTACCGCATGGGATCAGGATGACAGGGCTCAGCCGCCGGCGACGGCCGGAAGCACGACGACCTGGTCGCCGTCGGTGAGCGGTGCTTCGAGACCGCCCAGGAACCGCACGTCCTCGTCGTTGACATAGACGTTGACGAAGCGGCGCAGATCGCCGTCCTCGACCAGGCGGTCCTTGATGCCGGGATGGTTGGCCTCGAGGTCGTCGATGAGCGCGCTCAGGCTGGCGCCCGTCGCCTCGACGGACTTCCGGTCGCGGGTGTACGGGCGCAGGATGGTGGGGATCCGGACCTCGACGGCCATCGGTGTCTCCTTGCTTTCAGGGCTCTCAGGGCTTCAGGGATTTCAGGCGGTCACGCTGGGAAGGGCGTCGACCACGGCGACCTCTTCCTCGGTCACCTCGCCGTCAATGATCCGATAGGACCTGAACTCGACCGGCCCGTCGTTATTCCCGTGCTCACGCGTGCTGACCAGCACGTAATGCGCTCCGGGCTCCATCGCGAGACCGATGTCCGTCCGGCTCGGGTACGCCTCGGTCGCCGTGTGCGTGTGGTAGATCACCACCGGCTCCTCGTCGCGGTCGTCGAGGTCGCGGTACAGCCGCAGCAGGTCGGTCGCGTCGAACTCGTAGAACGTCGGGCTGCCTGCCGCGTTCACCATCTCCACCAGGCGCTCGGGCCGGTCGCTGCCCTCCGGGCCGGCGACGATGCCACACGCCTCGTCGGGGTGGTCACGCTTGGCGTGTGCGACGATGCCGTCGTACGTCGCGCGGTCGATCGTGAGCACGTGCTCAGGGTAGGGCGCCGGGCCGACCGGTCAGGCCTCGACCCGGCGCTTGACCAGCTCCATGGGCACGCCACCCAGGCCCAGCCGGTAGCGCGTGTGGTCGGCGTACTCGCGGAGCTTCTCCCACAAGGCCGTGTGGGCGGCCCAGGGCAGCGGGTCCGCGCCGCGGTACCAGCTGTCCCCGAACGAGACCCAGACGACGGCCCAGTCGGCGGCACAGTCCCAGGCCCCGCGCTCTGCCTCCACCATCCTGCGCCGGATCTGGAACTCCATCCGCGGCCCGTCGGGACAGTTCGGGGTGGTCGCGATCGGCCACACCCACAGGTCGAGCCCGGCCAGCTCGAGCTCGAGGTCGCGAAGCACCACCGGGTCGACCAGGACGGTCGCGACGTTCACGTGCGGGCGGCGCATTGGCACACGCTACGTCCGACCTGCTCCGGCGCGGCAGACCCCTGTGAGCCACGGTCGGATGCTCGCGGGCAGCCTCGGCCGAGCGCGAAGCGAGCCG
>JBKPTA010000056.1:0-19136 GCA_046735295.1 Actinomycetota bacterium | reverse complement strand
CCCTTCTTCAGGCTGCGCGGCATTGGTCAGACTCCTCAGCGCTTCTTGCCGGTACGGCGACGACGGATGATCTGCTTGTCGCTGGCCTTGCGGCGGCGGGTGCGACCTTCGGGCTTGCCCCACGGGCTGACCGGGTGACGGCCACCCGAGGTCTTGCCCTCGCCACCACCGTGCGGGTGGTCGACAGGGTTCATGACGACACCCCGGACGGTTGGGCGCTTGCCCTTCCACCTCATCCGGCCGGCCTTGCCCCAGTTGATGTTGGACTGTTCGGCGTTGCCCACCTCACCGATGGATGCGCGGCAGCGCACGTCGACGAATCGCATCTCGCCCGACGGCATCCGGAGCGTGGCGCGCGACCCCTCCTTCGCGACCAGCTGCGCGGAGTTGCCGGCCGAGCGGGCGATCTTCGCGCCGCCGCCCGGACGCAGCTCGATGCAGTGGATCGTCGTGCCGACCGGGATGTTGCGCAGCGGCAGGTTGTTGCCCACCTTGATGTCGGCGTTCGGGCCGGACTCGAGCATGGTGCCCTGGGTGAGGTCCTTCGGGGCGACGATGTAGCGCTTCTCGCCGTCGAGGTAGTGCAGCAGCGCGATCCGGGCCGTGCGGTTCGGGTCGTACTCGATGTGCGCGACCTTCGCCGGCACACCGTCCTTGTCGTAGCGACGGAAGTCGACGATCCGGTAGGCGCGCTTGTGCCCACCGCCCTGGTGCCGGGTGGTGATGCGGCCCTGGTTGTTGCGGCCGCCCTTCTTGGGCAGGGCGCGCGTCAGCGACTTCTCAGGCGTGGTCCGGGTGATCTCGACGAAGTCGGCCACCGAGGACCCACGGCGGCCCGGGGTGGTCGGCTTGTACTTGCGGATGGCCATGTCTGGTTACCTCTCAAGCCCGGTCAGGAGACCGGACCTCCGAAGATGTCGATGCGGTGTCCCTCGGCGAGGCTGACGATGGCGCGCTTGGTGTTCTTGCGCCGCCCGATCCCGGTGCGGGTACGACGCGCCTTGCCCTGCCGGTTGATCGTGTTCACCGAGGTGACCTTCACGCCGAACACCTTCTCGACCGCGATCTTGATCTCGGTCTTGTTGGCGTCGGGGTGTACCAGGAACGTGTACTTGTTCGCGTCGAGCAGGCCGTAGCTCTTCTCCGACACCACGGGCGCGAGCAGGATGTCGCGGTGGTCCTTGTGCAGGGTGCTCACTTCGCCTCCTCAGGGGCAGCCGAACCGCCGCCGGCGCGCGTGAACCCCGCCGCCTCGGCGTCCTCGGCGGACTTGAAGAAGAACTCCGCGTCGGTCTGGTCGTACCACTGGCCCTCGGGCTCGTGGTACAGACCGGAGTCGGCGTTGCCCTTGACCGGATATCCCTTGGGCGCGCCGCCGCTCTTCAACGGCGCCTTCGCGCCCGGGGGCAGTGCTGGCGTGTCATCGGCGTCCTCGTGGGCAGCCGCGGCCTTCTTCGCGGTGGTGGCGGGCTTGGCCGGCTTCTCCTCGACCTCGTCCTCGACGTCGGTCTCGGCGGCCGTGCTCGATTCCGCCGGACGCTGGCTCGAGGAGGCGGTGCCCCCCACGAACGCCTCGTAGGCGCCCTGGGTGAACACGAGGTCGTCGGCGGCCAGCACGTCATAGGTGTTGAGCTGGTCGACCGCGACGATGTGGACCTCTGGAGCGTTGCGCAGCGACAGCCAGGTCAGCGCGTCGGAGCGCTCGAGCACGAGGAGGAAGTTCGCCCGCTCTGTGACCACGCCCCGGAGGGCGGCCAGCGCCGATTTGGTGGACGGCGTGTCACCGGAGACCAGCGACTCGACCACGTGGATGCGACCGTCGCGCGCCCGGTCGGACAGCGCGCCGCGCAGCGCGGCGGCGACCATCTTCTTGGGGGTGCGCTGGGCGTAGCTGCGCGGCTTGGGTCCGTGGACCGTGCCGCCGCCGGCGTACTGCGGAGCGCGGATCGATCCCTGACGGGCCCGGCCGGTGCCCTTCTGCCGGTAGGGCTTGCTGCCGCCCCCGCGGACCTCGCCACGGGTCTTGGTGGAGTGCGTGCCCTGGCGGGCAGCCGCCTGCTGGGCCACGACCACCTGGTGGATCAGCGGGATGTTGACCTCGGCGTCGAAGAGCTCGGCCGGCAGGTCGACCTTCACGACCTTGGCAGTGGCCGCGGACTTGGCAGCCTTCTTCGTGGCGGTAGCCATGCTCAGGCCTCCTTCTGCGCGATCTTGGCGGCGGAGCGCAGGACCACCAGTCCGCCCTTGGGGCCGGGGATGGCGCCCTTGAGCAGGATCAGGCCCTTCTCGGTGTCGACCCCCTGGACGACGACGTTCTGGGTGGTGACCGTGTCGCGGCCCATCAGGCCGGACATCCGGACGCCCTTGAAGACCCGGCCCGGGGTGGCGCAGGCGCCGATCGAGCCGGGCTTGCGGTGGTTGCGGTGGGCGCCGTGCGAGGCGCCGACGCCGGAGAAGCCGTGCCGCTTCATGGTGCCGGCGAAGCCCTTGCCCTTCGTGGTGCCGGTGACGTCGATGACGTCCCCGGCCGCGAAGGTGTCGGGCGAGAGCTCCTGGCCCACCGTGTAGGAGCCGGCGTCCGCGGTGCGGATCTCGGCCACGTGCTTGCGCGGTGTGACCCCGGCCTTCTCGAACTGGCCCGCCTCGGGCTTGGTGACCTTGCGCGAGTCGACCTCGCCGAAGGCGACCTGGATCGCGTTGTACCCGTCGATCTCGGGCTTGCGCACCTTCGTGACGACGTTCGTGGACGCCGCGACGACGGTGACCGGGACGACCCGGTTGTTGTCGTCCCACAGCTGGGTCATGCCGAGCTTGGTGCCCAGCAGACCCTTCACGTTCCGCTCAACAGTCATCGTCGGCCTCAGAGCTTGATCTCGATGTCGACGCCGGCAGGGAGGTCGAGGCGCATCAGGGAGTCCACGGTCTTCGGCGTGGGGTCGATGATGTCGATCAGCCGCTTGTGGGTGCGCATCTCGAAGTGCTCGCGCGAGTCCTTGTACTTGTGGGGCGAGCGGATGACGCAGTACACGTTCTTCTCGGTGGGCAGCGGCACGGGGCCTGCGACCCGGGCACCCGTGCGGGTGACGGTGTCCACGATCTTGCGTGCCGAGGTGTCGATCACCTCGTGGTCATAGGCCTTGAGCCTGATGCGGATCTTCTGTCCCGCCATAGGTCTCTCTCGTCCTTCGCTTTCGTGCCTGCGTCCGTCCGGCGGGCCCCGGCGGGGCCCTCCCTAGTGTTGTCCGGCTCTTGACCGCCGACCCCCGAGGTCGGGCGTGTCGCGCGTCCGCGGCACACAGATCACCCGGGGGGAGCTGCATCATGTTGGTGGGTGCCCGGCCACGGGGCCGAGCCATCGGGTCTCCAGGTGCGGCGCGACGCACCACGACTGCGAACCAGCGGGAGACGCGATTCAGAGGTCAAGGACGGCGCACCCCGGCAACCCGCCGGAGCAACCGGACAATCCTGACAGATGCGCCGGGACAGAGCAAAATCCGGGCCTCGCAGCCCCGGACCCCGGCGCACAGGACCGCGACCGGGTCACTCGCCCGGGTTCCGGCGTCCGAGTACGCCTCCACCTGACAGGATGGGCGCTCGCGGCGCCGGGTCCGGGTCCCACGCTGCTCTTCATGAGGAGAGGAAGCCTGTGTCGGGAGGTCAGCCGCCACCGCCGGGGTGGCAGCCGCCCGAGCCGGAGTCCCCACCGCCGCCGTGGGGGTCTCCCCCGCCGCCGGGCTGGAGTGCACCGCCGGAGCAGGGCGCCGGCGCCGCTCCGGGAGGGTCCTGGGGTCCGCGTGGCTCCGCCGCCCGGCCGTGGCCGGACCGGCCGCCTGGTGCTCCGGGTCAGCTGCAGGCGGCGTACCCCTACCCGCCTGCACTGCCGGTCGCGCACAAGCCGGGGGCGATCCCGCTCCGCCCGCTGGTGCTCAGCGACGTCTTCGACGGAGCCTTCCGGATCATCCGCTACAACCCGCGCGCCACGATCGGGGCGGCCGTCCTCGTCTCGGGCGTCGCAATGGTTGTCCCGATCGTCGTGGGCCTGCTCTCCGGCTCGACCGGCGATCTGCGACCCGATCCGAACACCGGCGCGCTGAGCGACAGCGAGGTGCTGAGCCTCCTGATCGCCCTCGGCGGGCTCCTCGTCGGCGCGCAGCTGCAGTCGATCGGTCTGCTGTTCGTCTCCGGGATGATCGCCCACGTGAGCTCGGCCGCCGCCGTAGGTCGGCGGCTCACGATGGCTGAGGCGTGGGCGGCGACTCGAGGGAAGCGCTGGCGGCTGCTGGGCATGTCCTTCCTGCTCGGGCTCGCGGTCGTCCTCGCGGTGGGCGTGGCGGCGGGGGTGCTGGTCCTCGGCGTCGTGGCCTTCGATGCCCCGCTGGGGGCGGAGGTGCTCGTCGGCCTCGCCCTGGCCGCTGTCCTGCTGGTCGGGCTGTTGTGGTTCTGGGTGCGCGTGCGAGCCCTCGCCGTCCCGACCCTGATGCTCGAGCCGGTCGGCGTCTTCGCGGCGCTGGCTCGCTCCGTCCGGCTGACCCGCCACCAGTTCTGGCGTCTGCTCGGCCTGCTCCTGCTGGTGTCGCTGGTGGTCGGTGTCGCGGGCGCGATGCTCCGGCTGCCCTTCAGCATCACCGGCGAGGTGTTCCTCGTCAGCTCCTCCGACACCGGGTACGGCCTGCTGATCTACCTCCTCACCACCGCTGCCGGGACCGTCCTCTCGTCGGCGGTGGTGCAACCCTTCTCGGCCGCGGTGTCGGCACTGCTCTACATCGACCAGCGCATCCGCAAGGAGGCCTACGACGTCGAGCTGCTCACGCGGGCGGGGATCCTGCCCGGCTGATGCTCGTGCCCGGCCCTCCCCTGCAGCCCTCCGGTGACGAGGGCCGCAGACTGCTGCGCCGGGAGCTGCTCCACGGCGAGTACCACCGGCAGGACCTGCTCCGACGCGTCCTCGACTGGATCTGGCGCCGCCTCGAGGGTGGCGTCGGAGCGGCGACCGGCGCCGGCTGGATGTCCACGTTCGTGACGATGCTCATCGGCGCCGTGCTGCTCGTCGGGTTGGTCCTCGTCCTGTCGCGGGTGCGCCGCGACCGTCGCCGCCGCGAACGCGCCGAACCGGTGCTCGGCGCCCACCGGCCGTCGGCCGGAGAGCTGCGACGGCGCGCCGAGGCGGCACTGGCCCACGGACGCAACGCCGAGGCTGTCGTGGAGGCGTTCCGTGCGCTCGCAGTGCGGCAGGTCGAGAAGGGCCGTCTCGCCGACCTGCCAGGCACCACCGCCCACGAGGTGGCGGCGAGCCTCGCCTCCTCCTACCCCGACCACGGTGAGCGCGTGGGCCGCGGCGCAGACCTCTTCGACGCGACGCTGTACGGCGACCACCCGCCGACCCGCGAGGACGCGAACAGCCTGCTCGAGCTCGACGACACCCTGGCTGGTGCCCGATGACGTGGCTGCGCCGACACCGGTCGGTGGGTCTCGTGGTGGCCGGCGCTCTTGTCGCCATCCTGGTGACGGCCTGGCTCGGTCGCAGCTCGCGTACCTACGCCGGGAAGCTCGATCCCGACAACCCCGACGGGGAAGGAGCTCAGGCGCTCGCCCATGTCCTCGACGACCAGGGCGTCGGCGTCGAGGTCGTCCGGTCAGCCGACGCGCTCGAGTCGGCCACCCTCGGCGCCTCGACGACGATCGTGGTGACGTCGTCGGGCAACCTCGGGCGTTCGACGACCGCACGGCTGCTGCGCGTCCAGGGTGACGCCCACCTGGTCGTCGTGACGCCGGCTCCCGGTCTGCTCCGGCAGCTCGGCGTGAGCTCCTTCCCCGCGACCGTCGACCCCGCCGGACCAGTGGCGGCCCGTTGCTCGACCTACGACCCGCTCGAGGTCCGGGTCGGCTCCGCCCAGGCCTACCGGATGGACGGGTGCTTCCGGGGGAAGCAGGGCGTGATCCTGGCCGAGCCGCGGGGCGGCCTGATCCTCCTCGGGGCCGCCGGGATGCTCAGCAACGACCAGGTCCTGGAGGGCGACAACGCGGCTGTCGCGCTGCGCCTGCTCGGGCAGCGCTCGCACCTCGTCTGGTACGTCCCCTCGCTCGCCGACCTGCGAGGTGCCGACGGCGTCTCCCTGCGAAGCCTGCTCCCGGACTGGCTCGTGCCGGCGCTGTGGGCGTCGGCGCTGGCTGCGGTCGCGATGGTCGTGTGGCGCGGACGGCGGCTGGGCCCGCTCGCTCGGGAACCGCTGCCGGTGTCGGTGAAGGCCGTCGAGACCACCCGTAACCTGGGTCGGCTGTACCGTCGCTCCGGCGACCGTGCCCACGCCGCCGAGACGCTGCGCTCGGCCGCGCGGACGCGGCTGGCCCAGCACCTGCGGCTCCCCGGACGCGTCCACCCGGGCCACCTCGTGGACGACGTCGCGGCGCTGACGGGCCGCCCGCGCGAGGAGATCGATGTCCTCATCGGTCCTGGTGCCCTGCCGCCCGGGAGCGACCACGAGCTGGTCCTGCTGGCCAGACGACTGACCGAGCTCGACAGAGAGGTGTCCCACCGATGACCCCCACGACCAACGACGACACACGGGAGCGTCTGGGCGCCGTTCGCGCCGAGGTGGCCAAGGCCGTGGTCGGCCAGGACGCCGCGGTGTCCGGTCTGCTCGTCGCGCTCCTGTGCGGCGGACACGTGCTGATGGAAGGGGTGCCCGGGGTGGCCAAGACCCTGCTCGTGCGCAGCCTGGCGGCCGCTCTGGCGGTCGAGACGCGACGCGTGCAGTTCACCCCGGACCTGATGCCCGGCGACATCACCGGCTCGATGGTGATCGACGGCGGCCGCGGGCAGCTGTCCTTCCGCCGGGGTCCGGTCTTCACGAACCTGCTGCTCGCTGACGAGATCAACCGCACCCCGCCGAAGACCCAGTCCGCGCTGCTCGAGGCCATGGAGGAGGGACAGGTCTCGGTCGACGGCGTCAGCCACGCGCTGCCGCGACCGTTCCTGGTCGCCGCCACCCAGAACCCGGTCGAGTACGAAGGCACCTACCCGCTGCCGGAGGCACAGCTCGACCGCTTCCTGCTGAAGGTCGTGCTTCCGGTCCCAGACCGCGACCAGGAGCTCGAGATCGTCAAGCGGCACGCGGCCGGCTTCGACCCGCAGGACGTCGCGGCGTCCGGCGTCGCAACGGTCGCCGGCGCGGAGGACATCGACGCCGGCCGCCGGGCGGTGCGTGGCGTCCAACTGTCCCCCGAGGTGGCCGGGTACGTCGTCGACGTCGCCCGGGCGACCCGCCAGGCGCCGTCGCTGGGGCTCGGGGCGAGTCCGCGCGGAGCGGTCGCCCTGATGCGCACGGCGCGTGCCTGGGCGTGGCTCTCCGGTCGCGACTTCGTGACTCCCGACGACGTCAAGGCGCTGGCACAGGCGACTCTCGCCCACCGACTGTCGCTACGCCCCGAGGCCGAGCTCGAGGGCGTGGACGTCGGTGCTGTCCTGTCGTCGGCGCTGGGCTCGGTCCCGGTGCCCCGCTGAGCACACCGAGGCCCTGGGACAGGTGAGGTCGACCAGATGAGCATCACCGGGCGCGTCCCGCTGCTCCTCCTGCTGGGAGTGGTGGCGGTGCTGCTGCGACCGGCCGGGTCGACGGTGTGGCTCTGGCTGCTCGTGGTCCTGCTCATGGTCGGGGCCGACCTCCTCGCGGCCTCGTCGCCGCGGTCCGTCTCGGTCGAGCGAGTGCCGCCGGGACGCGTACGGGCCGGGCACGAGACCAGCAGCGTGCTGGTCGTCGAGAACACCGGCAGCCGTCGGGCCACCCTCCTCGTGCGAGACGCCTGGCAGCCGACCGCCGGGGCTCGCGACAACCGCCACCGGCTCCGCCTGGGTCCCGGTGACCGGGCGGAGCTGTCGACACCCCTGCGACCCGTACGCCGCGGCGAGCTCGCGGCGTACGGCGTGACCGTACGGGCCTTCGGGCCGCTCGGCCTGGGTGCGCGCCAGCGCACCCTGCCCGCCCCGGCGACCCTGCGGTCCGTGCCCCCGTTCGAGTCGCGCAAGCATCTGCCGTCTCGCTTGGCCCGGCTCCGCGACCTCGACGGACGCTCGGCCGTCCGGGTGCGCGGCCAGGGCACCGAGTTCGACTCGCTCCGCGAGTACGTGCACGGCGACGACGTCCGCTCGATCGACTGGCGGGCGTCGGCCCGCAACCGGAGCGTGGTCGTGCGCACGTGGCAGCCCGAGCGGGACCGGAGGGTGGTGCTCGTGCTCGACACCTCCCGCGTGTCGGCCGGGCGGGTCGACGACGTACCCCGACTCGACTCGGCGATGGAGACCGCGCTGCTGCTGACGGCCATCGCCGCGAGGGCCGGCGATCGGGTGGACGTGCTCGCAGGCGACCGCCGGGTACGCACCCGCCTGCGCCTCGCGGGAGCCCGGGACGCCACGAGTCGGCTCGAGGACGCACTCGCCGGGCTCCAGCCGGAGATCGCCGAGGCCGACTGGACCGCCCTCGCCGGGGCGGTGCAGGGGTTGGGCCGGCAACGCGCCCTGGTCTGCCTCCTGACACCACTCGAACCGTCGGCGGTGGAGGAGGGCCTCCTCCCGGTGCTGCCGGTCCTGGTCGCCCGCCACCGCGTCGTCCTCGCCTCCGTGCGCGATCCGGAGCTCGAGCGGATGGCGGCCGCGCGGCAGGGGCTGGATCAGGTGTACGCCGCTGCTGCAGCCGAGCAGACGCTGACTCGCCGGCGCGCCACCGCGGACCTGCTCGAGACCCTCGGCGTCGACGTGCTCGACGTCCCGGCCGAGGACCTGCCCCCCGCCCTCGCCGACCACTACCTCACCCTGAAGGCTCAGGGCCTCCTCTGAGGGACGCTCGTTCGGAGCGCTCCTCCGGCGCGGCCGGCGCCGCGCCGGAAGGTACTCGCTCACGACTGGGTGGCGACGTGGTCCTCGAGGAGGAGGGGCTCGAGGTCGCCGGTGTGACCGCGGGCGAGGGCCTGGCGACCGAGCACGAAGACGTAGGTCAGGAAGGTGACCTCGGCGAGGCAGCCGATCGCGATCCGAGCCCACGTGGGCAGAGGGCTCGGCGTCACGAGGGCCTCGATGCAGCCGCTCACGGCCAGCACCCCGACCAGTCCCAGCGCCACGGTGGCCGCCGTGCGCCCCTCGCGAGCGAAGGACTCGGCGCGGGTCAGGTCTCCTGGCTCCACCCATGACCAGAAGAGGCGTAGCCCCACCCCGCCGGCCACGAAGACGGCGGTCAGCTCGAGCATGCCGTGGGGAAGGATGAGCCCCCAGAACTGAGCCGCGTGCCCGTGCCGGGTCATGATCGAGCCGATGATCGCCAGGTTCGCGACGTTCTGGAACAACAGGTACAGCACCGGGAGACCCAACGCCCCGAGGGCGAGGCAGAGGGCCGTCACCCAGACGTTGTTGGTCCACACCTCGGCGGCGAAGTGCGTCGCGGCGTACTGGCTGTAGTAGCCGGAGAAGTCGTGGTTCACCAGCCGGTCGACGTCGCGCGGTGACAGCAGGGTCTGCTCCACGTTCGGATGGTCGATCAGCCACCACATCATCACCGCGGCGGTGAGGGCGTTGCCCAAGGCCGTCCCGATCCACCACCGACGCAGCCGGTACAGAGCGGCCGGGAAGCGTTCGGTGGCGAACGACCGGACGCCGTGCCAGGTGCCCCCGCGAGATGCGCCGGCTCGGTTGCGCGCCCGGCTGAGCAGCAGGGAGAGATAGGTGATCACGGTGGCGTCGGGTGCCGCCGTCCGCACCACCGAGAGATGGGTCGCCACCCGCTGGTAGCGCTCGACGAGCTCGTCACTCTCGCGCCCGTCGAGCCGCCGCTTCCTGGTCAGCACCTCCAGCCGCTCCCACTCCGCGTGGTGCGCGAGAACGTAGGCGTCCAGGTCCACGCCGCGACCCTATGCTGTCGACGATGTCATCTCCGGAGTTCGCGATGCTCTCCGCCGACGACCTCGTCACCGGCGAGGCGGTCGCACTCGACCTGCCACCGGCGTCCGTCGCGGCCCGCATCGGCTCCGGTCTGCTCGACGTGCTGTCCCTGCTCGTCGTCGGTCTCTGCGTGCTGTTCCTGGCGATGGTCGCGAGCATCGACGCCGACGGGGCGCTCCAGCACGTCGCCGTGGTCTGCTCGCTGATCGCGATCTTCCTGGTGTACCCGACGACGGTCGAGACCGTGACCCGCGGCAAGTCGCTGGGCAAGTGGGTGATCGGGCTGCGCGTGGTCCGCGAGGACGGCGGCACTGTCACCGCGCAGCAGGCCCTCGTCCGCGCGATGGTCGCGATCCCGGAGATCTACCTGTTCAGCGGCGGCCCGGCGTTCTTCAGCTGCCTGGTGAGCTCGCGCGGGAAGCGCCTCGGCGACTACGCCGCCGGCACCTACGTCGTCCGCGACCGGGTGCGCCTGGCCCTCCAGCGCCCTGCCCCGATGCCGCCGGCGCTCGCCGACTGGGCCGCGACGGTCGACCTGGGGACGCCGCCGGTGGGGCTGGCGTTGGCCGTGCGGCAGTACCTCGGCCGGCTGCCCACGCTGGATCCCGCCTCCCGCCAGCGCCTCGGTGCGCTGCTCGCCGACCGTGTCACGGCGTACGTCGCTCCGCCCCCGCCCCCGGGAACCCAGCCGTGGGACTTCCTCGCCGCGGTCGGAGCCGCCCGCCGCGAGCGCGACCTGGCCCGGCTGCACCGCGACGAGTCGCTCCGGGCCCGGCTGACCGCGCGATGAGCGGCGAGGCCCTCGATCTCGCTCGGAGCGCATGGCACGGAGCGGCCGCTCCATTGCCGCCATGATCGACCGCGACCGGCTCTCTCCCCGGCCAGCGGACGAGGAGCGCCGAGAGGACGTCGACCGGCGCACGGAGATCTTCGGGGAAGCCGTGGGGCCTTGGCCGGCTGAGGTCAGTTCCCGAACACAAGGCCGCTGAACAGAGAGCCTCCGAACGCGAACAGCGCGACGATGAAGGCGAGGGAGACGAGCAGCAGGACCGTCGTGACGATGCCGAGGACGCGGCCGATCGTCGCCTCGGTCTGGCCGCCCCAGGCGCCGCCGGACGCCTCGATCTCGGCGACGACCCGGTTGCCCATGCTCCATGCGAACGGGCCGATCAGTCCACACACCACGATGCCGAGGATCCCGAGCACCAGGACCGTCGTCGCCTGCGGGTGGTTCGGTGGAGGGGGACGGTAGCCGTACGCCGGGGGCCCTTGGCCCGGTGGCGGCTGCTGCGTCATGGCGGCATTGTCGCAGTCCGGCGCTCCGCGGACCGGGCTCTACGCGTGTAGCAGAGGTCGGTGATCCGGCGGCCGGCCTCGAGCCCCTTGCGCTCGAACCTGGTCACCGGTCGGTCGTCCCACCGCGGGACGACGCCTCCGGTGAGGTCCGGCTCCGCCTCCAGCACGGAGACCATCTGCTCGGCGTAGTCCTCCCAGTCGGTGGCGAGCCGCCAATGGCCGCCGGGGGCCAGGCGGGCGGCGACCAGGCCGGCGAAACGCGTGTCGACGAGGCGGCGCTTGTGGTGACGGGTCTTCGGCCACGGGTCGGGGAAGAACGTCCAGAGCTCCGCCAGCTCCCCCGCTGCGACCAGGTTCTCCAGCACCCAGACCGCATCCACGGAGCAGAACCTGACGTTCGACGCGCCGGCCTGGGCCACCTGGGCCAGTGACGACGCGACGCCGGGGCGCCACACCTCCAGTGCCAGCACGTCGTACGCCGGTCGGGCGGCGGCCAGCACTCCGGTCGCCTCGCCGACGCCGGAGCCGATCTCGACGATCAACGGCGCCTCGCGCCCGAACCAGTCGGCCCACCGGAAGCCCACCTCGTCGACGGCTTCGTCGGGGATCACCCACGCCTCGTGGTGGGCGTCCCACGCCTCCTGCTGCCGGGGCGTGAAGCGGCTGCCCCGCCGCGAGTAGCTGAGAACCTCACGGATCCGCCGGCCGTCCTCGGTGTACCGGTGGTGCGGTCGGGCGGGCGGCACCGGCCGCTCGGCCCTGGGAGTGGCCACGAGGCCATTGTCCCCGACCGGTCCTCGATCGCCTCTTGAATCACCGGTCGTGACGGACCTACCGTCCCCATATGCGTGGCTGGGTGGTCCTGCTGGCGTTCTTCGCCGCCCCGGTGGCGACGCTGGCGGTCCTGCTCACGCTGACCTCCGACCCCCACTTCGAGGTGATCGTGTCGGCGCGGCGGGCCATCCGCGCTCGGCTCCTCCGTCGGCGACGAGCAGATCCCGGTCCCGCGGGTCGCCCCATCCAACAGATCGCGCGGGACGCCCGGCGCCTCGGGCGCCAGCTCCAGCACGCCGACGACGGCCGGAGCCAGGCCCGGATCACCGCCATCCGGCGCTCCTACGACGACGTGCTCGCCGAGGCATGCGCATCCCTCGGGTTGGCCGAGCTGCTCGGGGTGCTCCAGGACGGGCTCGAGCTCGACCGCGAGCGACATCGCGTCGAGGTCGCCCTGGCGGGCGCCGGCATGGTGCTGGAGGAGGCCTACTGACCGGCGCAGTCGGTCCAGGCCGCTAGGGTCGCGGGGTGATCGACCCCCGGCCACTGTGGGACTTCGACGATCCCGCCGCCTCGGGAGCTCGTCTCCTCGACGCAGCAGAGCATGCGGACGAGCCGGAGCGGACGGTCTGGCTCACGCAGTACGCGCGGGCCCTCGGGCTCCAGCAGAGGTACGACGACGCGACCGAGGTCCTGGACGCGCTCTCGTCCGAGGATCCTGAGGCCGCGACGTACATCGAGCTGGAGCGCGGGAGGGTGCTGAGCTCGTCCGGCAGGCCGGACCAGGCACGTCCGGTGTTCGAGGCGGCGGCACGCAGGGCCGAGGACGCCGGGCTCGACGCCCTCCACGTCGACGCCCTCCACATGATGGCGATCGTCGCGCCGTCCGAGCACCAGCACGCGATCAACACCCGGGCCCTGGCCGTCGCGCGCGCGTCGTCGGAGCAGCGTGCCCGCGACTGGGACGCCTCGCTGCTGAACAACATCGGCATGACCTACGCCGATGCCGGCGACTTCGAGCAGGCCCTGTCCTCCTTCCAGGAGGCGCTTGCGGCTCGCGAGCGGATCGGCGACCCGCAACGCATCCGGGTGGCCCGGTGGATGATCGCATGGTCGCTGCGCAACCTCGGGCGCAGCGACGAGGCTCGCGAGATGCAACAAGCGCTCAAGCGGGAGCTGGACGCGGTCGGCGAGACCGACGAGTACGTCGACGAGGAGCTCGCGCTGCTCGGCGACTGACAGCGGTCAGGAGGAGGCCGGGACGTCCAGCGCGACCAGGTCGCCGCTGGCGGCCACCACGAGCAGTCCGCCCGGGACCGCGATCGGAGCGATCGGGTCGACGGTGGGGTGCTCCACCGAGATCCGCCAGGCGACCGCTCCGCCCGGGTACCTCGCCACCACGTCCGGGAGGCCGGCGTCGACCCGGAACGCCGTCGGCCGCGGTGCGGGAAGGGGCCTCAGTGGGAGCCCTCGCACGGGCTCGGCCTGCAGCCGGACGATCTCACCGGTCTGCCTCGCCACGGTCAGGTCGTAGTTCCACGGAGCCCACACCTCCACCCGGTCCGGACCGGGGGTGCCGATCTCGACCGCGCCGTCGGCGTCGAACCCCTCACCGGAGGGCTCGAACACGCGCCAGCTCAGCGTGCCGTCCGCGACGTCGTAGGCGTCGAACGCCACGTCGGCGGCGTAGACGGTGTCGCCGTCCACGGCGACCTGCTCGGGGGAGTTCAAGCGACGTACCCAGCGCACCGTGACCGGCAGCGTCCCGTCGGCGCCGGGCAGGAGCGTGACCCCCGGGGCGATCTCCACCGCTCTATCGGGCGCGGCCCGTGGGGTGCTGAGCCCGTCGCCCGGCGCCGGCGTGGGCAGCACGACCGGCCGAGTCGGCGCAGCAAGGGGGTTCGTGCCCATCGGGGCGGGTGCGGGGTCTCCCAGCGCCCAGACAGCCCCGGCGAGCGCGAGCACGACCGCCACGACCACGAGGACGGTGCGGCGAGACCAGGTCACGGAGGTGGATCGTAGGTGAAACCGTCGCCCGGGCACCGAAGAACGGGTCCGCGTGCCCTGCGTCATCGGGTGCGGTCGTCGCGCCTCGCCGTCAGGTCGATGCCGGCGGCCCTGGCCGGCGCCGCGTACGCCGTCGCCAGGCTGGCCACGGACTCGTGAGCGTTCAGGCCGCTCGGGTTGGGCACCACCCAGAGCTCGGCATCGCCGATCGGCTCGGGCTGGCGCCCGGGGGTGGCACCCGGGCGTCCGAAGGCCGTCCGGTACGCCGTGATGCCGAGCACCGCGACGACCCGCGGACGGTGCTCGGTGACGAACGCCTCCAGCCGCGAACGCCCGGCGAGGAGCTGCTCGCGGGTGAGCTCGTCGGCGCGCGCGGTCGCGAACGGCACGAGGTTGGTGATCCCGACCCCGCGCGCCAGCAGGGTCGCCAGGTCCGCTCGGGTCATCCCGGGCACGCCACCGGCCGGCGGGTCCAGCAGGCCGGCCTCGACCAGCGCCGGGCGGAACCGGTTGGCCGGGTTGCCGAAGTGAACCTGCCGAGCCGCGGTCAGCAGACCCGGGTTGATCCCGACGAACACGAGCCGGACGCCCGGCCCGACCAGATCGGGCACCTCGGCGCCCCGGAACGACTGCAGCTCGGCGCGGGTGAGGCCAGGCACGGGCTCAGGCTCCCACGGGTTCGCGGTCCGGCGCCGTCCAGCCGAACCTGACCGGAGGCCGGCCGCGGACCGGCTGGTAGCCGTCGAACCGCGACTCCAGCACGCCCTCACCGCCCGTCAGGTCCGGCAGCTGCCGCTGGAGCTCGTGCAGACGCGCGGCCACGAGGCGCGCCTCGAGATGCGTGAACTCTCCGGAGGACGTCTGACCGGTGATCCGGGCGCCCCACCGGCCCAGCAGACGCTGCAACGACGCCGCGTACGCGGACGGCACCTCGAGGTGCACGCGCAGGACCGGTTCGCACACGCGGACCTGCGCGCGCACCAGGGCCTGGCGCACCACCAGACGCGTCAGCCTCCGGAAGTCCTGGGCCGTGGGCAGAGGCCCGCGCCGGGATGGTGGACCGTCGGCCGACGTGTACCCGATGTCGGTCACGGTGACCCGGCAGTCGGTGACCGTCCAGCCGAAGAGTCCGTGCTCGAAGGCGCGCACCACGTGCCGCTCGATGGCAGCGGCGAACCCGTCGGCGTTCCGGTACAGGAACAGCGGCATGTCCGGTCCCAGCACCTCGACGTCGAACACCAGCCCGGATCCCGGTCGGCCGGGCGTGATGCGCAGTCCGAGGGTGGCATGGTGCGGGTTCGACGGGGTGTTGAAGCGCTCCACCGCGACCGCCGTACGCCGTGGCCGTTCGACGTGGATCACACCGGCGTCTGAGAACTCGACCTGGACACCGTGCTCCTCGGCGAGCGTCGAGCCCAGGACCTCCTGCTGCACGCGACCGTAGAGCGACACCATCGCTCGCCCGTCCTCGTCGGTGCGCGCGGCGATCAGGGGGTCCTGGTCGGCGAGCTGTGCCAGCGCGAGCCGCAACGCCGGGCGCTGCGCCGGGTCCACCGCCTCGACCGCGGCCTCCAGCGTCGGCGGAGGGAACTGGTGCTCCTCGGGGGCGCACGACTCGCCGAACCAGTCGCCGACCCGGACCGCGGTGAGCCCTCGGAGCCGGCCGATCCGTCCCGGCGCGACCTCGCCGGACCGGACCCACTGACCGTTCTCGAACACCTCCAGGCCGCTGACCTTGCCGACCCGGCCCTCCGGCAGGTCCAGCCGCTGCCGCGCCCGCACCGACCCGGTGAACATCCGGACGTAGGCGACCTTCTCCCCGGCCGGGCCGCGCTCGACCTTGAACACCCGGCCGGACGGCGGCCCCGAGCGGTCCGCGGCGGCGGTCGGCAGGAACGTCGCGATGCCGGCCATGACGTCCGGTACGCCGGCGCCGGTCGCGGCCGATCCCGCGAACACCGGGTGCAGCACCCCGTCACGCGTCTGGGCGGCGGCGTGCGCGAGGAGCTCGCCCGGCGTCCGCCGGCGTCCCTCGACGTAGGCGGAGAACAGGCCTTCGTCGTGCTCGGCGAGGGCGATGAGCGCACGCTCGCGGAAGCCCGGGTCGTCGGGCCGGTACGGCGTGTAGGTCGCGGCCCGGGACCCGAGCCCCTGGGCCACGCCCATCGGCAGGAGGTCGGGCGTCAGCCGGGCGCGGATCGCGTCCAGGACGCGGTCGACGTCGGCGCCGGTCCGGTCGATCTTGTTCACGAACAGCAGCGTCGGCACCCGGAGCCGCTGGAGCGCGCGCATCAGGATCCGGGTCTGCGGCTGGACGCCCTCGACCGCCGAGAGCACCAGCACCGCGCCGTCGAGCACGCCGAGAGCGCGCTCGACCTCGGCGATGAAGTCCGGGTGCCCCGGTGTGTCCACGACGTTGACGGTGATGTCGTCGATCGGGAAGGAGACGACCGCGGCCTTGATGGTGATGCCGCGACGGCGTTCGAGGGCGAGGCTGTCGGTCTGAGTGGTGCCGGAGTCGACGGACCCCGGCTCGTCGATGACGCCCGCGAGGTGCAGGAGACGCTCGGTGAGAGTGGTCTTACCGGCGTCGACGTGGGCGAGGATGCCCAGGTTGAGCCAGTGGCGAGGACGTGCGGACACGCTGGATCCCTTCGAGGTGACGGAACATGACGTGAGCCGGCACTGCTCGCATGTCGCTACCTCCTTCGGGATCCGGGCCGGGACGCCCGATCGCCCCTCAGGCTACGGCGTCCCGCAGCCGTGGTGCCACGGGTTATCCGCGGTGTCACGCTCGTGTGCACCACTTCCCAGCAGGCTCTAGGGTGCGCGGCATGCAGCCCCGTCGGTCCGGCGTACCGCTGCCGGCGGCCGGTCAGGTGACCTCGCTGGAGCTGTTCTTCGACCTGGTGTTCGTGTTCACGATCACCCAGCTCACGGCGACGGTGGCGCCGGGTGGCTGGGAGGTGACGGGGCGCTCGGCCCTCCTGCTCCTGATCCTGTGGTGGATGTACGGCGGGTACGCCTGGCTGACCAACGCCGCCCCGCCGGTGACCCCGCGACGTCGCACCCTGCTGGTGCTCGGGATGATCGGCAACTTCGTCACCGCGATGGCGATCCCCCACGCCTACACGGCCGATCGGGTCGTCTTCGCGGCGGGATATGCGCTGGTCGTGGTGGTCCACGCAGGCATGTACGTCACCGAGGCGGCCCGGATCACCCGCGGCATGGTGGTGCAGCTCCTCGGCTGGAACATGCTCGGCGCGGGCCTCGGCCTGGTGGGGGCGCTGTTCTTCGAGGACATCCTCGTGTGGTGGTGGCTGGCCTCGTTCGTGGTGGCGGTCGTGCTGCCCCGGCTCGTGCGGATCACCCGCTTGGACGTCGCCGAGGAGGACGGCGGACCGTCCTTCGAGCTGCTGCCCGGGCACTTCGTGGAGCGACACGGCCTGATGCTGTTGATCGCGCTCGGCGAGTCGGTTCTCGCGATCGGGGTCGGGCTCGGAGCCGGGGCGCACGCGATCGGCCTGGAGCAGGTGGTCTTCGCCGCGATCAGCCTGCTGCTGGCCGCCACCCTCTACTGGGCGTACTTCGGCGTGGGCGAGGATCACCGAGCCGAGGCCGCGCTCGACGCGATGGCACCGGAACAGGCCCAGGCGGCCGGGCTCGCGTCGTACGGATATGCGTTCTGGGTGATCCTGTTCGGGATCGTGCTCGCCGCCGCCGGGCTGCACCACGCCCTGGCCCACCCGACCGAGGAGCTCCCCTGGGAGTACGCCGGTCAGCTCTGCGTCGGTGTCGGGCTGTTCTGGGTCGGTCTCGCTCTGTTCCGACTGGCCCTGCACCTCCCGGACGTGTGGCCGCGCCTCGCCGGTGGGCTCGCGCTCGGTGGCGTCACCGTGGTGGGGGCGACGCTCTCGGGCCTGGCAGCCCTCGTCTGCCTGCTGCTGGGCTCGGCCGGGCTGGTCCTGCTCGAACGGCGCAGGACGGCCCCGGACCGGAGTCCGGGGCCGTCCTGATACGCGGTGCCGCCGCCGGTCTCGCCCTCCCTGGAAGGAGCCCGAGGAGGACGAGCCGGGGCGTCAGATCACTTCGTGATCTTGGTGACCCGGCCGGCGCCGACGGTCCGGCCACCCTCACGGATCGCGAACCGCAGGCCCTCGTCCATGGCGATCGGCTGGATGAGCTCCACCGACATCTCGGTGTTGTCACCCGGCATGACCATCTCGGTGCCCTCGGGGAGGCTCACGACGCCGGTCACATCGGTCGTCCGGAAGTAGAACTGCGGGCGGTAGTTGTTGAAGAACGGCGTGTGCCGGCCGCCCTCCTCCTTCGACAGGATGTAGACGCTCGCGTCGAAGTTGGTGTGCGGGGTCGTCGTACCGGGCTTGGCCACGACCATGCCTCGCTCGACGTCCTCGCGCTTGGTACCGCGGAGCAGCAGGCCGACGTTCTCACCGGCCTGACCCTCGTCGAGCAGCTTGCGGAACATCTCCACACCGGTGACGGTCGTCTTCTGCGACGTGTCGTGGATGCCGAGGATCTCGACCTCCTCGCCGACCTTGACGATGCCGCGCTCGATCCGGCCGGTGATGACCGTGCCGCGACCGGTGATCGTGAAGACGTCCTCGACCGGCATCAGGAACGGCTTCTCGGTGTCGCGCTCGGGGGTCGGGATGTACTCGTCGACCTGGTTCATCAGCTCGAGGATCGACTCACCCCACTTCTCGTCGCCGTTCAGCGCCGGGAAGGCCGCGACCCGCACGACCGGGATGTCGTCGCCCGGGAACTCGTACTCGGAGAGGAGCTCGCGCACCTCCATCTCGACCAGCTCGATCAGCTCGTCGTCGTCGACCATGTCGCACTTGTTCAGCGCGACCACGATCGCCGGAACGCCGACCTGGCGGGCGAGCAGCACGTGCTCGCGCGTCTGGGGCATGGGGCCGTCGGTGGCGGCTACCACGAGGATCGCGCCGTCCATCTGGGCCGCGCCGGTGATCATGTTCTTGATGTAGTCGGCGTGGCCGGGGCAGTCCACGTGTGCGTAGTGGCGCGCCTCGGTCTGGTACTCCACGTGCGCGATGGAGATGGTGATACCGCGCTGACGCTCCTCCGGCGCCTTGTCGATCTCGTCGAA
>JBKPTA010000055.1:0-157547 GCA_046735295.1 Actinomycetota bacterium | reverse complement strand
CTCGGTGGGCCGGAAGCTGATCGCCACGAGCTTGCCGTGCCGTGGCACGAAGTAGACCAGGCAGACCGACGTCTTGTCGCCGTGCTTGAACCCCGCCGGGAGCGGGCGACTCGGGCACGGCGTGAACCTGGCCTGGAACCTCGAGGCCTCCAGGAGCGTCTCCCGCTGGTCGAGCAGGTACAGCGGCACCGGCGTGTGCGAGAGGTCGGTGTGCCCGAGGTTCCGGACCGTGGCATGGACGAAGTACGGCGTCGACCTGCGCGTCTCGCGGTCGAGACGCCAGGCCCGAAAGGCACTGATGGGCATCTTCAGCAGCCCGGTGACCGTGATCGCGGCGAACCCGGTGGTCTTCTGGGTGGGGTTCCACCTGACCCGAGCAGTGTCCCCCAGTGCCAGATGGGTGCCCTGCGGCGTGAGCCGGACGCCGTCGGCGGACGAGGTACCGGTGCTGCCGGGCGACGGCGTGGAGGTGCCGCTCGAGCCGTCTGCCACAGGCTCGGAGGATCCGGAGCCCCCACAGCCGCTGAGCGTCAGCGCGGCGAGGACGGCCAGGGCCGGAAGCGCGGAACGACGGATCACCTCAGCACCCGAGGAGGTGCTCCGCGAAGTACGCACTGGTCTGGTCGAGGGCGATCCGCTCCTGCTTCATGGAGTCCCGCTCGCGGATCGTGACCGCCTGGTCGTCCAGCGTGTCGAAGTCCACCGTCACGCAGTACGGCGTCCCGATCTCGTCCTGCCGGCGATACCGCCGGCCGATCGCGCCGGAGTCGTCGAACTCGACGTTCCACCCGTGACCCCGGAGCGCAGCGGCCAGGTCTCGCGCCTTCGGTGAGAGGTCGGCGTTCCGGCTGAGCGGGAGCACCGCGACCTTGACCGGCGCGAGCCGCGGGTCGAGCCGGAGCACGACGCGCTTGTCCACTCCGCCCTTGGTGTTCGGCGCCTCGTCCTCGGTGTAGGCGTCGAGCAGGAACGCCATCATCGCGCGGTTGGGGCCGAGCGCCGGCTCGATCACGTACGGGATGTAGCGCTCGCCCGATGCCTGGTCGAAGTAGGAGAGGTCCTGCCCGGACATCTGCGAGTGCTGGCTGAGGTCGAAGTCGGTGCGGTTGGCGACCCCCTCGAGCTCCTCGAACTCCCGGCTGGAGAATCCCCAGCGGTACTCGATGTCGACGGTGCGCTTCGCGTAGTGGCTGAGCTTCTCGGTCGGGTGCTCGAAGTGACGGAGGTTGTCGGGGTTGATGCCGAGGTCGGTGAACCACCGGGTGCGCTCGTCGATCCAGTACTGGTGCCACTCCTCGTCCTCGCCGGGCCTGACGAAGAACTCCATCTCCATCTGCTCGAACTCGCGGGTCCGGAAGATGAAGTTGCCCGGCGTGATCTCGTTCCGGAAGCTCTTGCCCATCTGGGCGATGCCGAACGGCGGCTTCATCCGGGCACTGGTGACGATGTTGGCGAAGTTCAGGAAGATGCCCTGGGCGGTCTCCGGGCGCAGGTAGTGCAGGGCCGAGTCGTCCTCGACGACGCCGAGGTAGGTCTTCAGCATCATGTTGAACTGCCGTGGCTCGGTCCAGGTGTGGCGGTTGCCGCAGTTGGGGCAGGGCACGGACTCGTTGATGTCGACCGTGTCGGGGTCGGCGACGCCGGCTCGGGCGGCGTACTCCTCCTGGAGGTGGTCCTCACGGAACCGCTTGTGGCACGACTGGCACTCGACCAGCGGGTCGGTGAACGTCGCGAGGTGTCCGCTCGCCTCCCAGGTCCGGGTAGGGAGGATGATCGCGGAGTCGACCCCGACCATGTCGTCCCGGGTCGTGACCATCGCGCGCCACCACTGCCGCTTGACGTTCTCCTTCAGCTCCACGCCCAGGGGGCCGTAGTCCCAGGCTGAGCGCGTGCCGCCGTAGATCTCCCCCGACGGGAAGACGAAGCCGCGGCGCTTGCAGAGCGAGACGACGGTGTCGAGGGTGCTGGGGGGTGGCTTGGCCACGGAGAGGCTCCTGGGGTCGGCCCGGCTGGCTGCCGGTCTGCCTGCTGAGGACGGAGGGTTCAGCCTAACGAGCGGGCGCGCGGCTGGTTCAACTCGGTACCGGGTTCGACCGGCTCGTAGGCGCTCGGCTCGTCGAGGGCGCGGTTCAGGACGGGCACCGCGGCCAGCTTCACGTCGTACGACGAGAGCGCCCGGCGGTAGGCGCCCGGGCCCAGCCACTCGGTGGTGAGCAGCCAGAGCTCCGGCTCGTCGACGTTGCGGCCGATGCGGCCGGCGACGAAGCCCGGCTGGACCGCCAGGGTCTCGCGAGCCCGCTGGAGGGCCTCGCGGAAGGCGGCCTGCTCGGCCTCGCTCACCCGGAAGCGGTTCACCACGATCACGTCGGCGAGACTAGCCGCCGACATGTCCGAAGGGACGCCGGTCAGGCGACGGTCCGGCACGCACAGCTCGCCCGGACCGGTTCGTCGGTCAGCGCCTGCGCGGCGTCCAGGGCCTGCTTGACCTCTGCGGCCTCCTCGGAGCTCCCGAGCCGGGTCAGGCACTCGTGGTAGCCGTGCAGGCTCCAGACGTTGTTCGGATGGCGCAGCGCGCGCGGCAGCGAGTCGTCCAGGCCGAGGTCGGCGCGGTAGACCGCCGCTGCCTCCTCGACGTGGCCCTGCTCGAGGAGCAGGGCACCGTAGGCGTGCCGGGTCGGCTGCATCCAGCCCCACGGCTCGTCGTAGGGCAGGTGGTCGTCGAGCTCGATGCTCCGGCGCAGCGCCGCGAAGGCCTCGTCGTGCTCGCCCCGCCGGTAGAGCAGCTCGCCGTCGAGCATCTCCGATGCGATGGCCAGCAGGTCCACCACGGTGTTGTTGAACAGCATGCGGCCCTCGGGGACCCGGGCGACGGCGGCGCGGAAGAGCTCACGCTCCCGCTCGGCCTCCGGGACGCGACCGGTCGCACTGTAGGCGACCCCGCGGCCGTAGTGGACGAACGCCGTGGTGGCGGCGTACAGCTCGTGGTCCTCGGGAAGCTGCTCCGCGACGAGCTCGTCCCACATCCCGAAGCGGATCATCGCGTGCACCCGGATGGGGACGAAGCTCTCGAGCAGGTCGGCCATCGGCGGCGACTCGATCCGCAGCAGCGACTCGGGGATGGCCGCCACGAGCCGGTCGGCGGCGTCGAGCGCGGTCGCCCGGTCGCCGACGAACATCGCGCCGTAGACGAGGAAGTGCAGGTCGTGGCAGCGGTAGAGGGTGTAGGCGTTCATCGCGCCGCCGACGGCGACGTACCGCTCGTCGGCTTCGTACGCGGCCTGGTTCGCGTCGATCACCGCCCGGTAGCTCCCGGTCAGCACGTCGATGTGCGACGGCATGTGGCGCAGATGGCCGGCGTCCGGGACGAGGTCGCGCAGCAGGTCGCCCGCCTCGGAAGCAGCCTCGGGCGTCGGGGACATCTCCATGAGGTGGATGTACATGTGCAGGACGCCGGGATGACGGCGCGCCTCGGGCCTGGCCAGAGCGCGTTCGAGGACCTCGCGGCACTCGACTGTGTGCGCGCCCTCGGCCGGTCGGCCGGTCGGCAGGTCCCACATCTGCCAGGGCGTGACGTTCATCAGCGCCTCGGCGAACAGCGCGGCGACGTCGAGGTCGTCGGGGAACTGCTGGTAGGCCGTCCGCATCGCCGCGGCGTGCCCTTCGCACCATCCCGGGTCACCCGTGGTCGCGTCGGTCACCGGGTAGCGGGCGGCGAGGGTGGCGATCAGCGCCTGCTCGACCGCGGAGGCCTGCGGGGCCAGCCGCTCGGCGCTCTCGCGAGCCTCCCGCGCCGTCGAGAGGGAGGAGCTCAGGCTGGCCGGGTCGAAGTCGTCCCACGCATAGTTGTAGTTGGGGCCCACGACGTAGGCGATCCCCCAGTGCGCCATCGCGCAGCCGGGGTCGGCGTCGATGGCGCGCTCGAAGCAGCGCCTGGCCTCCTCATGGTGGAAGCCGTACGTCCAGGCCAGGCCGCGGTCGAACCACAGCTGCGCCTCGTCCGAGGAGGTCGTGACGGTTCGGTGGTGGTGGCCCAGGTCGAAGTAGTCGCGCGTGGCCGATCTCGCGTCGTCGTGGTCACAACAGTCGGTCATCGGCGCCCCTTCACGAGGAGGGTAGCGAGGCGGCCGGCGATCAGCTGCCGGTGTAGTGCTGGTCGGCGACCTTCAACGCCTCGTCGAGGATCGCCAAGCCTTCCCGCAGCTCCTCGGCGGACGTCGTACAGGGCGGGACGACGTGCAGCCGGTTGAAGTGCGTGAACGGCCACAGCCCACGCTCCTTGCAGGCCGCCATCAGCTCGCCCATCGGCTTCGCGGCCTCGCCCGACGCGTTGAAGGGCACCAGCGGCTCGTGGGTGTCGCGGTCGCGGACCAGCTCGACGGCCCAGAACATGCCGATCCCACGCACCTCGCCGACCGAGGGATGGTTCTCCGCGATCCTCGCCAGCTCGGGACCGATCACCTGGGTCCCCATGTCGCGCGCGTGCTCGACGATCCCCTCCTCCTTGAAGATCTCGATGGAGGCGACGGCGCTCGCGCACGCGAGCGGGTGTCCGGAGTAGGTCAGGCCGCCTGGATAGACGCGCTGCTGGAAGGTCTCGTTGACGGCGTCGTTGACCAGCACGCCGCCGATCGGCACATAGCCGGAGTTCACGCCCTTGGCGAACGTCATCAGGTCGGGCACGACGTCCCAGTGGTCGACCGCGAACCACTCCCCGGCCCGGGCGAACCCCGACATCACCTCGTCGGCGATCATCACGATGCCGAACTCGTCGCAGAGCTCGCGGACGCCGGCCAGGTAGCCGTCGGGGGGCATCAGGACCCCGTTGGTGCCCACGATCGTCTCGAGGATGATCGCCGCGACCGTCGACGGTCCCTCGAAGGTGATCAGGTCGCGCAGGTGCGCGAGGGCGCGCTCACACTCCTCCTGCTCGCTGGTGGCGTGGAATGCCGAGCGGTACAGGTAGGGCCCGAAGTAGTGGACGACACCGCTGACCAGGGGCTCGTTCGGCCAGCGGCGCGGGTCACCGGTCATCGTGATCGAGCCGGCCGTCGCGCCGTGGTAGGAGCGGTACGCCGCGAGCACCTTGTGCCGGCCGGTGTGCAGCCGGGCCATCCGCAGGGCGTTCTCCGTCGCCTCGGCACCGCCGTTGGTGAAGAAGACCCGGTCCAGGTCACCCGGCGCGACCTCTGCGATCAGCCGGGCGGCCTCGGAGCGCGCGTCGTTGGCGAACGAGGGCTGGATCGTGGTCATGGTCTGGGCGTAGTCCGCGATCGCCTTGACGAGCTTGGGGTGCTGGTAGCCGATGTTGACGTTGACCAGCTGGCTGGAGAAGTCCAGGTAGGAGCTCCCGGCGTAGTCGGTGAAGCGCGAGCCGGATGCGCTCGCGATCGGCAGCGGGTCGATCAGGGCCTGCGCCGACCACGAGTGGAAGACGTGGGCACGGTCGAGCCTGCGGACGGTGTCCTCGTCCCGAGGGATGCCCGCGAGGGGGCCTTCGTACGTCGGGGTCATGGCTGCTCCTTCGTCGGTCGAGCCTGTCGAGCGGTGTCCGGGGCCTCTCGGAGGGACCGCTCAGCGGTGGGTCGGGAACCCGAGGTCGATCATGGACGTGGCCGGGTCGGGCCAGCGCGAGGTCACGACCTTGCCGCGGGTGTAGAACGCGATGCCCTCGGGTCCGTACATGTGGGTGTCGCCGAAGAGCGAGGCCTTCCAGCCCCCGAACGAGTAGTAGGACACGGGGACCGGGATGGGGACGTTGACGCCCACCATCCCGACCTCGACGTCGAACTGGAACTGCCGGGCCGCCCCGCCGTCGCGCGTGAAGATCGCGGTCCCGTTGGCGAAGGGGTTGCTGTTGATCAGCTCGATCGCGTCGTCGTAGGAGTCCTGCCGGACGACGCACAACACGGGGCCGAAGATCTCGTCGGTGTAGACGGTCATCTCCGGGCTCACCCGGTCCAGGAGGGTCGTGCCCAGGAAGAAGCCCTCGCTCGGGACGTCCGCCTCGCGACCGTCGACCACGGCCGTCGCCCCAGCCTCGACGCCCTGCCGGACGTAGTCGGCGACCTTGTCGCGGTGCTCTCGGGTGATCAGCGGGCCCATCTCCGAGTCCGGATCGGAGCCGTCGCCGATGCGGAGCTTGGGGAGCCGCGCCGCGATCGCGTCGACGAGGGGGTCGGCCACGTCGCCGACGGCGACCGCCACGGAGATCGCCATGCAGCGCTCGCCCGCGGCGCCGTACGCCGCCGAGACGGCCGCGTCGGCCGCCATGTCGACGTCGGCGTCGGGGAGGACCAGCATGTGGTTCTTCGCGCCCCCGAGGGCCTGCACCCGCTTGCCGTTGCGCGTGCCGGTCTCGTAGATGTAGCGCGCGATCGGGGTCGACCCGACGAAGCTCACGGCGGCGATGCCGGGGTGGGCAAGGATCGCGTCGACGGCCTCCTTGTCACCGTGCACGACGCTGAACACGCCGTCGGGCAGCCCGGCCCTCTTCCACAGCTGCGCCAGGAACAGCGCGGCCGACGGGTCCTTCTCGCTGGGCTTGAGGATGAACGCGTTGCCGGTGGCGATGGCGTTGGCGCACATCCACAACGGCACCATTGCGGGGAAGTTGAACGGCGTGATGCCGGCGACGACGCCGAGCGGCTGACGGATCGAGTACACGTCGACCCCCGTGCCGGCCTGCTCGGAGTAGCCGCCCTTCATGTGGTCGGCGACACCGCAGGCGTACTCGACGTTCTCCAGCCCGCGCTGGATCTCTCCCTTGGCGTCGGCGAGGACCTTGCCGTGCTCGGCGGTGATCACCGCGGCCAGCTCGTCCAGCGACGACGCGAGCAGCTCGCGGAACGCAAACAGCACGCCGGTACGGGTCGCGAGGGATGCCGCTCGCCAGACCGCGGCGGCTTCCGTGGCGCTCGCGACGGCGGCGTCGAGCTCTTCGGCACTGGCGAAGTCGACCTCGCCGGTCTGCTCGCCGGTGGCAGGGTTGTAGACGGGTCCGGAGCGGCCGGAGCCGCCGGGGGTCGGGGCGCCGTTGGTCCAATGGGTGATGCGGGAGGTCATGACGCCGAAAATATGACCTGTGGCTATCTGGAGCAATGCTTTCATTGCTATGTTACAAAACGTGTGGCAGGAGCTGGTCGACGCGGTGGACGACCGTTCGGCGAAGGGGATCGCCCTCGCCCTGTCCGCCGGCATCGACCGGGGAATGCTCCGACCGGGCGAGCGTCTGCCCCCCATCCGCCGGGCTGCCCGCGACCTCCAGGTCGCTCCCGCCACCGTCAGCGCCGCTTGGTCCCAGCTCGCGCGAGCGGGACTGATCCAGACCGACGGACGCCGCGGGACCCGGGTGCGCGAGGCGTCGGTCGGCCCGCGTCGGTACCGGCGCGCGCTCGACTCGCACGCGGGGTACCGGGTCGACCTGTCCACGGGGCTCCCCGACTCCCGCCTGCTGCCCGACCTGCACAGGGCGATGCGGCGGGTGCCGCGCGACGACACGCCGCACTCCTACCTCGAGGAGCCCGTCGTCCCGGCCCTGCGTGCCCTGCTGGAGGAGTCGTGGCCGCACCCTGCCGAGTCGCTGACCGTGGTCGACGGGGCGATGGACGCGCACAGCCAGTTCGTCGCTGCGCATCTGCGCTTCGGCGACCGGGTGGCGGTCGAGCAGCCGTGCTTCCCCCCGCTGCTCGACCTGCTGGAGATGGCGGGTGCGGTCCCGATCGGGATCGGGTACGACGCCGAGGGGCCGGTCGTCGCCGATGTGGTCGCAGCCGCCGATGCGGGCGCGAAGGTGCTGTTCTTCCAGCCGTGGGGGCAGAACCCGTCCGGCCAGTCGGTCTCACCGACACGAGCGGACCGACTGGCCACCGCCCTGGCAGGGCGCGACGTGGTGGTCGTCGAGGACGACTCCGCCGGCGGCACGCCGTCCGGTCCCCCCGTCTCGCTGGGGGCCCTGCTACCCGACCGCACCGTGCTGGTGCGGAGCTTCTCCAAGACGCACGGCCCGGATCTGCGGCTCGCCGCAGTCGGCGGTCCGGCTGCGGTGGTACGCCCGATCGTCGAGCGCCGCTACCTCGGTCAGGGATGGAGCAGCCGGCTGGTGCAGTCGATCCTGCTGGACCTGCTCACCGACGAGTCGTCGCGGACCCTGGTGGCGCACGCGCAGGCGACGTACGCCGCTCGCACCGCGGCCATGGCCGACGCGCTAGCCGCCCGCGGGGTGACGGTGCCCGGGCGTGACGGGATCAACGTCTGGGTACCCGTGGCCGAGCAGGGCGCCGCCCTGCTGCACCTCGCCGCCGCCGGCGTCCGCGCCGCGAGCGGCGACCCGTTCTGGATCTCGCCCCCGGACGTCGACCACATCCGGATCACCACCTCCTCGATCGACGACGCCGAGGACGGATCGGCCGCGGAGACGACCGACCACCACCCCTCGGTGACCGATCTCGCCGACCTGGTGGCCGCCGCCGCCCGCGCCGGCAGCTGGGCCGGCCACCGCTGATCTGCCCGCTCGACGCGGGCGCCGGGTCGACGCCGTACCGCACGACACGATGGCCACGTCAGCGTTCGGCGGCGGTGAGGGCGAGGCCCCAGGCGACGGCGTGGCGGTGGCCGAGGGTGCCGGCGACGTTCGCGCGCCCGACCACGGTGCCGGACGGGACGAGGCCGGAGACGGCGGCGAGCGCCTCGTCATCCCCCGCGGGACCGCCGACGACGACCATGGTGGGGGGTAGGGACAGCGTCGTCTCCCGGAGCGCACGCCCGAGGACCTCCTCCTTCAGCGCCCAGCGGGCGGACCGCCATGTCGCTGCGGGCAGCTCCGCGCCGAAGCCGAGCAGCCCGGCCGGTCCCGGTACAGCGAGCCGGCCGATGGCCGAGGCCGGCGCCGGCGCGTCGTCCAGGTAGCGCTCTCCCGACTCCGCCACCCGCACCGTCGGTCCCTCGACCCTGACGCACGGACCCCTCTTCACCCACTCCGCCGATCCGCGGGTCACGCCGAGGGCGAGGGCGACCGCGAGCGTCAGCAGCGCCCCGCACCCGGCGCGGGTCTCCGCGACTCCTCCCGCGACCAGGTCGGCCGTTCCCGCACCGAGGTCGAGCACCGCCGCGTCGGGCTCGGCACCCGGCGTGCTCGCCGCGCCGAGGGCTGCCATCGCCGCCTCTGCCTCCACGAGCTCCACCGGGAACCCCAGGCTCTCGGTGAGCCCCGCGGAGGGGTCGACCGCCGCGTCCGCACCGGCGAGGTACGCCGCCGCCAGCAGGTGGTCGCCCGGCTCGCGGGGCCACGCGGTCTCGGTGACGTCCACGACGGCCAGGTCGGCGTACGACACGGACCGGCCGGCGAGGCGCCACCCCTGCTCGGTCCGCACCACCGGCGAGATCTCGTCCGGTCGCGCCTCGCCGGAGGGCGGCTCCGCCTCCAGCAGCACGAGCCCCGATGCCCGGCCGGCGAGCTGGGCGGCGACCGTGGCCGCCGACGCGCGCTCCGCCGCGTCGAGCCGGAGCTCGGAGGTGAGCCAGAGCGGGTCGACGACCCGCGAGAGGGCACCGCCCGGCGCCGCGACCTCGACCGCCGCCCGCGTCGCGACCGCGATCCGGTCGACCGGAGCCAGGTCGACCACCGGGACCGGTACCCGGAGCCGGTTCCCCACCAGCACCGCCTCGTCGTCGGCAAGAGCCACCGCGACGATCTCCGCGCGGCTCCGGTTGAGCGCGGCGGAGGCCGCGGCGTATCCCGTCCCGGGCGGGACCAGGGCCACCACCGGCCCGGTGGAGGTCTCGAGGTCCGCGAGCCAGACCCCCCGGCCGGCGGCCGCGCCGGCGTGGACCAGGGTGCGACCCTCGATCGGGACGACCGAGAGCCGCCCCGTGTCGGCGCCGGCCGCGACCCCGCTCACCACCCCGGTGTGCACCGGGGTCAGCGTGGCCACCGCTCCCCGCAGGGGGTCCTCCCCCAGCTGCCCGACCATCCGGCGAACCAGGGCCGCAGCCGCCGTGACCGACGTCGGCGAGCCCTTCATCCCCCGTGTCGGCGCCTGCTCCGCGAGGACCGGTCTCAGCGTGCCGTCGACCCGGCGCGCGAGCACGACCTCGGTGGTCGCGTTGCCGATGTCGATCCCGACGACCAGCTCGCTGCGTCGGGTGCCGGACGAGCTCACGCCGTCAGGCCGGTCCGCTCGTACACGACAGCGGCCTCACGCACGAACGCCGCGCAGATCGGGGCCCCCCGCTTCTCGAGCTCGTCGCCCTGCGCGCGCAGCTCGTCGCCCGTGGCGCGGCCCGGGCGGAGGAGCTCGTACAGCGCGAGGATCTCCGACTCCTGGAAGGCGGTGAGCTCCGCGGCCCGCTCGAAGTTGGCCGCCAGCTGGGGGTTGGCGTGGGCCCGGGCGACCTCAGCCTGGTGGCGCAGCGTGTCGGGGCTGATGCGGATGTCGTCGGGCCCGAGCTCGCCCCCGACGACGCCGCCGACGCTCAGCTCGGAGGACTCGCGACCCGACCAGGCGCGGCTCACGTGGGGGCTCATCGCTCCCCCTTCCACGCGAGCTCCTCCGGGGCACCACCGGTCGCCATCGCGCGCTCGATGGCGACCAGGGCGACCACACGGGTGTGGTAGCGCGCCTCGATGGCCTCGTCGGAGTAGGGGTTGCGAGCCGGGTCGGGGGTCGCGCCCTTGGCGTGCCGACCGGCGTTCACGCCGAGGAGCCGGTAGTCGGCGCGACCGATGGTGGGCGCGACGCTGTAGAGCTCGAGGTTGGCCAGGGGCGGCAGGTCGCGCCGGTGGATCAGGGCAGTGCCCTTGGCCTGCAGGCCGATCCCGATGCCCGACCCCGCGAGCCGTGCGGCCTTCAGCCCGATGGACCCCAGGTCGATCGAGTCGTTGATCCGTACCAGCCGGGCCGTGCAGCCCTCCTCCTCGAGCCCCGCGAGCACCTCGGCCAGCGCTTCCGACACCGTCAGTCCGGACAGGGTGCGGCTGATCGCACGGCCCACGGCGGGCGACAGGCCGACCACGACCTCCCCCGCCGCCGTTCCCACCGTGGCCGGGCCGACCTCGGAGAACCGCGCGAACTCCTCCGGGTCCTCCTGCGCCCGGCGCAGGTCCTCGACCGACCGCTGCTGCCGGATCCCGTCGATCTCCGCCTGACGCTCGGGTGCCGGGTCGTAGCCCGTCCCCGGGCCGAGGTAGTCGTTCGGGTCGGTCACCAGCGAGAGCACGTTCATCTGCTCGTCGAAGATCGCGGCGGTCTGCAGGTAGTCGCCGCTCACCCGCGCGGCCAGCATGTCCAGCAGCCGCTGCGCCTCCTCCGGGTAGCCGCACTGGTGCAGCGCCGAGACGACGTCGAGGCCGGTCATGCCCGACGTCTTGATCGTGTGCGCGGCGTTCAGCACCGCGAGCGTGTCGGTCGTGCCGAGGTCCTTGGAGCCGGCCGCGTCGACGGCGCGCTCGAGATGCTCGTCGGTGAAGTCCGCCAGCCCGAACCACGCATAGACGTCGCGGGCGACCTCCGCCGCACGGCGCCGGAGCCGGGCCAGCTCCTCGGTGTCCGCGGTGCGCAGCCCTCCGTCCACGCCCCAGTCGCGCTGGATCGCCAGGAAGTCGTCGACGTCCTCGGCGTTGAGGTTGCTCGGGCCGAACATGTTGTCGAAGCGCTGGATGGAGCCGAAGCCTGAGCAGATGAAGTCGGACCCGGCCAGCAGCGTCGGCAGCGTGCGCGCCGTACGCCGCATCTCCGACTCGCTCATCAACGCGTCGTTGCCCGAGCACGACTCGAGGTTGCGCAGCATGACCATCAGGTTCTCCGCGGTCAGCGACCGCACGCCCTGGGGCACGGATGCGGCCACGGACGCGGAGTCGATCCCGCCGTTCTGGACGCCCTGTGCCCCGATCGCACGCGCCAACGCGACGCAGCGGGCCTCGAGGTAGAACATCGAGTGCCCCTGCGCGCCGCCCATCAGGGCCTCGGCGCCCCCTCCCGAGGTGACCCGCATCTTCACGCCCCGCGACGCGTACGCCGACGCCAGCAACGCCTTCGACCACGGGGTGTCGTCACCGTCGACGAACACCTGATGGGTGCCGTAGAGCGACACGGTCTCGGCGTACGACACGAAGCCGCGCATGCCGAGCTCGAGCTCGAGCGCCTCCTCGACAGAGCACTGCACGAGCACACCCGCCGCGCCGACCACGGAGCCCAGCGTCACCGCCAGGGCGTTGGACGGCGCGTCGCCCAGGACCGGCACCGTCGTCTCGAGCTCGCGGAACCCGAACGCGGCGGCCGTCGCTGCGTCCGCAGCGAGCAGCAGCGGGTCGTCGAGCCGGTTGGTCACGTGGGCCTGGTTGCTCGGCGTACGCCGCGCCCGCACCTTGGTCATCGCGATCATCAGCTCGACGGGGCGCAGCAGGGAGAGCGGGGCGGCCAGCTTGGCAGGTGTCATCCCCGCAGCGAGCCGCACGACCTCCGACCGGGGCACGGCCGGGTCGACGAGCATCCGGGCATAGGCGAGGTCGTCGATCGCCATCGCCTCCTCGGCGACGTCCAGGTCGAGCCCGTGCCGGGCGATGAACTCGTCGATGCTGTCGAAGTCCGACTCGGCCGTGCCGTCCATCTCGACGACGCGCCCGTCGCGGAGCACCAGGGACGGCGCCGGGTCGGTCGGCGAGCCGTAGGCGACCATGCCGAGCGCCGGGTCCGCCACGGCGAAGCCGTCCAGGTTGACCCGCTGCGCATCCATGAACCGGACCCGACCGACGGGCCGCTGGGACTCAGTCATGCAGCGCACCTCCCGCCTCGACCCACACTGCCGCGGCGGCGGAGGCGAACGCGTGGTCCTGCTCGCCGCTCGCCCCGCTGACTCCTATCGCTCCTACCACGCGTCTGTCGTACCACAGCGGCACGCCCCCACCGAAGGCGATGAACCGGCCTCCGGAAGCCGCGTAGTACCCCGCCAGGTCACCACCGGGGGCGACCTGGTCGCGCAGGTCCACGGTGGCGATGCGGTTGCCCGCGGAGGTGTAGGCCTTGTCGACCGCGACCGTGCACCCGGCGAACTCCGCTCCGTCCATCCTCCTGAAGGCGACCAGGTGTCCGCCGGCGTCGACAACCGCTGCCGACACCAGGCATCCCTCGGCCTCCGCGGCCCGGCACGCCGAGCGGGTCAGCTGCTCGGCGAGGTCGAGGTCGAGGTTCATCCCGACCCTCGCAGGGCGACGGCCTGGGACCGCAGCCGCGCGTGCATGCCGTCGTACGCCGTCACACCCGGGAGGTAGGTCTTCGCGACCTTCGCCGTCATCGTGTAGACCGTGTCGACGACGTTGGCGACCGGTGACTCCACGACCTGCGTCACCAGCTGGTAGGCGTCCAGGGGTGAGAGACCGAGCTCGCCGCCGACCCATCCGGTCATGTCGGCATGAGCGATGCGGAAGGCGTCCTCGAGTGGCTTGGTCGAGCCCGTCGAGACCAGGTGCGTGTCGGACTCCAGTCGCGGCCAGTCGGTGTAGACCCCTTTGACCAGATCGAGGATCACGACGGTGTCCATGGCGGTCTCGACGGCGACGCCGCAGGTCTCACCCTCACCCTGCCGGGCGTGCCCGTCGCCGAGGCTGAACAGCGCCCCCTCGACGTTGACGCCGAGGTAGCAGGTGACCCCGGCCCGCATCTCGGGCGTGTCCATGTTCCCACCCCAGGCACCCGGTGCGAGGGACGAGCGCGCCTCGCCCAGCGCAGGGGCGACCCCCACGGTCCCGTGCATCGGGTCCAGCGGCAGGTCGAGGGTGAACGCCGAGTCGACGGCGGCGTACCGGACGAGCCGCTCCTGGAGGTCCAGCTCGTAGTACCACGTCCGTTCGGCCAGCGCGGGGTGCAGCATCGCGGTCGTCGGCGTCGCGGTCAGCGAGCCGAAGAACGGCACGTTGGCCGACACCCCCCACGCGTGCCGGGGCTCGATCGAGACGAAGTGGACGGCCAGCGTGTCGCCCGGCTCGGCGCCCTCGACGAAGAACGGCCCGGTCTGAGGGTTCAGGTACCGCGGGTCGCAGACCTCCGAGACCACGTCGGACGCCGAGCGCACCCGGCCGCCGAAGCAGTCGAAGGTCCACGTCGACAGGGCGGAGCCGGGCGCGAAGGACGCGACCGGCTCCACGCCGCCGAACGTGTAGGTCAGCCGTGCCGGATCCGCCTCCGGATCAGGCTCGTACGACGTGGGCACAGCCACGGGACCGGAGGTCACCCGTCACGTCCGCTCGTGAGCGTCCTCCAGCACCGTGTGCCCGATCCGCCGGTACAGCGTCGGGTTGGTCGACCTGATGACCAGGCACACGACCACCCCGATCAGTGCGGTCACCGCCACGATGTACGGGATGCTCTTGTACAGCGTCGAGTGGGCCGCGAGGCCGCCGGCGAAGGACAGGTTGCTGAAGAGCAGGTAGCAGACGTAGAGCATCCCGATCGCGCCGAGCCCCGGGATGACGCCCGTGGTGAGCATGTTGCCCGGGTGCACCCTGCGGACCTGGAAGTACCAGATGACCGCGAAGCAGCACAGCGCCTGCACCAGCAGGATCGCCATCGTGCCCAGCACTGCGAGCACGCCGTACTCGTAGATGTACGCCGCCTTCACCACGTCGTTGCCCAGGGACACCCAGAAGAGCAGGGTGATCACGAACGTGATCAGGGACTGCGTGGCGGACGCGACGTGCGGCGACGCGTGCACCTTGTGGGTGGCACCCAAGTTGTTCTGGAACATCGGCAGCTCACGACCCAGCGCGTAGATGTAGCGCGACGCCGCGTTGTGGAACGCCAGGGCGCAGGCGAACGAGCCGGAGACGATCAGGAAGTCGAACAGGTAGGTGGACGGATGGCCGAGGTACTGGTCGAACGTGCCCTTCATCAGGTCGACCGGGTTGCTGCCGGCGGCGGTCGTGATCGAGTCCTTGGCGCCCGTGCCGGAGATCGCCATCCACGACACGAACGTGTAGAAGATGCCGAGACCGATCACCGCGATCATCGTGGCGCGGGGGACGATCCGCTTCGGGTCGCGGGACTCCTCGCCGTACACCGCCGTGGTCTCGAAGCCGACCCAGGACCAGAAGGCGAAGAACACCCCGATCGCCGCGGAGCCCGCGGCGATGGTCTTGCCGTCGATCGAGGCGCCGAGCGAGCCCGACGAGCCGGGCAGGTTGCCGCCCTCGACCATGTTCTTGAACGCGTTGACCGGGTTGATCGCGCCGGCCATCAGGCCGTTCTCGCCGCCGCCCTTGAAGAGCACGGTGAACGCCATCGCCGCCAGCAGCAGCACCTCAGCGACCAGGCAGATGCCGAGGAACGCCGCCGCGATGTTGATGTCGTAGTGCCCGAACAGCGCGATCAGGACGATCCCGATGCAAGCCAGCAGGAACCAGTTCGGCGAGATGCTGAACCAGGAGTCCAAGGTCGACTGGGTGAAGTAGGCGAACACCCCGATCAGGGAGCCCTCGAACACCACGTACGCCAGCGTCGCGACGAGACCGGCCGCCATGCCCCATACCTGGCCGAGGCCCTGGGAGATGAAGCCGTAGAAAGCGCCGGTCGTCGTCACGTGGCGGGCCATCGCGACGAAGCCGACGGTGAACAGGGTCAGCACGATCGTGGCGAACAGGAACCCGCCCGGAGCGGCGAGGCCGTTGCCGTACCCGACCGCGATCGGCGTGTTCGCGCTCATCGCCGTGATCGGGGCGGCGTTGGCCGTTGCCATGAACAGCACCGCGACCATGCCGATGGCCCCGGTCTTGAGCTTGTGGCCGGAGTCGACCGGCACCTCGACGAAGTCGTCGCCGCTGACGTCTTGGCTCACCATCGGGAGGTCACTCTTCTCTCTGGACCGACCGCGCGCCCCACCATGAGGCGGGTAGAACGGCGGACGGCTCCGGTCGATGTGTCCTGGATCGCTCCGAGCGGCATGAGAGTGGCATCGCCGGACGAGCCGGCACAAGGCTCCACGCCGAAATTGTTTGTTTCAGGTTTGTTCGCGAACACACCATTGACACCACATACCCAAAAGGTATGCACTCGTGGTTGAACCAATTCTCTGGTCGCGGACGGAAGGAGCGCGGTGACCGACTACGGCGCGTTCTCCTTCGAGGACAAGCAGGAGGTGCTGGAGAAGGCCAAGCAGTTCTGGAACCCGGGCAAGACCCAGTTCTGGATCGACTCGGGCACGCCGCTGGTCATCGACCGACGTGAGGGCTACCTGCTGTGGGACATGTCGGGACGCCGTCTGATCGACGTCCACCTCAACGGCGGCACCTACAACGTCGGTCATCGCAACCACGAGGTCGTCGCCGCGGTCGCCCAGGCGATGCACCGGTTCGACATCGGCAACCACCACTTCCCGTCGCTGGCGCGGACCGCCCTCGCGGAGGCGCTGATCGCATCGGCGCCGCCCGGGCTCACCAAGGTGATCTACGCCAGCGGCGGGGGCGAGGCCATCGACATCGCGATCAAGACGGCCCGGCATGCGACCGGCAAGCGGAAGATCGTCTCGATCCAGAAGGCCTACCACGGCCACACCGGCCTGGCCGTGACCGCCGGGGACGACCGGTTCGCGAAGCTGTTCCTGGCCGACCGCCCCGAGGAGGTCGCCCAGGTCCCGTTCAACGACCTCGCGGCGATGGAGGACGCCCTCCGCGGCCGGGACGTCGCCGCGGTCCTGATGGAGTCCATCCCGGCGACATACGGCTTCCCGCTCCCCGAGCCCGGATACCTCACGGCCGTCAAGCAGCTGTGCGAGCGGTACGACGCCCTGTACGTCGCGGACGAGGTCCAGACCGGACTGATGCGCACCGGTGAGCTCTGGTGCATCACCAAGCACGACGTCGCGCCGGACCTGCTGGTCACCGGCAAGGGGCTGTCGGGCGGCATGTACCCGATCGCCGCGGTGCTGGTCAGCGAGCGCTGCGCCGGATGGCTGACCGAGGACGGCTTCGCGCACATGTCCACCTTCGGCGGGGCGGAGGTCGGCTGCATCGCGGCGATGAAGACCCTCGAGATCTGCAGCCGGCCGGAGACGCGGTCGATGGTGCACTACCTGGCCGATCTGCTCCGCGAGGGCCTCGAGCAGATCCGCGACGACAACCCCGACTGGTTCGTCGGGATCCGGCAGGACGGGCTCGTGATCGGCCTGGAGTTCGAGCACCCGCGCGGCGCCATGATCGTGAGCCGGCACCTCTACGAGCACGGGGTGTGGGCGATCTTCTCCACGCTCGACGCTCGGGTGCTCCAGTTCAAGCCCGGGCTGCTCCTCACGCCGGACCTGGCCGAAGAGCTCCTGGACCGGGTTGCGGTCGCGATCGCCGGAGCACGCTCCGACGCCGTGGCGCGAGGCGCGGCATGACCGAGACGACCGCCCTGGGAGGCCCCGGTCCCACCTGGGCCGAGCTCGAGCCCGAGCCGACCGACGTACCCCAGGCACGGGCGATGCTCGAGCGCGCGGAGTGGGCGGCGCGCGCGTACCGCACCCTGGACAAGGCAGCCGTCGACAGGATCCTCGAGGCGGTCGTCGACGCCGCCATGCGACACGCGCAGGAGTACGCCGAGAGAGCGGTCGCCGAGACGGGCTTCGGCGTCGTCGAGCACAAGCGCCTCAAGAACGAGGCATGCTCACGCGGCGTGCTGGACTTCTACGCCGGCTCCGACTTCGTCACCCCCCGCGTCGACGAGTCCGCGAGGATCGTCGAGGTGCCGCGGCCGGCCGGCGTGGTGCTCGCCCTCACCCCCTCGACCAACCCGGTCGCCACGGTGTACTTCAAGGTGCTGCTCGGCCTGATGACCCGCAACGCGGTCGTGGTGAGCCCCCATCCCATGGCCAAGCGGGTGTGTGCCGATGCCGCGCGGGTGCTCGGCGAGGCGGCCGAGGCGGCCGGCGCGCCGGCGGGTGTGGTGCAGGTGGTGACCGAGCCGACGATCCCGCTCATCGACGCCCTGATGACCGATCCACGCACCAGCGTGATCGTCGCGACCGGCGGGAACGCCGTGGTCCGCGCGGCGTACCGGTCGGGGAACCCGGCTCTTGGCGTCGGCCCGGGCAATGTGCCGGTCCTGGTGGACGCGACGGCCGACCTGCGGGCCGCCGCGAAGCGCATCGTGGACTCCAAGTCGTTCGACAACTCCTGTCTGTGCACGAACGAGTCAGTGGTGATCGTCGAGGAGCGGGTCGCCGACGCGTTGGCACGGGCGCTCCGGTCCGCCGGCGCCTTCATCCTCGACGCCGACGAGGCGGCCCCTCTCCGCGAACTGGTCTTCCCCCACGACCGCTTCGACCCGGCCGTGGTCGGTCGGTCCGCAACCTGGCTGGCCGAGCAGGCCGGCATCCAGGTGCCGCACAGCACGAAGGTGCTGGTCGCGGAGTTCGAGCAGGTCGTGCCCGAGGAGCCCCTGGCGCGGGAGAAGCTCACGCCGTTGCTGGGGATGGTGCGCGTGCCGAGCGCGGCGGCCGGCATCAAGGCGGCTCGCGCGGTGCTGCGCATCTCCGGGGCCGGCCACTCGGCCGCGATCCACTCGACGGACCCGGCGACCATCCTCGAGTTCGGCGCCGCCTGCAACGTGCTGAGAGTGGCGGTGAACGTCGGGAACAGCCTCGGCAGCGCCGGCATCGAGACCCACCTCGCCCCGACGATGACCGTCGGCACCGGGTACGCCGGCCGGTCGTCGGTCGGCGAGAACCTACGGCCCGACCACCTGGTCAACTGGGTACGGCTGGCCCACAACGCCGACACCTCGGTCCCGATGGGCGACTTCTCCGGGCTGTCGCCGTGGCACGCCTCCAGCGGGCCGGTACCGCCGTACCCGGTGCCGTCCAACGCGCGGTCCGGCGAGCCGTCGGTGCCTCGCGAGCGGCCACTCGTGACCCCGCCCCACGGCGACGACCTCCGCGAGGAGCTCCGCCGGATCATCATCGAGGAGCTGCACGAGCTGATCGGTGGTGGTCAGCGTGGCTGAGCCGACCATCCAGCTGCGCAGCTTCATCCACCTCGACCGGCTGCAGCCCCAGACGATGTGCTACCTCGGCTCGTGGATCCGCGGAACGCTCCCCCGGGCCGGGGACGCCGCCCAGATCATCGAGGTCTCGCCCGGGCTCGACATCGAGCCGCTCACCGACATCGCACTGAAGCACGCCCGGATCTCGTCGGGCATGCTGGTCGTCGAGCGGCAGTTCGGCTACCTGGAGTTCCACGGGCCGAGCGACGCGGTCCGCGCGGCGGCCGGGGCCGTGCTCGAGCACCTCGACTCCGACGCGTCGGCCGCGACGCCGCCCCAGGTGCTGGCGAGCACGATCATGAGCCGGATCGACAGCCAGCACGCGTTCCTGGTCAACCGCAACAAGCTGGGCTCGATGGCCCTCCCCGGCGAGTCGGTGTTCGTGCTCGAGATGCAGCCGGCGTCGTACGCGATCCTGGCGACCAACGAGGCGGAGAAGGCCGTCGGGCCCGGGATCAAGGTCATCGACTACCGCATGGTCGGCGCGACCGGCCGGGTCTACCTCAGCGGCCAGGAGGCCGACGTCCGCCAGGCGGCCGAGGCCGCCGAGTCGGCGCTGACGGCGCTGGCGGAGCCGTCGAGGGCCGTCCGATGACCGACGGCGAGACGACTGCGGCCCTACGCCGGATGGTGCGGGAGGTGCTCCGGGAGGTGCTCCCGAGCGAGCCGACGACGCAGTCGGCGCCCGCCCCGTCGCCAGAGGCCCCGGCGCGATCGCGCGACGACGTACGCCGGGTCCGCGTGCGCGACGACCGTGAGCTGGCCGACCTGGTGACCCAGGTGCTCAACCTCGCCGAGGACCCCGCCCGCGCCGCCGACCTGCGCACCGGCCGCATCAGGTTCCGGCTGCTCGACGACGGCGAGGTCGCCGCAACGGCCGCGCCCGGGCCGATCGACGTCGCCCGTGGCGCCGTCACCGAGCGCCTCATCCAGCGGGCGTCCCGTGAGCACCGGGCACTGCGGATCGGACCCCGCGCCGTGGTGACCCCACTCGCCCGCGACCGGGCACGAGCCCTCGGGGTCACCATCGAACGGACGGACCACACCACCGCCTCGTCATCAGCAGAGGGAAGGGAGACGCGATGATCCGCGCCACCGTGACCGGCACCGTCTGGGCCACCCGCCGGCTCAGCGAGATCCCCCACGGCGCCTTCCTCGAGGTCAGCGCCCATGACTCCGAGCACACCTTCGTCGCGTTCGACGTGCTCGGCAGCGGGGTCGGCGAGGAGGTCCTGGTCGTGCAGGGCAGCGTCGCGTCCGCCTGGTTCGGCGAGAGCCACCCGCCGGTCGACGCGCTGATCATCGGCTCGGTCGACCCCCAGTCCGGCTCCCACAACGAGAGCAGCCCGAGCCCCGACCCGGCACCGCCGGGCTACGGCGACGTCACCGAGAGATGAGGAGAGAACCGTGGCCAACAACGCCATCGGCATGATCGAGACCAAGGGGTACGTCGCCGCGCTCGCGGCGGCGGACGCCATGGTCAAGGCCGCCAACGTCACGATCGTCGGCCGCGAGGAGGTCGGGGACGGGCTCGTCGCGGTCACCATCATCGGCGACGTGGGGGCCGTGAAGGCCGCCACCGAGGCCGGCTCCGAGGCCGCCAGCCAGGTCGGTGAGCTGATCTCGGTGCACGTGATCCCGCGGCCGCACGTCGAGGTCGGCAAGCACTTCACGCTGTCCTCCGAGTAGACGTGGCACACCTCCAGACGGAGTCGCGGGGGGAGGTCGCGTCCGGGATCGACCTGCGGGTCTACCTACCGATCCACGACCTGCAGCCGCAGTTCGCCGCCTACCTCGGGACGCCGACGCGGGCTCGCGGCTACCCGCCGTACGCCGGACAGCACGCCCTGATCGTGGAGGTCGCTCCCGGTCTTGCGATCGAGCGGATCACCGACCTGGCCCTGAAGGCGGTCCCCGACGTCGACCCGGGCATCTTGTTCGTCGAGCGTCAGTTCGGCGTGCTCGAGGTGCACGCGTCGGACGCCGCGGACGTGGCGAGGGCCGGCGAGGCGATCCTGGCCGGCATCGGGGCAGGGCCGGCCGACCAGCTGCGTCCGGAGGTGCTCTACCGCGACGTGATCGAGGACCTCTCCGACCAGCACGCGATCATCGTGAACCGCACCCGGCAGGCCTCCATGGTGATGCCGGGCCAGACCCTGCTGGTCTGTGAGGTGACGCCCGCACTCTTCGCCGCGGTCGCCGCGAACGAGGCGGAGAGGGCCGCCCCCGACCTCACCCTGGTGGACGTCTCGATGATCGGCGCGGCCGGCCGGCTGTACCTCGCCGGCTCGTCCGCTTCGATCCAGGCCGCGCTCGCGGCGATCGACAGGGTGCTCGGGGCGATCGAGGGGCGATGATGCTCCCGTGAGCGAGCCTTCGGTCGTCGAAGTGAGTGCCCTGGACCGGATCGCCCAGCAGGCGCTGACGTCGTACGACCTGCCCGAGGGCGCGGTCGCCGAGCTGGTCAACCAGTCGGAGAACGCGACGTACGCGGTGCGTACGCCCGACGGGAGCACGCCGCTGGCGGCCCTCAGGGTGCACCGCCTCGACTACCACCCGGACGGTGCGATCCGCTCCGAGCTCACCTGGATCGACGCGCTCCGTGCGGACGGCGTGGTGACCACACCGTCGATCCTGTCGGCCCGGGACGGCTCCCGCGAGCTGACGGTGGCCGACCCCGGCGGCGAGACCGCCCCACGCTCGGTGGTGATGTTCGAGTGGCTGCCCGGCTCGTCCCCCGACGAGAGCTCGCTGGTCGCCAACTTCGCCGAGCTCGGGGAGCTGACCGCCCGGCTCCATGGGCACGCCCGCGCCTGGCAGCCCGGATCGGGCTTCCGGCGGTTCTCCTGGGGGTACGACGAGGCGTTCGGCAGCGTCGCCCGTTGGGGGCGCTGGCAGGACGCGCCGGGCGTGGACGGCAGCACGACCCCCGTGCTCAGCCGCCTCGACGAGACACTGCGCGACCGGCTCGCGGCGTACGGGAGGGGCCACGAGCGTTGGGGGCTGATCCATGCCGACCTCCGGCTCGCCAACCTGCTCGAGAGCCCGGGCCGGCCGACGGCCGTGATCGACTTCGACGACTGCGGCTTCGGTTGGTACCTCTACGACTTCGGCGCGGCCGTGAGCTTCATCGAGGACCACCCCGACGTCCCGGCCGCGACCGAGCAGTGGGTCGAGGGCTACCGCCGGGTCGCCCCCCTCGACGGGGCGGACGAGGCGGAGCTGCGCACCTTCGTGATGTTCCGCCGGCTGCTGCTGCTCGCTTGGATCGGGTCGCACTCCGACGTCGACGTCGCCCGGGAGCTCGCGCCGACCTATGCGGTAGGCACGTGCGAGCTGGCGGAGGAGTATCTGTCCAGCCACACCTGACACGTGGAAGCAAGGGAGGATCGGGTGTTCACATCGCTCGAAGGGCGCTCGGTCGTCGTGACCGGAGCCAGCAAGGGCATCGGCAAGGGCATCGCCACCGGCTTCGCCCGCGCCGGCGCGAAGGTGATGGTGGTCGGCCGGGACGGCGAGGCCGCCACTGCCGCGGCGCGGGAGCTCGGGAACGGTGCGTCGGCGTTCGCGGCCGACGTCGCAGACCCGGATGCGTGCGCGGCCATGGCCGCCGCGGCCGTCGAGCGCCAGGGCGGCATCGACGTGCTGTGCGCGAACGCCGGGATCTTCCCCGACGTGCGGCTCGCGGAGATGTCGTCGGGCGACATCGACCAGGTGCTCGGGACCAACCTCAAGGGCACCATGCTCTCGGTGATCGCCTGTCTGCCGGCCCTCGCGGCTTCGGGTCACGGCCGGGTGATCCTGACCTCGTCGATCACCGGCCCGATCACCGGTTTCCCGGGATGGGCGCACTACGGCGCGAGCAAGGCGGGCCAGCTCGGCTTCATGCGCACGGCTGCGGTCGAGCTGGCCCGCCAGGGCATCACCGTGAACGCCGTGCTGCCCGGCAACATCCTCACCGAGGGGCTGATCGAGCTCGGCGAGGAGTACCAGAGCTCCATGGCCGCCTCGATCCCGGCTGGCAGGCTCGGGACGGTCGACGACGTCGCGAACGTCTGCCTGTTCCTGGCCACCGACGAGGCGGCGTACGTCACCGGTCAGGCGATCGCGGTCGACGGCGGTCAGGTCCTTCCCGAGTCTCTCGACGCGATGTCGTCGTGACCGCCCCGTGACGGCCCCTGCTGACGGCACAATGGCGGTGACATGACGAGCATCTCGCACGCCAAGGGTCCCCTGGCCGAGTCCATCCAGCGCGAGCTGCAGGCCCGGATCGACGCCGGGCGCTGGCAGCCGGGCCAGCGGCTCGGGTCGGAGCGCACCCTGGCGATGGAGCTCGGCGTCAGCCGATCGTCGCTGCGGCAGGCGCTGGCGATGATGGAGCAGGCCGGTTCCGTACGCCGTGTGATCGGGCGCGGCGGCGGCACGTTCGTGAGCCACCAGATGATCGACCGCGACCTGTCGCACATCCGCAGCGTCCCCGAGCTGCTCTCGGCCCAGGGCATCACCGCCGGCACCCGGATCCTCTCCACGGGCACCGCTCCGGCCGCCGGGGCGACCCGCGAGGCGCTCGAGCTGGAGCCGGGACAGCTGGTCTACGCCATCGTCCGGATCCGGCTCGCCGACGGCGCGCCCATCTCGCTGGAGCACGCGTGGCTGCCGGTGTCCCTGTTCCCGGGGCTGCTGGACTTCCAGCTCGGCGGGTCGCTCTACGGACTGCTGGACGAGCACTTCTCGGTGGAGCCGCAGGAGACCACGGAGCGGATCGAGGTGGTCAGGGCCGGCGCCGACGACGCCTCGATCCTGGGCATCGGGCGGGACGACCCGCTGCTGTCCATCACGCGGGTCACCCGCAGCGCCGACGGCACGCCGTTCGAGCACTCACACGACCTGTTCCGGGCCGACCGCACCCGGATCGTCGTCCACACCGCCGAGCCGGCGGGTGACACCGACGCCGACCTCGCCCGCCAGTCCTTCGAGCTGATCACCCACTGAGCTCCTGTATCTCTTGACAATGATTCTCATTCTCACTGAGAATCGTTCTCATGAGGCGTTGGGTGCTGATGGCCATCGCGCTCGGCCTCGTCGCCGCGCTGACGACCGCCTGCCGTCTCCCCCGGTCGGGTGAGCACACCGTCGTCGCCGCGTTCTACCCCCTGTACTTCATCGCCGAGCGGGTCGCCGGACGGTACAACTCGGTCGTCGATCTGACCCCTCCTGGAGTCGAGCCGCACGAGTACGAGCTGACCGTCCGGCAGGTCGCCCGGATCGACACCGCCAGAGTGGGGTTCTACGAGCACGGCCTCGCGCCCTCGGTCGACCAGGCGATGACCAACGACTCCCCCGACCACGCACTCGACGTCGCAGACGTCGTGCACCTCATCGCCCCGAGCTCCGGCACCGAGGACCCCCACTTCTGGCTGGATCCCGCCCTGATGGCACAGGTGACCCGCGCCTTCGCCGACACCATGGCGACCGCCGACCCCGCGCACGCGGCGTACTACCGCGCCCGGGGTCACGGACTCGTGCGCGATCTGCAGCGCCTCGACGCGACGTACGCCCGGACGCTCGCGTCGTGCCGGACCCGGACGGTCGTGGTCAGTCACGACGCGTTCGAGTACCTGGCTCGGCGCTACCACCTCGACGTGGTCCCGATCGCCGGGCTGGAGCCCGACGCGGAGCCGTCGTTGCAGCGCCTCCACGACCTCTCCTCCCTGCTCCGGGACCGCGGGGTCGGGACGGTCTTCTTCGAGACCCTCGCCAGCCCCGACCTCGCCGAGTCGCTCGCGCGTGACGCCGGGCTCGGGACGGCCGTGCTGGACCCCATCGAGGGGCTCAGCTCCGACGACCCGCAGGCCACCTACCTCACCCTGATGCGGCAGAACCTGGCCGCCCTGGCGAAAGCGGGCGACTGCTCATGACCACCCCTCTCTCCCTGGACCGGGTCGGCGTCGTGCTGGACGGCCGCCCCATCGTCCGTGACGTGACCTTCGAGGTGGCGCCGGGACAGGTCGTCGCGATCCTCGGCGCGAACGGCTCGGGCAAGTCCACGCTCCTCAAGGCCCTGGTGGGCCTCAATCCCGTCAGCCAGGGGTCGGTCTCGCTGTTCGGCACCCCGCAGCCGCGCTTCCACGACTGGCACCGGGTGGGCTACGTGCCCCAGCGGTCCACCCCGGGCACCGGCGTCCCCGCCACCGTCCGCGAGGTCGTCGCCAGCGGCAGGATCGCCCGCCGCCGTCCGTTCTGGCCGATGGCGCGGCACGAGCACGAGATCGTCGACGCCGCGGTGGAGCTCGTCGGCCTCGCCGGACGATCAGGGCACGCGGTCGGGACCCTGTCCGGCGGGCAGCAGCAGCGCGTGCTCGTCGCGCGCACCCTCGCCGGCGAGCCCGACCTGCTGCTCCTCGACGAGCCGAACGCCGGCGTCGACCATGCCAGCCAGACAGCCATCGCCGAGACCCTCGGTGGACGTGCGGATGCCGGCGCCAGCGTGGTCGTGGTCCTGCACGAGCTCGGTCCGTTCGCGCCGCTCATCGACCGTGTCGTGGCGCTGCGTGAGGGCCGCGTGACCTACGACGGTCCTCCGGACCAGCTCGCCGAGAGCGGTGCGCACGCCCACCACCACCTCGAGCTCGACGACGGTCGTATGCCCCCGCTGCACGCTCCACTGGAAGGAGAGCGCTGACATGTGGGACCTGCTCCTGGCGCCGTTCATGATCCGGGCCGTGATCGCCGCCACGGTCACCGGTCTGGCGGCCCCCGGCATCGGCACGTACCTGGTGCAGCGCCGGCTGGCCCTGATGGGAGACGGGATCGGCCACATCTGCGTCACCGGCGTCGCGCTCGGGCTGCTCACCGGCACGTCCCCGACGTACACCGCCGTCGTGGTCGCCGTGGTCGGCGCGCTGGCGATCGAGCTGATCCGCACCTCGGGGCGGGCCACGGGCGACCTCGCGCTGGCGCTGCTGTTCTACGGCGGCATCGCGGGCGGTCTCGTCCTCGTCCAGCTCGCCGGAAACGGCGCGTTCGCCCTCCAGGCCTACCTGTTCGGCTCGATCACCACGATCTCCCACGACGACGTGGTCGTCGCGCTGCTGCTGGCCGGGGTCGTGATCGTGGCCGCGCTGGCCCTGATGCCGCAGCTGTTCGCGGTGTCCTACGACGAGGACTTCGCCCACGCCAGCGGCGTCCCGGTGTGGTTCTACAACACCCTGGTGTCGGTACTGGCTGCCGTGACGGTGAGCGTGGCGATGCGCACGGTCGGCCTGCTGCTGGTCAGTGCGCTGATGATCATCCCGGTGGCAACCTCGCAGCAGTTCACCCGCAGCTTCCGCTCCACCATGCTGCTGGCGATGGCCGGTGGGCTCGTCGCCTCGCTCGGCGGGGTCGTGATCTCGGCGTTCGCGAACCTGCCGCCGGGTGCCACGATCGTGCTCGTGTCCCTGGCGGGCTTCGTGTCCACCGCCCCGGTCGGGATGATGCTCGAGCGCCGTCGACGCGCCCGGGTGCCGTACGACGTCGATGCGCTGCCACTGCACGAGGAGACCGGCGAGCGCCACCGTCACGTGCACGGTCCGGGGTGCGGACACCTCGCGATCGAGCACGGAGACCACGTCGACTACGTCCACGACGGTCACCGGCACGCCGTCCACGTCACCGGAGAGGGGCAGCACTATGACGAGCACTGACGATGACGAGCACTGAGCCATCGGGCGGGCCGCGCGCCACCCCCCAGCGTCAGGCTGTCCTCGACGCCCTCGACGGCCTGGACGACTTCCGTTCCGCCCAGGAGGTGCACGAGCTGCTGGCGACGCAGGGATCCGGCATCGGGCTCGCGACCGTCTACCGCACGCTCGCGCTGTACGCCGGTCACGGCCTCGTCGACGTCCTCCGCCGTGAGGACGGCGAGGCGATCTACCGGCGCTGCTCGGACACCCACCACCACCACCTGGTCTGTCGATCCTGCGGGGCGACCGTCGAGGTCGAGGGACCGGCGGTCGAGCGGTGGACGTCGGCGATCGCGGACCAGCACGGGTTCTCCGATCTCTCCCACACGCTGGAGATCGTGGGCACCTGCGCCGACTGTCGCCATGGCGAGACGGCTAGCGCATCGTGACCGGTGCTTCCGGCGCCTCGAAGTCGACGGTGGTGATGACCCTCGACCTGCGCAGGACCAGCCCGGTGAAGGCGATCGCGATGACGGTCGCCAGCAGCATCAAGGTGGCGAGCGCGTTCACTGCCGGCGTGATGCCGAACCGGACGGCGGAGTACAGCACGATCGGCCAGGTGTTGGTGGTGCCGTTGGTGAAGGCGGGCAGCACGTAGTCGTCGAACGAGAACGTGAACGCGAGCAGCGCCGCCGAGATGATCGCCGGGAACAGCCGCGGCAGAGTGACCTGCCGGAACGTCTCCAGTCGGCCCGAGCCGAGGTCGTAGCCGGCCTCCTCCAGGGAGTCGCCCATGCCGACGAAGCGCGCTCGGATGACCAGCATCGCGAGTGACGCCCCGAAGACCACCTGGCCGAAGAAGATCGTCCAGGGCCCCAGCTGCGGGAAGAAGGGGAGATTGTTGCGAAGCTGGACGAAGAAGATCAGCGAGGCGACCGCGATCACGATCTCGGGCACCACCAGGGTCAGGTAGACCAGCGAGTCGAACGGCGCCCGGAGGAGCTTGTTCATCCGCGCGAGCGCCAGCGCCGCGCCCAACCCGAGCAGGGTGGACACGATGGCGGCAGCGGCGGCGATCTTCGCACTCGTCAGGATCGCGGGGATGTACGTCGGGTCGTGCAGCCCGGCGTCGAACCAGCAGGTCGTGAACCCGTTCCACACCGTGACGTTGCCGACCTGGCTCGGCGGCAGGTCGCACACGTTCGAGCCCGTGAACCCCTTGAGCGCGGCGGTCGACGGCTTGTTGAACGCGAACAGCACCATCACCGCGATCGGCAGGTACAAGAAGGCGAACACCGCGAACGCCCAGGCGGTGAAGGCTCGCTTGGCCGTGACGATCCTGCGCGTCCTAGGCACCGAAGCGCTCCTCCTTGGTCGCGAAGAGGATGTAGAGCGCGACGAACCCGGACAGCGCGATCATCAGGCTGATCGACATGGCCGAGCCGAAGGGCTGGTTCTGCGCCGACGCGAACTGGTCGCCGATCACGTTGCCGACGAACTCGTAGTTACCCCCGCTGAGGATGTTCGGGATGATGTACTCCCCAGACATCGGGATGAACACCAGCAGCGCCCCCGTGACGACTCCCGGCATGGTGAGCCTGAGGGTGATCTGCCGGAAGGCGTTGTACGGCTTGGCACCCAGATCGGTCGCTGCCTCGACGAGCGTCCAGTCCATCCGCTCCAGCGACGCGAACACGGGGATGATGAACAGGGGAAGGTAGTTGTAGACCAGCCCGAGCCCCACGGCGTACTTGGTGAACATGATGTCGATCCCGAGGTTCTTCGCCAGGTAGCCGTTGGGGTCGAGGATGATCTTCAGCGCGTAGGTGCGGATCAGGAACGACGTCCAGAACGGCACCAGGATCAGCAGCAGCGCCAGCAGCTTGTACGTCGAGAGGTAGCGGGCCATCCAGTACGCGATCGGGTAGCCGACCAGGATCGTGAGCAGCGAGCCGGTCGCCGCCATGAGCAGCGTGCGATAGAAGATCTTGAGGTAGAGCGGGTCGACGACCAGGTGGTACTGGGTGGTGTCGAAGCCGTAGCTGATCGAGTCGAACCCCGTCTGGGTGGCCAGCGAGAACGCCACCAGGATCGCCAGCGGCCCGAGGAAGAAGATCGCGTAGTAGAGCAGCGACGGCGACGTAAGCCAACCCGGGTAGCGGGGGCTGAACGATCGACGCCGGCGGCGCTGCTCGCCCACCGCGAGGGTCTCCTCGGTTGCCGCCATCAGCCTGCCTTGAACTGGGTGTAGATCTTGGTCCGCTGCTGCACGACGTCCGGGCTCACGTTCAGGATGTACTTGTAGTTGTCGGTGTACTTCGCCGGCACACTGAAGAAGGGGTCCTTGCTCAGGTCGGGCGAGAGCTGGGAGACCGCGTCCGGGATCGGGATCGGGTAGTTGTGGTAGTTCATCTCGGCCACCGCGACGGACGGGGTCAGCAGGAAGTTGATCCACGCGTGTGCAGCCACCGGGTCGGGAGCCGTGGCGGGGATGCACCAGTTGTCGGACCAGATCTCGGAGGCACCGGTCGGGAGGACGCCGGTGATGTCTCCCTGCGTCCGGCCTTGCACGATCCTTCGCACGTCACCGTTCCAGCCCTGGCCGAGGATGATCTTCCCCGCGATCGCATCGTCGATGTAGCCCGCCGAAGCGATCGTGGTGACACCTTTCCGGATGGACATCAGGAAGTCCGTCACCTTGCTGAAGTCGCTCTGCGAGTCGGTGTTGGGGTCCAAGCCGTTGGCCATCAGGGCCAGCGGGACGACCTCCTCCGCCCCGTCGAGGATGTTCGTCCGACCCTTGCTGACGTACTTGTTGAGCAGGTTGTAGAAGTCCAGCATCGACTCTGGCTTCTCGGTGATGATCTTGTTGTTGTAGTAGAACATCGTGATCCCGTAGTCCTTGATCACGTGGTACTCACCCGTGGAGTCGTAGGACGCCTTGAGGAACTTGGGGTCGAGGTACTTCTTGTTGGGCAGCAGCGCGTCGTCCATCTTCATCAGCTTGTTGGTCTCGACGAGCTGGGCGACTGCGTTCTGGCTGGGCGCGATGATGTCGTACTTCGAACCGCCCGCGTTGAGCTTGGCGAGCAGCTCGTCGTTCGACGAGTAGTAGGTCTCGTTGAGGCTCAGCCCTGCCTTGGCGACGTCGGGGAGCTGCTTGAACTTCTTGTACGTCGACGGGGCGTCGTACTGGGACCAGTTGTAGATCTCCAGGTGACCCTCCACCGGCTTGCCGGCCAGGGGGTCCGAGCTCGCCGTGCTCCCGCCGGTCCCCTCGTTGCCTGTCGACGTGCTTCCGCACGCGCTCAGCAACATGAGGCCGCCGATGCCGAGAGCGCTGCGGCGTGACAGCGGGCGCCCCGCCGCCTCGACGATGTCGCGGTACAGCTGGTCGAGCTTCGGCTTCGTCTCGACCGGAGCCAGGATGTTCAGGTGGTCGCGGTGCTCAGTCATGGTTACCTCTGTCCTCGTCTTGCGTCGGGTCCTGTGCCGGTGTCTCAGCCAGCAGCACCGGAGCGGTCCGGTCCCAGTGGATCGTGATCGGGTCACCCGGGCGGATCCCCTCGTGCGGGGCGTCGCCGCCGCCGGCTCGCTGCTCCCGGATGACCATCGTCGTGCCGCCGTCGAGGGTCGCCACGACCTGCACCTCGTCTCCCAGATACATCTTCGTGTCCACCACCGCGCGCGCCGCGTTGACCGCGCCGACACCGGCATCTGTCACGATCTGCAAACGTGCGGGGCGGATGCCGACCCGAGCCAGCTGGCCGCGGGCCACGTCGCCCCGGGCGCGAACGACGACGCCGCTGCCCGTGTCGAGGTCGAACTGCCCGTCGGAGGACTCGATGATCTTCCCGTCCAGGAAGTTCATCTCGCCGATGAAGTCCGCCACGAACGCCGTACGCGGACGGTCGTAGATCTCGGCGGGCGAGTCCAGCTGCTCGATCACGCCGTCCGACATGACCGCGATCCGGTCCGACATCGAGAGCGCCTCACCCTGGTCGTGGGTGACGTAGATGAACGTGATCCCGACCTCGTCCTGGATCCGGGTGAGCTCGATCTGCATCTCCTTGCGGAGCTTGAGGTCGAGCGCACCCAGCGGCTCGTCGAGCAGCAGGACGCGGGGGTGGTTGACCAGGGCCCTCGCGAGGGCGACGCGCTGCTGCTGACCACCGGACAGCATGGACGGCTTGTGCTTCTCACGACCGGTCAGCCGCACCAGCTCGAGCGCCTCGCGGGAGCGGCGGTAGCGCTCCTCCTTGCCGACCCGCTTCTGCTTCAGCCCGTAGGCGACGTTGTCGAGGATCGTCATGTGCGGGAACAGCGCGTACTGCTGGAAGACCGTGTTCACGTCGCGGCGGTACGGCGGTGTGCCCACCGCGTCGACGCCGCCGATCAGTATCTCGCCCTCGTCGGGCTGCTCGAAACCGGCGATCATCCGCAACGACGTGGTCTTGCCGCATCCGGAGGGGCCGAGGAGCGAGAGGAACTCGCCCGTGTGTACCTGCAGAGAGACGGCGTCCACGGCGGTCAGGTCGCCGAACCGCTTGGTGACAGATCGGAACTCGACGTCGTACATCGATCCGGTCTTCCCGGAGCTCACGCCGGCTGCCTCCGCCCTGAAGTCGAGCAGGGCGCCTGTCCGCCCTGGTGGATCTGACCGGCACCGGGCGGAGCCCCCAACTGCCCGGAGACGGCCAGATCTGTGTGCGGTAACGTATCCCTACGGAAATCGGGCGTCAATGCCCGGAATTCGCAGTCCAGGCCCTCTCGAGGAGCGGAATTCGCAGATGGAGCTCGACCGCACCTCGCGAGGCATCATCGCGATGCTGCAGCGCGACGGTCGCTGCGCCTACACCGAGATCGCCCGCACCCTGGGCATCTCGGAGGCCGCCGTGCGCTCCCGGGTCCACGCCCTGACCACCGCAGGCATCCTCCAGATCGTCGGGCTCACCGACCCCGGGAACATGGGCTTCGGGGTCATGGCCCTGCTCGGGGTCCAGGCGCACCAGGACCTGCACCGGATCGCGGAGCTGGTCTCGACCTGGCCGGAGACGACCTACGTCGTGATCAGCGCGGGCAGCTTCGACCTCCTGATCGAGGTCGTCTGCGCCGACAACAACGAGCTGCTGCTGCTCGTGGAGCGGCTCCGGGCCGTCGACGGCGTGCGGACGACCGAGTCGTTCATCTACATCTCCCGGCACAAGCTCAACTACGCCTACGCCCCTGACCCCGAGGACGCTTCCAGCCCCGTGTCCTGACCACGCGCGGATCAGGCCCGGCCGAACCTCCGGTCGCGCCGGGCGTACATCTCGATCGCCTTCCACAGCGCGAGCCGGTCGACGTCCGGCCACAGGATGTCGGTGAAGACCAGCTCGGCGTACGCCGCCTGCCAGAGCATGAAGTTGGAGAGCCGGTTCTCACCCGACGTGCGCCACAGCATGTCGGCCTCGCCGAGGTCGGGCACGTAGAGATGGCGGCCGAAGGTCTTCTCGTCGACCTTGCCGGGATCGAGCCGTCCCGCTGCGGCCGCGCGTGCGATCGACCGGGCGGTGTCGGCCAGCTCGGCTCGGCCGCCGTAGTTCACGCACATGTTGAGGGTCAACACGTCGTTGCCCCGGGTGAGCTCCTCGGCCGTCTGCAGCTCGCGGATCACCGACTTCCACAGCCGTGCCGAGCGCCCCGACCAGGTGACCCGCACACCCATCGCGTGCATCTCGTCGCGACGCCGGCGGATGACGTCGCGGTTGAAGCCCATCAGGAAGCGCACCTCGTCGGGCGACCGGGTCCAGTTCTCGGTGGAGAACGCGTACGCGGAGATCGCCTTCACTCCGATCTCGATCGCGCCCTCGACCACGTCGAACAGCGCCGCCTCCCCGCGCTTGTGGCCCTCGGTGCGCGGCAGCCCGCGCGCCTTCGCCCACCGTCCGTTGCCGTCCATGGTGATCGCGACGTGACGTGGGACGAGCTCCTGGGGGATGTCGGGCGGTGAGGCACCGGACGGGTGCGGATTCGGGGGCTGTACGACGCGCCTCATCTCTCGACGTGCTCCAGGGACCGCAGACCGCGCTCGAGGTGCCAGTGCAGGAACGCCGCGACCAGCCCGGACGCCTCTCGGAGGTGGCGCGCGTCGGCGGCCTCGACGACCGACCAGTGCCCCGCGAGCAGCGCCCCCAGCACCTCCAACGTGCCGGCGGCGGGCGACGCAGCTCCGGGCACCCGGCAGTCGGCACACAGCGCGCCACCGGCGGACGGCGAGAACCAGCGATGCGGTCCGGGGTCGCCACAGCGGGCGCAGTGGGTGAACGACGGGGCGTATCCAGCCACGGCCAGGGAGCGCAGCAGGTAGGAGTCGAGCACCTGGGCCGGCGCATGCTCCCCGGCCGTCATCGCCCGCAGGCCCCCGACCAGCAGCAGGAACTGCTGCAGCGACGGCTGCTTCTCCTCCGTCACGAGCCGGTCTGCGGTCTCGAGCATCACCGTTCCCGCGGTGTACCGGTCGTAGTGGTCACCCAGCCGCGAGGGGAACGGGTCGAGGGTGTCGGCCTGGGTGACCACGTCGAGGTTGCGGCCCTCCGCGAGCTGGAGGTCGACGTGGGTGAACGGCTCGAGGCGTGAGCCCCAGCGGGACGTCGTCCTGCGGACGCCCTTCGCCACCGCGCGCACCCTGCCGTGCTGCCGGGTCAGCAGGGTGATGATCCGGTCGGCCTCGCCCAGCTTGTGGGTGCGCAGGACGATCGCCTCGTCGCGGTAGAGGGGCACCTGTCCATTCTGCCGTGGTCAGGTCGCGTGGAGTCGATCCCAGGCGGGTGTCTTCGGCAACGCAGAGAGAACTCGACCAACGTCGCGTGAGCCGGCCGGGGTCGCTGCGACGCGGTGCCAACAGGTCGTCACGAGCCTGGCCCTGCTCGTGGATCGCGAGTACCAACCTGTAGGAGGCCAGCATGACGGTGCCTAGCCGCAGTCACGCCCGGATTCTTCGGAAGCGCGGTTTGCATGCCGGGCTTGCGGCGGCATTCCTGTTCGCCGGCGTCGGGGCACAGCTGGCTGCAGCGTCGTCCGCCGAGGCACGCATCTTCTACCACACCGTCTACGTGGGCGACGGCATGTATTGCACGTACACCGGTGAGTGGCCCTTCTGGTCATGCTCCTAAGCCTCTATCGCGGACCGTAGTGAGGATCCGGGACCCAGTCGACTGATGGCCCGAGCCGAGCACCAGGTCGGCGGAACCCATGACCAACCGGGAATCCAGTCGCTCCGAGGGAGCCTCCCTGCCAGCCTGGACCGCATGGCGGCGTTGCGACGGCTCGGGCCTGACGACTGGGAGGACCTCCGGGACATCCGCCTGCGCTCCCTCGCCGACTCACCGGACGCGTTCGCCTCGACGCTCGAGCGGGAGCAGGAGTTCACCGAGGACGACTGGCGCCGGCGGCTGAGCGGACCGGTGTACGTCGTCGACGACCCCCGGCCGGTCGCCGTCGGCGGGATCTTCGACAACCACGGGTCACCCCACGTCTGGGGCATGTGGACCGATCCGGGCCATCGCGGCCGCGGGCACGCACGGCGGATCCTCGACGCGCTCATCCCGCCCGGGACGTCTGCGCAGCTCGACGTGAACATCACCAACGGCGGGGCTCGCGCGGTCTACCAGCGCTACGGCTTCGTCGGCACCGGCGAGCTCGAGCCGCTCCGTCCGGGCTCCGACCAGCGCGTCGAGCTGATGGTGCTCAGGTCACGCGGTTGACCGCGCTGATCACCGCCTTGAGGGAGGCTGTGACGATGTTGGCGTCCAGCCCGACTCCCCAGACGACCTCGGTCTCGCCGGTCGAGGCGGTGATCGCGCACTCGACGTACGCCGCGGCGATGGCGTCCCCACCGGCGCTGAGGGCGTGCTCTGCGTAGTCGAGCACCCGGACGTCGAACGAGCCGCCGGGTCGCTCGACGGCGTTGATCGCGTCGACGAACGCCGCGATGGGGCCGTTGCCCTCGCCGGTGAGCTCGTGCAGCTCGCCGTCGACGTAGACGTTCACGTCGAGCCGGTCCTTCTCACCGGCCGCGGACGACGTGTGGACGGAGTTCAGCTTCAGCGGCGTGTCACGGCTCAGGTACTCCTGGGTGAACAGCTCCCAGATCTCGGCAGGGCTGATCTCGCCGCCCGCGGTGTCGGTGCGCTCCTGGATCACCCGCGAGAACTCGATCTGTGCCCGCCGCGGCAGGTCGAGGTTGTGCTCGGCCTTCAGCACGTAGGCGACGCCGCCCTTGCCGGACTGGCTGTTCACCCGGATCACGGCCTCGTAGGAACGGCCCACGTCCTTCGGGTCGATCGGCAGGTACGGCGCCTCCCACGGCATCGTGCTGACCGGCCGTCCCTCGTCCGAGGCGCGTCGCTCCAGGTCCTCCAGACCCTTCTTGATCGCGTCCTGGTGCGATCCGGAGAACGCGGTGTAGACCAGGTCCCCGGCGTACGGGTGCCGCGGGTGCACGGGCAGCTGGGTGCACCACTCGACCGTGCGACGGATCTCGTCGATGTCGGAGAAGTCGATCTGCGGATCGATCCCCTGGCTGAACAGGTTCATGCCCAGCGTGACCAGGCAGACGTTGCCGGTGCGCTCGCCGTGCCCGAACAGGCAGCCCTCGACCCGGTCGGCGCCGGCCATCACCGCGAGCTCGGTCGCTGCGACGGCCGTACCCCGATCGTTGTGCGGGTGCAGCGAGATCGTGGTGAACTCGCGACGGCTCAGCTGTCGGGAGAACCACTCGATCTGGTCGGCGTACACGTTCGGGGTGGCCATCTCGACCGTCGCAGGCAGGTTGAGGATGATCTCCCGGCCGTCGTCCGGCTGCCACACGTCGCTGACGGCCTCGCACACCTCGACGCTGAACGGCAGCTCGGTGCCGGTGAAGATCTCGGGGCTGTACTCGTAGCCGATGACGGTCGCACCGAGGACGTTCTCGGAGTGCTTCATCACCACCTCGGTGCCGCGCACCGCGATGTCCTTGATCTCGTCCTTGCTGGCGTGGAACACCACGCGCCGGAAGAGCGGCGCGAGCGCGTTGTAGAGGTGGATGGTGGCGTGGTGCACGCCGACCAGCGAGTGCACGGTGCGCTCGATCAGGTCCTCCCGCGCCTGCGTGAGCACCGAGATCGTGACGTCCTCGGGCACGCGGTCCTGCTCGATCAGCTGCCGCACGAACGCGAAGTCGGTCTCGCTGGCGCTCGGGAACCCGACCTCGATCTCCTTGTAGCCCATCTGCACGAGCAGCTCGAACATCCGCAGCTTGCGGGCAGGGCTCATCGGGTCGATCAAGGCCTGGTTGCCGTCCCGGAGGTCCGTGGAGAGCCAGCGCGGCGCCCGCGTGATCCGGCGGGTCGGCCACGTGCGGTCGGGGAGGTCGATCGGCTCGAACGGGCGGTAGCGACCGTACGGCATGGGGCTGGCCTGCTGGGTGTTGGTGAAGCCAGAGTGCTGGAGAGTCATGATCCGGTCCTGCTCGCAGAGATGGGCGGCTAGCCGGCGCGCGATCACTCCGCAGCGAGGGGGTCCGGCGCTCTACCGAATTCGGTGGGGGACCTCGCTGCGGCAGCGAAGGAGGCGCGTGCTCTGCAACATGTCGGCATCACCGTAACAGAGCACGAGAGACGCCGCTCCGGCGTACCGACCTCGGCTACTCCGAGACCGTCGCCTCGGAGTCCAGCAGGGACCTCAGGTACAGCTCCACGTTCTCGACGTTCGCCTCGGGCCCGTCGAACGTGGTCGTCTGGTCGCGGAGGCCAGCCGGTAGGTCACGCTCGCCCGGGTGATCGTGAGGAATGGGGTCGCGCCCTCCGTCGTCGGAGGCCGAGACTGGGGGCGATGCCGACCTTCACGCCGCTCCATCGCGACCTGACCTTCTTCGCCCCCCTCTCCGACGCACGCGCCGACCGGCTCGTCGCCTTCCTTGCCGAGGGTGCGCCGTCCACCGTCCTCGACGTCGGCTGCGGCTGGGGCGAGCTCCTGCTCCGTGTTCTGGAGGCGGCCCCGGCCGCCCGCGGATGGGGGGTCGACCTCGACGAGGAGGCGGTCGCGGGCGCGCGGCGACGGGCCCAGGACCGCAACCTGACCGACCGGGCGACGTTCGAGGCGCGGGACGCGCGCGAGGTGTCGGGCTCCTTCGGCGCCGTGACCTGCATCGGCGCCTCGCAGATCTGGGGTCCCGGGGTCGAGGAGGCGCAGCCGCTCGACTACCGGGCGGCCCTCACGGCGCTACGGCGCCTGCTCCCGGTCGGCGGTCGACTGGTGTACGGCGAGGGCATCTGGTCGGCTCCCCCCACCGCGGCGGCGACCGCCCCCCTTGCGGGCCGCGACGACGAGTACGTCAGCCTGGGAGAGCTGGTCGACCTGGCCAAGGCGCAGGGGTACGCGGTGATGGCCGCACACGAGGCCGGACTCGACGAGTGGGACGTCTTCGAGTCCGGGTTCGCCGCCGGCTACGCGCGCTGGCTGGCCGCGCACCCGGCCGACGACCCTGACGCCGAAGAGGTGCGCGAGCTCGCCGCACGCCAGCACGCGGCGTACTTCCGGGGGTACCGAGGCGTCCTCGGGCTGGCCTACCTGCACCTGGTGGCCGTGTGACGGTCGCCCTGACCCGGGTCGACGTCACCGATCTCGACATCGCCACCGCCGGTGAGCTCGCGGCGATCGACAACGCCGCGCTCGACGGCGTGCCCGTGCGGCACCACACCGCCGAGACGTTCCTGCTGGAGTGCCGTGACCGGAACGGTGAGGGCCCCGATGCCGGCCTCTGGCTGGCCCACGACGAAGGACGACTCGTCGGCTTCGCCGCACTGACGCTGAACCTCTTCCAGAACCTCGACGGAGCCAAGATCCTCGGCGCCGTGCACCCGGACCGCCAGCGACACGGTGTCGGACGGGCTCTGCTGCGGGAGGCCGAGGGGGCGACCGACCGGCCGCGCCTCCGGGCCTCCGCGTGGGCCGGCACCGCTGGCGAGCATGCCCTGCCGCACGTCGGCTACACCCGGTCGGGAGCGCACGAGGTACGTCGCCTGGACCTCCGGGCGCCGCACCTGCTCGAGCTGGTCGATTCCGCGGCGGAGGCGAGCGCGGACTACGTGCTCGAGCGGTTCCGCGGCGCCTGTCCCGAGGAGCTCCTGACGGACATGCAGGTCCTCCGGGAGGCGATCAACGACGCACCCGACCCCGGCGAGTTCGAGGCGTTCCCGCCGACCCGGATCCGCGGCTACGAGGACTCTCTCGACCGACGGCGCCAGACGCCGTACATCATCGTCGCGCGACACCGCGCGACCGCCGCGCCCGCCGGCATCACGATGGTCTGCGTCCACGAGCTCCGGCCGGCCGTCGCCGCCCAGGAGGATACCTCGGTGCTGGCACCGCATCGGGGCCGGAGGCTCGGACTGCGCATGAAGCTCGCCATGCTGGACTGGCTCCGTGCCGAACGCCCCGACGTGCAGTACGTCGACACCTGGAACGCGCCGGACAACGCACCGATGATCGCGATCAACGACGCCCTCGGCTCCCGGAAGGTCGCCGAGTCGATGACGTTCCGCAAGATCCGCTGACCGACCCGCTGTCCGCTCCTGGCTGCTCGGCGTCTGGCTGGCGAACCGTCGTGCGTCCGCGCCCGTCGACGCAGACGGGCCGGGCTGGCTACATCACCGACGACAGCTCGATGTCCTCGTCGCTGTGCGGCGTGCGGGTCTCGGGCGTCCGCCGGCGGATGCTCACCGAGAGCAGCGCAGCCACGGCACACAGCGCCGCCCCGGCGTAGAAGGCGGGATCGTAGGAGTCGGTGCGGTCACGGACCACACCCGCGCCGAAGGCCATCGCCGAGGCGCCGAGCTGGTGCGAGGCGAACACCCAGCCGAACACGATCGACCCCGCCTCGGGTCCGAACCACTCACGGCACAGCATCACCGTCGGCGGGACCGTGGCGACCCAGTCGAGGCCGTAGAAGATCACGAAGACCCAGGTGCCTGGGGTGGTGTGCGGCGCGAGCAGCGAGGGCAACACCGCGAGCCCGACGCCCCGCAGCGTGTAGTAGGTGAGGAGGAGGTACCGCGGGTCCACGCGGTCGGTGAACCACCCGGAGGCGATCGTGCCGCCCACGTCGAACAGGCCGACCAGGGCGAGGAGGCTCGCGGCCGTCGTCGGCGGCATGCCATGGTCCATCGCGGCCGGGATGAAATGCGTGGCGATCAGCCCGTTGGTGGTCGCGCCACAGATGGCGAACCCGCCCACGAGCAGCCAGAACGCCGGGACCTGGGAGGCGTCGAGCAGCACCCGGACCGCCCGGGTGGCCGACGAGCCCGACCCCTGGTGCGGCGGCGGCCCGGGGTCCTCCGGCGTCGCGCCGTATGCCTGGAGCCCCACGTCGGCCGGATGGTTGCGCATCAGCAGGACGATCAGCGGCACGACCGCCAGAGCCGCCGCGGCCGTCGTCAGCGCGGCCGTGCGCCACCCGTGGTGCGTGGTGATCCAGGCGACCAGAGGCAGGAAGACGAGCTGACCGGTCGCGTTGCCCGCGGTGAGGACGCCGCTCACCAGGCCGCGCCGCGCGACGAACCACCGGTTCACGACGGTCGCCACGAACGCCATCGACATCGAGCCCGCACCGGCGCCCACCAGGAGGCCCCAGCAGACGACCAGCTGCCAGGCCGCCGTCATGAACACGGTCAGTCCGCTGCCCAGCGAGATCATCACCAGGGCCACGGTGACCACCGGGCGGATCCCGAAACGGTCCATCAATGCCGCCGCGAACGGCGAGATCAGCCCGAACAGCACCATGTTCACCGAGACGGCGAGCCCGATGGTGCCGTGGGACCAGCCGAACTCCATGTGCAGCGGATCCATCAGGACCCCGGGCACGCTCCGGAAGGCCGCCGAACCGACCAGGGTGACGAAGGTGACCGGAGCGACGACCCAGGCCCAGTGGATCTCGACCCGCTTTCTCACGCGGACATCCTCCCGAGGACCGCCCGACCACCGCCAGTGGCAGAATTGTCACAATGTGCAAGAATCCTGCCATGGCCCGCCACGCCGTGCGCCCCCGCCGCCACCGGGTCGTCGTCCTCCTCCTGGAGCCTGCGATCGGCTACGACGCCGCGATCCCGGTCCAGATGTTCGGCGAGGCGGTCGACGAGGCCGGCGAGCCGCTGTACGTCGTGACGATGGCGAGCCTGGACGGCGGAACGGTCCGCACGTCGTCGGGCTACTCGATCGTCCCGCACGAGGACGCTTCCGCGCTCCGACGCGCGGACACGGTGATCATCCCCGGCACCCAGCTACCCGAGGCGCGCCGGGCCGGCACCCTCCCGGCGGACGTGGCCGCGGCCCTCGCGACGGTCCGTCCGGGCACCCGTCTGGTCTCGATCTGCACCGGCGCCTTCGTTCTCGCGGCTGCGGGCCAGCTGTCCGGCCGACCGGCCACGACACACTGGAAGCACGCGGCGGACCTGGCCGCCCTGCACCCCGACATCCTGCTCGACCCCGACGTCCTGTTCACCGACGATGGCGACGTCCTGACCAGTGCCGGGCTGAGTGCCGGGGTCGACCTGTGCCTGCACCTCATCCGCCGCGACCACGGCGCCGAGGCCGCCAACCACGTCGCGCGCTACTGCGTGGTGCCGCCGTGGCGCGACGGCGGTCAGGCCCAGTACATCGAGCGCCCCCTCCCCGCCCGTTCCGACGAGTCGACTGCGGCGGCACGGGCCTGGGCGCTCGACCACCTCCAGACCGACGTACCCACCCTCGCGCGGCGTGCCGGGATGAGCCTGCGCACCTTCGCCCGGCGGTTCCGCGCGGAGACCGGGCAGTCCCCGGGAGCCTGGCTCATCCAGCAGCGCGTACGGCACGCCCAGCACCTCCTGGAGGCGACCGACCTCGGCGTCGACGAGGTCGCCGAGCGAGCAGCCCTGGGCACCGCCGCGTCCCTACGCTCACACCTGCGGAGTCAGCTCGGTGTCTCCCCCGCGGCGTACCGCCGGACCTTCCGCGGTGCCGGGCTCACGACTGTTGGTCGCTGAAGTCCGGATAGGTCTGCTGGGCGACCTGTGCCGGCGCGAGGAAGCCCTGGACCCGCCCCTCGGCGCGCCCGCGGAGGCGCCCGACGAGGCGTCGCCGCCTCGAACCCCGGGCGCCCGACGATCAGCCCGGTCAGCCAGGACCGCCGGTTGCCGAAGTCCCTTCGGCAGCGACGTGTCGATGGACGACTCGTCGAGGTGGGCATGGGTGTCGATGGGTCCCGGCGTCACGATCCGGTCGGGCACGTCGACATGGCGGTCGACCGGATCGGGATACGTCGATCCTCCGTGGAGGATCCGGGCGTCCTCGACCACGACGCACCGTCCCGCAGGATCGGGTGCTCGCCTCCTGGAGAGCCACGATCCAACCGGCCCGGTACAGAGTGCGCGTCACGCTGCCGACGATGTCAGCACGGGCGGGGCGACAGAATGCCGCTTGGATAGGCTCGCCGGGTCCTGTCCCGAGCCGGTGAGGGGTTCTGCACGATGCCGCATGCCCTGCGCGTCGTCCTCCCTCTGCTCCTGCTCGCGCCCGTCCTGAGCGCCTGCTTCGGGGCCTCGTCGGCCCGGCCGTCCAGGGAGGCCGCCCCGGAGGACGGGCTCTGCCGGCTGCTGACGCCGGGCGACGTGGGGCAACCCAGCAACGACACGCAACCGGTCCCGTGCGACGAGCGTCACACCGCGCAGACCTACAGGGTCGGGACCCTGCCGTCGCGGTTCGAGCACGTGTCGTACAACGACGACAAGCTCGCGGCGTGGGCCTACCACGCGTGCTCGAGCAGCTTCATCCGGTTCACGGGCGCCGACGAGAGCCTCGCGATGCGGACGATCCTGAGCTGGGCGTGGTTCCGCCCGAGCAGGGCGGCCTGGGAGGCCGGCGCCAGATGGTACCGCTGCGACGTGATCGGCGGTGGTGACCAGATCCGCACCTACGTCGACCTCCCCCGGACCGCCAAGGGGCTCCTGCTGGGGCGACCCGACGACGACTGGATGGTCTGCGCCCAGGGGGCCACGGTCAGCGGGTCGGTCAAGGTCCCCTGCTCGACGAAGCACGACTGGCGAGCCGTGACCACGATCGTGCTCGGCAGGCAGGGCGACCCCTACCCCGGCGACCGGGCGGTACAGCTCCGCACCCGCGACTTCTGCTCCAAGTCAGTCGGTGCGTGGCTCGACTACCCGGTCGACTACGACTTCGGCTACTCATGGTTCCACGAGCCCGAGTGGGAGGCCGGCAACCGTCGCTCGGTGTGCTGGGCGAGGACGGCCTCGTGAGGGCGCCCAGCATGGCGGCGGCCGCGGCCCTGGCGGCAGGCACGGCCCTAGTCCTGACGTCGTGCTCGGGCTCGACCAGCTCCACCGCGGACCCTCCGCCGACGCCGGTCCTCCGCTCGCCGACACCGACCGCGACCGAGACCGTCCCGCCCAAGCCCCCCCGCCCGCCGCACGTGCACACCTGCTACCGGCTGGGGTACGACGATGCACTGGCCCCCACCAGGGCGAAGAAGGCGGTGCCATGCACCGGCGTCCACACGGCCGTCACGTTCTTCGTCGGGCGCTATGACAAGTCGCTCCGGGTCGACGGCACCGAGGTGCACCGCCTCGAGTCGACCGCCTGCCCACGCCGCTTCGCGGCGTTCGCCGGTGGGACACCGGAGGAACGCCGGCTGAGCATGCTCCGCACGGTCTGGTTCACGCCGACGGTCGAACAGGCTGCACGCGGCGGACACTGGTTCGAGTGCGTGGCGATCGCCCTGCGCGACGATCAGCACCTGGCCCTTCTCCAGGGCCCCGTGCAAGGAGTGCTCACTCGCACCGCCGGTCGCAACCACTACGCACTCTGCGCCAACGCGGAGCCGGGGAGCGCGGCGTTCGAGCAGCGGATCTGCGCCATCCCGCACAGCTGGGTGGCATTGCGCACGGTGTCGTTCGCGCCCGGCCCCTACCCCGGCCTCAACCGGGTTCGTTCCGCCGGCCAGCAGATCTGCAAGGACGCCGGCGCCAACGCCTCCGCCGACCCCCTCCACTACCGGTGGGCCTACCAGTGGCCCTCGGCGGCGCAGTGGCGGGCCGGCAAGAACTACGGCGTCTGCTGGGCTCCGGGGTGACCTCGGGCGCGATCAGAACCCGAGCTTGCGCAGCTGCTTCGGGTCACGCTGCCAGTCCTTGGCGATCTTCACGTGGAGATCGAGGAAGACCGGCGTGCCGAGCAGTGCCTCGATCTGTTGGCGTGCGTGGGTGCCGACCTGACGGAGCCGGACTCCCCGGTGCCCGATGACGATGCCCTTCTGCGACGAGCGCTCGACGTACAGAGTGGCGCTGATGTCGAGCAGAGGCTTGTCGACAGGCCGGTCTGCGCGCAGCCCCATCTCCTCGACCACGACGGCGATCGAGTGCGGGAGCTCGTCGCGGACGCCCTCGAGCGCCGCCTCGCGGATCAGCTCGGCGGCGAGGATCTCCTCGGGCGCATCGGTGAGGTCGCCCTCGGGGTAGAGCGGCGGACCTTCGGGCATCAGTCCCACCAGCAGGTCGGCGAGTAGCCCCACCTGGTCGCCGGAGACGGCCGAGACCGGCACGATCTCCTGCCAGTCGGTGCCCGCCCCACGACCGAGCTCGGCGATGTCGAGGAGGTGCTCCCCGATCCGCACGGGAGACGCCAGGTCGGTCTTCGTGGCCACCGCGACCTTCGGCGTCCGACGGACCTTCGCGAGCTCGCTGACGATGAACCGGTCGCCGGGGCCGATCCTCTCGTTCGCGGGGAAGCACACCGCCACGACATCGACCTCGGCCCACGTCGTGCGCACCAGGTCGTTGAGCCGCTCACCGAGCAGGGTGCGGGGCCGGTGCAGACCGGGTGTGTCCACCAGGATCAGCTGGGCGTCCCGACGGTGCACGATGCCGCGTACCACGGTCCGCGTGGTCTGTGGCTTGTCCGACGTGATCACGATCTTCTGGCCGACCAGTGCGTTGGTAAGCGTCGACTTGCCGGCGTTCGGCCGCCCCACGAACGACGCGAAACCGCTGCGGTAACCCTCCGGGAAGGAGAAGTACTCAGCCACCGCGCGCCTCGTCGTAGGCCTGCCAGATCTCATCGTCGGTCTTCCCCGCAGCCCTCCCGGCCCGCCAGATCGGTCCGGGATCGACCGCGCGAGGCTGACGGGAGGTCACGGCCCGCCAATACCCCATGACGTGGTACGCCGCACTCGGGAGCCGACGCTCCCGCATCAGGAACTTCCGGATCGCCCGCATCTGCGCCGACTCTCCGGCCATCCAGAAGTAGCCCTCGCCCCGGGGCCAGTCGATCTGCTCGACCACCTCGGCGAGCCGCGACCGTCCCTCGGCCGGCGGCTCGAGCCAGGTGACGGCGGGACCGTCGGGCAGGTATTCCGACAGGTCGTCGGGTACCTCCGCCCACACCCGGGTGGGCAGTGTGGTCGACGCCGAGATGCGGGCCATCGCCGGCATGGCCGTGAGGTCGCCGACGAGCAGCAGCCAGGAAGCTGTGACCGGAGGCGAGTAGGACGCCTGCGGCGCCGTGACCGTGACCGAGTCGCCGACGCAGCTGCCGCTCGCCCACTCGGTGACGAGACCGGCCTCATGGATCACGACGTCGAGCGTCAGCTCGTCGCCGTCCAGGAACCGGACCGTGTAGTACCGCACCTGGAACTGGTCCGGCACGACCAGACCGACCCACTCGTCGGCGACACCGGTCGACTCCAGCCCCGGGACCGCCAGGGTCAGCCGCACCAGATGCGGCGACAGCGGCTCGCGTCGTCGAACGACCGCGTCGTACCGCTGGGCCCTGCTGGTCATCGGCGTCAGGCTAGCCGCGGTCGGCGCTCCGACTAGCATCGGCGGGTGCCCGCACTCGACCTGTCCGCACTGTCGGACGCCCGGTCGGCAGAAGCGGCACCGTCGCCTCGCCGCCGGCTGAGCTGGTACACCGCGCGTTGGGTCGCCTTCGTCCTGTACGTCGCCGGCTGCGCGCTGTTCCTCCGGTGGCAAGGGATCCCGACCGACCGGCTCGGGATCTACGGCGCGATCCTGGTGCTGCTCACCATCGTCGTGCTCGGCCAGGGCTGGCGCGCCTGGTGGCAGATGATGGTCGACTGGCTACCGTTCGAGGCGGTGCTGCTGGCCTACGACTACAGCCGTGGCTTCGCTGCGCCGTACTCCCGGACCCAGATCGACGCGCATCACTACCCCATCCACGACGTGCACAACAGCGTCGGGCTGCCGCTGCACGTAGGGTTCCCCATCCGTGCCGACCTGTGGATCGGGGAGCATCTCGGCATGGGCGGGATGCCGACCACGTGGATCCAGGAGCATCTGCACCCCGGCCCGCAGGCGCCGTGGTACTCCGTGCTGGTCAGCCTCACGTACTGCACCCACTTCCTGGTGATGCCGGCCGTGGCCGTGGTGCTGTGGATCGTGAACCGAGAGCGGTTCCGGGTGTGGATGCGCATGGTTGTGACGCTCGCGGTGTCTGGAGTGGCGACGTACTTTCTGTACCCGATGGCCCCCCCGTGGCTCGCCGACAACAAGGGCGTCTTCCCTGGCCCACCCGTCGGTCGGTACACGTCTGACGGCTTCGACCTGGTGGGGCTGCACCTGGTCGGCGGCGCGCTCGACCAGGCCCAGTACCTCGTCAATCCGGTGGCCGCGATGCCATCGCTGCACATGGCGTACGCGACGATGGTGGCGGGGTTCTTCTGGTTCGGCAGGCGCTGGTGGCAGCGATGCCTGCTCGCCTGCTACCCGCTCGCCATGGGTCTCACGCTCGTGTACGGCGGCGAGCACTATGTCGTCGACGAGCTCATCGGTGCCGCCTATGCGCTCGCGATCATCGCGGGCTGGCGCTACCTGCGCGCCCGCCGGAACGCCGAACGTCAGCCTGCACCCGGGTAGCTCGCGTCCATCGGGAACCCGGGACGAAGCGGATACGCCGCCTCGCCGCTCTCATCGGTCTTGGTCGCCAGCACGTGGTGGAGCTGGATCTCGTTGTGCTCGAAGGCCAACCGAGAGCCGGCCATGTACAGACCCCAGACCCGGGCTGTGCCGTGGCCCACCTCTTCGACGCAGGCGTCCCAGTTCTCCGCCAGGTTGCGGCACCAGCCGGCCAGCGTCCGCGCATAGTGGGCGCGGAAGTTCTCCTCGTGCATCACCTCGAGGCCGGTGTTCTGCACCTCGGTGATGATGCGCCCCGAGCCGGTCAGCTCGCCATCGGGGAAGACGTAGCGGTCGATGAAGGCGCCGGTCTCCTCGTGACGGTTGTGCGGCCGGGTGATGCAGTGGTTGAGCAACCGACCGTGGGGGCGGAGCCGATCGCGCAGGAAGGAGAAGTACGACCGGTAGTTCTTCACGCCGATGTGCTCGGTCAGGCCGATGGAGGAGACGGCGTCGAAGCCCGACTCAGCGACCTCGCGGTAGTCGCCGTGCCGCACCTCGGCGAGATGGTCGAGACCCTGGTCCTTGATCTTCTCCTGAGCCCAGGTCGCCTGTGCGCGCGAGAGGGTCACACCGATCGCCTTCACGCCGTAGTGCTCGGCGGCGTGCCGGACCATGCCACCCCACCCGCACCCGACGTCGAGCAGCCGCATGCCCGGCTGGAGCCCGAGCTTCTGCGCGACCAGGTCGTACTTGTAGTACTGCGCCTGCTCGAGGGTCGCGTTCTCGGTCGGGAACACGGCGCAGGTGTAGGTCATCGACGGTCCCAGGACGCGCTCGTAGAACGCGTTGGAGACGTCGTAGTGGTGGTGGATCGCCTCGGCGTCGCGCTTCCGCGAATGACGCAGGCCCTCAGTCGCGCGGCGCCAGCGCGGCAGGTGCTCCTCCCGCGGCGGAGGTGGCGGCTTGAGATGCGAGATCCCCAACCCCGTGGCCAGCCTGAGCGCCTCGGCCGGCGATGGCCGCCGGAACTTCAGACCTTTCTGCAACACCTTGAGGCCCTCGTACGGGTCGCCCGGATGTACGCCGGTGACCTCGAGATCGCCCGAGACGTAGGCGCGCCCGAAACCCAGGTCGCCGGGCGCGGTCATCAGGTACGCCAGCCCGCGCTCGTTCTTCAGGTCCATGCCGAATGGGGCGTCCTCCGGACCGGAGCTGCTGCCGTCGTACGCCGAGAACCGCAGCGGCAGTGGTTCCTGGAGCAGCTGCGAGAACGCGTCGGCGATCTTCAGCGTGGCCATGTCATCGTCTCCTCACGGCCTTGTCGTAGAGACCGGTCAGTCGGTCGTCCGGGTCGTAGCGACCCTTGACGCGTGCCAGGTTGGTGCCGTCGTAGAGGCGGTTGAACGTCTCCGGGTCGTAGAAGGCCTCGGAGTACAGCGACTTGTGCCCGCCCAGCTCGTGCACCTTCGCCTCGATGGCGCGGTTGCGCGGGGCGTTCGACGCGTCGGGCCCGACCGCGACGTTGCCCCAGAAGCCGACGTTGACGTAGACCTCCCCGGGCTGCAGCGGGTATGTCGGCCACTTCTTGGCGGCGAACAGGGGGCACAGCCAGACCGGACGCATCCCCACGTCGGAGTCGAACCAGTCGAGGAACTCCCCAAGGCGCTCGACCGGGATCTCGACGTCCTGCACGACCCGCTCGCCCTCCGGATTGCCGCGGCGACGGTCCAGCCAGGCGCCGACGTGGAGCCGCTGGTCGAGCTGGACCATCCGGTAGTAGACGTCGCTCCGCTTGTACCGGCGCGGCCAGAGCCGGCGGGCGAGCGGGTGCTGGGTGCCGAAGGCGCGCGAGCACCAGAACCAGTCGGTGTCCCACCGCCACAAGTAGTCGTACATCGTCAACACGTCTCGACCCGACCCGGATGAGGCGCGCTCCTGGATCGACCGGTAGTAGATCTGTTGCCCGGTGTAGTCACTGGGCTCCGAAGGCGCCTGGTCGGACCAGGTGGCCATGGTCAGGTAGTACTCGCCTGGCTGGAAAGCCGTTCCGTCCAGTCCGTCGACCCGGGCCCCGTCGTACTCCTTGCTGTCCATGATCTGGGAGATCGTCTTGGACATCAGACCCGCGTCGTCGAAGCGCACATGCCGCAGACCGACGTACGACGGCACCTTCTCCAGCCGGATGCGCAGCCGGGTCGCGTAGCCAAGGGACCCATAGCTGTTCGGAAAGGTGTCGAACAGGTCGTCGCCCGGTGTGGTGGTCACCACCTCTCCGGCGCCGGTGAAGACGTCCATCTCCGTCACGGACTCGTGCGGCAGTCCGTTGCGGAAGCTGGTCGACTCGATGCCGAGGCCGCTCACCGCCCCGCCGAGCGTGATCGTGCGCAGCTGCGGGACGACGTAGGGGATGAATCCTCGCGGGAGGGTCGCGTCGACGAGGTCCTCGTAGGTGCACATCCCCTGAACGTCGGCGGTCTGCGCGTCCTCGTCGATCGAGATCACGCCGCGAAGGCCGGCGACGTCGAGGCCGGGAGCCCCGGCCGCCGCGCGTGGCCTGAAGAGGTTGGAGGTCTTCTTCGCCAGGCGTACCGTCTGGCCCGCCGGGATGGCGTCGTAGGACGCCTTCAGGCGCGCGACCGCAGCCTGATGAGCAGCCTGTCCGGTGAGCACGGGGGGAAACTTACTCCGACGCGGCCCGGAGCGGAGGAGGGGTCCGCTTGGGTCAGGTGGACGCCGGCCCCGGCGGCTCGGCCAGGTCGTCGCTGCGGCATCCCGGGGTGCCCAGGTCGCGTTGCCAGGGATCGTTAGGACATGTGTCCTCGGTGCGAGCTTCGGCGCGATCTGCACCTGCGCGGAGGCGACGCCCGTGACCCGGCCGGTCCGGCGGACAAGACGGGCGTCACCTGGCGGAGAACGTCGTCACGCGGTGATCTGACCCGATGCATCGCCGAGGTGGACGACGACGCGATCGCCTGCGAACTCGTGGACGGCGTCCAGGCCGAAGTCGCCTTCTCCCAGTCTCACGGCGGCCTCGAGACCGCGTGCCCCCGACGAGATCGCCATCGCGACACACAGGTCGAGCGCGGACAGCCGCAGGCTTGCGAGTGCTACGGAGGCTGCGGCGTACGTGCGGCCGTCGAGATCGCGGACAGCCGCGCCTTCGGGGGCCCGCGTACGCGCCATGGTGGCTCGCGCGAGCGTGACCAGCTTCTGGTCCTCGGGCGAGAGGTCCGGCATGCGCCCGAGGCTAGTCGACATGCGCGGGTCCCCGGCTCACCCGGCTCGACGGCGGATCGACCAGACGCCGGGGCCCTCGAGCTGCCAGGGCGTGGGGGGCAGGCCGGGCTCGCTGCCCGGTGGGTCGGGGGCGGAGCTGGTGAAGCTCGCGCCGGTCGGGGTGGAGATCGTCACCAGGTGCCGACCGGACTTCGGGTTCGCGTGGACTCGCCAGCCTGGCGCCTCCTTGGCGTAGTTGCACGCTTCGCAGAGTCCTTGTGCGTTCTCAGCCCCGGTGGCTCCGCCGTCGGCGTGAGGCTCCGGATGGTCGGCGTGGCGGATCGGAGCGTCACACCAGGGAGTGCGGCAGAACTGGTCTCGCACGACAACGAAACGCCGGAGCTGGCCCTCGAAACGGCGCCGCCTCGAGTCCATCGCCACCAGCTGCCCACTGTCCGGACGGGTGAACAGCCGGCGTACCCACACCTCGCCAGGTGTGTCGCGGACCATTTCCCGCGCCTGCGCAGCTGGGATGGGGCCGTAACCCGCGACGTGCGCCGGGGTGTGCGAATCACCCAACAACGTGGCGGCCGACATCACCAGCTCGATCTCCACGGGCACGCCAGACGCGGTGCCCTGTCCGGTGACCCGCTCGACGAGCGTGTCGGCCATCAGTTGTCCCTTGCCTCGGGGGTCGCCCGCCGCTCGTGCCCGGTCGGCGTCGCGGACCAGTGCGGCGTACGCCGCCACGCCTTGCGCCGCAGGCAGCAGGGCCGTCAGGTAGCACATGGTGTCGGGAGCCGGACGAATGGTGACCCGGCGGTCCGAGACCGCCTGGGCGTGCCGGGCGACAGCCGCGCCGGGCTCGGCGATGTAGGCAAGCTTTCGCACCTCGCGGACAGTCTGAGCGTCGCCCCAGCTGGGGAGTCGGCCGGCGATCCGGTCGTCGACCACACGGCGTGTGTCCGGGTCGAGGCAGGCGGTCTCGCGGGCCACCAACGTGGCCCGCCACTCGGACACGTCACCCCGCGCCATCGCCTCGAGTGTCTGCGGCAACTCCACCACGAGGGCCTTGGCGAGCCCGTGGTGTCGCCCGCCACGATGCGGACTCTCCAGCCGCGCGAGCGCGACCTGCGCGCCGACGCCGACGCCTAGGCGACTCGTTGGGGTGCCTTCTGCGCGCTGCCTCTCACGCGCCAACTCCTCGACTCGGACACTCAGCCTCGCTTGCGCAGCGGCGGCCGCCCGCTTCAGCCGCTCCAGAGCCGTGACCATGTCGAGCGCCGCCGCCTCGTCCAGCTCGGAGGGCTCCAACGCGGCCAGCTGCGCCAACCAACCGGCAAGGTCGAGCACGCGCGTGGAGGCCTGACCGCACCGAGTGCCGTCCGCGCCCCCGCCCGAGTCTCGCTTCACGACGCACACGCTAGGAGGGACGGCCGACAGCGCTCGGCCGGTTTCCACAGGTCTCACCCTTCGGCGTCGGCCAGGTGACGCGCCCAGGATGCTCCGTCCGCGCGGCTGCACCGGAAATCCCCAGTGGATCCGAACCGCAGTTGACTCATCTGTCGGTGCTCGTGACGACGCCCTGCCACGTTTCACGACGTACCGGCCATCCCGGTTCTACGTCGGCGGTGCGACTCACCCACGCACCAGTTCCGCCACCCGATCGAGGAGCGGCGCCGCCGCCAGCACTCGCGCGCGATCGCGGGCCGGGAGCTGCTGGAGCGCGCCGACGACCGCTTCGATCCGACGATCACGAGCCGCCTGCATGAGCGCCTCCCCCGCCGGCGTCGAAGAGACTCGGACCGACCGTCCGCTGTCAGGGTGAGGCTCGCGCCGCGCGAGCCCGAGCTCCGCCAGCCCATCGACGATGCGCGTCATGGTCGGGCTCGCCACCCCCTCGATGCGGGCCAGCCGACCCAGCGAGGACGGCCCCGTGAACACGAGGACGGACAGTGCGCCCAGGCGCGCAGGTGTCAATCCGGACTGCTGGTCGACGGGCCGCATCCCTCGAAGGAGATGAATGGCCGCCAAGTTGAGCCGGCTCGCAGCCTCGCGGATTTCGGCATTGCCCTCACTCACCGAGCATGTATAGCATCCCTACCTACCTGTAGGGATGCTACGTGATGGGGTGCGATGGAACTCATTCAGGTTGCTCAGCACGCCGTGGACCTCCAGCGAGCGGCGGACTTCTACGAGATGCTGCTCGAAGAGAAGCCGATCGCCACGTTCGATCCCCCCGGACTGGTCTTCTTCCGCCTCGGCGGGACTCGCCTGCTGCTCGACCGGGTGGCTCCCTCCGCCCTGCTGTACCTCGGAGTGCACGACGTACGGACTCGCATCGAGGAGCTCACCGTCCAGGGCGTCACGGTGGACACCGCGCCGCACCAGATCTTCACTCACGAGGACGACTCGCTGGGCCCAGCTGGTCACGACGAGTGGCAGGCCTTCATCAAGGACAGCGAAGGCAACGTGGTGGGGCTGGTCAGCCACCACGCCGGCTGAGCAGCCCGCGTCCGGCGCGGATCACCGCGTTCGACGACGCTCGCGCCCGGGTTCGATGACCACAGTGCGACTGGCTCTCCTGGCGCCGGCGATGATCCCCTACCCTGCGCCATGGCCACGTTCACCCTCACCTGTGTCGGCGACGACCGGCCGGGGCTGGTCTCGGCTCTGGCCGCCCCCATCAGTGCGCACGGCGCGAGCTGGGAGCGAAGCCAGATGGCGCGGCTCGCTGGCAAGTTCGCCGGAGTTCTGCTGCTCGAGGTAGAGCAGGAACGCGCCGAGGCACTCGTCGCGGACCTGACGGCCCTGGAGGACATCGGACTGCATGTGGTGCTGGAGCGGACCGACGAACCGGTCGAGCAGCCTTCGGTCCGGCTGCACCTGGAGCTGATCGGCGCCGACCACCCCGGCATCGTGGCCGAGATCTCCGCGGCCCTGGCCGCGCAGCGGATCGGCATCGAGGAGCTGAACACCGATGTGCGTGCAGCCCCGATGGCCGGCGGCACGCTCTTCGAGGCGTACGCCGTGCTCGAGGCGCCCCCCGCCACCAGCGTGGACGACCTGCGGTCCATGCTCGAAACGATCGCGGACGAGCTGATGGTGCAGATCAAGCTGTCGGACGTCGACGAAGAATGATCGGGCCCCGGGCGACGACGTTCCCACCCCTCATGATCAAGGGCTCCTCGGTCACGCGCCGCCCTCGTCGTCCTCGCGAAGACGGCTCACCAGGACGCTCTCGATCTTGTTACGCCGGCCCGTAGCTGCCTCGGCGAAGAAGCGGAGTCCATGCGCCTCCACGTGAGATCCGGGGATGGGGACGCGGCCCAGGTGCTTGGCCATGAGCCCCAGCACGGAGTCGACGTCCTCGTCCTCGACGTCGAAGCCGAAGAGCTCATCGAGGTCGTCGATCGGGTAGCGCGACGAGACGCGCACCGCCCCGTCGTCGAGGGTCTCGGTCTCCACCTGCTCGGCGTCGTACTCATCGGTGATCTCGCCCACGATCTCCTCCAGAAGATCCTCGATGGTGACGAGTCCGGCGGTGCCTCCGTACTCGTCGACGACGACCGCGATGTGCTGGCGCGACGCCTGCATCTCCGAGAGCAGCGCGTCGACCGGCTTCGACTCCGGCACGTACAGCGCGGGGCGCATCACCTCGTCGACCCGCTGGGTGAACTCGACATCGGGGTCCTCGAAGTCGCGCCGGACGACGTCTTTGAGATAGGCGAAGCCGACGATGTCGTCGAGGTTCTCGTCGATCACGGGGACCCGCGAGAAGCCCGATCGGAGGAAGAGCGACAGCGTCTGCCGAAGGTTCTTGTAGCGCTCGATGTACACGACGTCACCACGCGGGACCATCACCTCGCGGGCAATGGTGTCGCCGAACTCGAAGACGGAGTGGATCATCGCCCGCTCGCCGGACTCGATCACCGCAGACGCCTCGGCGTAGTCGACGAGCTCACGCAGCTCGGTCTCCGTCGAGAACGGGCCGGCACGGAATCCGCGGCCGGGCGTGATCGCGTTGCCGACGAGGATCAGGAGCTGGGGAATAGGGCCGAGCACCCGCGTCGCGACGGTCAGGACGGCGGCGGCGACCGGCGCGACCCGGTCGGGGTGCTGTCGGCCCAGCGTGCGGGGTGCCACGCCGATCACGACGAACGAGACCACGAGCATCACTCCGGCCGCGGTCAGGATCGTCGGCCAGACCGACCCGTCGTACCACCGCAGGACGACGAGCGTGAGGAGTACCGCCGCGCCCGTCTCGCACAGCAGGCGCAGCAGGATCGCGGTGTTGACGTAGCGCGCCCGGTCGTCGAGCAATGCCACCAGCCGCCCGGCGCCTGCGCGGCCCTCGCCGATCAGCTCCTCCGCTCGGGCGCGGGAGTACGACGTGAGAGCGGCGTCAGCGGCCGAGAAGACGCCCGCGAGGACGACGAGGGCCGCGGCGATGAGGAGACCGGTGGGACTGCCGGTCGGGTCACTCACGGTCGGATCACTTCTCGGAGCGCCACGCGGCGAGCAGATCGTTCTGCAGCCCGAACATCTCCCGATGCTGCTCCGGCTCTGCGTGGTCGTAGCCGAGCAGGTGCAGGATCCCGTGCACGGTCAGCAGCTCGAGCTCGGCCTCAGTGCCGTGGCCGGCCGTCACACCCTGCTTCGCCGCAATGGCGGGGCACAGCACGAGATCGCCCAGCACGCCCTCCTCCGGCTCCTCGTTGACCAGGCCCGGCCGCAGCTCGTCCATCGGGAAGGCGAGCACGTCGGTCGGGCCTTCCTTCTCCATCCACTGCTCGTTGAGGGTGGCGATGGTCGGTTCGTCGACCGCCTTGATGCACAGCTCGGCGAGCGGATGCACGCGCATCCGGTCCATCACGAACCGACTGAGGGAGGCCAGCCGGTGGACGTCGAGCTCGTGCCCCGACTCGTTGAGCACCTCGATGCTCATCGTCAGCCGTTCACCGGACGTCGTCGACGACGGGGCGGCCCGTGACGCGTGGCTGGGCGTCGTACTCGTCGTAGGCCGCCACGATCTGCCCGACGAGCTTGTGGCGGACGACGTCGTGGGCGGTCAGCCGCTGGAACGAGACGTCGTCGAGCTCGTGGAGGATGTTCTCCACGACGCGCAGCCCGGACTTCACGCCACTGGGCAGATCGACCTGCGTGACGTCGCCGGTGACCACGATCTTCGAGCCGAAGCCGAGCCGGGTCAGGAACATCTTCATCTGCTCCGGCGAGGTGTTCTGAGCCTCGTCGAGGATGATGAACGAGTCGTTGAGCGAGCGACCACGCATGAACGCCAGCGGCGCCACCTCGATCGTGCCCGCCGCGAGCAGCTTGGGGATCGAGTCGGGGTCGACCATGTCATGAAGGGCGTCGTAGAGCGGCCGCAGGTAGGGGTCGATCTTCTCGCTCAAGGTACCGGGCAGGAACCCGAGCCGCTCCCCCGCCTCGACGGCCGGGCGGGTGAGGATGATCCGGTTCACCTGCTTGGCCTGCAGCGACTGGACGGCCTTGGCCATCGCCAGGTAGGTCTTGCCGGTGCCGGCGGGGCCGATGCCGAAGGTGACCGTGTGCTTGTCGATGGAGTCGACGTAGCGCTTCTGGTTCAGGGTCTTCGGTCGGATGGACCGGCCACGGTTGCTGAGGATGTTCAGCGACAGCACGTCTGCCGGCCGCTCGGAGGTCTCGGCACGCAGCATCGAGAGGACCCGCTCGACGGTCTCGGTGCTGATCCCCTGTCCGGAGCGAATGAGGGTGACCAGCTCGTCGAGGAGCCGCTCGGCCAGCGCGACCTCACCCTGCTCGCCCTGGAGCGTGATGCGGTTTCCACGGACGTGCAGCCGCAGGTCGAAGGAGCGCTCGATGAGGGTGAGGTGGTCGTCGCCGGGCCCGAGCAGGCGGACCATGTCGATGCTGCCGGGCACCACGACGGTGTGTCGGGTGCCCTCCGGTGGATCGCTCTGTTGGCTCTCTGTCATCAGGAGCCCCATGGTACGGGCGGGCGCCCCCGCCGACCCAACGCTTTGCGCGAGAGCCGTGCTCAGGGGTGGGTGACGGCGAGGATGCCGAGACACATCTCGTCGGTCGTGCCTTGGCCCCACACGACGTACCGGTCGGGCTGGCCGTGGAAGGCCGGGAGCCGGTCACGCAGCCACTGCACGTGCCGACAGGTGACCCTTACGGTCTCGCCCGGCCGGAGCGCGACGGGCTTGATCGCGCGGGCCGCCTGGTCGTCGAAGTCCCAGACGGGGATGTTGAGGATGGTCCGTGCACGCGGAGTGCCTGGATCGACCTGGATCTTGATGGCGCGTCCGAGCAGATGCATATGACCCGCCACTGCCCGGATGGTGGTCGGCTCGCGGACCGTGCGGGTGCACGTGGTGACCTCGGTGTCACGCTGCTCGCCGCACAGGATGTTCAGCCAGTTGTCCGTCTGACCCACCGCGCCGAACCGTCGCGTCACGTCGGCGATCGACGCGGTGCGGTCGCACAACGGGTTGTCGGTGTGACCGGGACGGCAGGGCAGCTCGACGGGCGCCGGCAGCAGCATGGTCTCGAGGGATGTCAGGTGCGCAGACGGTCGGGCGAGCCGGAGCAGCGCCGCCGAGCGGTCGGGCCCGTCTCCGGCCAGGAGGTTGTAGTGCACCTGCATGACGATGCGGCTCCCGGCCGGGAGCGGTACGCCGTACCCCCGGGCGTCGACCGACTCGCGACTACCCGGTGCCCAGGCGCCGAGCCAGGGAGCGTCGTCCAGCTCGTTGCCGTTCGGGAGCCCGCTGTCACCGAAGCAGGTCCAGCCCTCGCCGGGGTCCTGCGCGTCGAGCTGCTCCGCCGCCGTCACCTGGTCGGGGTCGACCCGGAACAGGATCACGTGGTGGACGACGGCCGCGTTGTGCGGCTTCACGAAGGTGCCGGTGAGGAAGCGGTCCTGGGTGAGGTGTGGGTCGAGGAGGAAGCACCGGTAGTCGTCCGTCCCGACACCGTTCGGGGACTCGGGCTGATACGCCATGGGCAGCCGCAGGGCCATCCGGCTCTCACCCGGCCGCAACGGCCTGGGCCTGACCCGCGCCACCGGGTGGCCTTGTCGCCCGTCGGACGACGTGGACGTCCTCCCGTCCGGACCGTCGGCCGACGAGGCTCCTTTGCCGCTCGCGACGAACCCGAGCCCCACCGCGAGGGTGGCCGCCAGCCCCGCCACCAGCCCCGCCACCAGCGCCGCGACGCCCGGCCTGCTCAACCGGGAGGCCACGCCTGGGCCCTCCCGGCCAGGACGTGGAGGTGGGCATGCGACACCGACTGTCCCGCCTCGGCGCCGGTGTTGAACACCAGCCGATAACTGTCGTGTCCGGCGTCGCGGGACACCTGCCGGGCCAGCCGTACCAGCTCCGCGACGGTCTGGGGCTCGCGATCGGCGAGCTCGCCGGCGTCCGGGACGTGCGTGCGTGGAACCACCAGCACGTGCAGTGGTGCCTGCGGGTCCACGTCACGGAACGCCAGAGCCGTCTCCGTCTCGGCGACCACCTCGGCAGGGATCTCGCCGGCGATGATGGAGCAGAAGAGGCAGTCGGTCACCCGGTCATCGTGTCACGGCGCGATGACGACTCGCGGTAAACCGCAGGCAGGCAGCTCGCGTGCTACTAGCGTGATCGGACATGCGGACGTGCGGGTGATGGCTCCGCAGAGCCAGGTGTCCGGCTGGAGCGCCGACGAGGCGCTCGAGCGGCTGTATGCCGCCCACTGGCGCCAGCTGGTCCGCCTCGCCGTCCTTCTCGTGCACGACGTCGGCGCCGCCGAGGAGATCGTGCAGGAGTCCTTCCTCGCCGTGCACGACCGGTGGGGACGCCTCCGCGATCCCGACAAGGCACTGGCGTACCTGCGGCAGAGCGTCGTCAACCGTTCGCGATCCCACCTGCGACACCTCGCGGTCGTCCGTCGGCACGCCGACCGCGAGCCGCCCCTGGAGCCTGCCCTCGGGGCGGACCGGACGGCGTACGACCAGGCTCGACGAGCGACCGTGCTCGCGGCACTGCGCGACCTGCCCCGGCGGCAGCGCGAGGTGATCGCCCTCCGCTACTACCTCGACCTGTCCGAGGCCGAGATCGCCGACACGCTCGGGATCAGCCGTGGCGCGGTCAAGAGCCATGCCTCGCGTGGTGCCGCGGCGCTCCGCGCCCAGCTGGGCGAGGTCCTCGAGGAGACCCGATGAACGACGACGACCGGCTGCGCCAGCTGCTCACCGAGGCGGTCTCCCACGTCGAGCCCGAGGACCGCCTGGAGCAGCTGCGCGCCTCGCTGCGGCACCGTCCGGGCGTGCTGCCGCTCCTCCACACGCGGCCGTGGTACGCGGCTGCGGCCATCGTGGCCGCCGTGATCGGCGTCGTCGCCTTCCTCAGCGCCGTGGCGGGTGACCGCTCCTCGAACCCGGGATTCTCGTCGCACGGTGGCTCGCCCATGCCGTCGGTGATCGCGACCGGCACAGCCGTCCCCACGCCCTCCCCGTCGTCGACGGGAGGCACCCAGGCGTACGCCGTCTACTACGTGGGCACCGACCCCCGGGACAAGCCGGTCCTCTTCCGGGAGTTCCATCGAGGTCCCGACTACCCGGTGAACGTGCCGGGCAGTGACCGCGACGTCCTGACCGAGGCGGTGCGGGACGCCGTCACCGCGGAGCCCCTGGATCCCGACTACCGTTCGCCGTGGCAGCGCCACGGTGTCTCACTGGCCTATGCCACCTACGACACGACCGGGGACACGCTGCGGGTCGCTCTCCAGGGAAGCGATCTGGCCCGACGACCCTCCGACGTGACGTCTGCCGAGGCCCGGGCGGCCGTGCAGCAGCTCGTGTACACGGCGCAGGCCGCGATCGGGAAGCGCGTTGCGGTCCACTTCTCGACGTCGAGCGCGCACTCGTCGCTGTGGGGTGTCGACATCTCCCATGCCGTCGCGGCCGGATCGGTGCTCGAGACGTGCTCGCACGTCAGCATCTCCGACCCCGGCCAGGGGGACGTCGTGTCCGGGAACCTGCGGGTCACGGGGGTCAACAACGGCTTCGAGGGCACGGTCGCCGTCTACCTGGAGCAGGGCGGGAAGCACTACCTCACCGACGCGACGATCGGCGGTACCGCCGAGGACAAGCTGTTCCCGTGGGCGATCACCCTCGACCTGTCGCAGGTGACGCCCGGGACCTACACCCTGGTGGCGGAGAACGACGACGCCTCGGGCCGTGGCAACCCGGAGCGGGACACGCGGCTCATCACCGTGGAGTAGTCGCGGGTCAGCGCCACCTCCGCGTCGCGGCCAGCAACGCGGCCACCGCGGCGACCCCGGCGGTCGATGTCCGCAGCACCTCGGTGCCGAGGTGTACGACGGACCCGCCGGCCCCGCGCAGGAGGGAGACCTCCTCGTCGGTCAGTCCGCCCTCGGGGCCGACGACGACCACGACGGTCGCGTCGTCCGGGACCGCGACGTCAGCGAGGGACAGGACGGCATGCTCGTGCAGCACCACCGAGACGGCGGACGCTTCCACCAGCGACACGACGCCGGAGGTGGACACGAGCTCGGCGATCTCCGGGAACCACGCTCGTCGTGCCTGCTTCGCCGCCTCGCGCGCCGTGGCACGCCAGCGGGCCAGCGCCCTCTCGCCTCGCTCGCCGCCCCACACAGCGACCGACCGGGAGGCAGCCCACGGCACGATCGTGCCCACGCCGATCTCGGTCAGCACCTCCACGGCCCGCTCGCCGCGGTCACCCTTCGGGACCGCCTGGACGACCGTCATGTGCGGGGCCGGCTCCGGCACGGCCGTCACGTCCTCGGCGGCCACGGTCAGCCGACGCCTACCGGTGGCGACGATCGATCCGAGCACCGTCGCCCCACGTCCGTCGGTCAGCATCACGCGCTCCCCCACGCGAAGCCGGCGGACGGCCACCGCGTGGTGCGCCTCGTCCCCGTCGAGCGTGACCTCGTCACCCGGCCGTACCCCGGCCAGCGACTCGACCCAGTGGAACGGAAGCGACATCCAGAGCTCCGCGGTCAGTGGTTGAACGCGTCGCGGATGCGCCCGAACACCGTCGTGGGCCGGCCCGGGCCGAGCCTGCCGTCGGGCTTCTCCTCCCCACGGATCGCGGCGAGCTCCCGGAGCAGCTCCTCCTGTCGCGGGTCGAGCCGGGTCGGTGTCTCGACCTCCACCGTGACGACGAGGTCGCCTCGGCCGCCGCGGAGTCCCGGGACACCCCGGCCGCGGAACGTGTGCTGGCTGCCGGACTGGGTGCCCGCCTTGAGATCGAGCTCGAACGACGCCTCCACGCCGCTGTCGGCGCCGGACGCCACGTCGGCCTCGAGGGTGGGCAGGGTCAGGGTCGTGCCGAGCGCTGCCGCCGTCATCGGGACAGCCACCGTGCAGTGCAGGGTCGTGCCCTCGCGGGTGAACACGTCGTGCGGGGCGACCTGCACCTCGACGTAGAGGTCTCCGGGCGGTCCACCGCCGGCTCCGACCTCACCCTGCCCGGCCAGCTGGACCCGGGTCCCGGTGTCGACCCCGGCCGGGATCTTGACCATGATCGAGCGGCGGGCGCGCACCCGTCCGTCGCCCGAGCACTCACGGCACGGGTCGGGGATGAGGGTGCCGTAGCCGCGGCACGCCGAGCACGGACGGAGCGTCCGGATCTCGCCGAGGAACGACCGCTGGACGTGGGCCACCTCGCCGGTGCCGCGGCACGTCTCGCACGGCACGGGGTGAGTGCCGGGCGACGTTCCCTCGCCCTGACAGGTCGTGCAGACCACGGCCGTGTCGACCTTGAGCTCACGCGCGACACCGAACGCCGCCTCCGCCAGGGAGACCTCCATCCGGATCAGGGCGTCCTGGCCACGGTGGACGCGAGGGCGCGGGCCACGCCCCTGGGCCCCCGGCTGGCCGCCGAAGAAGGCGTCCATGATGTCGGTGAACGAGAAGCCCGCGCCGAAGCCGCCGGCGCTGCCGAACACGTCACCACCGCGGTCGTACGCCGCTCGCTTCTGCGGGTCGCTCAGCACCTCGTAGGCGCGAGAGACCTCCTTGAACCGCTCCTGCGTCTCGAGGTCCGGATTGACGTCGGGATGCAGCTGGCGGGCCAGCCGCCGGTAGGCCTTCTTGATCGTCTCCGTGTCGGCGTCACGAGGGACGCCGAGCAGGCCGTACAGATCGGGATCGGGGGTCATCGGGCGGAAGCTCCTAGGCCTCGTCGAGGATGCGGGAGACGTAGCGGGCGACCGCGCGAACCGCTGCCATCGTCCCCGGGTAGTCCATGCGGGTGGGGCCGACCACGCCCAGCTTGCCGGCGGCCTCGTCGCCCGGGCCGTAGCCGGTCGAGACGACGCTGGTGCTCGCGAACTCCTGGTAGGGACCCTCGTGGCCGATCCGAACCGTGACGGTGCCGCCGGTCTGGGCCTCGCCGAGCAGCTTGAGCAGGACGACGTGCTCCTCGAGCGCCTCGAGCAGTGGACGGACCGACAGCTCGAAGCTGTCGCCGAACCTGGCCAGGTTCGCCGCACCGCCGACGGCGACCCGCTCGGAGGACCGGTGGTCGGACATCGCCTCGACCAGCGCCTCCGCGACGAGCTCCTGCACTCCTCCGTCGCCCCGGGCCGGGGCGAGCGTCGCGAGCTCGGCGGATGCTTCGGCGATGATCCGCCCGCCGACCGCCGCCGCGATGCGGCCGCGGAGCGCCGCGACGTCGTCGTCGTCCACCGGCACCGCGAGCTCGACCAGCCGCTGCTCGACGCGCCCCGAGCTGAGCACCAGCACGACCAGCACCCGGGTAGGCGTGAGGGCCACGAGCTCGACGTGGCGGACCGTCGACCGTGACAGCGTCGGGTACTGCACGAGGGCGACCTGATGGGTCAGCTGGGCGAGCAGACGGACCGAGCGCTGGACGACGTCGTCGAGATCGACCGCGCCGTCGAGGATCGTGGCGATGGCTCGCCTCTCGGCCGTGCTCATCGGCTTGATCGTGGTGAGCCGGTCGACGAAGAGGCGATACCCCTTGTCCGTCGGGATCCGCCCGGCGCTGGTGTGGGGCTGGGTGATCAGCCCCGCCTCCTCCAGGGCGGCCATGTCGTTGCGTACGGTCGCGGGCGAGACTCCGAGGCCGTGCCGCTCGACCAGCGCCTTGGAACCCACCGGCTCCTGGGTGGCGACGTAGTCCTCGACGATCGCGCGGAGCACGGCGAGGCGGCGTTCGTCCTGCATCGCCACCTCCAGACCTGACCGGCTCTCGGACTGGCTGGCACTCGCCAGCCCTGAGTGCCAACACTACTCCAGCGCTCGAGCGTCCCCGAGATCCTAGGCTCGGCCCGTGACCGGATTTCGCGAGGTGGCAGACCGGGTCTGGGTGGCCCGGCAGGAGTGGTACGACCTGAACGTGTGCCTCGTGCGCGGCACGGACGGGTTGGTCGTCGTCGACACCCAGGGATCGGAGCGGGCGGCCCGGGCGATCGTCGAGGAGGTGCGGAAGCTCGGCATCGGGGACGTGACCGCGATCGTCAACACGCACGAGCACTTCGACCACACCTTCGGCAACGGCGCCTTCCGAGCGGCGTACGGGAACGTGCCGATCCACGCGCACGACGTGGCCGCGGAGCGGACCGTCGATGCCGGCGAGCAGGTCAAGGAGCGTTTCGCCGAGGAGTGGGCCGACCCCCATCGCGACGAGGTGCTGGAGACCGAGATCGTCGTGGCCGACCACACCTTCTCCTCGGTGTTCGTGCTGGATCTCGGCGACCGCCAGGTCGAGCTGGTCCACCCGGGGCGCGGCCACACCGCCGGCGATGCGGTGATCCGTGTCCCGGATGCGGACGTCGTGCTCGCCGGCGACCTGGTCGAGGAGAGCGCCCCACCGGCGTACGGCGTGGACTGCCACCCGCTCGACTGGCCGGGCACGCTCGACGTCGTGATCAACCTGGTACGCAGCGACACCGTGGTCGTCCCGGGGCACGGCGCGGTGGTGGACCGCAACTTCGTCGAGCAGCAGCGACAGGACATCGCGATCACGGCCCAGACGATCCGCGACCTGGCCGGTGCGGGCGTGCCGGCCGAGCGCGCCCTCGCCAAAGGCACGTGGCCGTTCCCACGAGAGGTGCTCTCGAACGCCGTCCTGCGGGGCTATGCCCACCTACCGCCCGCTGGGCGGTCCCTGCCTCTGGCGTGACCGCCTGCCACACCCCTCCGGGTGGTGCGGCGGACCGACGCGCCGCATAGAACGGTCGACGTGAGCGAGACGTCGCCGGAGGACGAGCAGGAAGGTCCCGTGTCGGTGCCGGACGACCAGCTGCCCGAGGACCTGCAGCCCGGGGAGGACAACCCGCTCGCGCAGCCGGCGGACGATGACGTGCCCGAGGACGTCCTCAAGGACACCGCGGGCGGCTCTGGCGGAAGCTCGGAGGAAGCCGACAGGGGCGGCGACGACGCCCCGGACGAGTCCTCGGATGCGGCGTCCTCCGACACCGAGTCACACACCTGAGAGCGGCGCGCCTCAGGGGACCTCGCGGTCGGTCCACCTAGCGTGGGCCGGTGACTCAGGACCGCTACGGACCAGACGTCCTCGCCTCCGACCGACACGTCCCCGCACGTGCACGGGCGACTCCGACCGAAGCCACCCGGGGCCTGGTCGTCGAAGAGGTCATGACGGACTTCTGCGGCGAGATCGTCGTCGTGGACCGCGACCTCGGCACCCTCGTCCTGGAGGACCGGCGCGGCCGTCGTCGCGCCTTCCCGCTCGGTCCCGGGTTCCTGCTCGAGGGACGGCCGGTCGTGCTCACGGCCCCGGTCACCCGGCCCGCACCCCCGGCGCCGGCTCGAACGGCGTCCGGGTCGGTGGCCGTGCCCGGCGCTCGGGCGAGGGTGGCCCGGGAGAGCCGGATCTTCGTCGAGGGTATGCACGACGCCGAGCTGGTCGAGAAGGTGTGGGGTGACGATCTGCGGGTCGAGGGCGTCGTCGTCGAGCATCTCGGCGGCGTCGACGAGCTGGCCGAGGTCCTGGGCGCCTTCGGCCCGGGGCCGAGCCGTCGGGTCGGGGTGCTGGTCGACCACCTGGTACCGGGGTCGAAGGAGAGCCGGATCGCGGAGCAGGTCCGCCGCTCCCCCGTCGGCCCGCACGTGCTCGTCGTCGGTCATCCGTTCGTGGACATCTGGGCGGCGGTACGGCCCGAGCGTCTCGGCCTGGAGGCCTGGCCGGACGTCCCTCGCGACGTCGACTGGAAGCACGGCGTCTGCGCAGCGCTCGGCTGGCCGTACCAGGGCCCGGCCGACGTCGCCCGCGCCTGGCGGGAGATCCTCGGCCGCGTCACGTCGTACGCCGACTGCGAGCCCGCGCTGCTCGGGCGCGTCGAGGAGCTGATCGACTTCGTGACCGCGGTCTGAGGGCGCGGACCTTACGCTCCTCCCATGCGCGCGCACGCCCACGTCCTGGCGCGCGCCCGCACCGCGCTCCCCTGGCTTGTCCTTGCCGGGATCCTCGTCTCGCTGCTGGTGAACACCGCACGTCCGCTGACGAACACCGACACCTACTTCCACCTGCGCTTCGGCCACGAGTTCCTCCACGGGTGGTCGGTGCGCAGCCCCGGGAGCGTCAGCACGTTCGCCACCGCCGACTGGGTGCCGACGCAGTGGCTGTCGGAGGTGGTGATGGCCAGGACGGAGGACTGGCTGGGGCTGGCCGGGGTCGCCTGGCTCTCGGGGCTCCTGCAGGTGCTGCTCTTCCTCGGCGTCTACGCCGCCGCCCGCGACCGTGCGGACCCCCTGCTGGCGATGCCGGTGACGGCCGTCGCTCTCTACGCGATGCAGGGCGGTCTGTCGATGCGGCCGCAGGTCGTCAGCTACCTGCTGACCGCCGTGGTGGTCGCGGCCTGGGTCCGCACGGCCGACGACCACCGGACGCGCCCGTGGCTGGTGCTGGTGGTCTGGGTCTGGGGAATGCTTCACGGCATGTGGCCGGTCGCCCTCGTCGTGGGGGTCGTGGCCACGGTAGGGCTGGCCCTGGACCGGGCGCCCGGGCGCGTGGTGGTCCGCGCCCTGGGCCTCACGCTCGCGTGCGCCGTGGCCGCCGCGGCGACACCGGTCGGACCGTCGCTCTACGGCGCAGTGGTCGCGGTGGGCGACCGGACGTCGTTCTTCGCGGAGTGGCTTCCGCCCGACTGGGTCTCGTGGCAGTCGGGGGCGTTCGCGCTGCTGCTGGCGGCCACAGTCGTCGGCCTGTGGCGCCGTGGCGAGAACTCCTGGACCGAGACCCTCCTGATCGCGCTGGCCGGGGTGTTCGCGGCGTACTCGGTGCGGACCGTTCCCGTGGGGGCGGCGATGCTGGCGCCGCTCGCCGCGGGGCCGCTGCAGGCCATGGTCGGACGGCGCACGCCGGTGAGCCCGCGCGAACGCTGGGCGGTGCTGGGGGCCGCCGCGCTGACGCTGGTCGCGCTCGCCGTCGCCGTCCCTCGGACGTCCGAGCAGCCGCTCGCGCTCCCGTCGTGGAGCGACCGTGAGCTCGGCGGGCTCCCAGCCGGCACCAAGGTGCTGGACGACTGGGGCCTGGGCGGCTACCTGATGTGGCGCTACCCGTCGCTCGACCTGATGATGCACGGGTACGGCGACACCTTCACCACCACCGAGCTGACCCGCAACAACGGCCTGTTGCTCGTCGAGGACGGGTGGCTGCACGACCTGCGGGTGACCGGGGCTCGCGTCGCCGTGCTGCGACCGTCGTCGCTGCTGGCGGTCCGGCTGTCGGGTGAGGCCGGCTGGCGCGTCGTCGAGCGCTCCCCGTCGCTGGAGCTGCTCGCGGCACCACCCGGCTGGCACACGACCGCACCGCCCGTCGCCCGGATCGACTCGCTCCCCGCAGACTCAGCCGGCTGACGCCTCGACCCATCGGGTGAGCAGGGCGGCGGCGGCGCCGGAGTCGACCGCGTCGGCCGCGCGCGCCTGGGCCGCTGGCAACGCCTCGTCGACCGACGCGCCGGGAGCGTCGTACACCGCCAGGGCCGCGGCGGCGTTGAGGAGCACGGCGTCGCGTATCGGCCCCTGCTCGCCCTCCAGCACGCGGCGTACGACGTCGGCGTTGTGCTGGGCGTCGCCACCCCGCAGGTCCTCCGGTCGCGCCGCCGGGACACCGACCACCGACGGGTCGAGCTGCGACTCGGTGACGATCCCGTCGTGGACGTGCCAGACCTGGGACGTCGTCGTCGTGGTCAGCTCGTCGAGCCCGTCGTCGCCGCGGAACACCCAGGCGTCGACCCCTCGCCGAGCGAGGACGCCGGCCATGATCGGCGCCATCCGCGCGTCAGCACAGCCGACCGCCTGCGCAGCCGGCTGCACCGGGTTGGCCAGCGGCCCGAGGAAGTTGAAGAAGGTCCCGAGCCCCAGCTCTCGCCGAGGGACCGCCGCGTGCCGCAGCGCGGGATGGAACGCCGCCGCGAAGCAGAACGTGATGCCCACCTGCTCGGCCAGGCGCGCCACCCGGTCGGGCGGAAGGTCGAGCCGGATGCCGAGGGCCTCCAGCACGTCGGCGGAACCGGCCTTGCTCGAGGCGGACCGGTTGCCGTGCTTGACCACCCGCGCGCCGGCACCGGCGGCGACGATCGCCGCCATGGTGGAGATGTTCACGCTCATCGAGCGATCTCCCCCGCTGCCGACGACGTCGAGCGCGCGCCCGGGGATCGTGATCGGGGTCACCACCTCGAACATCGCGTCCAGCAGCCCGGTGATCTCCTCGACCGTCTCGCCCTTGCTGCGCAGCGCCACAGCGAGCCCGGCGATCTGGGCCGGTGTCGCGGCGCCGGCGAGGATCTCGCCCATCGCCCAGGCGGTCTCGTCGCCGCTGAGGTCGTGGTGCTGGACGAGAGTGCCCAGCACGTCGCCCCAGGAGTACGCCGCGGCCTCCACGATGCTCAGGTGGTGGGGGCGGTCGACGTGGCGGCGGGGACGCGCGGGCGCAGGAGCTCGGTGACGGCCTCGGCCAGGCGGACCGGGTCGATCGGGTGCGGCACGGCCGCCTCGGCGCGCGACCAGGTCGCCAGCCAGGCGTCCTGGGGCCGCCCGATCAGCACCAGGACGGGTGGACAGCGGTAGATCTCGTCCTTGAGCTGCTTGGCGATGCCCATCCCTCCCGCTGGGACCGCCTCGCCGTCGAGGATCGCGAGGTCGATCCCACCCGCGTCCATGTTCTGCAGGACGACCGGCTCGGTCGCGACTTCGACGTACTGCAGCTCGGGAAGATCGGGGTGCGGCCGGCGACCGAGGGCGAGGATCACCTGCTGGCGGACGTCCACGTCGTCGCTGTAGACGAGGACGCGCAGCCGCTTCTCAGGCGCCGCGGCGCCGTGTGAGTCGCTCACGGGCAGAAGGCTACCGTCCGTCGGAGGCCCGGGCGGCCCGGGCCTGGCGCGCCTCGAGCAGGTCCAGACGCCGGTCCTCACGCCTGGCCTCGGCCATCGACGAGCGCACCCACTGGACGAAGAGGACGGTGAAGAAGACCAACCCGACGAGGTCGCCGGCGCTCCACAGGATGCCACCCGCGAGGTGCTGGTCGGAGAGAGGGCTCGGGAGCCAGGCGCCCATCGGCCCGTCGTGGAGGTGCCGGTACCAGGTGCCGCCGATCAGCGTGTCCTGGGCCATGATGGTCACGCCCATGAAGGCATGGAAGGGCAGTGTCAGCACCACGAGGAGGATCCGGAACGGGTAGCCGATGCGCCCGGGGAGCGGGTCGACGCCCACGAGCGGCCAGAAGAACAGGCAGCCCACGAGCACCATGTGGAGATGGGTCATCTCGTGGAGGTAGTCGTGGTGCAGCGTGGCGGGATACCAGCTGCTGAAGTACAGCGCCCACGGCGTGACGATGAACAGGGTCAGCGTCAGCGGGGGGAACGACAGCACCTTCGCCACCCGGGAGTGGAGAACGGCGAGCAGCCAGCGGCGCGGGCGGCGGGGCAGGGTGCGGAGCGCCAGGGTGACGGGAGCACCCAGAGCCATCGCCAGGGGGACCAGCATCGACAGGATCATGTGCTGGACCATGTGCACGCTGAGCAGCGTGTCGTCGTACGTCCCGAGCCCCGAGACCGTGGCCAGCGCCGCGCCCAGCATCCCGCACAGGAACGCCGCCGTCCGGCCAGCCGGCCAACCGTCACCCCGTCGGCGCATCCGCAGGACGCCCCAGAGGTAGACGGCGACGGTCAGCAGGATCGCCAGGCTCGCCCAGGACAACGGCTCCCACTGCGTGAAGACGGTGCCCAGGGTGAACCGGGGAAGCGCCTCCCCGGCGCCTCCGGCGCCGTGCATCACGGGTCCGGCCACGCTTGCGAGAATAGGCGGGGCGCGAAGCTCGCGAACAACTCGTCCGCCCCAGGGGGTCGGGGTGCCCGTGCGGGAGGGCTCGGGACATAATGGCGCCCGTGGCGACAGCTTCGACGACCGTCCCGGCCTCCCGGCTCCACGGACACCACGACCGCCCGAGCATGGTGAGCGTCGGGACCATCATCTGGCTGTCGAGCGAGCTGATGTTCTTCGCCGCGCTGTTCGCGTCCTACTTCACGATCCGTGCGGTCAGCCCGGCGCTGTGGGCGCAGAGCACCGAGAAGCTCGACGTGCCGTTCGCCGCGGTGAACACCACGATCCTGGTGCTCTCCTCGCTGACCTGCCAGCTGGGGGTCTTCGCGGCCGAGCGTGGCCAGGTCGGCCGCACCGGTTCGGTCTTCCAGGTCAAGGGGTGGGGCCTGCGGGAGTGGTTCGTCCTGACCTACGTCATGGGGGCCGTCTTCGTGGCGGGTCAGGCGACCGAGTACACCTCGCTGATCCACGAAGGCGTCACGATCCCGGCCTCCGGCTACGGCTCGATGTTCTACCTCACCACCGGCTTCCACGCGCTTCACGTGACCGGTGGCCTGGTGGCCTTCCTCTATGTCCTCGGCCGGACCTTCATGGCCAGGCGCTTCACGCACGAGCAGGCCGTCACCGCGATCGTGGTGTCGTACTACTGGCACTTCGTCGACGTGGTCTGGATCGGGCTCTTCGCGACGATCTACCTCATCCAATGACCCCCACCACCGCAAGGAACCGTCCGTGCGCTTCCTGAACCGTCTCCTCGGCCGCCTGTCCCGGCATCGTCGCGGCCCTGTCGCCGGGTTGCTCGTGGTCCTGTTGGGGCTGCTCCTGACCGGTGGTCTGTACGCCGCATTCTCCCCCGCCTCTGCCCAGGAGGACACCTCGGCGGCCCAGGTCGAGAAGGGCCACCAGCTGTTCCTGGTCGGATGCTCGTTCTGCCACGGCGTCAACGGTCAGGGCGTCAAGACCCTCGACGGCAACCAGCTCGGGCCTCCGCTGGCGGGCGTCGGAGCGGCTGCGGTCGACTTCCAGGTGGGTACCGGCCGCATGCCGGCCACTCAGCCGGGTCCCCAGATCGCGCAGAAGGAAGTCAACTACACGCCCGAGGAGATCGCCGCGCTCGCGGCGTACGTCGCCTCGCTCGGCCCGGGACCGGCCATCCCCCGCCAGTCCGACTACTCCATCGACAACATGTCCGACCAGCAGCGGCAGGAGGCCATCGTCCGGGGCGGCGAGATCTTCCGGACCAACTGCAGCGCCTGCCACAACTTCGAGGGCGCGGGCGGCGCGATGCCCCAGGGCGGCTACGCACCGAAGATCCGCGGGGTCGACCCGAAGTACATCTTCGAGGCGATGCTCACCGGCCCGCAGGCCATGGACAACTTCTCGAACGGCAACCTGTCGGTCGACGAGAAGCAGGACATCATCGCCTACCTCCAGTCGCTCCAGGACAGCCCTCAATACGGCGGTTTCGGCATGGGCGGCATCGGCCCGGTGAGTGAGGGCATGTTCGCCTGGATCGTCGGCATCGGCTCACTGGTGGGCGTCGCCATCTGGATCGCGGCGCACACCGCCCGGTCGTCCAAGCAGAAGGCGGAGCTGTGAGCGACAACGTGCCGGAGACCACCCACGACGGGCACCTGCCGGTCGCGACCGATGAGGAGCCGATCTCCGACCCCGGTCTCGAGCCACACCAGTGGCGCCCGACGGATGTGGACCCCAAGGCGGAGCGACGGGCCGAGCGGCAGGTCGCCGCCCTGTTCGGGCTGGCCGTCGTCGGCGCCGTGCTGTTCGTGGTCAGCTACGTCGTCTTCCAGGTCGGGGACAACCCCGACACGATCGGCAACCTCGGCGCCAGCAACGTGGCGCTGGGTCTGTGCCTGGCTCTGTCTCTGCTGGCCATGGGCGCCGGGATGATCCAGTGGGCTCGCAAGCTCATGGGCGACCACGAGATCGTGGAGATGCGACATCCCGCGTCGTCCTCCCCCGAGGACCGCGAGGCAGCGGTGGCGATCCTGCAGACCGGCCTGGAGGAGTCGGGGCTCGGGCGTCGTCCGCTGATCCGGAACTCGCTGCTGGCCGCAGGTGGCGTCCTCGGGCTGCTGCCGATCGTGATGCTGCGCGACCTCGGTCCGCTGCCGGGCGACAAGCTCGACCACACGATCTGGGACCTCGAGACCTGGACCCCGGAGATGCAGGCGTGGTGGCAGACGCAGAACCGCAGCCTGCAGCGCGTCGTGCGCGACGTCGTCGGTACGCCGATCAAGGCCGACGACCTCGAGATCGGCGACCTGGTGAACGCCGAGCCAGAGGTGATCTTCGCAGTCGACGACACGACCCAGCAGCCACTGGTCGAGGGCACCGACCTGCTGGTCGCCACGTCGAAGGCCGCCGTGATCCTGCACCGGATGCTGCCCAGCGAGATCGTCTCGACCCAGACGCTCAACTGGTCGGTCGACGGGATCGTCTGCTACTCGAAGATCTGCACGCACGTGGGGTGCCCGATCTCCCTGAACGAGCGCACCACCCACCACCTGCTCTGCCCGTGTCACCAGTCGACGTTCGACCTGGCGGACGGCGGCCGCGTCCTGTTCGGACCCGCAGCCCGCGCGCTCCCGCAGCTCGAGCTGACCGTCGACGAGGAGGGATACTTGGCAGCGAGGCGTGACTTCACCCAACCCGTCGGGCCGAGTTTCTGGGAGCGAGGCTGAAAATGTCCCTGGACACCAGCAAGATCGCCGACACCAACCGTGGCACGCCAGCGACGGCCAAGAAGCCGAACAAGGCCGGTGCCGTGGCGGGATGGGCGGACGACCGGCTGCGGCTCGGGACACTGACCAAGGTCTTCGCCCGCAAGGTCTTTCCCGACCACTGGTCCTTCATGCTCGGCGAGATCGCGCTGTGGTCCTTCGTGGTGCTGCTGCTCACCGGGACCTTCCTGACCCTCTGGTTCACGCCGTCGATGTCGGAGTCGGCGTACCAGGGTTCCTACGCCCAGCTGCGGGGCGTCCCGATGTCCGACGCCTACGCCTCGACGCTGAACATCAGCTTCGACGTGCGCGGCGGCCTGCTCATGCGCCAGATGCACCACTGGTCGGCCATGCTGTTCATCGCGGCGATGTTCGTGCACCTGATGCGGACCTTCGTCACCGGCGCCTTCCGAAAGCCGCGCGAGCTGAACTGGGTCGTCGGCTCGCTGCTGCTCCTGCTGGGCATCCTCGAGGGCTTCGCCGGCTACTCGCTGCCCGACGACCTGCTGTCGGGCACCGGTCTGCGCATCGCGGACGGCCTGGTCAAGGCCACACCGGTCGCCGGCACCTACATGTCGTTCTTCCTCTTCGGCGGTGAGTTCCCCGGCGACGTGGTGATCCCACGGCTGTACGTCCTTCACGTGCTGCTGATCCCCGGCCTGATCCTCGCCCTGATCGGCCTGCACATGGTGCTGCTGGTCTACCACAAGCACACGCAGTGGGCCGGGCCCGGACGCACCGAGCAGAACGTCGTGGGCTACCCGATGCTCCCGGTGTACGCCGCCAAGGCCGGTGGCTTCTTCTTCATGGTCTTCGGCGTCACCGCCTTGATGGGTGCCCTGCTGTCGATCAACCCGATCTGGAAGTACGGGCCATACGACCCGTCGAAGGTCACGGCCGGCTCCCAGCCCGACTGGTACATGGGCATCGCGGAAGGCCTCCTGCGCATCATGCCCAACTGGGAGACCCACGTCTTCGGGGTCACGATCTCCTGGAACGTGCTGATCCCGGGCCAGATCGCGCCGTTCGTCCTGTTCGGCATGGTGATCGGATGGCCGTTCCTCGAGCAGTGGGTGACCGGCGACCGGCGCGAGCACCACCTGCTCCAGCGGCCGCGCAACGCCCCGACCCGCACGGCGTTCCTGGCCGCGATGGTGACGGTGTACGGCCTGCTGTGGGCGGCCGGCGGCAACGACATCCTGGCGACCCACTTCCGGTGGAGCCTGAACTCCATCACCTACTTCATGCGGGCAGCCGTCTTCCTCGTGCCGCCGATCGTGTTCTACCTGACGCGGCGGTGGTGCATCGGGCTGCAACGGGGCGACAACGACCGGCTGCTGCACGGCTACGAGACCGGCATCATCATGCGCTCGCCCGAGGGCGGGTACAGCGAGCGGCACCTGCCGATCAGCGAGGCTCGCGCCTACACGCTGAGCGCTCGCCGGCGCGACGAGGTCCACGAGCTCGAGCCCGACGTCGACGAGAACGGCGTCCGGGCTCCCGGCACCCGGCTCGAACGGGTGCGGGCCAGGCTCTCACGGGGCATGTTCGCCGACAACGTGCAGAAGCCGACCGCCGAGGAGCTCGAGGAGGCGCGCGACCACGCGGAGCACAGCCACGAGCTCGAGGCCGGGCTCGACCACCCCGCCGCGGGCCACGAGTTCGACGACCACGCCCTGCGCGACGCCGGCGACGTCCCGCTCCGGCACTGACCGGTCCGGTATCAGGCTCTGGGCTTATCCGACCCGTGGTGAAGGCTGCGACCTGCACCCCGCGGGAGGCCGGGGGGACGCCCCACGCCCACGCGGTGAACGATCACCAGGTCAGCTGAGTGCCGAGCCCTGGCGATACGTCGCGAACGACTCGTTCCAGTCGCCGTAGCCGTTGGTGAGGGTCATCGGCTTGTCGGTCCCCGTGTACTCCGCGACGTCGCCGACATTGGTCATGTGGTACAGCCAGTCGGCGTTGGCGGTGCTCATGCCGGTGCAGCCGTGGGAGACGTTCTCGTGACCCTGGCTGGCCACCGACCACGGCGCGGCGTGGATGAACTCTCCGGAGTAGGTCACCCTCATCGCCCACTGGACGCCCTTGATGTTGTAGGCGTCCGCCCCGGTGATCCCGACCGTCTCGGAGTTCATGTCCTTGCTGGGGAACTTCTCGATGATGACCTTGGTGCCCGAGCGGGTCGTGTACTGAGGCTGTTGACCGGTCGTGATCGGCAGGGTGCGCAGCAGCCGGCCGTTGCTGAAGACGCGCATCTGGTCGGTCCGGGTGTCGACCTTGTAGATGTGGGCGTCCCCGATGGTGAAGGAGACGCTCCTGTCGAGCTGCCCGAAGATCCCGTTGCCGGCCGGCACGCTGTTGATGTCGGCGTGCACGGTGACGTCGGTGCCGGCCTTCCAGTAGGTGGCGGGACGCCAGTGCACCTCGGTGCTGCTGATCCAGTGCCACGAGCCCTTCTGGGCCGGCCGGGAGACGACGTGGAGGTGCTTCTCGATCGACGCGCGGTCGGTGACCGCGACGTCGAACCTCACGATCACGGGCATGCCGACCCCGACGGTCTGGCCGCTGAGCGGCGCGATCGACGGATAGGTCTGCTGGTCGAGCGTCAACGCAGCGGTCCGGAAGTGCATGACCCGCTTGACCGACCCGCCGCCGTCGAGTGCGACCTGGCTCACCACCGTGTAGGCCGTCCCGGGCTCGAGCAGGGCGCCGGCGGTCCAGGTCCTCTTGTCGGCCGACAGCCGGCCCGGGACCGGCCCCGACCTCGACGTCACGTTCACCGCCGTGAGGGTGCCTGAGTCGGCGGTCACCGAGATCCGTCGGTCGACCGGGACGGAGGTGGCACCCTTCGGCACGTTGGTGTGCACCACGGCCGGCGTGCTCGGCTGAGAGCTGTGAGACGCGAGGACGTCCGTGAGACCACCCGTGTCGTGGCTTCCGGCGGAGTCGCCGGTGCCGCAGCCGCTCGCGGCCAACGACACGGCCATCAGGGCACCGACGAGCATCGGCAGGCGGGCGCGCGGGACGGACATCAGACTCCCCGTGAAGGTGACGAACACTGGTTCCTCAGGGTAACCCGAGACCCCCGGGCGACCCCGAATCGAGACCGCGGTCCGGTCTCACGCCGACTACGACGCGCGCCGCGGCCGAGAAGTTGCACTCGACCTCAGTGGGCGTGCTCGCCGCGGTAGAACTCGAACACCCAACCGGTCAGCGCCAGCGCTCCGAGACCGACACCGATGATCACCAGCCACCAGGCGCCGAGCGCCACGCCGTACACGATCACGGCCAGGGAGGCGGCGCACCACAGCGGCCACCAGGAGTACGGCGGGAAGAAGCCCAGCTCCCCGGCGCCGTCCGCGATCTCGGCATCGGTCCGGTCCTCCGGCCGGGGCTCCATCTTGGAGGCGTGGAAGCCGAGGTAGAGGGTCACCATGGCCATCAGCAGCGTGGTCATCACCAGCGCCGAGGTGCCCGTCCAGTCGCCCGCGAGCAGCCAGTACCCGGGCGAGACGATCACGAAGAAGGCGGTCGAGATCGCGAAGATCCACGCTTCGACCTTCACTGGTCGTCACCCATCTGCTCGCGCAGGTGCTCCTCGCGCCCCTCCACGTCCGGCGCGTCCGCGAACGAGCCCGTCGCGGCCATCGCGTAGTTGTCCTCCATCTCGATCGCCGCGATCTCCGGGTGGTGCAGGTCGAAGGCCGGCGACTCCGACCGGATCCTCGGGATCCGGTCGAAGTTGTGGCGGGGCGGCGGACAGCTGGTCGCCCACTCCAGCGACCGGCCCCAGCCCCACGGGTCGTCGACCTCGACCAGCGGCGCGTGCCGGGTGATCCAGACGTTGTAGATGAACGGCAGGGTGGAGGCACCGAGCAGGAACGCACCGACGGTCGAGACCTGGTTCAGCGTGGTGAAGCCGTCCTGCGGCAGGTAGTCGGCGTACCGGCGGGGCATCCCCTCCACACCGAGCCAGTGCTGCACGAGGAAGGTGGTGTGGAAGCCGATGAAGAGCATCCAGAAGTGCACCTTGCCCAGCCGCTCGTCGAGCATCCGGCCGGTCATCTTCGGCCACCAGAAGTAGAAGCCGGCGAACATCGCGAACACCACGGTGCCGAAGACGACGTAGTGGAAGTGGGCCACCACGAAGTAGGAGTCGGAGACGTGGAAGTCCAGGGGCGGGCTGGCCAGGATGACGCCGGTCAGGCCGCCGAAGAGGAACGTCGTGAGGAACCCGACCGACCACAGCATCGGCGTGTCGAAGGAGATGGATCCGCCCCACATCGTGCCGATCCAGTTGAAGAACTTCACCCCCGTCGGTACCGCGATCAGGAAGGTCATGCCGGAGAAGAACGGCAGGTCGACCCGACCGGTGACGAACATGTGGTGGGCCCACACCGCGAGCGACAGGATCGCGATGCCGAGGGTCGCGCCGACCAGCCCGATGTAGCCGAAGATCGGCTTGCGGCTGAAGACGGGCAGGATCTCGGTGATCAGCCCGAAGAAGGGCAGCGCGATGATGTAGACCTCGGGGTGGCCGAAGAACCAGAACAGGTGCTGCCACAGGATCGGGCCGCCGTGGCTGGTGTCGAACACGTGGGCACCGAGCCGGCGGTCGGCCTCCAGCGAGAGCAGGGCGCCCGCGAGGACCGGGAACGCCACCAGCACGAGCAGGCTGGTGACCATGGTGTTCCAGACGAAGATCGGCATCCGGAACATCGTCATGCCGGGTGCTCGCATGCAGATGATCGTGGTGATGAAGTTGACCGCGCCCAGGATCGTGCCGAGGCCGGCCATCCACAGGCCCATCACCCACAGGTCGCCGCCCACGTTCGGCGAGCGGACGGCGTCGGAGAGCGGTGTGTAGGCGAACCATCCGAAGTCCGCCGCCCCGGAGGGGGTGATGAAGCCCGACCCGGCGATCAGGCCGCCGAACAGGAACAGCCAGTAGCTGAGCATGTTCAGCCGCGGGAACGCCACGTCCGGTGAGCCGATCTGCAGCGGCATCAGCACATTGCCGAAACCGAAGAACAACGGCGTGGCGAACAGCAGCAGCATGATCGTGCCGTGCATCGTGAACAGCTGGTTGTAGACCTCGTCGTTGACGAACTGCATGCCCGGGTTGGCCAGCTCCGAGCGCATCAGCAGCGCCATGATGCCGGCGGCGAGGAACCAGCCGAACGACGTCGCCAGGTACAGCTTGCCGATCACCTTGTGGTCGGTGGTGGTGATGACCTTGACGATGGCCTTGCCGAGCTCACGGCGTGGGCGGCCGACGGTCGTGGCGGTGGACGGCGTGGTGGCGGTCATTTCGCTACTCCCTCGGGTGGCGGCTCGAGTCCCGCCTGGGTCTGGGACGTGATGCCGCCGAGCAGTGGCCGGTTCGCGACGTTGCCCTGGGCCTCCAGCTGCTGCAGGTAGGCCTGGAAGTCGGCGTCGCTGACGATCTTGACGTTGAAGAGCATGCGCGAGTGGTAGACGCCGCACAGCTCGTAGCACTTGCCGCGGAAGGTGCCGGTGACGGTCGGGTGCACCTGGAAGTGGTTGTCCTGTGCCTGAGGTCCGGGGATGACGTCCTGCTTCTCCAGGAAGCCGGGGACCCCGAAGTCGTGGATCACGTCCGGCGAGTGGAGCTTGAACTCGACGTTCTTGTCGACCGGTATGTACAGCGTCGGTGGGTTGCCCGCCTCGCCCACGCTGTACAGCACCCGGTTGCCCGCCGCACTGACGTCACCGCCCGGCAGGTAGTTGAAGGTCCAGGTCCACTGCTGGCCCACGACGTAGATGGTCACGTCGGGGTTCTTGACGTCCTCGGTGACGAGGTTCTGGGTGCGCTCGGTGTGCACGAAGAACACCACGACCATGATGATCGGCGCGACCGTGTAGAAGATCTCGAGCGGCAGGTTGTAACGCGTCTGCACCGGGACGTCGTCGTCGCTGCGCCTCCGGAAGCGCCACGAGGCGTAGAAGATCAGCCCCCACACGACGGCGCCGGTCGCCAGGGCGGCCACCCAGGCCCAGCGCCAGAGCAGGAAGATGTGCTCACCCTGGGTGGTGGCCGGGTCGGGCATCGCCAGGTTGGCCCACTCGTGCCGGTCCTGCTGGGTGCAGCCGGTGAGCGTCAGTACGAGGACCACAGCCGTCAGAGCGACGCTTGCACGCCGGACGATCCGACCCACGGACCAGCCTTTCTACGAGGTGACCTGCTGCGGAGCCACTGGCCTACTCCAGCACTTCGCACACTATCCGAAACCGGTGTCCGACCGGCGGGTGGGTCGCCGGTACGTCGAGGTGTTCCCGGCGAGGCTGGCCCGCCCTGGGAGCTCAGCCGAGGGTGTGCTCGGCGACGTCCCCCGCCGCGTGGTCGCCGTAGGCCGTGCGGACCCGCTCGACGAACTGCTCGGGCGAGAAGGAGTACTCCTGCGTCCCCACCGTCTCGACGACGTACGCCGCCAGGGTGCACCCGACCTGGGCGGCCCGCTCGTGCCCGAAACCCCATGCGAGGCCGGCCAGGAACCCGGCCCGGAACCCGTCTCCGACGCCGGTCGGCTCGATCGCCGTCACCCCAGGGTTGGCCTTCACCTCGATGGTCCCGGCGTGCCGCGAGGTGATGCGGACGCCGTCGGGCCCCAGCGTGGTCACCTGGGTGCCGACCCGCTCGAGCACCTGCTCGGCCGACCAGCCGGTCTTCGACTCGATCATGTGCGACTCGTACTCGTTGGAGAACAGGTAGGTCGCGCCGTCGATCAGGTCACGGATCAGGTCACCCTCGCTGAAGGCGAGCTGCTGGCTCGGGTCGGCGATGAAGGGGTAGCCCCGCTGCCGGCACTCGCGCGTGTGCCGGCGCATCGCCTCCGGGTCGTCGGCTGCGATCAGCACGAAGTCCGGGGGTCCCACCTGCGCGACGACGGGCGCGAGCTCGATGAGCCGGGCCTCGCTCATGGCGCCTGCGTAGAACGACGCGAACTGCGCCATCGACGCGTCGGTCGTGCACACGAACCGGGCCGTGTGCAACGTGTCGGAGATGTGGACGAACGAGCAGTTCACCCCGTGCCGCTCGAGCCAGCTGCGGTAGTCGGTGAAGTCCTCACCGGCGGCGCCCACCAGTACCGGGCTCAGACCCAGCCGGCCGAGACCGAAGCACATGTTGGGCGCCACGCCACCCCGCCGGATCTGCAGGTCGTCGACGAGGAACGAGACGGCGAGCTTGTCCAGCTGCTCGACGACGAGGGAGTCCCTGAAGCGTCCCCGGAACGTCATCAGGTGGTCGGTCGCGATCGAACCGCAGATCAACAGGGACACGTTCGACAAGCCTAGGCGATCCCCGCCTGGGAGTACCCATCGGTAGCCGCTAGCGTCGAAGGCATGACGCCCGCCCCGAACCGCCACCGCACGTCGTACGACGAGATCGACCCGCCGGCGGCGATGCGTGCGGACGCCGAGGCAGCCGGTCGCGCACTGCGCCTGGACCCGCTCGACCGGGTCGCGGCGGCCGCAGCGGCCGGAGCGCCGAGCCTGGAGTACGCCGACTACCCGCGCGAGGTCGAGAAGCGGGAGATCGCTGTCGACGACGCCGCGACGCGGATCGCCAACGCGCTTCACCTCCACCTGGACTAGCCGCTGGAGCGAGCCTCCGGCCGCACGAAGCCCCCGCGGAGTCGTCTACACGGACGCGGGGGCTTCGTGGTGTCCGGGGTCGCACCCGGCGACACCGCTAGTGGAAGGAGTCGCCGCAGGCGCAGGAACCGGTCGCGTTGGGGTTGTCGATGGTGAAGCCCTGCTTCTCGATCGTGTCGACGAAGTCGATCATCGCGCCGTTGAGGTAGGGGACGCTCATCCGGTCGACCACGACGGCCACGCCGTCGAAGTCGCTGACGACGTCACCGTCGAGGTTGCGCTCGTCGAAGAAGAGCTGGTAACGAAGACCGCTGCAGCCACCCGGCTGCACGGAGATGCGCAGCTGGAGGTCGTCACGACCCTCCTGGTCGAGGAGGCTCTTCACCTTGGCAGCCGCGACCGGGCTCAGGTTGATCTGGTCGGTACGGCGCTCGGTGACCTGGTCGGTCATGCTCGGTGCTCCTTCGTTCGACGTCGTGCCGGCGCGTCTGTCCACCGCGTCCGACAGGTGCAATTCTCGCACAGCGTTGGTTATTCCGAGGGACCCCCGCCCGGCGGCGGGATCTCCGGGGGGCGGACGGACCAGGTCCGCGCGACGCGCTCCGCGAGTCGGGACAGGCTCTCCGCCGGCTGCCCCAGCGCCCGCTCCTCTCCCACCAGATCGACCAGGGAGTACGCCGACTCGATGCCGAGCGCCCGCATCTCCCGGGCTCCGACCAGCACCTGGCCGGCCAGGGCCACGCACGGGCGGAGCGCCTCCGCCGCGACCCTCGCCACGCCGTACGGGACCTTGCCCGACCGGCTGGAGAAGTCGAACGCGCCCTCCCCGGTGAGCACGAGGTCGGCGGCCCGAGCCCGCGCGGCGAGGTCGACCGCCTCTGAGACGACGTCCAGGCCGGGGCGTCTGCTCGCTCCCAGCAGCAGGAGGGCGAAGCCGAGTCCGCCTGCCGCGCCGGCGCCCTTGGCCAGGGCAGTACGCCGGTCGGTCACAGCGGCCAGCTGCTCCAGCACGGCGTCGACCAGGGGCAGCCGCTCCTCGGTGATGCCCTTCTGCGGCCCGTAGCTCCGGGTCGCCCCGAACATCCCGGTGAGCGGGCTGTCGACGTCGCTGGCAGCGGTCAGGCGGACCCCGCGAACGGCGGCCCGGGCGGGTGCCAGGTCCAGGCGGCCGATGCCGCCGAGGCCCTCCACGCCCCGGTCGAGCGGCCGGTCGGCGGTGGCGCCCAAGGCGCCGAGCAGGCCGATGCCGCCGTCGTTCGTCCCCGACCCACCGAGACCGACGACGACGTCGGTGGCGCCCGCCTCGATCGCGCTCGCGACCAGCTCGCCCACGCCCCACGAGGTGGCGCTCTCGACTCCCTGGCCACGGGTCAGGGCGAGTCCGCAGGCCTGGGCGCTCTCGACGAACGCCCGCTCCCCCACCCGGAGCACCGCGCCGGGCACCTGCTCCAGGTGCGGCCCACTGACCGCGACAGCCGCCAGCTCGCCGCCCGTCGCGTCGTGGAGCACGTCGACGAAGCCCGGCCCGCCGTCGGCCATGGGCGCCAGGTCGAGGTCGTCTTCCGGCGCCTCGCGTGCCCAACCCTCGGCGATGGCCCTCGCCGCCTCGACGGCGGTCAAGGTCCCGGCGAACTTGTCCGGAGCGATCAGCACGCGCACGCGCTCATCCTGCCCGTGGCCAGCCAGGCGTCAGCCGGCGGATCTCCGGGTCCGGTCCACCAGGTCCGCGACCACGCCGCGCAGGTCACCCGATCGCTCGTAGGCCGCGCGCTGCCGGCGGGCGCCGGTGCCGGTCGCCGCCAGCCGGGAGAGGCCGTCGGCCACCAGGTCGGTGTCGCCGGCCTCGGCGAGCGCCGGACCGACCCGGTCGACCAGGGCGTGGAGCGCGTCCGCCGCGGCCACCAGCTGCCACGTCTGCGGGTGGACCAGGTCGCCGTCGAGGCCGTACCTGGCCGCCCGCCACATGGCGGCCCGGAGCACGTCACTGCGCACGGGTGCGTGCGGCTCGGAGCCGGGAGCCAGCGTCTCCACCAGCGCCCGGGCCAGGGCGACGACGATCAGCGCGTCCTCGACCTCGGTACACGTGTCGGCGACCCGGATCTCGAGGGTCGGGTAGCGCACGGCCAGCCGCGCGTCGAAGTAGAGCATGCCCGGATCCAGCGCGGCTCCGACGCGGACCAGCGCGTCGCTGACCCGCCGGTACTCGGCCGCGGAGCCGAACGGCTCCGCACTGCCGGCCGAGGGCCAGTGGTTCAACAGCTGGTGGCGCCACGACACGTAGCCTGTGTCGTGGTGGTCGGCGTACGGCGAGTTCGCGGAGAGGGCCAGAAGCAGCGGGAGCCAGGGCCGCAGGCCGTCCATGACCCGCACCCCCTCCTCGTCGTCGCCGATGTCGACGTGCACATGCATCCCGAGCGTCCCGGCCCGGCGACCCACGTCACCGAACTCGTCGACGATGCGCTCGTATCGCGAGTTCGCGCTCACCGCAGGGTCTGGTGGCCCGAGCGGCGGGATCGCGACGGCGGCCAGCTCGCATCCGGACTGCTCCGCCGCCACCAGGGCGGTATGCCGCGCCTCCCGGAGCTCGCGCTCGATCTGCCCGAGGTCGGCCGACGGGTCGGTATGGGTCTCGACCATGTGGCGCAGCAGCTCGCCCTCCAGCTCCTGCGCCGCCGGTCGTTCCTCGTCATGGTGTCCGGTGCGGTGCTCGTGGAGGACGTGCCCGGCTGCGCCGACCAGCTCGCCGGTGCCGGGGTCCACCAGGAGCAGCTCCTCCTCGATGCCGACCTTGCGCACCGAGGCTCCCGCGGCGATGGACACAATCTCACCTGTACCCCGCTGGCTAGGTTTGCCCGGGTGAGTGACGTGCGGATCCGGCCGATGACCGCTGACGACGCCCCCGCCGCCGAGCGGGTGACCGCCATCGGGTTCCACGAGCTGGACAGCCGGATGTTCCGGCGTTCATGGCCGGATCCGCAGCTCCGCCCGCCCGAGCGCGGCGCCGTCTGGGCCGATCGCGTCCGCCATCTGGTCGGGACCGACCCCGGTGGCTGCTGGGTGGCCGAGCGCGACGACGAGCTGCTCGGGGTCGTGGTCTCGTTCGTCCGCGAGAAGATGTGGCTCCTCGGGTCGTACGCCGTCGTGCCGGGTTCGCAGGGACTGGGGCTCGGCAAGGCCCTGCTCGCGCCCGCCCTGGAGTACGGCCGCGGCTGCCTGCGCGGCATGTTCAACGCCTCCAGCGACCCCAGGGCCCTGCGCCGCTACCACGCGGCCGGGTTCACGCTCTACCCGCAGATGTTCCTGCGCGGCACCCCAGACCGCTCACGCATCCCGGTCGTCGACCACGTCCGCGAGGGCAACGAGAGCGACATCGACCTGATGGACTCCGTCGACCGGCACACGCGGGGGGCCGCCCACGGAGTCGACCACCAGCTCCTGATCCGGCAGTCCCGCCTCGTCGTCCGTGAGACCTCTTCGGCCCAGGGCTACGCCTATCTCGACGGCGGCGTGATCCTGCTCGCCGCGACCGATCGGCGTACGGCGGCGGCGCTCATGTGGGAGTCGATGGCGAGCGGCGGCGACGTGCTGATCGGGCACGTCACGCCCGAGAACAGCTGGGCGGTGGACGTCGGTCTCGCCGCGCGGCTCGAGCTCCACCAGGAGGGGTTCCTGGCGCTCCGGCACATGAGGCCGCCGAAGCCGTACCTGGCCCACGGCGCGCTCATGTGACCTCGGTGAACGAGCGCTGCTCGACCGGTCACAGGCCGGGGGCACCCCAGAGGGCCAGCCAGCGCTGGAGGTCCTGCTCCATGGGGAGCTCGCCGGACAGAGTGTCGCGGAGCTGGATCTCGAGGAGGTTGTCGCGGGTGTTCGGTCCGGTGGGGGCGAAGGCGTAGAACGTGCCCTGCTTGTAGAGGTAGACCAGCCCGACGGTGCGGCCCGCGGTGTCGTGGAAAGGCACCATCGAGCACAGCAGGCCGGTGGAGAAGCCCTGCTCCTCGAGTGCGGCGTTCACGGCGTGGAGATCCGTGCACAGCCCCTCGACGTCGTCGTCGACCCGGTCGACCACCAGCCAGGTGAAGCCGTAGTCGTCGCGACGCACCTGCACGTCGGGCTTGTCGGCGTCGTCGCGCAACAGCGCCACCACCTCGTCCTGCAGCTGCCGGTACGCCGCCCCGTCCGGGGCGCGGTAGCAGACCGACCCGGTACCGGTCGGCATCAGGTCCAGGGCGGTCTGCAGAGTGACCGCCGCCGACGGCACCAGGAACAGCGAGTCCAGGTTCGCCTGCTTGGGCTTCGTACGCCCGGTCAACGCACCCCAGAAGCGGCTCACAGGGGGGTCGGTCCGTCCCGGCCGTCCACGGGCCGGCTCAGCTGGGCCTCGATCGTGGCCAGCTGCTGCAGCCGCTGCTCCAGCGACGGGTGGGTCGAGGTGAGCTGGCTGAGACTGACGCCCTTGATCGCCGGGGCGATGAAGAACGCGTTCATCGAGCTCGACGCCCGCAGATCGGCGGTAGGGATCGCGTTCATCCCGCTGGAGATCTTCTGCAGGGCGGTGGCGAGGGCGCGCGGCTTCATCGTCAGGTAGGCGCCGGACCGGTCTGCGCACAGCTCGCGGTAGCGGGACAGCAGACGGGTCAGGAAGAAGCTGATCGCGTAGACCAGGAGGCTCACCACGAGGATCACGATCCAGGCAGGAGCACCGCCGTTGTCGTTGTCGCGCCGGCCGCCCCCGAAGAACGCGCCCCACTGCGCTCCGCGGCTGAGCATGCCGGCGACGATTCCCGCGGTGGAGGCGATGGTCATCACCGTGACGTCGCGATGCGCGACGTGGCTGAGCTCGTGGGCGAGCACGGCCTCCATCTCGTCGGCGGTGAGCATGCCGAGGATGCCCGTGGTCACGCACACGACGGAGCGGTCGGGCGACCGTCCGGTCGCGAAGGCGTTCGGAACGTTCACGTCGGCGACGCCAACGCGCGGCTTCGGCATGTCGGCGAGTGCGCAGAGCCGGTCGATCATCTGGTGGAGCTCGGGCGCCTCGGCGGGCGTCACCTCGCGCGCACGCATCGCCCGCATCGCCACCGTGTCGGAGAAGTACCACTGACCCCACGCGATGCCGATGGCGATCACGGCGATGATGGGCGCGAAGCCGCGCGGGAGGTACAGCATGACCGCCACGACGAGCGCGACGAACACCCCGCCGAGCAGGAACATGACCGAGGTCATCCGGGCGGTCAGACCGAGATCGGAGGCGAAACGGGTACGGGCCATACCGACATTCTCCCCGAACGACCCAAGCGGTGGGCTCAGCCGGGGATGAGTCCGTCCCCGCTGAGCATGTCCTTGACCTCGTGCAGCGTTGCGTCGGCCATCGGCAGGATCAGGTCCGAGGAGTCCAGGCTCTCCGGCGCACGCGGCACGCCGGCGGTGCGCACGCCGTCGAGCAGCGCCGCGAGCGCGTCGTGGAACGCCGTGTCGTCTCCGGACTCGACCGCGGCCTCGACCTTGGCGTCGAGGTCGTTGAGCGCCGAGACGGCTTCGTCGGAGAGGTCGTACTGACCCTCCCCGAGGATGCGCACGATCACGGCGTGTCCTGGGACTCGCCCGACGGGGCCTGTGACTGGGCGTGTGACTGGGCCGGCGCCTCGGCCTCGAGGATGTCGCCGTCCTCCCCGCCCTCGATGGCCGCCGGCGTGTCTGCGCCCTTGAGGCGGGCGAGCTCCGCCTCGACCTCGGACTGCGAGCTCATCGCCTCGAGCTCACGGGCGATGTCGTCGCCCCGGTTGAGCGAGCTGGGGTCGTCGAGGGCACCGGACGCGATCAGCTCGTCGATCGCGCTGGCCCGGGCCTGCATCTGCGCCGTCTTGTCCTCGGCGCGCTGGATCGCCAGGCCGACGTCGCCCATCTCCTCGCCGATGCCGGACATCGCCTCGTTGATCTTGGTCTGCGCCTCGGCTGCGGTGTAGGTGGCCTTGATCGTCTCCTTGCGCGTGCGGAACGACTCGACCTTGGCGCTCAGCCGCTGCTGGGCGAGGGTGAGCTTCTCCTCCTCGCCCTGGAGCTGGGCCTGCTGCGTCTTCAGGTCGGCGATCTGCGAGGTGAGCCCGGACTTGCGGGTGAGCGCCTCGCGCGCGAGGTCCTCGCGGCTGGCCTTGATCGCCTGCTCGGCCTGGCCCTGGAGCTTGTCGGACTGCGCCTGCAGCTGGTTGACCTGCAGCTCCACCCGCTTGCGCGACGTGGCGACGTCGGCGACCCCCCGACGTACCTGGGCCAGCAGGTCGAGCTGGCGCTGGTAGCTGTAGTCGAGCGTCTCCCGAGGGTCTTCGGCCCGGTCGAGCGCCTTGTTCGCCTTGGACCTGAAGATCAGGCTGATGCGCTGCCACATGCTCATGGGGTCAGCCTATGGGTAGACGTCAAGGTAGGAGCGCCGACGGTAGGCTGGCCGCTCCGGACCGCCTGACCCGGTCCGGCTGCCGCCCCCGACCACGCACGAGCCAGGAAGACCACATTGTTCCGCCGTATCAAGTCTCCGCCCGACACGAGCGACGACGCCGTGGCGGGCAACGTGCCCGACACCCGGCAGAAGAAGGGTCGACCGACGCCGTCGCGGCGCGAGGCGGAGGCGGCCAACAAGGCCAGGGCGAAGGTTCCGCGCACTCGCAGGGAGCGGGCTGCGGCCCGCAGGCTCACCCGCGTGGAGAACAGCGGCAAGATGCGTGCGGCGATGAAGACCGGCGACGACCGGTACCTGCCGGCGCGCGACCAGGGGCCGGCTCGTCGCTTCATCCGCGACTACGTCGACGCAAGCTTCTGGTTCCTCGAGCTGATGCTTCCGGCGATGATCGTGTTCCTGATCTTCGGGTACAGCGGCAGCACCACCTTGGCCACCTACGCCAACCTCGCGCTCCCCGCGATGCTGCTCGTCGTGGTCATCGAGGGGTTCCGCCTGCGCGGCCGGCTGCGCCAGGAGCTCTCCCGGCGCTTCCACGACGACCCGAACGCGCAGAAGGGGGCCACCATGTACGCCGTCATGAGGGCGCTCCAGGTGCGCTTCCTGCGGATGCCGAAGCCGCAGGTGAAGGTCGGGCAGGCGCTGCCCGAGCGCTACCGCTGAGCCGGGCCTACCGCTGACCCGGGCCGCTGCGGCCGCGCCGTGTCGCGGACGCCTGGTCGGCCCGCGACGTCCTCGCTCAGGCGTCGTAGTCGACGACCACGCGGTCCGACGTCGGGTGGGACTGGCAGGTCAGGACGTAGCCCTGCTCGATCTCCTCGGGCTCGAGGGCGTAGTTCACGTCCATCGCGACGGTCCCCTCGACCAGCTTGGCCCGACAGGTGCCGCACACTCCCCCGCGGCAGGCGAACGGCAGGTCGGACCGCACCTCGAGCGCGGCCTCGAGGATGCCCACCCCGTCCCTCGCGAGCTCGACCTCGGAGGATCGGCCGTCCAGCCGGAACGTGACGTGGGAGGCGCCGGCTGCCTCCGAGCGACCGGCGGGCCGGGTCGGAGCGTGCGGCACGGGGTCGGCGTGGAACAGCTCGGTGTGGATCGCATGGGCGTCGACTCCGTGGTCCACGAGCAGCTCGCGCAGGTCGAGCACCATCTGCTGGGGTCCGCACAGGAACCACTCGTCGACGTCCTCGACCGGTCGCAGCGACTTCAGGATGCGCGTCAGCCGGTCACCGTCGAGCCGTCCGGAGAACAGCTCGACGTCCTGCTGCTCGCGCGAGAGCACGTGCACCAGGTGGAACCGCTCGGGGTACCGGTCCTTGAGGTCGTGGAGCTCGTCCAGGAACATCACGGTGCGGTGGGTGCGGTTGGCGTAGACGAGCATCACCTGCGCCCGCGGCTCCTGCTCGAGGATCGTCGAGATGATCGAGATCACCGGGGTGATGCCCGATCCGGCCGCTATCGCGACGTAGGACTTCTCCGCGTCGGGATCGAGGACCGTGGTGAACCGGCCCGCCGGCGTCATCACGTCGAGCTCGTCGCCCGGACGCAGCGCGTCGACCACCCCTTCGCTGAACACTCCGCCCGGCAGCTTCTTGACGCCGATCGTGAGGACCCCGGAGCTCGGGGTCGTACAGATCGAGAAGCTCCTTCTCTCGCCGTCGTCACCGCGGATCGTCAGGTGCTGGCCGTGCGTGAAGCGGTAGGCCTCGGCGAGCTCCGGGGGGACGTGGAACGTGATCGCGACGGAGTCGTCGGTCAGAGGCTCGACGTCTGCCACCCGGAGCGGGTGGAACTGCGGCTTGGGCGACATGTGATCACAGGGCTTTGAAGTGGTCGAACGGCTCGCGGCAGGCGCTGCACACCCACAGACTCTTGCAGGCGGTGGAGCCGAACCTGCTGGACTCCCGGGTATCGAGACTGCCGCACTGCGGGCACCGCACGGACAGCGTCAGCGCGGCCGGACCACCGGACGGGCTGGCCGGACCCGGGGGGGCGATGCCGGCGCGGGCGAGCTTCTCCCGACCCTCCTCGGTGAGGTCGTCGGTCGACCAGGCGGGGCTGAGCACGAACTCGACGTCTACCCGGCGGTAGCCGGCCAGCTCCAGTGAGTCGACGATGTCGGCACGGATCGTCTCCATCGCCGGGCAGCCGGAGTACGTCGGCGTGATCGTGACGTGGACGCGCCCCTGGTCGTCCTCGGTGACGTCGCGGAGGATCCCGAGGTCCTCGATGGTGACCATCGGCAGCTCCGGGTCGAGGACCGAGGCCGCGATCTCGCGCGCACAGGGCAGCGTCGGGGTGCTGTGCTGGGTCACCACGTGACTCCCGGGTGTGAACGGTGGAGGTGCTGCATCTCTGCCAGGAGGTACCCGAGGTGCTCGGTATGCAGACCCCGGCGGCCACCGGGGAGGGCCGGCGCCACGTCCGGGACCTGGAGCGTCGCCTCGGTGACCACCCGGCGTACGTCGGCCAGCACGGCGTCGCGGATCGCGGCCGGGTCGGCGACGCGGCCGGACAGCGACCGCTCCCCCGCGGACGGCTCGTCCCTCGCCCCCTCGAGATCCGCCGCCGGGGCGAACAGCTCGTCGACGTAGGGCCACTCCGCGTCCAACGCGGCCTGCATCCGGGCGTGCGAGGCGTCGGTGCCGTCACCGAGCCGCAGCACCCAGTGCGTGGCGTGGTCGACGTGGTAGGCCACCTCCTTGACCGCCTTGGCCGCGACGCCGGACAGCATGGCGTCGTCGCACGTGGCCAGCTCGCGGTACAGGTGCAGCTGGTAGGTGGAGAAGACCAGCAGGCGCGCCATCGCCACGCCGAAGTCGGTCATCGGACGCTCGACGAGCTTGATGTTGCGGAACTCGCGCTCGTCGCGCAGGTAGGCGAGGTCGTCCTCGGTGCGCCCCTCGCCCTCCAGCTCTCCGGCGTAGGTCAGCAGGCTGCGCGCCTGCCCGAGCTGGTCGAGCCCGATGTTGGCGAGGGCGACGTCCTCCTCGAGCTCCGGCGCGCGGCTGATCCACCAGCCCATCCGCTGCGCGGAGACCAGTGCGTCGTCGGCGAGGCCGAGGGTGTACTCGAAGAGGGGGCGGTCCATCTAGAGGTGCTCGACCCCCTCGGGGACCTCGTAGAACGTCGGGTGACGGTAGATCTTGTCGGCCGCCGGGTCGAAGAACGAGTCGCGCTCGTCGGGGGTGGACGCCTCGATGTCGGCCGCCTTCACCACCCAGATCGAGACGCCTTCGCCACGGCGGGTGTAGAGGTCACGGGCGTTGCGGAGCGCCATCTCGGCGTCCGGTGCGTGCAGCGAGCCCGCATGCACGTGCGCGAGACCGCGGCGCGCCCGGATGAACACCTCCCAGAGGGGCCAGCGGCGTCCTGAGCCTGTCGAAGGGTCGCGCGTGGTCATGCGACGGACTCCCGTGGCGTACGGCGGGCCCGCTTCTCGGCGTACGCCTCGGCCGCCTCGCGCACCCAGGCGCCCGCCTCGTGGGCGCCGCGCTTGTGGGCCATCCGCTCGGCGTTGCACGGCCCGTTGCCCTTGATCACCTCGAACAGCTCGGTGAAGTCGATCGCGCCGTAGTCGTAGTGGCCGCTCTCGGCGTTCCAGCGGAGGTCCGGGTCTGGCAGGGACAGCCCCAGCACCTCGGACTGGGGCACCGTCATGTCGACGAAGCGCTGGCGCAGCTCGTCGTTGGAGAACCGTTTGATGCCCCAGGCCATCGACTGCGCGGAGTTCGGCGAGTCCTCGTCGGGCGGCCCGAACATCATCAGCGACGGCCACCAGTACCGGTTGACGGCGTCCTGGGCCATCGCCTTCTGCTCGGGCGTGCCCTGGGAGAGCGTGTACAGGATCTCGAAACCCTGGCGCTGGTGGAACGACTCCTCCTTGCAGACCCGCACCATGGCACGGGCGTAGGGGCCGTAGGAGCAGCGGCACAGCGGTACCTGGTTGGTGATCGCGGCGCCGTCGACGAGCCAGCCGATGGCGCCGACGTCGGCCCAGGTCAAGGTCGGGTAGTTGAAGATCGAGGAGTACTTCTGCCGGCCGGAGTGCAGCTGGTCGACGAGGTCGGCCCGGTCGACCCCGAGCGTCTCGGCGGCGGCGTACAGGTAGAGGCCGTGACCGGCTTCGTCCTGCACCTTGGCCATCAGGATCGCCTTGCGGCGCAGGCTCGGTGCTCGGCTGATCCAGTTGCCCTCGGGCTGCATCCCGATGATCTCGGAGTGGGCGTGCTGGGCGATCTGCCGGACCAAGGTCCGCCGGTACGCCTCGGGCATGTCGTCGCGGGGCTCGATCCGCCCCTCGTCGGCGAGGAGGGCGGTGAACGCCTCCGGGTCGTGGCCGGACTCGTCGGCCCGGCCCCGGTGGTCACGGCCCACGTCGCTGCCGAAGTCGTTGCCGTACACGCCGCCAACGGTACCAGCGGTGTGACACCTTCCTGCATCCATGCCGGGAGGGTGTAACACCACGGGCGCTGCGACGATGGGGCCCGTGAGCAGTCCCACCGCTGACGTCTCCGTCCGGGTCGCCTGGACCGACGACGCCGAGGCGATCGCAGAGCTCCAGGCACGTGCCTGGGCCACGTCGTACGCCGGGCTGGTGCCGGCCGCAGGAGAGCTGCGAGCGGCGGACTTCGCCCAGCTGTGGCGCGACGCCCTGACCCGTCCCGCCGACGCCCGCCACCGGGCCCTGGTCGCGCTGGAGCGCAACCGGGTGGTCGGCTTCGCGATCACGACGCCGGCGACCGATCCCGACTGCGACCCGGTGACCGACGGCGAGCTCATGGAGCTCACCGTCGACGCGGCCGAACGCGGCAAGGGCCACGGGTCCCGGCTGCTCCAGGCAGCCGTCGACACCATGCTCGCCGACCGGTTCTCCCGCGCCGTGACCTGGCTCCTCGCCGACGACGACGCGACCAGGACCTTCCTCACCGCGGCGGGATGGGCACCCGACACCGCCCACCGCACGCTCGACCTCGACGGCACCGGGACCACCCAGGTGACCCAGGTCCGGCTCCACACCACGCTCGCCGGATGAGACTCCTATCCGGCCCTCGGACGCTCTTGGTTTTCGGTCGCAGTGGCGCCACCATGGATCCCCCGGCCCCGACAGGAGGCGCGTGATGTTCGGACCGCTGCCGTTGCTCCACCGGATCATCCTCAGCGCGATCAGTCTCTGCTCCGGCATCGTGGCCGGCGTCTGGACCGCCCACGCGACCGCACTCCCGCTCGCGATCTCCGGTGGCGCCCTGGCCGGCGGGGTCGTCGGCCTGGTGGCGGCGTACGCGCTCGTCCACCCCGGCCGCGCCCAGCCCCGGCCCCTCCGGGTGACCCGGCGCCGGTGATCCCCGGCGTGGCCTAGGGTCGGCGGGTGGCCGACCCTGGGAACAGCGACCTCCAGGCGACGCAGCGCGGGATCGTCCGCGACGGCCTCGGTGTCGGCCTCGCCACCGGGTTGTACGGCGCCTCGTTCGGCGCCGTCTCCGTGGGGGCTGGTCTGTCGGTGCTCCAGACGTGCTGCCTGTCGCTGCTGATGTTCACCGGGGCCTCGCAGTTCGCGTTCATCGGGGTCGTGGCCGCCGGCGGCCCTCCCCTGTCGGGTGCCCTCACCGCGTTGATGCTGGGCACCCGGAACACGCTGTACGGACTCAAGCTCGCGCCACTGCTGGCGTTCCGTGGATGGCGACGGGCCGTCACCGCACACCTGGTGATCGACGAGTCGACCGCGATGTCGGTGACGCGAGACACGCGCGAGGAGGCGCGCACCGGGTTCCTCGCCACCGGGGTGGCGGTGTTCGCCCTGTGGAACCTCTTCACCTTCGTCGGTGCCCTCGCCGGCAACCTGATCGGCGACCCCCGCAGCTACGGCCTGGACGCCGCGGTCGGTGGCGCCTTCCTGGCCCTCCTCTGGCCGCGGCTGGCCGACGCCCGCAACCGCGTCATCGCGGTCTGCGGCGCGGCGGTCGCGCTCGGCGTCGTCCCGGTCACGGCCGCCGGCGTCCCGGTGCTGGTGGCCGGCGGGGTGGCGCTCCTCGCCGGCGTGCTCACGTCGTCCGGCGCCGACCCGACGGAGCTGCCCGGACGATGACCTGGCTGGCGATCCTCGGTGCCGGTGCCGGGTGCTACCTCCTCAAGCTCGCAGGCGTCTCCCTGCCCCCGCGCGTGCTCGAGCACCCCGTGGTCGAGCGGATCGCCGACCTGATCCCGGTCGCCCTGCTGGCCGCCCTCGTCGCGGTGCAGGTGTTCGCGAGCGGCACGCGACTCACCGTGGACGCCCGGGCCGCCGGGCTGGCCGCTGCCGTCGTCGCGCTCCTGCTGCGGGCGCCGTTCCTGGTGGTGGTGTTCGTCGCCGCGGCCACCGCTGCGCTGCTCCGGCTCGCCGTCCCCGGCTGGTGAGGCTCAGCCGAGGCCGAGCAGCTCGTCGATCCCCACCGTCAGCCCGGGCCGCTCGCCGACGGCGCGGACCGCCAGCAGCACCCCCGGTGTGAACGACGCGCGGTCCATCGAGTCGTGCCGGATGGTGAGCGTCTCCCCCGGCCCGCCGAACAGCACCTCCTGGTGGGCAACCAGCCCGCGGGCCCGGACCGCGTGCACGTGGACGCCGTCCACCTCTGCTCCCCTGGCGCCGGGCAGACCGGTCGACGTCGCGTCGGGCATGGAACCGAGCCCGGCGTCCCTCCTGGCGGCGGCCACGCGCTCGGCGGTACGACGGGACGTGCCGCTGGGCGCGTCGGCCTTGTCCGGGTGGTGCATCTCGACGATCTCGACCGACTCGTAGTGCGGCGCCGCCGTGGCGGCGAAACGGACCATCAGCGCCGCGCCAACGGAGAAGTTGGGTGCGACCAGCACCCCGACGCCCGGGGCGTCGGCCAGCGCCCGGCGGAGCTCGTCGAGGCGTGGTTCGTCGAAGCCCGTGGTCCCCACGACACAGTGCAGACCATGGCTGATGCACCAGCGCAGGTTGTCCATCACCACGTCGGGCCGGGTGAAGTCGACGACGACGTCGGCCACGCCGAGGGCCTCCCGCGAGTCTGCCGAGCCCAACCCGGCCACCAGCACGAGGTCGTCCGCCCGCTCCACGGCCCGGCACACCTCGGACCCGACCCGGCCCCGCGCGCCCACCACGCCCACCTTGATCGCCACGCACCACAACCTAGGGCAGGGCCGGCTCAGGACGGCCACAGGATCAGCCGGGCGCGCCCTTCTGGCAATCTGAGGACATGCCAGTGCCGCAGGTGCCACCGCGCATGATCTGGGCCGTCGAGCTGATGGACCCCCAGCCCGGCGACAACATCCTGGAGATCGGCTGCGGCCCCGGCTACGGCGCCGAGCTCATCTGCGCGCGCCTCACCACCGGCAAGCTCTTCGCGATCGACCGCTCGGAGTCCGGTGTCGACCGGACCCGCCGGCGCAACCAGAAGTACGTCGACGCAGGACGGCTGACCGTCCGGCAGATCGACCTGGCTACGCTGCGGGTCCCGGTGAAGAGGCTGCACAAGGTGTTCGCCTTCAACGTCAACCTGTTCTGGGTACGCCGGTGCGCCGACGAGGTGGCCCTGCTCCACGAGCGGGTGCTGCCCGGCGGGGCGGTCTACCTCTACTACGAGACGACGCAGCGGGAGCTGGTGCCGAACATCGTCGGCAAGACCTCGGCGGCGCTCACCGACGGGGGGTTCCGGGTGTCGGTCGTCGAGCAGAAGGCGCCGCCGGTCGTGGCGATCCTCGGCCGTAGGTGAGGCTATTCCCTGAAGTTGACCATACATAAGGTTATTATCTAAACTGGATGCGACATCAGGACGGAGGTGCGCGATGGACGTCGTGGTGCTGACCGTCGACCAGGACGGGAGCCGCGGGGGCTCCGACCTGGTGCCCGACGCGCTCGACGACCTCGCGTCCGTGCCCACCACGCTCCCGTTCGAGCGCACCGTGGGTGACGAGTTCCAGGGGGTCCTCCAGGAGCCCGCCGCCGTGGTCACGGTCCTCGAACGCCTGCTGCGCGAGGCGGCGTGGAACGTCGGGATCGGGGTCGGCGCGATCGAGACCCCGCTCCCCGACCACGCCCGGGCCGGCCGCGGGCCGGCGTACCTCGCGGCGCGCTCGGCCGTGACCGCCGCGAAGGCGAGCCCGTGGCACGTCCGGGCCGTGGCGGCCGACCCCGCCGACCATCCCGACCACCCCGCAGACGACCGGCGCGCCGACCGGGTCCGGGCTCTCGAGTCCGCCGTGTGGCTGTGGGCGGCCCTGCTCGGCCGGCGTACGACGCGGGGCTGGGAGGTCGCCGACCTCGTCGACGAGGGACTCACCTACGACGAGACCGCAACCCGGCTCGGCATCACCCAGTCTGCGGTGAGCCAGCGCGCCGCCGCCGCCGGCATCGCCGAGGGACGCCGCGCTCGCGAGCTCGTCGAGTTCCTGACCCGCACCGCCCTCGGAGGTGACCGTTGACCCAGGAAGCCCTCGTCACCGCCGTCGTGGCGATCGCCGCGCTGATCTCCGCGGTCGGCCTGGCGACGGGGCGAGCCCCGCGCCTGGTGTCCGGCGCGTCGGTGGCACTGCTCGCGCTCGCCCTGCTCTGGGGCTGGAGCACCGACGACCACGACCTGGACAAGGTGGTGACCGTCCTCGCGGCGATCCTCGCGGTCGCTGGCGGCGGGCTCGTCACCACACAGGTCTTCACCTTCGTCGAGGACCCGGTCCGCGTCCGCGACGCCGGCGCCGTGCTCCGCGGCGGCGCCTGGATCGGCGCACTCGAGCGCCTCGGGGTGTACGTCGCCCTGGTGGCGGGCTGGCCCCCGGGTGTCGCGCTGGTGCTCGCCGTCAAGGGGCTCGGCCGGTACCCGGAGCTGCGCAACCAGGACGACACCGGCGTGGCCGAGCGCTTCATCATCGGCACGTTCACCAGCGTGCTCTGGGCGGTCGCCTGCGCCGCCGCCGCCGTCCTCGCGCCGTGACCGCCTCGTTCGGATCCTGGCGCCGGGTCAGCGCGGGCCGACGACCGCCAGGATCTCGGGCTGGGAGAACAGCTGGGCGGCGAGCTCGCGAACGTCGTCGAGGGTGACCCCGTCGATGCGTGAGAGGACCTCGTCGATGCTGAGCAGCTCCTCGTCGACCAGCTCGGACTTCCCGAGCCTGGTCATCCGCGAGGCGGAGTCCTCCAGGCCCAGCACCAAACCACCCTTGAGCTGACCCTTCCCCCGGGTGAGCTCCTCGTCGTCGATGCCGTCCTGGGCGATCTTCGCCAGCTCGGCCCGGACGACGTCCAGGACCTGCTCCAGCCTGTTCGGCAGACAGCCGACCGAGACGCCGACGAGTCCGGCGTCCACGTGCTGGCTGGCGAACGAGAAGACCGAGTACGCCAGGCCGCGCTTCTCCCGGACCTCCTGGAAGAGCCGGCTCGACGTCCCTCCGCCGAGTGCGGCGTTCAGGACGCCCAGGGCGAACCGCCGCGGGTCGGACCGGGTGAGCCCCTGCACGCCCAGCACGATGTTGACCTGCTCGAACTGACGGGTCGCCTGCGCGAGGCCGGTGGCGGCCCTCCGGGAGCGAGCCGACTGAGCAGTGGGCACCGGGGCGGCGATCCGGTCGAGGAAGTGTCGGCGCGCGAACGCCTCGCGCACCAGGCGAACCACACGGGTGTGGTCGACGTTCCCGGCCACCGAGACCACCATCCGCTCGGGGCGGTAGTGGCGCAGGTAGAAGCGGCGGATCTGGTCGCGGGTCATCGACTCGATCGAGGCCACCGTGCCGGCGATCGGCCGACCCAGCGGGGAGTCGCCCCAGGCCAGGGCGGAGAAGAGGTTGTGCGCGACGTCGTCGGGGTCGTCGTCGTGCATCGCGATCTCGTCGAGGATCACGTCGCGCTCGGCGTCGACGTCGTCGTCGGAGATCAGGGACGACGTCACCATGTCGCCGAGCACGTCGACCGCCAGCGGCAGGTCCTGGTCGAGGACGCGGGCGTGGAAGCAGGTGTACTCCTTGGCGGTGAAGGCGTTGAACTCGCCACCCACCGCGTCGAGCGCGATCGAGATCTCCAGGGCCGAACGCTCCGGGGTGCCCTTGAACAGGAGGTGCTCGAGGAAGTGCGAGCACCCGTGCAGGGCCGGAGACTCGTCGCGCGAGCCCACGCCGACCCAGACGCCGATGCTGGCCGACCGCTGGCCGGGGATCTGCTCGCTGATGATCCGCAGGCCGCTGGGCAGGACGGTACGACGGACCACACCGCCGTCCTCCTTCAGCAGGGTGCGCGTCGTCCCCGACGGCCGGGCCGCGCGGGCACCGTCGGGGACGGGAACCGACGACCGGCCGGCAGCGGGCTGCCGGCCGGTCGTCGCGGTTGCCTGGTAGGTCACCGGTGGGTCACTCGGTGACCTGGGCCGCGGCCTGGGTGGACTCCGGCGTGGCCGGCTCGCGAGCCTCGTCGCCGGTCGTGGGGCCTTCGGCGCCACCGTGTGACTCGTCGACCACCGGGACCAGCGACAGCTTGCCGCGGTCGTCGATCTCACCGATCTCGACCTGGATCTTCTGGCCCACGGAGACGACGTCCTCGACGTTCTCGACCCGCTTGCCGCCCACGAGCGCACGCAGCTTGGTGATGTGGAGCAGGCCGTCCTTGCCCGGGAGCAGGGAGACGAACGCACCGAAGTTCGTCGTCTTCACGACCGTCCCGAGGTAGCGCTCGCCGACCTCCGGCATCGTCGGGTTGGCGATGGCGTTGACGGCGGCGCGCGCCGCCTCCGCCGCCTCGCCATTGGTCGCCCCGATGTAGACCGTGCCGTCGTCCTCGATCGACAGCTGGGCGCCGGTGTCGTCCTGGATCTGGTTGATCACCTTGCCCTTCGGGCCGATGACCTCGCCGATCTTGTCGACGGGCACTCGGATGCTGATGATCCGCGGAGCGTGGACCGACATCTCCTCGGGCCCCTCGATGGCTTCGCCCATCACCTCGAGGATGGTCAGCCGCGCGTCGCGGGCCTGGGTCAGCGCCTGTGCGAGCACCTCGGCCGGGATGCCGTCGAGCTTGGTGTCGAGCTGGAGCGCGGTGACGAACTCCTTGGTGCCGGCGACCTTGAAGTCCATGTCGCCGAAGGCGTCCTCGGCCCCGAGGATGTCGGTGATCGCGACGTACGTGGTCTGACCGTCGACCTCGCCCGAGATCAGGCCCATCGCGATGCCCGCGACCGGGGCCCGCAGCGGGACACCGGCCTGCAACAGCGACATCGTGGACGCGCAGACCGAGCCCATGGACGTCGACCCGTTGGAGCCCATGGCCTCCGACACCTGACGGATGGCGTAGGGGAACTCCTCCTTGGTCGGCAGCACGGGAAGCAGGGCCCGGCGGGCGAGGGCGCCGTGGCCGACCTCGCGCCGTTTGGGCGAGCCCACACGTCCGGTCTCGCCCGTGGAGAACGGCGGGAAGACGTACTTGTGCATGTAGCGACGGGTCTTCTCCGGCGACAGCGTGTCGAGCTTCTGCTCCAGGGTCAGCATGTTCAGCGTGGTCACGCCCAGGATCTGGGTCTCGCCCCGCTCGAACAGCGCCGATCCGTGGACCCGCGGGAGAACCCCGACCTCGGCGTGCAGCGGACGGATGTCGGCCAGGCCGCGGCCGTCGATGCGGATCTGGTCGCGCAGCACGCGCTCGCGCACGACCGCCTTGGTGACCGAGCGGAACGCAGCCCCGACCTCCTTCTCGCGTCCCTCGAACTGACCCGTCAGCTTCTCGAGCAGGCGGGTCTTGATCTCGTCGGTGCGCGCCTCGCGCTCCTGCTTGTCACCGATGCTCATCGCCGCCATGACGTCGGCCTTGCTCGCGGCCTCGACGGCGTCGTACACGTCGTCCTCGTAGTCGAGGAAGATCGGGAACTCCTGCACCGGCTTCGCGGCCTGCTTCGCCAGCTCCGACTGTGCCTCGCAGAGCTGCTTGATGAACGGCTTGGCGGCGTCCAGGCCGCCGGCCACGACCTCTTCGGTCGGGGCGTTCGTGCCGGACGAGACCAGCGTCCAGGTCTGCTCGGTGGCCTCGGCCTCGACCATCATGATCGCGACGTCGCCGGAGTCGGTGACGCGGCCAGCCACGACCATGTCGAACACGGCGTCCTCGAGCTGGCTGTGCGACGGGAAGGCGACCCAGGTGCCCTCGATGAGGGCGACCCGTACGCCGCCGACGGGGCCGGAGAACGGCAGCCCCGACAGCTGGGTGGACATCGAAGCCGCGTTGATCGCCAGCACGTCGTAGGGCTGGTCGGGGTCGAGCGCCAGGACGGTGATGACGACCTGGACCTCGTTGCGCAGGCCCTTGGTGAACGTCGGGCGTAGGGGGCGGTCGATCAGGCGGCAGGTGAGGATCGCGTCCTCACCCGGGCGCCCCTCGCTACGGAAGAACGAGCCGGGGATCTGGCCCGCGGCGTACATCCGCTCCTCCACGTCGATGGTGAGGGGGAAGAAGTCGAACTGGTCCTTGGGGTGCTTGCCGACCGTCGTGGCCGACAGCAGCATCGTCTCGTCGTCGAGGTACGCCGTGACCGAGCCGGCGGCCTGTCGGGCCAGCAGACCCGTCTCGAACTTGACGGTGCGGTGGCCGAAGCGACCGTTGTCGATCACGGTCTCGACGGCGGAAATGGTGGGTCCTGCAGATGACTCAGACATGGGCGGGAGCCCTGTCCTTTCTCTTCGCGGAGCGACCCCGCGAACGCCCGCAGCTCGGGCTCCTCACAGCGGGAGGAGAGTCCGGCCGGTCTTCGATCGAGGCCCGCGGCCGCCCCTGACGTGCAGAGGATCGTCCGAAGGTCACTACCGAGGACCGGGCCGACGTGTGCGGGCCGCTCCTGGTTCGGTGAATGTTCAATTGTCTTGCGTCGACCCTAGCGGCCGAGGATCCGGGGGACCCGGAACATGGAAGGAGCGGTCGCCCGACGGGCAACCGCTCCTCGACGTCACCGACGCAGACCGAGACGCTCGATGATCGAGCGGTAGCGGTCGATGTCGGTCTTGTTCAGGTAGTTCAGCAGCCGGCGACGCTGACCCACGAGCAGCAGCAGACCACGACGCGTGTGGTGGTCGTGCTTGTGCTCCTTCAGGTGCTCGGTCAGGTGGCTGATGCGGTGGCTGAGCAGCGCGATCTGCACCTCGGGCGACCCGGTGTCGCCCTCCGTCGTCGCGTACTGGGCGATGATCTTCTTCTTGGTCTCCGCATCGGTACCGATCGACATGCGGGCTCCTTCCGGTGTGTCCGTTGCGCGGCGCGCCGGGGCCTGTTCACCCGGGCACTCTCGGATCCGCGGCCGTTGCACGGCAACCGGACGAGATTATCAGCGGCGCACGGGGCCACCCAAAACGTCGGCCCCCGGGCGCGACCGTCCCCCGCCCGGCAGCCCGCGTTGGAACCCGCTGGTCACAGGGCCGGCGCGCCCCTCACACGGCCGGCGGCGGGTCGTTCCGATGCTGCTGCTCGGTGGTGGTCTGGCTGCCGTCGGCGTGCGTGGTCGTCGAGACCGTGCGTGCGCTGCGCCCGCGGTTGAGGGTGACCGCGGTGAGCAGGATCACCAGGACCCCCGCCAGCACCAGGATCCAGCCGACCAGGGTCAGGTCCACGTTGTTGATCGTGTCCTGCACGGCGAGGGCGAGGATCAGGCCCACCGCCAGCAGGAAGATGCCGAGTCCGTATCCCATCGGGACGTGCTCCGTTCGGGTCGGTCCGCCCTGGTCGGGCGGCGTCGACCCCTCCAGTTCCCCACTCGCGCCGGCCGCATGCGCAGCCGTCAGCCCGCGACGACGCGGCGTACCAGGTCGTCCCAGCCGTCGACGAGGCGACGCACCTGCATCGCCTCGATCTCGACCTGCTGCTCGAGGATGGGCACCTCGAGTGGCGCGAGGAGAGCCGTGGCGAGGAAGGCGAGGTCACCGCGGACGCCGAGCTCCCCCAGCAGGTACCGCACGTGCATCGCCGTGAACGAGACCGCGGCATAGCTCCGGGCGCCCGCGCGGCCGGCCGCCAGGATCAGCCGTCGATGCAGGAGGTTGAGCTCGATGCGCGCGTGCCCGAGCGCGAGCAGGCGCGCCATCGGGTCGGCTCCCGGCCCCAGGGGCGGCGGGCCCGAGAGGATGGCCGCCTGGAACGCCGTCTCGCTCCGGTTGAGGACCGCGGCCATCAGTCCCTCGCGGCTCTCGAACCGCCGGAACACCGTCCCCTTGCCGACCCCGGCCCGGGACGCGACCGCGTCCATCGTCACCGCGTCGACGCCGCACTCGTCGATCAGTGCGTCGGCAGCCGCCAGCAGGGCGTCGCGGTTGCGTGCGGCGTCCCGGCGTTCCTGCGGCTCGTCGTCGACGAGCGGGAGGGCGATCGGCACGGGGGCAGCGTAGACGCGCGGTGTGACGCACCGAACAGGAATACAAACGGACCATAGTCCGTTTTTACGGCGTGACTGACTCGACCACCACCCCACAGACCCGCGTCGTCGTGCTGCTCGGCAGCCTTCGCGCCGACTCCTACAACCGCCGGATCGCGGAGCGGCTGCGGGCCGAGGCGCCGGCCGGCGTGACTGTCGACATCGCGACCGGTCTGGCCGACCTGCCCTTCTACAACGAGGAGCTCGACGGGGACGCCGTTCCTCCCGCCCCGCGGGCACTGCGCGAGCTGATCAGCGGCGCGGACCGGGTGCTCGCGGTGACCCCCGAGTACAACGGCACCATGCCCGCCGTGCTCAACAACGCGATCGACTGGCTGTCGCGCCCCTACGGCATGGGGGCGCTCAAGGGCAAGCCGTTCGCCGTCGTCGGCGCCACCCCCACGCGGTTCGGCGGCCGGTGGTCGCATGAGGACGCCCGTCGCTCAGCGACGATCGCCGGTGCCGACGTGGTCCCGGACCTCGTGCTCTCGCACTCGACCCTGGACGCCGACGTGTTCGACGACCCCGACGTGTTCGGCAGGTTCCTGGCCGCTCTCGTCGCGCTGGTCGAGCACCAGCCGGTCGTCGACCTGGCTGCCTAGGACGCCTAGGACGCCTAGGACGCCGAGCACCCCGAGCACACGGTCCAGGGTGGCGCCCTGTGCGCCGTCCGGACCGACCCGGTCGCCTCGGGTTCACGGGTCGCGGACCACCCCCGACGGTCGCCCGATCTCGGTCCGTCAGCCGGGAGCGCCCGGTCGGGCTGTCACCGGGGTCCCCGCCCTCGCCCCAGGATCTCGTGGGCGCGGCGGACGTCGTCCTGCATGGTCTCGACGAGGGCCTCGACGGCGTCGAAGCGCGCCATCCCGCGGATCCGCTCGACGAACGAGACCTCGACCTCCACGTCGTAGAGCTCGAGGTCGTCGCGGTCGAGCACGTAGGACTCGACCCGTCGCTCGCGCTCGCCCTCGAAGGTCGGGTTGGTGCCGACGCTGATCGCCGCCGGGAAGCGCTCGCCCGTGTCGAGCCGCCGCAACCAACCGGCGTACACCCCATCTGCGGGGGCGGCCGTCATGCCACGTGTCGGCACGTTGGCCGTCGGGAAGCCGAGCTCGCGCCCTCGCCCGTCACCGCGCACGACCACGCCGCGGACCACGAAGGGCCGCCCCAGGGCCTGCGCCGCGCCCGCGACGTCGCCGGCCGCCAGGCAGGTTCGGATGTAGGTCGACGACCACACCTGCGGCCCACCGTCGAGGGCGACGCCGATCGCCTGGAACCCGAGCTCCTGACCGCTCGCCGTCAGGCTCGTCACGTCGCCCGACGCCTTCGACCCGTATCGGAAGTTGGCGCCGACCACGACCACGCTGGCGTGGAGGGCCTCGGCCAGCACACGCTGGGCGAACTCGTCCGGCGACCACGCCGCGACGCTCCGGTCGAACGGCAGGGCCAGCACGTCGTCCACCCCGGCAGCGCGCAGCAGACCGGCCCGGGTGTCGAGATCGGTGATGGCGGTCGGTGCGTGCTCGGGTCGGAGGACCGCCATCGGATGCGGGTCGAAGGTCACGGCGACCACCCGCAGGCCCCGGGCGTCGGCCGCCGTCCGCGCCTCGCGGATGACGTGCTGGTGCCCGAGGTGGACCCCGTCGAAGTTCCCGATCACGACGGCTGTTCGTCCAAGATCCCGCGGGACGTCGTCCAGAGACCGCCAGATCTGCACGTCCGGCAGCCTAGCCAGGCGCGAGGACCGTCCGATGGCGGGGACGGCTCACCGACGCGCGAGCTCGTACCTCCGCAGCGCCTCGGCCCGCTCGACGGCATGGTCGACGACGGGCTCGGGGTATCCGTCGTCGTAGCCGTCGTCGACCGTCCACGGCTGGTGCACCAGACGCCCCGGCACGTGGGCGAGCTCGGGGACCCAGCGTCGGACGTAGTCGCCGTCGGGGTCGAACTTCTCGCCCTGGGTGACCGGGTTGAAGACACGGAAGTACGGCGACGCATCCGTGCCGGTGCCTGCCACCCACTGCCAGTTGTGGTTGTTGCTGGCCAGGTCGCCGTCGAGCAGCAGGCCGAGGAAGTGTCGCGCGCCCTCCGGCCACCAGACGTGGAGGTCCTTGCAGAGGAAGCTGGCGGTGATCATCCGCACGCGGTTGTGGATCCACCCGGTCCGTGCGAGCTGACGCATGCCGGCATCCACGATCGGGAAGCCGGTACGCCCCTCCTTCCAGGCGTCCACGAGGCGGTCAGGCTCGTCGTAGGCCATCGAGCGAAGGTCGGGTCGCAGGTCCCGCCAGGCGGACGACGGCTCGGCGTGGAGCACGTCGGCGTAGAACTCGCGCCAGGCCAGCTCCCCGACGAACGTCCGGACGCCCTGGGACCGCGCGCCGGCCAGGTCGGCGAGGATGGTGCGGGGATGGATGGCCCCCACCTTGAGGTAGGGCGAGAGCCGGCTGGTGCCCGATCGGTCGGGCCGGTCGCGGTCGCCCGCGTACCGGGACACCTGCTCGTCGCGGAAGGAGCGCCACCGTTGCAGCGCGGCTTCCTCGCCGGCCGTCGGCAGGTCGACGGGGCAGTGCGACAGGGCACCGTCGAGGCGCCTCGGCGCGCCCTTGTCCGATCGGCTGTCGCCGAGCGTCACGCCGCGGGGGGTCGGGGCGGGCTGCGGCCACCCGTGCTCGCGCCAGGCCCTGGCGAAGGGGGTGAACACCCGGTACGGCGTGCCGTCCCTCGTCGTCAGCCGGCCCGGGCCGACGGCGTACGGCGAGCCGGTCGCGACCCACTCGATGCTCTGCTCCAGCAGCCGACCGCGTACGGCGGTGTCCCGGCGCACGCCGTACGGCGTGGTCTCGGCGCTCACGTGGACCGAGCTCGCTGCGACCTCGCGGGCGAACGCCACCACCGTGGTCGCCGGGTCCCCCAGGCGGAGGGTGAGGCGGCCGTCGTAGGCCTCGGCCGCGGCCCTGATGCTCGCGGCCAGCCACCCGCGACGTACCGGCCCGCACCGGTCCCACAGGACCGGGTCGACCACGAACAGGACGTGCACCTCGTCGTCGGTCGCCTCCGCCGCGGCGCCGAGGGCAGGCAGGTCGCGGCGACGGAGGTCGCGCCGGAGCCACAGGACGCTGCTCATCGTCCTCACCCTGACACGCCACGTCCGTCGCGCGCCCCACCCCCGCGGCGGGGTCACCGCCGAGGTCGACGCCTCACACGAAGACGGCCACGGCACGGGCCCGGGCGTCCTCGCCTGGCCCGTAGAGCGCGAGGAACTCACCATCGGGGGCGAACACCGCCGTGAGGGCCTCGAGCGAGATGTCGAGGGCACGTCCCACCCGCACGTGCGCCGCCTGCACCTCGTCGAGGTCGCGAGCGGGGAAGGCGGCCCGAGCGGCCGCGGCGACCGGCGTCATGGTGAAGTGGCCGGAGAGGTCCTCGAGGGTGCGTGCGTCGTCGAGACCGAACGGGCCGACCGCGGTACGCCGGAGCGCGGTGAGGTGGCCCCCCACGCCCAGAGCGGCCCCGACATCGCGCGCGATCGCTCGGACGTACGTGCCGCTCGAGCAGTGGACGGAGACCCGGACGTCGGGAAGCTCGAGACCCGTGACCTCGAGCGCATGGACCGAGACCCGCCGTGCCGGCAGCTCGACCTGCTCCCCCGCCCGCACCCGCGCATAGGCGCGCCTGCCCTCGACCTTGACCGCGGACACCGAGCTCGGCACCTGGTCTATCTCCCCCACGAACGCACGGAGCGCGGACCGGACCTCCTGCTCGCTCAGGCCGTCGGTGGGACGGGCTGCCACGACCTCACCCTCGGCGTCGTCGGTCGTGGTCATCGCGCCGAGCCGGATGATCGCGTCGTACCGCTTGTCCTCCAGCGCAAGATGACCCAGCAGGCGCGTGGCGCGGCTGACGGCGAGCACCAGCACGCCGGTGGCCATCGGGTCGAGTGTGCCGGCGTGCCCGACCTTGCGGATGCCGGACAACCGGCGTACCTGGGAGACCACGTCGTGCGAGGTCACGCCGCCGGGCTTGTCGACGACCACCAGCCCGGACTCCGCGTTCACAGCGCCTCGTCCGCCTCGTCGTCCTCGGGGGGTGGTTCCTGAGGAGCCGACAGAGGAGGCGGCTCGGCGGGCTTCTTGTAGGGGTCGGCCTCGCCGGCGTACGACGAGCCGCGGCGGGCCGCCACCTCCTCGTCGAGCGCCTTGGCCCGGGCGAGCACCTCGTCCAGGTGCCGCGCGCTCTCCGGCAGCGCGTCCTGCACGAAGGTCAGGGTCGGAGCGTGCCGCATCGCCAGCTGCTTGGCGACCTCGGAGCGGAGCAGCCCCTTGGCCGACTCCAGGGCAGCGGCGGTGCTGGCGAGATCGGTCTCCTCGCCGAGCACCGTGTAGAACACCGTGGCCTGCTGCGAGTCCCCGGTGACCCGTACGTCGGTCACCGTGACGAACCCGAGCCGAGGGTCCTTGATCCGCCGCTCGAGCATCTCGGCGACGGTGACCTGGATCCGGTCCGCGATCTTCCGGATACGGGGGTTGCTCACTTCTTCTCCGTTGAGTTGGCCCTGCGGGCCCGTTGAGTTGGCCCTGCGGGCCCGTTGAGTTGGCCCTGCGGGCCCGTTGAGTTGGCCCTCGTGGCTGGTCGAGCTGGCCCTCAGGGTCCTGGACGTCACCGCGAGGGCCAACTCAACCCGTCAGCTCCTCGGGATCTCCCGCAGCTCGAAGGCCTCGACGATGTCGCCCTCCTTGATGTCCTGGTAGTTGCGCAGGACCAAGCCGCACTCGAAGCCCTCACGGACCTCGGCGGCGTCGTCCTTCTCGCGCTTCAGCGAGGCCAGGTCGAGGCTGTCGGCCACCACGGCGCCGTCGCGGATCAGGCGCACCTTGGCGTTCCGCCGGATCACCCCGCTGGTGACCATGCAGCCGGCGATGTTGCCGATCTTCGACGAGCGGAAGATCGCTCGGATCTCCGCCTGGCCGAGCGTCTGCTCCTCGAACTCCGGCTTGAGCATGCCCTTGAGTGCGGCCTCGATCTCATCGATCGCCTGGTAGATGACCGAGTAGTAGCGGATCTCGACGCCTTCCTTGTCCGCCAGCTCGGTCGCCTTGCCCTGCGGCCGGACGTTGAAGCCGATGATGATGGCGTCGGACGCGGCGGCCAGCATGACGTTGGTCTCGGTGATCGCACCGACGCCGCGGTCGATGACGCGCAGCGACACCTCGTCGCCCACGTCGATCTTGGCCAGCGAGTCCTCGAGCGCCTCCACCGAACCGGACACGTCGCCCTTGAGGATCAGCGTGAGCTCCTGGCTCTCGCCCTTCTCCATGGATGCCATGAAGTCCTCGAGGGTACGGCGCACGCGGCGCTGCGCCTGCATGGCGGCACGCTCGCGTGCCTCACGCTTCTCGGCGATCTGGCGAGCGACCCGGTCGTCCTCGACGACCAGGAAGTTCTGACCCGCGCCGGGCACGGCCGACAGACCCAGCACCATCGCCGGCTGCGCCGGCAGGGTCTCCTCCATCGGCTCGCCGTTCTCGTCGAGCAGTGCTCGGACGCGGCCGTGCGCGGGGCCCGCGACGATCGAGTCGCCTACGCGGAGCGTGCCGCGCTGGACCAGCACCGTCGCGACCGGGCCGCGACCACGGTCGAGGTGCGCCTCGACGACGATGCCCTGGGCGTCCTGGTCGGGGTTCGCCCGCAGGTCCAGGGACGCGTCCGCGGTCAGCACGATCGCCTCGAGCAGCTTGTCGAGGTTGAGCTCGGACTTCGCCGAGACGTCGACGAACATGGTGTCGCCGCCGTACTCCTCGGGCACAAGGCCGTACTCGGTGAGCTGGCCCCTGACCTTCGTCGGGTCGGCCTCCGGCTTGTCGATCTTGTTCACCGCGACCACGATCGGAACCTCGGCCGCCTTGGCGTGGTTGAGGGCCTCCACCGTCTGCGGCATCACGCCGTCGTCGGCGGCGACCACGAGGACCGCGATGTCCGACGACTGCGAACCACGGGCACGCATGGCGGTGAACGCCTCGTGACCGGGGGTGTCGATGAAGGTGATCGCCCGTTCGGCCCCTTCGACCTCCGTGCGCACCTGGTAGGCACCGATGTGCTGGGTGATGCCGCCGGCCTCCTTGTCGACCACGTTGGCCGAGCGGAGGGCGTCGAGGAGCTTGGTCTTGCCGTGGTCCACGTGACCCATGACGGTGACGACGGGAGGACGGACGACGAGGTCGCCCTCATCGCCTTCGTCCTCGCCGAACTCGAGGTCGAACGACTCGAGCAGCTCGCGGTCCTCGTCCTCGGGCGAGACGACCTGGACGACGTAGTTGAGCTCCTCCCCGAGCAGCTCCAGCGTCTCGTCGCCCACGGACTGCGTGGCGGTCACCATCTCGCCGAGGGAGAAGAGCATCTGCACCAGCGAGGCGGCGTCCACGTTGATCTTCTCGGCGAAGTCGGTCAGCGACGAGCCGCGGGCGAGACGGACGATCTCGCCGTTGCCCTTGCGGACGCGCACGCCACCGATCGTCGGCGCCTCCATCTGCTCGAACTCCTGGCGACGCGCGCGCTTCGACTTGCGGCCGCGGCGCGACGGACCGCCCGGGCGACCGAAGGCGCCCTGGGTCTGACCGCGTCCGCCGGGACGACCACGACCACCGGGCGCACCGCCGAACGCCGGGCCACCACGACCCGGTGCACCGGCACCGACGCCGCCGCGGCTGGGAGCGCCGACGCCACCACGACTCGGAGCACCACCGCGACCCGGAGCACCGCCGCGACCCGGAGCACCGCCGCGACCCGGTCCGCCGGCGCCACCGGGACCACCCGGGCCAGCGGGGCCCCCGGGGCCGCCCGGGCCACGGTTGGCGCCGAACGCACCAGGGTTCCGGGCGATCATGGCGGGGTTGGGGCGCGGCATGCCGGGACGGCCGCCCGCCGGACGCGGCGGACGGTTGTCGTCCTCGTCGGCTTCTCGCGGGGGCGGGGCCGGGCGGCGGCCCATGCCCTGGCTGGACGCGAACGGGTTGTTGCCCGGTCGCGGCGTACCGGGACGGGCGGTGGGGCGAGGTGCGGGAACAGCCGGCGTGGGCGCCTCGGCCGTCGGCGCCTCGGGGTCGGCCGATGGCTCGGGCTCTGCTGCCGGCGCCAGGGGCTCCACGGGGACCGACACTGCAACCTGTGGGCCGGGCTTCGGCGTGGCCGGCCCCTCGTCGGGGAGGGTCTCCGCCCCGTCGGGCTCGGCGGTCGCGGCCGCCGTGGCGCTCTTCGTCACCGCCGGCGCCTCCGCCGGCTTCTCGGCGGGCTCGGCTGGGGCCTTGGCGGCCAGCAGGGCGTCGCCGTAGGTCTTCTTGAACTTCATCTCGACGGGAAGCTCGATCGTCGAGGAAGCGCTCTTGACGAACTCGCCCAGCTCCTTCAGCTTGTCGAGAACCTCTTTGCTCTCGATGCCGTAGGTCTTGGCGAGCTCGTGTACTCGGGTCTTGGCCACGTCTCTCCTTCTGGCCCAAGACCCGCTTCCCTCTGCGGAGGGGTGGGGCGTCAGACCGTTGGTGGGTGCTGCAAACTCATCGGGAGGTACTCATCGAGTGCTCATGAGCTACTGCTCCGCTTCCTGTTCGGACGGTTGGATGGTGGTGCGGTCTGTCCTGCCGAGCGAGGCGAGGTACGACGCCACCGGCGCGCTGTCGACACCGGCGGCGGCCCGGAGGGCCCGACCGAAGGCTCGGCGGCGGACGGCGAGGTCGTAGCACGCGGTCGTCGGGTGCAGGTGCGCCCCACGTCCGCGCCGGGTGGCTGCAGGATCGGGCACCACGACCGGTCGGCCGTCGGCGTCCGAGCCGGCGGTCACCCGCAACAACTCGCTCTTCGCGACCCGCTCTCGGCACCCGATGCACGTCCGGACCGGTCCGGAGACCGCCGTCGGGGCGCGGGGAGCCGATGCGCGAGCCACTGGTGGAACCCTACCGCGCAGCACCCGTATTCCCCGAATAGGGTGCGCGCGTGCACCCCCTCGCCGCCGTTCTGAGGCCGCTCGCGCGGCGGCTCGTCTACCCCCGCGCGGGCACCAGGCTTCCGCCGGACCGGACGGATCTGTGCCTGCAGGTCGACGAGGTGACCCTCCGCGGCTTCGAGGTCAACCCTGGTCGAGAGCGGGCCCTCGTGTACTACGGCGGCAACGGCGAAGGCCTGGACTGGCTGGTGCCTGAGATGGGACGGCTGTTCCCCGCCCACACGTCGTACCTGGTCGCCTACCGGGGGTACGGCGCGAGCGAAGGGACGCCGGACGAACGCGTGCTCACCACCGACGCCCTCGCGGTGTTCGACCGTGCCGCGGCGCGGCACCAGGGTGCCGTCGACGTGGTCGGCCGCAGTCTCGGCAGCGGGGTGGCGATACAGGTCGCGGTACGCCGGCCGGTCGATCGGCTGGTCCTGGTCACGCCGTTCGACAGCCTGCTCGCCACGGCCGCGGACCTCTTCCCTCGCCTGCCGGTGCGCCATCTGCTGCAGGACCGCTGGGACTCGGCCGCGGTCGCCCACCGGCTCCGGTCTCGGGTCCTGGTCGTGCGAGCCGGGCGCGACGACGTGGTACGGCCGCGGCGCACCGATGCCCTTCTCGAGGTGCTGCCGGCCGACACGACGGTGCTGGACCTGCCGGACGCCGAGCACGCCTCACTCCACGAGGACCCGGCGTACTGGCCGGCGATCATCGACTTCCTCGCCCCGTGACGGACTAGTCCTGCGGGTCCTCGTCCGAACGGATGTCGATCCGCCAGCCGGTGAGGCGAGCTGCCAGGCGTGCGTTCTGGCCCTCCTTCCCGATCGCCAGCGAGAGCTGGAAGTCGGGCACGACGACGCGGGCGGACCTGGCCTCGGCGTCGACGACGGCCACGCTGGTCACCCGGGCCGGCGACAGCGCATTGGCCACGAACTGCGCGGGGTCCTCGGAGTAGTCGACGATGTCGATCTTCTCGCCATGCAGCTCCGACATCACGTTGCGCACCCGCTGTCCCATCGGCCCGATGCACGATCCCTTGGGGTTCACGCCGGGTGCCGTCGAGCGGACGGCGATCTTCGTGCGGTGGCCGGCCTCGCGAGCGATGGCGGCGATCTCGACGGTGCCGTCGGCGATCTCGGGCACCTCGAGCGCGAACAGCTTCTTGACCAGGTTGGGATGGGAGCGCGACAGGGTGATCTGCGGTCCACGCATCCCCTTGCGCACCGAGACGACCAGGCACTTGATGCGCTCGCCGTGCTGGTACCGCTCCCCCGGCACCCGCTCGCCCAGAGGGAGCAGCGCCTCGAGCTTGCCCAGGTCGACCATCACGTCGTCGGGGTTGCGTCCCTGCTGGATGACACCGGAGATCAGGTCGCCCTCCTTGCCGGAGAACTCGCCGTACCGCAGGTCGTCCTCGGCGTCGCGGAGCCGCTGCAGCATGATCTGCTTGGCGGTGGTCGCGGCGATCCGGCCGAACCCCTCCGGGGTGTCGTCGTACTCGCCGATCTTGTTGCCGTCATCGTCGAGCTCCGCGGCGTACACGGTCACATGGCCGCTCCTCCGGTCGAGCTCGACCCGCGCGGCCTCCACCGCGCCCGGCGTCTTGTGGTACGCCGTGAGCAGGGCCTGCTCGATCGCCTCGACGAGGATGTCGAACGAGATCTCCTTCTCGCGTTCGAGGGTCCGCAGGATCGACAGGTCGATGTCCATGGGTCTAGCCCCCCTTCGAGGCTCGGTTGAACTCGATCTGCACGAGTGCCTTGGCGATCTCGTGGTAGCCCAGGCGGCGCGGGGTGCCTGCGACGACCACCGTCACGCCTGCATCGTCGCTCGAGACCACCCGGCCCATGACCTGGCTGCCGTCCCGGAGGACGGCCCGGACCAGCCGATCATGGTTGCGCCGCCAGTGGCGTGGCTCGGTGAGCGGCCGGTCGACGCCTCGCGAGGTCACCTCGAGGGTGTAGGCCTGATCACCCATGAGGTCCTCGTCGTCGAGCTCCGCGGAGACCGCACGCGTCGCCTCGGCGATGTCGTCGAGGGTGACACCGCCGTCCTTGTCGACGGCGACGCGCAGGACACGCTTCGTGCCGGCGGGCTTCAGCTCGACGGCCTCGAGGTCGAGCCCGAGGCCGGACAGCGGGTCACGGAGCACGTCGCTGATCCGGGAGCTGTCCGGACTGAACGGGCTCACGTCGCGACCTCCTGTGCTGTTGTCGTTGCTCACGATAGCGGGTGCGGCACCCCCCGCCATCTCGCCACAGGAGCCGTGATCGACGCAGGTGAGGAGCGGTCGCGTCGCCGTCCAGGGATAGGGTCGCGGGCGTGTCGGGCACCCCACTCTCGCGCCGTGGCCTGCTGCGCGTCGCGGGCCTCGGGGGTGCCGCCGGAGTGGCCGTGGCGGCGCTCTCCGGGTGCGACCTCGACGTCGGCTCGTCCTCCTCCGAGCCGCGAGCGGTCCCGTCGCCGGATCCCGACCAGCAGATCGTCGACTCTGCTCGTGCCGAGCTGCGCAGCCTGATCGCGCGCCTGTCGGGCTCGGCCGGGACGGCGGCGCTGGTCGACTGCCACCGGCAGCAGCTCGCGGCTCTCCAGGGCGAGCTGCCCACCACCAGGCACGGAGGACTGGCGCGAGCCCAGGTGGTGGTGCGGGAGCGACGAGCTGCCGACCGGTTCGCCCACTGGGCGGCCGTCTGCCAGAACGGCGATCTGGCGCGGGTACTCGCCGCGGTGGCCGCCGGCATCCGGATGCAGCCGGTGCTGCGCCCGACCGGTCCGTCCTCCGGCGGGTCGTCGTGACCACCGGCGTCGAGTCGCTCCAGCAGACGCTCGCCGCCGAGCACGCAGCGATCTACGTCCTCGCGGCGCTGGGCGGACGAGCCTCGTCCCTGCCGCCGCCCTCACCGCTGCGTGCGGCGCTGGACGCGGCGTACGACGCGCACGTGGCACGGCGCGACGAGCTGCGGTCGATGATCAGCGCCGCCGGCGACGACCCGGTCGCCGCGGAGACCGCCTACCGCCTCCCTCGCCCGCTCACGTCGAGGACCCAGATCGCGGCCGAGGCGCTCCGGGTCGAGCGTGCCTGCGTCACGACGTACGCCGCGCTGGTAGCGGCCACCGTGGACGCCGAACGTCGCTGGGCGATCGACGCCCTGGTCACCACCGCCGTGGGCGAGCTGTCGTTCGGTGGCGGACCGGAGCCGCTGCCCGGCGTGGCCGGGCCCTGAGCGATCCGACCCTGGAACGAGAGGGCCCCCGGCCCAGACGGGCCAGGGGCGGGCGCCTGGTGCTTCGGGGAATTCCCGAGACATTCCCCGGAGCACCGGGCGCGGGGCCGATCGGGGGGCTATCGGCCGGGGGTGGTGGATCGGTGTGGGGGTGATCCATGACCCGTTGTGCACAATCATGCAACGCGGCCCGCGGACGCGGGGGAAGGTTCGTGGCTCATGTTTGTGCAATGCCAAAACATGAAGTCCCCAGCACATGAAGGTCACAGTGAACCGAGGGCCCCCGGCAGCTGCGCCAGTGAGTGGATGACCGCATCCGGGGTTCCCTCGGCGTGTCCCACCTGGCCCGTCGGGATGGTGCTCAGCGGGACGTGCACGGCCCGCATCCCCGCCTGGTGAGCACCCCAGACGTCGTCGAAGAGCCGGTCGCCGACGTAGACGCAACGCGCCGGTTCGGTGACGTGCACTGCTTCCATCGCCGCACGGAAGGCGTGGGGTGACGGCTTGGTCCACGGGATCTCGCTGGTGTAGACGTCGCCGTCGAGGAGCTCGTAGACGCCGTCACGCTCGAAGATCTCGACGTGCCAGGCGCGCGGCCAGATGGTGTTCGACAGAACCCCGATCCGGAGGCCCGCGGCGCGCAGCCGCTCGAACAGCGGCCGGGCCTCGGGGTCGGTGTAGGTGTGCGGTTCCCAGAACTCCCGGTACGCCGTCAGCAGGGCGGGATCGTGCTCGAGCCCGGCCTCGGCGAACAGATCGGCGATCGTGGAGCTCTGCTGGTGGTCCCGCGACCGACCCCAGACCACGTTGCCGGCCTCGTGCAGGGCCGCGCGCGCGACGTGCGGGTCGTGCCCGACCGTCGTGACAGCTGCGGCGAGGGCCAAGGACTCGGCGTGGAAGTCGACGTCGTGCCAGCGGGTGAGGGTTCCGCCCCAGTCGAAGATCACCGCGTCGAGGTCCACGGAGCCAACCTAGGACCGGCCCGGCGCCGCGGTTGCCTCTGCCCCCCGGCAGGTGGTGGGCTCAGGTCACGTGAGGGGACCCGTGAACGGCCCGGAGGACGACTTCGACGGCGGCTGGGACAACCAGGTCGCCCTCGTCGACGGCCGATGGGTCCATCGGACGCCACGCTTCCCCGACCGCGAGCCCCAGCTGCGTCGTGAGGCGGAGCTGCTCCCCTGGCTGGCACCGCAGCTCCCGCTGCCGGTCCCCGTGCCCGAGGTCGTGTCGGAGGACCCGTTCACCGTTCGGCACGCCTACCTGCCGGGGAGCCCGGCCGACGGTGCGTCGCCCGCACACGGAGCCGCGGTCGGGGCGTTCCTCCGAGCTCTGCACGCCGTCGACCCGGGCGCGGCGGTCGCTCACGGTGCTCGCGGTGCCGCCGACACGCACGCCGAGACCCTGGAGAGGGTCGCGCGGATGGAGCGCGAGGTGCTTCCTCTCCTCCCCCGACACCTCGCCCCGCTCGGGGAGGCGCTCCTGGCCAGGGTGGCTACGCCGCCTCCGAGGCGGTGCCTCGTGCACGGCGACCTGGGTCCTGAGCACATCCGCGTCCTCGACGACGAGGTGACCGGGGTCATCGACTGGGGCGACAGCTGCGTCGGCGATCCCGCGTTGGACCTGGCCTGGACGACCATCGGAGCGCAGCCCGGGTTCGCGGCGGCCGTGCGCACGGCGTACCGGCCCGGCAAGGGGCTGCGGGCCCGCGCTCGGGACTGGCACCTGCTCGGTCCCTGGCACGAGGTGCTGTACGGACTCGGCGACGGCGGACCGCCGTTCGTGGAGAGCGGCCTCGCCGGGACGGTCTCGCGGCTGGAGGGGTTCGGTGAGCCCTAGGAGGAGACCAGTCGCACCAGGTGGTTGACGACGTCCTCGGTGGGGACCTCCTCGCGGTCGCCGGTACGCCGGTCACGGACCTCGACCGTGCCCTCGGCGAGGTTGCGCCCCACGACGACGATCGTCGGGACGCCGACCAGCTCGGCGTCCTTGAACTTCACCCCGGGGCTGACCCTCTCGCGGTCGTCGTACAGCACCGTCACGCCGTCCGCGGCCAGCTCGGTGGCGATCCGGTCGGCGACGGCGTAGACGCTCTCGTCCTTGCCGGTGGCGACGAGGTGGACGTCGGCGGGAGCGACGTGGCGCGGCCAGCACAGGCCCAGCTCGTCGAGCGTCCCCTCCGCGATGGCGGCGACGGCGCGTGAGGGCCCGATGCCGTAGGAGCCCATGGTGACCGTGACCAGCTTGCCGTTCTCATCCAGCACCTGCAGTCCCAGGGCGTCGGCGTACTTCCGGCCGAGCTGGAAGATGTGACCCATCTCGATGCCCCGCGCAGACTCGAGCGTTCCCGCGTCGCAGTTCGGGCAGGGGTCGCCGTCCCACACCTCGGCAGCCTCGATCGTGCCGTCGGGGGTGAAGTCGCGACCCACGACGAGGTCGAGCACGTGCGAGCCGGAGACATCGGCGCCGGTGACCCACCGCGTGCCTTCGACGACGCGGGGGTCGACGAGGAACCGGATTCCGGTGGCGTTCTTCTCCCCGAGGACGCCGGGCCCGATGTAACCCTTGACCAGCCCGGGGTACGTCGCGATCTCGGCCTCGTCCATGGGCTCGACCTCGACCGGCTCGAGCTGGCCGTTGAGGCGCTTCTGGTCGACGTCCCGGTCGCCGGGTACGCCGATCGCGATCGGCTCACGCGTGCCATCCGGGTGCTTGAACACGACGAGGACGTTCTTGAGCGTGTCGCCCGCGGCCCAGGGACGGTCGTCGCGGGGGTACTTCTCGTTGAGGAGGGCGACCAGCGTCTCGATGGTGGGCGTCTCCGGCGTCTCCTCGGCGTGCGCCGCGGGTGCGTCGTCGTGCGGGACCGGCGCCGGCGGCCGGACCTGCACGGCCTCCACGTTCGCGGCATAGTCACAGCGGGTGCAGCGGACGTAGGTGTCCTCGCCGACGGCGGCCTTCGCCAGGAACTCCTCGGACTTCGAGCCCCCCATGGCTCCGGAGGTCGCCTTCACGATCACGTAGTCGAAGCCGAGCCGGTCGAAGATCCGGATGTAGGCGTCGCGATGGCGCTGGTACGACGCGTCGAGCCCGGCGTCGTCGACGTCGAAGGAGTAGGAGTCCTTCATCGTGAACTCGCGTCCGCGCAGGAGTCCCGCGCGTGGACGCGCCTCGTCCCGGTACTTGGTCTGGATCTGGTAGATCGAGAGCGGAAGGTCCTTGTACGACGAGTACAGGTCCTTGACGACCAGCGTGAACATCTCCTCGTGCGTGGGCCCGAGGAGGTAGTCCGCCCCCTTCCGGTCCTTGAGGCGGAAGATGCTGTCGCCGTACTCGGTCCACCGCCCGGAGGCCTCGTAGGGCTCGCGTGGCAGCAGCGCGGGGAAGAGGAGCTCCTGCGCCCCGATCGAGTCCATCTCGTCGCGGACGATCGTCTCGATCCTCCGCAGCACCCGCAGGCCCAGGGGGAGCCAGGTGTAGATGCCCGGCGCGTTGCGTCGGATGTAGCCCGCCCGCACCAGGAGCCGATGGCTGGGCACCTCGGCGTCCGCCGGGTCGTCACGCAGCGTGCGGACGAAGAGGCTGGACATGCGCAGCACGGTGCTCATGGGGAGAGCCTACGGTCGGGCTCGCCGGGCTCGCGAAAGGGTTTCGCTCGTCCGGACCGCCGGCTGGCCAGGGCTCCCGGCGACGGTCAGCGTCCTCCCGCCGCCACCGCCGAGGACAGGTCGTTGACCGACGCGTCCCGTGAGGAGAGCGGCTCGAGGCCGTAGCTGTGCTCGATGGTGGCGAGGATCGACGTCGTGTCGTACGTCGTGTGGTCGACCGCGTCGTGCGTGAGCGAGCGGCTGATCACCAGCGCCGGTATCCGGGTGCCGGGTCCCCAGCGGTCGACGACCGGCGGCGACACGTGGTCCCACTGACCACCGAACTCGTCGTACGTCACGACCACCAGGGTGTTGCCCGCCTGCGGACCGTTCTCGATCGCCTGCAGGAGGTCGACGAGATGGTCGGAGCCGTCCGACTCACTGGCATAGCCAGGGTGCTCGTTGTCCGCGCCGTAGGGCTTGACGAACGAGACCGTCGGCAGGGTCCCACCCTCCGCCGCAGCGAAGAAGTCCGTCTCGTCCTGCAGGTGAGCGCGGCCGGGCTCGCCAGGGGCATAGTCGGCGAAGTAGTTGAACGGCTGGTGGTGGAACTGGAACAGCGGGCCGGGACTGCCGGCCGCGGCGTCGTCCCAGCCGCCGGAGTACCAGTTCCAGCTGATCCCGGCGGCTGTCATCCGGTCGCCGATGTTCGGGTACACGCTGTCGTCGATCCGCGGCAGCCGGGCCCCACTTCCGCGGGGCTGGCTCTGCGGCTGGATCGTGTTCACGGCGTAGTCGCCACAGGCGTTGTCGTACTCGTTCGCCGCGGCGTCGTCGTCGCACAGCACCGTCAGCTGCCGGTCGAGGGCTTGGGGGTTCCGGTTCTGGTACAGCGGGTAGCTCGTGGGCATCCCGTTCGTGTCGATCACGGAGTTCTGCGCCGGGGTGCCCGCGTTCTGGTTGAGGTTGGTGTCGAGAGGGGTCCGGGCGGCGATGAGCCACTGGTGGTTGAGGAACGATCCGCCGAAGGCGGCCTGGAAGAAGTGGTCCGCGATCACGTACTTCGGCGCCCCGGGCGCGTGCAGGTACTGCCAGACCGGCAGCGCCGTCGTGTCGTAGTAGCCCTGGGTGAGTCCCACGGCGTCGGACCCGGTCGTGTAGCGGTCCTGCCTGCCGCCGTCGATCTGGTACTGCTCCTGGTAGAAGCGGTGCACGATGTCGCGGGTGCAGCCACCCGGCTCACCGGTCCCCTCGAGGAAGCCGTTGGCCTGGAAGGCCCCCGGCGGCTTGGGGCAGGTGGTGTCCTCGGGCTGGATGTAGTCGTCGATCGAGAACGGCTGGTTGGTGAAGTGGCTGTCGGGCACGCCGTGGGCCGGGTCGCTGCAGGTGCTGGTCAGCGGTGGTGACGCGAGGTTGACGTCGTCCTGCAGCAGGCAGGCGTACGGCGTGCCGTTCTGGGCCACCTGGGTCTGCTCCGCGGCGGTCGCGTCGTCGAGGCCGTCGACGTGCTGCCCGTCGACGTCGCCCCACATGCCGTACAGGTTGTCGAAGGAGTGGTTCTCCTCGTAGATCACCACCAGGTGCTTGTAGCCACCGGGCAGCGTCGGGGGTTTGCCGTGGTCACCGGCGGCCGCGGAGGACACACCCAGCGCCGGAGCTGCTGCCAGGGCGGCCGCGGCGACGCCGGCGGCGACGACCACGAATCCACGCCGGAGTCGTGGCGTGCGAGAACGGTGTGGGGTCATGGCGCAGCCCTCCCGAGTCCGAGATGTCCCGAGCCTGGTTCGTGGGGGTGAGCCCGCCGCGATCCCGGCCTTCCCATCGTGGGATCCCTCCCGGCGCGGGTCAAGTCCCCGGGCGTCCGCCTGCTCGGGGCATGACCGCCCCCGTCCGGGTGAGGTCGGTCCGCCGTCCTGGGTGTCGTCGACTCCGTCACGGCTTCGCAGGCTCAGCCGCCGGGCGGGCTCGACCTGCCCTCGCCCAGGCAGCGCGCTCGTTCCTCCCGCGCGGCTGCTCGGTCAGAACATCACCGTGGCGAACGTGGCGGTCTCGGTGAACCCGACCCGCTCGTAGGCCCGGCGCGCCGGCTCGTTCCAGATGTTGGCGTACAGCGAGACGACCGGAGCGATGTCGCGCCGGCATGACTCCACCACCGAGGCGACACCGCGAGCGGCGAGCCCCTCGCCCCGACGGTCGGGAGCGACCCACACGCCTTGGATCTGGGCCGCGTACGGGGTGGCGTGGGCGACCTCGGCCTTGAAGACCACCCGGCCATCCTCGATCCGCGCGAACGACCAGCCGAGGCCGATCAGCTGGCGCACGCGGGACCGGTAGATCGGAGCCCCTCCCTCGGCCTCGGGGTCGACCCCGACCTCCTCGGTGTACATCGCGACGCAGGCGGGGTACAGCACGTCGAAGTCGTCCGGTGTCGTGCGGCGCACGGTCGGGTCGGGCTCGAGGTGAGGCGCCTCGCCGAGCTCGAGATGGGGCTGGTCCCACCGGGTCTCACGGGGCGGTCCCCAGGTCTCCGAGAGACAGTCCCACAGCGGCCACACCTGGTCCTGCAGGCCCACGATCGTGACCACCGACCGGGGCCGGGTCAGGGCACGCTCGGCGAACGCCCGGGCGTCGTCCGGCGCGCACTCGACCGGCACCAGGTTCGCCCCGACGTGACAGGCGGCCACCAGCCGGCCACCGTCGTACCGCCCCCAGATCTCACCTGCGAGCAGCCGTCCTTCGAGGTTGGTGCTCCTGGCGCGGTACTCGGCGAACGCGTTGACGACCGGGTGACGAGCGGTCAGCTCGAGGAACTCCCCCAGGTCCCCGGGCCCGAGCACGCTGACTCCCTGCCGGGCACGGAACCTGGACAACGTCACAGGTCCGAGCCTACGCGTGTCGGCGGTCCAGGCGCCGGTCAACGGTCCCGCCAGACCGGGGCCCGTCCCCTCGACGCCCTCCCGGGCTCGTGGACGCCGAACAGCTCCTCGGGCGCGGCGAGCAGCGAGTCGCCCTTGGGGGAGGACCCGGCCCCTCTCCCCCACGTGTCGACCTGACGCAGGCCGCCCTCGCGGCCGTCAGGACCGCCGGTACACGTCGGACCCGAACGTGGTCACGGTCTTGGCATACCCGAGCCGCCGGAGGCCGAAGAGGTCCTCGATGCTGCCGAGGAGCGAGTAGTGGTTGTACGGCGTGCTGCTCGACGAGCCGCGGGGCACGAAGGGCGAGATCACCAGGGCTCCGATGCGCCCGCCGCCGGCCCCGTCGATGCCGGGTCGCCCGGCGTTGGGGCCGGCCCCCTCGCCGCAGCAGGCTCGTGAGTCCTCCCAGACCCCCTCGGACTCGTCGGCGGTGATCACGAGCATCCCGTTCGCCTGGAACGCCGGCGAGCGGAGGATCCTCGGCACCCACGTCTTGAACCAGCGGTTCGCGGCCCGCAGACCGCCCGGGCCGCCGTCGGGGCACGTCGCGTTGTGGGCGTCGTGGCACAGGTCCGGGGTGATGTAGCTGAGCGACCGGGTGCGCGACCGACGCTTCAGGTCGGACCGAAGCGCCGCGAGCCGCTTCACGTGGTGCTTGCAGTAGGTCGGTCGCGACGTGATCGACCGGACGTACATGAACGGGTTGTGCCGGGTGACGTACTGCTCCCGGGCGGTCGCGCCGGCCCAGCGCTCCTTGCTGCCCAGCGGGGAGTGCTGGCATGGCCGCGACATGTCCTGCATGTACCCGCGCCAGCTGAAGCCGGCCGCGACGAGCTGACCGGGAAGCGTGCCGACCTTCTTCGGGTAGACACAGCCGTTGCCGACGACCTGGCCGGGATACTGCTCCGGCCGGCTCTCGACGAACCGCGTGTAGACCGGACAGTCACGCTGGGTGGCGCCGTCAGGTCCTTGCCCGGAGATCTGGGCGAGGTAGTTGCCGAGGCTGTGGTGGGCGGTGCCGTAGTACTGCGTGAGCAGCATCCCCTTGGCTCGCAGAGTCCTCGCGAGGTACGGCGCCGCGGAGGCCGAGCCCCAGGTGGTGCGGAACCCCTTGTTCTCGATGTTCACGACGAAGACGTGACGCACGCGCGGCAGGGCGCGCGTCGCGGCCGCCGTCGTCCGTGGCTCCTCGCCTTCGGCACCGCCCGGCTGCAGTCCCACGACCAGCCCCACGACCAGGCCGAGCACGAGCAGGGCTGTCCCCGCGAGCCCGAGAGATGCGGCGCGATGCGTGCGCACGTCAGCTGACGGTGACACTGGCCTCGGCGCCGTCGACCGGTTCCATACCCTCGGCGATCCGCATGGCCTCCTCGATGAGGGTCTCCACGATCTGCGACTCCGGGACGGTTTTGACCACTTCTCCCTTGACGAAGATCTGGCCCTTCCCGTTGCCGGAGGCGACGCCGAGGTCGGCCTCGCGGGCCTCTCCGGGACCGTTCACCACGCAGCCCATCACGGCCACGCGAAGCGGCACCTCGAGGCCGTCCAGGCCGGCCGTGACCTCGTCGGCGAGCTTGTAGACGTCTACCTGGGCACGTCCGCAGGAGGGGCACGAGACGATCTCCAGACGCCGGGGCCGGAGGTTGAGCGACTCCAGGATCTGGATCCCGACCTTCACCTCCTCGACGGGGGGCGCGGACAGCGAGACTCGGATCGTGTCGCCGATCCCCTGGCCGAGGAGATGACCGAAGGCGACGGCCGACTTGACGGTCCCCTGGAAAGCCGGGCCCGCCTCGGTGACGCCGAGGTGCAGCGGCCAGTCGCCCTGCTCGGCGAGCAGCTGGTACGCCCGGACCATCACCACCGGGTCGTGGTGCTTGACCGAGATCTTGAAGTCGTGGAAGTCGTGCTCCTCGAACAGACTCGCCTCCCAGACCGCACTCTCGACCAGCGCCTCCGGCGTGGCCTTCCCGTACTTCTCGAGGACCCGCTTGTCGAGGCTCCCCGCGTTCACGCCGATCCGGATCGAGGTGCCGTGGTCCTGGGCGGCCCTGGCTATCTCCTTGACCTGATCGTCGAACTTGCGGATGTTGCCGGGGTTCACCCGGACCGCGGCGCACCCGGCCTCGATCGCTGCGAAGACGTACTTGGGCTGGAAGTGGATGTCGGCGATCACCGGGATCTGCGAGTGCTGGGCGATCTCGGGGAGAGCATCGGCGTCGTCCTGGCTCGGGCAGGCGACCCGCACGATGTCGCAGCCGGACGCCGTGAGCTCGGCGATCTGCTGGAGCGTCGTGTTGACGTCCGCAGTGAGGGTAGTGGTCATCGACTGCACCGAGATCGCGTGGTCGCTCCCGACGCCGACCTTGCCTACGCGGATCTGGCGGGTCCTGCGACGGGGCGCGAGCACGGGAGGGGGCGCCTCGGGCATCCCGAGGCTCACGGTGCTCATGGGCCCAGAGTAGGCGTTGAGCGGTCGTTCTCCCGAGTTCACGACACCTGGACGGGGACCACGAGGTCCCCCACGATCAGCACCACGCCCATGACCAGCAGGAAGCTGGCGACGACGTATGCGACGGGCAGCAGGCGCGCGACGTCGACGTACCCCGGGTCGGGGCGGCGGCGCAACCGGGCGATGACGCGACGCGCGGCCTCCCAGAGCGCTCCGGCGATGTGACCGCCGTCGAGCGGCAGCAGGGGGACGAAGTTGAAGAGCCCGATGAAGAAGTTGAAGCCGGCGACCAGGCCGAGCAGGCTGACCAGCTTGTCGGTGAGCGGGAAGTCCTGCGCGGACGCCGTCTCACCCGCCAGCCGGCCGCCACCGACCACACTCACGGGGCTGTCCGAGGCCCGGGGCTTGACGCCTGCGATCGCCTCGGCGACGCCCCACACCTTCACCGGCAGGGTGGCCAGGGCCTGGGCGGACTGCTTCGCGAGCCCGCCCATCTGCTGGACGGTGTAGAGAGGGCCCCCGGTGTTGTAGCTGACCGACGGCGAGACGCCGAGGAACCCGACCGGGGTCAGCTTGGTCGGGTCGCCCTCGTCGGTCGGCCGCGGCGTGACCATCGTGTTGGTGTGCAGCGTGACCCGTCGCCCGTCGCGCTCGACGACGATCGTGGCCGCACCGTTCCGGTTGCCCCGGATCAGGTCCTGCATGTCGGTCCAGTCGCGCACCGGCGAGCCGTTGAAGGACACGAAGCGGTCGCCTGGCCTGAGGCCGGCCCGGAAGGCCGGGCTGACCGGGTCGGTGGGGCGGCACACGCGGCCGTCCTCGGCGGCGGGCACGACACATGCCTCGACCCTGCTCACCGTGGGATGGACCACCTCGTCCGCAGGGTTGCCGTAGGTCGCGAAGAGCCCGCCGAAGATCAGGAAGGCGATGAGCAGGTTGACCGTCGGGCCACCGGCCATCACGACGACCTTCTTCCACCACGCCATCCGGTAGAAGAGGCGATGCTCGTCGGCCGAGGTGATCGTCTCCCATTCGGCCGCCCGGGCGTCGGAGATCAGCTGGGCGAAAAGCCCGGTGTTGGACGTGCGGACCGTGACAACGCGGTTGCCCTGGGCGTCGTGCTCGACCTTCCCCGCGTGCGCCTTGTCCGGCGGCAGCATCCCGACGATCTTGACGTAGCCCCCGAGCGGGATCGCCTTGACGCCGTACTCCGTCTCACCCTTGCGTCGGCTCCAGACGGTCGGACCGAAGCCGATGAAGTACTGCGTCACCTTCCCGCCGAACGCCTTGGCCGGGACCATGTGGCCGAGCTCGTGCAGGCCGATCGACGCCAGGATCGCGGCCACGAAGGCCACGACTCCCAGGACGTACAACAGGGCGGTCATCAACGTCTTCCGATCAGGCGGTCGGCCTCGAGGCGGGCCCAGGCGTCGGCGGCCAGGACGTCGTCGAGGGTCACTGCTGGGTTCGAGGGTACGTGGTGCATCCCGAGTACGTGGGAAACCGTGTCGACGATCTCCACGAACCCGAGACGGCCCTGGCGGAACGCCTCGACCGCCACCTCGTTCGCGGCGTTGTAGACCGCCGGTGCCGTCGATCCGATCGTGCCTGCCCGGCGAGCGAGCGACACCGCAGGGAAGACGTCCTCGTCGAGCGGCACGAACTCCCAGAGGTTCGCCTGCGACCAGTCGACCGCGGGCGCCGTCTGGGGGACCCGGTCCGGCCAGGCCAGCGCCAGAGCGATCGGGATGAGCATGGTCGGCGGGCTGGCCTGCGCCAGCGTCGACCCGTCCACGAACTCGACCATCGAGTGCACGACGCTGGTCGGGTGGACCACTACGTCGATCCGGTCGTAGGGGATGCCGAACAGCAGGTGCGCCTCGATCACCTCGAGCCCCTTGTTCACCAACGTGGCCGAGTTGATCGTGACCACCGGACCCATGTCCCACGTCGGGTGGGCGAGCGCCCCTTGGACGGTCACGTGCCGCAGCTCGTCGCGGCTGCACCCCCGGAACGGGCCGCCCGACGCCGTCAGCACCAGGCGGCGTACCTCGTCGGGACCGCCGCCGCGGAGACACTGCGCGAGGGCCGAGTGCTCGGAGTCCACCGGCACGATCTGCCCGGGCTTGGCCCGCTCGAGCACGAGCGGACCGCCGATGATCAGCGACTCCTTGTTCGCCAGCGCCAGCGTGTTGCCGGCGTCCAGGGCGGCCAGCGTCGCGCCGAGCCCGACGGCTCCCGTGATGCCGTTGAGGACCACGTCGCACGGCTGCGCCGCGGCCTGCGCCGAGGCCTCCGCGCCGAGCCCGCTGAAGGCAGGTCGGAACTCCGCCACCTGGGCGTCGAACAGCTCCGGGTTGCCGCCCCCTGCGGTCAGCCCGACGACCCGGAACCGGTCGGGGTTGGCCCGCATGATCGCCAGTGCCTGAGTCCCGATCGACCCGGTCGAGCCGAGGACGACGACGTCGCGTCGTGCGGGCTCTGCCTGGGTCATGGACCCATTGTCCACCGGACGCGCGTCCGACGAGGGCGACGAGGGGTCCGGGAAGAGGCTCAGCGCGGTCCGGGCCCCGGCCTGCGAGGGGCCACATCGCTCGCCCCGAACTCGGGAGCACCGCCTCGCGGCGCCGCATCCGCGGGCGGACCGGTCTCGCTGGGAACCTAGACTCCGGCCCATGCTCGACCGCCGGATGCTCGTTCGCCGGCCATCGTCCCGGCTCGCCGAGGGACTGGTCACCCACATCGAGCGACGGCCCGTCGACGTCGGCCTCGCCCTGCGGCAGTGGGAGAGCTACGTCGCCGCGGTGCAGGGCGCCGGCTGGGACATCGTGGAGGTGCCGCCGCTGGAGGAGTGTCCTGACGGCGTCTTCGTGGAGGACGACGTCGTGATGTACGGCGGCCGGGCGATCGTGGCCCGACCCGGTGCGGACGAGCGCAGACCCGAGACGGCCGCGGTCGCGGAGCTGCTCGGTGAGATGGGTTACGACGTGGTGTCGATCCAGGCGCCGGGGACGCTCGACGGCGGCGACGTGCTCAAGCACGCCGGGACGGTGTGGGTCGGGGTCGGTGGCCGCACGAACCGATCCGGCGTCGACCAGCTCACGGCGTACCTCGAGCCGTACGGCGCACGCGTCGTCCCCGTTCCGATCACCCTGGTCCTGCACCTCAAGTCGGCCGTGACGGCACTCCCCGACGGCACCGTGGTCGGCTACGAGCCGCTCGTCGACGACCGGGGGGTCTGGCCGTCCTTCCTCCCCGTGCCGGAGAGCTCCGGGGCCCACGTCGTCCTTCTCGGCGGGGACACGGTGCTGATGAGCAGCGACGCGCCCGAGAGCACGAAGCTGTTCCAGGAGCGCGGCCTCGACGTCGTGGCTGTCGACATCAGCGAGTTCATCAAGCTCGAGGGAGGTGTGACCTGTCTGTCGGTGCGCCTGCGGCACACACCCTGACCGGCACGCGCATCCGGCGTCGGGTCAGTCGTCGGTGAACGCGCAGAACTCGTTGCCGTTAGCAACCTTGCTATAGGTGTGTCCAAGAGCGGAGAGTGACGAGATGCCACGTCGGGCAGCGAAGATCAACACGGAGGGTAAGCCGTGGGCACGTTACATGAGGCTCAGCAAGGCCGAAGCGGCAGAGGACCGCGACAAGACACCGGCCGAGCGGATGGCGGTGACCAACGCCAAGCTCGACGCTATAGCGCGTTCACGGCGGCCCGATTCCCTAAAGGCTGTTGGCATCGTCGCTGGCAACGCCGCTGCGGGGTTCGGTCTGGTGGCGCCGACGTTCTGAGAGCGTCCGGGCGGACCACCCGCACAGCGGCATGAGCGGAACGTGAGGGCTCGGCTGATCCAGACCAGCCCATTAGTCAGAGAGTGTCATCGACTCCGGATTCCGTTTGTTCCGCGTCCACCAGCGCCGCGAGCGCGGACGCCGGGGATCGTCAGCCGGTCGCAGCTCGGGCAGAAGCGGCGGCACGTGCCGATTGCCGTGCCACGTTGGAGTGTTTCCGACCGCGGACTGACCTGTGACGCCACCGACTCCGGACTGACCTGACACGACACCAATGCGCCGATGAGCCCGGTACAGCGGCGTCCGGCGAAACCACAAGAACCCGACAACAGCCAGCAGGAACAGCACGATCCAGATCACCACGACCATTGCCGTCTCCTCCCCTGAGACGGATACCAACGCTACGCCGGTGAGCGAAGGCTGGCGACCCCGACGCATCCGCCCATCGGCACGAGAGGAGAGCATCTGGCCGAGACAGTCACCGCAGCCTGATCCGTCAGCGGTTGGGGAGGACGAGGACGGCAACCATCACGGGGCCGAGGACACCGAGGACCATGGCCCCGACTCCGACTGCAATCCGGCCGGATAGGTCCGGCGCTTGCTGGTATCTGATCAGCGCCACCACTGCGAGCGCCAACAGGGCGACGGTGAGCACCCACATCCACAGCATGGCCCCACCTTACGGACGACAAAGGGGCCATGGACAGCGGCACGACCGCACGGCTCGCTCCGGACAGGCCGGGTGACCGCTGGCGTGACAGCTCTCGAACGGCGGCATGAGCGTGCTCAGCGGGCCAGCTCAGGCTGTTCCGCCAACCACGCCGCTGCGTCGGTGAAGGGGATGAGCACCGCCTGCCATTCGACCCGCTCAGCGAACCACTGAGAGCGCAGCGGCCGTTTCTCGTCCACGTACGGACGCCACATCCAGCCGCCACCGAACGGCCCGAGACCAAACGGCGCTTCGTCGAAGCCGAGGAGGGCCCCGTGATCCATCAGATCGTGAGTCTTCCCGCCCCTTGCGTTTACCAGCGCGACCGTCGTCCTGCCGCGCGGGTCCTGCTCAGCACGTGCCTCCAAGGCCTTGCTCTTCGCCACCAGTCCAGCGAGGTCGTAGAGGGCATCGAGAGCCCGGGCAACGGCATCGGGCACAGCGTGAGGGGCGGCCGAGTGACGGTGTTCAGCGACGGTGGCGAGCGCGTCATCGAACCGACGCCAGCGGTTGAGAACGGCACCGCTGTCAGCAGTCACGCCTCGACCCAAGCGCAGAACTCGTTCCCATCGGGATCAGCCATGACGTAGTGCCCCACTGCTCCCGCGCCTGCTGGCACGACTGACGCGTTGTCACCCGGATCGGCCAGGACAGTCCAGGCGATGCCGTCGTCCCCGTTCCCCCGCAGCACCCGCGCCCCGTGCGCGACGAGCGCTTCGAGGTCGTCGGTGGCGACGTCGACGTGGACGCGGTTCTTGGTGGTCTTCGGCTCGGGCACGCCGGTGAAGTCGAACGAGTCCCACGGACACTCGGGGATGTCCTGGACCCAGGAGAACCCGCGTTCGTCGTCCACCACGGCGCCGCCGATGACGGCGCACCACCAGGTTGCGATGTCGCGACTCGCCTGCGCACCCTCGGGACAGTCCCAGACCAGCTCGTAGGCACGCTTGTCGAACGGCTGCGCACGCGCGAAGACGCAGTGCTCCTGGCCGTCGGGGTCCAGGAGGACGGTCCACCGCGGGAGCTCGCGGTCCACTCGAGCACCGGCGTCGACCGCTCGCTGGACCGACTCGGCGTTCACGTCGAGGTGCACGCGGTTCTTCACCGACTTCGGCTCGGGCACGACGTTGAGCCGGAGCTGGATCCGTCCAGCGTCGTCGCGCAGGTGGGCGTCACCGTCGTCGTGCAGCTCGAGGGACCAGCCGAGCATCGTCGACCAGTACTCCCCGGAGGCGCGAGCGTCGGATATGTCGATGCAGAGATCCTTGAACCGGGCCAGCGCCATGCCGCGAGTCTGGCAGAGTCGGCCGCCGCCATGACCGGCGACGGAATCGGTTGACGGAGGGGCCTGGCACCGGTGGAACCGGCAGTCCGGGGCGCCGTAGGCTGCGGCCATGAGCACCACGGTCACCGGCGGTACGGCCCTCACCCAGCAGCGGAACCTGGTCACGGACATCCCGGGGCCGCGGTCGCAGGAGAAGCTGGCCCGCAAGAAGCAGTACGTCGCCGACGGCGTGGGCAACACGCTGCCGGTGTTCATCGAGGCGGCCGGGGGCGGAGTCCTGCTCGACACCGACGGCAACACGTTGATCGACCTGGGCTCAGGGATCGCCGTCACCACCGTGGGCAACGCCGCTCCGGCCGTGGTGTCGCGGGTGCAGGACCAGGTGGCGGCGTTCACCCACACGTGCTTCATGATCACGCCGTACGACGGCTACGTGGACGTGGCCGTCGCCCTCGCCGAGCTCACGCCCGGCGACCACGCCAAGAAGTCGGCCCTCTTCAACTCCGGCGCGGAGGCCGTCGAGAACGCCGTCAAGATCGCGCGCGTGTCGACCGGCAAGGACGCGGTCGTGGTCTTCGACCACGCCTACCACGGGCGCACCAACCTGACCATGGCGATGACTGCCAAGAACATGCCCTACAAGAACGGCTTCGGGCCGTTCGCCGGCGAGGTCTACCGCGTTCCGATGTCCTACCCGTTCCGCGAGACCGCGGGCATCAAGGGCGAGGACGCGGCCGCGCGGGCCATCGACCAGATCGACAAGCAGGTCGGCGCGCAGAACCTCGCATGCATCGTCATCGAGCCGATCCTCGGTGAGGGCGGCTTCGTGGTCCCCGCCGACGGCTTCCTGCCGGCGCTCGCCGCCTGGTGCCGCGACCACGACGTCCTGTTCGTCGCCGACGAGATCCAGTCCGGCTTCTGCCGCACCGGCGACTGGTTCGCCTGCGACCACGAGGGAGTCGTTCCCGACCTGATCACCACCGCCAAGGGCATCGCCGGCGGGCTCCCGCTGGCTGCCGTCACCGGCCGCGCCGAGGTCATGGACGCCGTGCACGCCGGCGGACTGGGCGGCACCTACGGCGGCAACCCGGTCGCCTGCGCCGCTGCACTCGGCGCCATCGACGAGATGCGCACCCACGACCTCCCGGCTCGCGCTCGCGCCATCGAGGCCACGATCCGCCGCCGGCTCGAGGCGATCGCGGCGGACCACCCCGCCATCGGCGACGTCCGCGGCCGCGGGGCGATGATGGCGATCGAGCTGGTCACCCCCGGGACGCTCGACCCCGACGCCGCCCGCGCCGGCGCCGTCGCGGCTTACTGCCACCGCAACGGCGTCGTGGTCCTCACCTGCGGCACCTGGGGCAACGTCTTCCGCTTCCTGCCCCCGCTCTCGATCGGTGACGGGCTGCTCGAGGAGGCCTTCGACGTCGTCGCCGAGGCGTTCGCCGCCACCGCCTGACGGGCCGGCCGCTCGGCGACCCCGCGTACCTCGTCGCCCATCCGGCGACACGGCGTTTGGGTTGACGCTGTAATCTGAATTACATGATTACAGATGAGGCACGAGAGCGGGTGCGCGGCTGGTTCTCCGGTCGGCTTCCCGAGGAATGGCAGGACTCCCCTGCCGACATCAGCATCGACCGCGACGAGATCGTGGTCACCCTGCAGCTCGCCGACGTCCCGGCCGGCGAGAGCGAGGCGGAGACCCAGGAGGCCCGCGCCGGCAGAGCCAGCGCGTTCCGGGAGGAGACCCGCGAGCAGCGGATGGCGATCGCCCGCGAGGCACAGCGGCGGTACGAGCGCACGGTCAGCTGGGGCGTGCGGATCGGTGACCACCAGGAGCTGTTCACCCACCTCGCCGCCCCGACCATGACGCGCCTCCGCCAGCCCCAGCGCCAGGTGCTCGACACCCTGGTCGACGCCGGGGTGGCACGTTCGCGCGCCGACGCCCTCGCCTGGTGCGTCCGCCTGGTGGGCCAGCACGAGGACGACTGGCTCAGTGAGCTCCGCGAGGCGATGGGCAAGGTGGCCGACGTGCGCACCAAGGGTCCGCAGGCCTGACGCGGGAGAGCCCGCACGTGCTCCGAGGCGCCTGCCTGTCCGCGTCCGCACCTAGCGGCTCGCCCAGGGGGTGACGTTCTCGCAGTCGTTCCCGTCGAGCACCTCGACGCTGACGCACGTGTCGGCACCCTCGCCCATCCCGAGGGAGTGGTCGTGTCCGGTGGGCCGATCAGGGGGCAGCGGTCGAGTTCACGATGTCGCCGGAGAGCCGCTGGGCCAGGTAGATCGGCACCGCGGAGACCAGCACCAGGACCGCGGCGACCACGTTGACGACCGGCGCCTGGTTGGGCCGGAACAGGTTCTCGAAGATCCAGATCGGGAGCGTCTGCTCCTCGGGCCCGGCCGTGAACGTCGTGACCACGATCTCGTCGAAGGACAGGCCGAAGGCCAGCAGTGCTCCGGCGAGCAACGCCGACCTCAGCATCGGGAAGGTCACCAGGCGGAATGTCATGAACGGGGCGGCTCCGAGGTCGGCCGAGGCCTGCTCCAGGGAGGGCCCGAGCCGCTGGAGCCGGGCCTGCACGTTGTTGAACACCGTGACGATGCAGAACGTCGCGTGTGCGACGACGATCGTGAAGAACCCCAGCTCGAGGCCGAGCATCGTGCGGAAGGCGTTGTTGAGCGCGATGCCGGTGACGATGCCCGGCAGCGCGATGGGGAGGATGATCAGCAGCGACACCACGTTGCGCCCGAAGAAGCGCCTCCGACGCAGGGCGAGCCCGGCCAGGGTCCCGAGCAGGAGCGCGATCGAGGTGGCGAGCAGCGCCACCTCGACGCTCACCAGCAGCGCGTGACGCGCGCCCTCGCTGTGGGCGGCGACGTTCCACCAGTGGAAGGTGAGCCTCGGAGGAGGCCACGTGAACGTCCGGTCGACGTTGAAGGAGTTCACCATCACCAGCGCCAGCGGCACGTAGACCGCGAGGAGCACCAGGCCGGTGAGGACCCGGAGCACGAGCCTGAGCCTGCTGTCGATGACGATCGAGGCGTTCACAGATTCTCCAGGGCGCCGGTACGCCGTACCGCAGCCAGGTAGACCAGCATCACCACCACCGGGACGGTGGCGAACGCCGCCGCGAACGGCAGGTTGTTCGCCGCACCGACGTTGGCGTAGACAACGGTCCCGATCAGCTGCTTGGTGCCCCCGACGATGGTGACGGCGATGTAGTCGCCGAGGGTCAGCGAGAACGTGAAGATCGAGCCTGCGACCACGGCGGGGAACGCCATCGGCAGCACGACCCGCCGGATCGTGGTCAGCGCGCCGGCGCCCAGGTCACCTGAGGCCTCGAACAGCGAGTCGGGCACCCGTTCCAGGCCTGCGTAGATCGGCAGGATCATGTACGGCAGCCAGAGGTAGGCCAGCGTCACGATCGTCGCGACCAGGCCATATCCCGGGGAGTGTGCCCCGACCGGGCGGCCGAGCCAGTCGATCAGCCCGCCCTCGGAGAACATGCCCCGCCAGGCGTAGGCCTTGACCAGGTACGACGCCCACAGGGGCATCAGCACCGCGATCACGAGCAACCGGCGTACCCGCGGCGTGGCCACCTTCGCCATGTACAACGCGATCGGGAAGGCCAGCACCGCGTCCACGACGGTCACCAGGGCTGCGATCCCGATCGTCCGGAACGCGATGGTGCGATAGACCGGGACGTCCCACAGCTCCCGGTAGTTGTCGAACGACCAGACCCTCTCGATGTCACCGGTGAAGTCGTTCTGCCCCCACAGGGAGGTGACGAAGAGCGCCCCGAGCGCGGCGAGGTACGCCACGCCCAGCCACAGCATGGGCGGCAGGAGCAGCAGGACGGTGCGCAGCCCCTCGGACCGGCTCAGGAGCGACCCCCGCCGGGGCTTGTTCACCCCGGCGGGGGTCGCCTGCGCTGGAGGAGCCGACACGACGAGGGCTCAGCCCTTGATCTCGGTCCAGGCCTGGGTCCAGTCACCGTAGTCGGTGCACGTGGTGTCGGTCCGTCCGTCCAGGCACTGGCTGATCGGCGTGGTCCAGTACCAGATCTTCTCCGAGAACGCCTTGTCGGTGACGTGGTAGGCCTTGCAGAAGGCCTGGCCGGCGATCGTGCAGGCCTGGCCGTTCGCGGGCGCCTCACCGAACCACTGAGCCACCTCGGACTGCGGCTTCGGCTCGGTGATGTAGGACATCCAGGCGTAGGCGCAGTTCGGGTGCTTGGCCTGCGAGGCGATCATCCACGTGTCGGACCAGCCGGTCGACCCTTCGCTCGGCAAGATGGCCTTCACCGGAGCCTTCTCACCGGCGGCGAGCTGTTCGATCACCTTCCAGGTCGTCCCGATCACCGAGTCGCCGGTCTTGAAGGCCTGGATCTCCTTGAGGTAGTCCGACCAGTACTCCGAGATGTTCTGCCGCTGGTCCTTCAGCAGGGAGACCGCAGCGTCCAGCTGCTTCTGGTCAAGGGCGTACGGGTTCTCGATCCCGAGGTCCGGCTGGGTCTTCATCAGGTAGAGCGCGGCGTCGGCGATGTAGATCGGCGAGTCGTACGCCGTGACCTTCCCGTGGTACTTCGACGCGTCGGTGAAGACAGCGCCCCAGCTCGTCGGCGCCGGCTTCACGTCGTCGGTGCGGTACATCAGCAGGTTCGCGCCCCAGCCGTGCGGCACGCCGTACATCTGGTTGTTGACGCTGTTCCACGCACGATCCTTCAGGAACGGCTCGATCTGGTCGTAGTCCTTGATCAGGCCGGTGTTGACCGGCGCGACGTCACCGGAGGCGATCAGCCGCAGCGAGGCGTCCCCGGAGGCCGACACCACGTCGTACGCGCCGGTCTTCATCAGGTTGTAGGCCTCGTCGGAGGTGCCGAAGTACTTCACGTTCGCCTGGCAGCCGGTCTGCTGCTCGAAGGGCGTCACCCAGTCCACCTTCGGGTCGTTGCTGCCGTCCTCGGCATACCCCGGCCAGGCGAGGATGTCGACCTTGCCCTCCATCTGGCCGAGCGACTTCTGCATGGGGACGGCCGGCGGCGTGAAGCCCTGGCTGCCCGGGGTCGCCGTCGGGTTCGACCCGGACGAGCCGCAACCGGCCACCAGGGCGAGGGCGGCGACGCCCAGCAGGGCGCCGGACACTCGTGTTCTGCTGCGGATGGTCATGCTGTCTCCTCGGTTTCCTCGGCCCCGCCCGCGAGAGCGATCAGGGAGTCGCGGTGGAGGGCCACCGCGATCAGTCGGTCGGACACCTCGAGCGGGGGCTCGGAGGCACCTCCGGTGTTGGGTCGCGAGACGGTCAGGCTGGCCCCGGCGTCGAGCTCCACGATCGCGTGCGTGGCCGGGCCGAGGTACACCACGTCCCTCACCCGACCCGGGAGGGTGAGCTCTCCCGGCTCCACCGACGCGCCCGCAGGGACGACGCGCAGCCGCTCCGGCCGGACGGCGTAGTCACCCGGTGTGCCCAGCAGCTGCTGCGCGGCGCGACCGCTGATGCGGTTGGAGGTGCCCACGAAGCCGGCCACGAAGGAGCTCGCCGGGCTCTCGTACAGCTCGACCGGCGTCGCCACCTGCTCCACCCGACCGTGGTTGAAGACCGCGACCCGGTCGCTCATCGAGAGGGCCTCCTCCTGGTCGTGCGTCACGAACACGAAGGTGATCCCGACCTCGCGCTGGATCTGCTTGAGCTCGAGCTGCATCTCGCGCCGCAGCTTCAGGTCGAGCGCGCCGAGCGGCTCGTCGAGCAGCAGCACCTTCGGCCGGTTCACCAGAGCGCGGGCGAGGGCGACCCGCTGCCGCTGCCCACCGGAGAGCTGGGTGGGGCGGCGCTTGGTGAAGCCTTCGAGCCGTACCGCTGCCAGGGCCTCGGCTGCGCGTCGTCGACGCTCCTTGCGATCCACCTTCTTGACCCGGAGGCCGTACTCGACGTTGGTCAGCACGTCCATGTGCGGGAAGATCGCGTAGTCCTGGAAGACCGTGTTCACGTCTCGCCGGTACGGCGGGAGAGCGGTGACGTCCTCGTCGCCGAGCAGGATGCGCCCGGAGGTCGGGCGCTCGAAGCCGGCTACCAGCCGGAGGACGGTCGTCTTACCGGACCCGGAGGGGCCCAGCATCGAGAAGAACTCCCCGTCGGCGATCTCGAGGTCGAGCCCGTCGACCGCGCGCACCTCGCCGAAGTGCTTGCTCAGGCCCTCGACCGTGACCGCTGCCATGTCAGCCCGCGAGCTCTCGACGGCCCCACGGGGAGCCGTACTCGGTCAGCAGGTCGAGGAACGGGACCGCGTCGAAGGCTTCCGGCCCGAGGACGCCGGCGCCGGACCAGGTGCCGCGCGACAGCAGCTCGAGGGCGATCACCGGGTTGATCGCGGTCTGCCAGACCACGCACTGGTGTCCGTACTCGCGCATCGTCCACTCGTTGTCGACGACGTGGTAGTAGTACGTCGACCGCGGCGCGCCGTCCTTGCTCCGCCCGGTCACCCAGACTCCGGCACAGGTCTTGCCCTTCATCCGAGGTCCGACGGTCGCCGGGTCTGGCAGCACCGCGGCGACGACGTCTCGCGGGCTGACCTCCACACCCTTCACCCGCACCTTCTCGGTGCGGTCCAGGCCGAGCGTGTGCAGCACCTTCAGGATGTTGATGAACTCGTCTCCCAGCCCGTACTTGAACGTCGCCCGGCGGCACTCGACCCAGCGCGGCATGAGGAGGACCTCCTCGTGCTCGACGTTGACGCACTCGACCGGGCCGATGCCCTCCGGGAAGTCGAAGACCTCGGGCTCGCTGAAGGGTGGCGTCGTGTGCCAGGCGCCGTCCTCCCAGACCACCGGGGGGTTCAGGCACTCCTCGATCGTGGTCCACATCGAGAACGACGGCGCGAAGATCTCGTGACCGTCGTCGTCGGTCACGACCAGGTTGGCGCCGTCGCGGGTCCCGAGCTCGTCGATCTCGGAGAAGTCGTGGTCGGCTGCGTACCTGGCGAACACGTCGGAGAGTCCGGGCTCCACGCCGATGCCGACCAGGGCCAGCCTCCCCGCCGTCTCCCACCGTTCGGCGGCCGCGAACTGCTCGTCGCCGAGCTTCACCCCCGTCTTCCGGAACGGCTCCTCCGGGTGCGGCGTCGACAGCGACATGGCCATGTCGAGGTAGTCGGCGCCCGCCTCGAACGCGCCTTCGAAGATCGACATGTCGAAGACCGGGTCCACCGCATTCATCACGTGCGTGATCGCGTGCGCGCGGCACAGCGCGGTGACCGAGGACGCGGCGGACGCGTCGACCTGCGCGGCGGCGTACCGGACGTCCGCGGCTGCTGCCCGCTCGGCCCGGGTCGCGTCGTAGTCGGCGACCACGACGGACTCGAAGAAGTCGCGGCGGGCGGCGATCGCCGCGAAGGCGGCTCCGACGCCGCCCGCACCGATGAGCAGGATCCTCATGCGCCGCTGCCTCCTCCTTGCTCGGTGTCCGTGGCGTCCGGCCGGAACGCGGGTCCGTGCCCGGGGACGATGACGTCGGCGATCCCGAGGATGCGCTCGCGACTGCGCTCCAACGCCTCCTGGTCCCAGGCCAGGGGGTCTGTGACGGGAGTCATGTCCGCGAACCACCAGGCATGGGTGAGCACGACCGTACCGTCATCGGTCCGGACGACGAGGGCCGCGCACTCCTGCGCGTGTCCGGGAGTCTCGATCACGGAGACGTCGGGGCTGAGGTGGTGCCCGTCGCCGTCGTGGCCGAGCCAGAGCGACCCGTCGTACACCGAGTCGACGTCGACGACCCGCGCGGTCGGGAACATCCCGACGTTGCGGGTGTGGTCGAGATGGTGGTGGGTGACGAAGACGTGCGTGACGTCGTCCGGCCCGATGCCGCGGTCGGCGAGCGCGTCGGTCAGCAGCGCCTGGTCGGACAGCATGCCCGGGTCCACCACGACCACTACGTCGTGGTCGCGGACCAGGCTCACCGTGGGGTGCACGGACTGGCCGGCCGCGGTCTCCTCGACGTGGCCGGCGATGAGGACGTCGACCATCGCCATGCGCTGCCCTACTCGCCGATGTAGCTCATCACGTGCTTGATGCGCGTGTAGTCCTCGAGTCCGTACATCGACAGGTCCTTGCCGTAGCCGGAGTGCTTGAAGCCGCCGTGCGGCATCTCCGAGACGAAGGGGATGTGGGTGTTGATCCAGACCACCCCGAAGTCGAGGTGCTTCGACATCCGCAGGGCGCGCGCGTGGTCCTTGGTCCAGACGCTCGACGCCAGGCCGTACTCGACGCCGTTCGCCCAGCGCAGCGCCTCGGCCTCGTCGGCGAACCGCTGGACGGTGATCACCGGACCGAAGATCTCGTTCTGGATCTGCTCGTCGTCCTGCTGGAGCCCGGCGAGCACCGTCGGCTCGTAGAAGTAGCCGACGCTGCCCTGCCGGTGGCCACCGACCTCGACCGTCGCGTGGTCGGGGAGCCGGTCCACCATGCCGCTGACGCGGGCGAGCTGGGTCTGGTTGTTGAGGGCGCCGTAGAGCACGTCCTCGTCGTCGGGCAGGCCGGTCCTGGTGTTCTTCGCCTGCTCGGTGAGCGCTGCCACGAAGTCGTCGTGGACGCCGGGACCTGCGAGCACGCGGGTGGCCGCCGTACAGTCCTGGCCGGCGTTGAAGTACCCGGCGACCGCGATGCCCTCGGCGGCCCTCTCGACGTCCGCGTCGTCGAACACGACCACGGGGGCCTTGCCACCGAGCTCGAGGTGCACGCGCTTGAGGTCCGCGGCCGCGGAGCCCGCGACCTCCATGCCCGCGCGGACGGACCCGGTGATCGCCACCATCTGGGGTGTCTTGTGCTCGACGAGGCGACGACCGGTGTCACGGTCGCCGCACACGACGTTGAGCACCCCAGGCGGCAGGAACTCCTGGCAGAGCTCGGCCAGCAGCGTCGAGCTGGCCGGTGTGGTGTCGCTCGGCTTGAGGACGATCGTGTTGCCGCCGGCCAGGGCCGGGGCGATCTTCCAGATCATCATCATCAGCGGGTAGTTCCAGGGCGTCACCTGTCCCACGACGCCGACGGGCTCGCGGCGGACCCACGAGGTGTGGTCGGCCATGTACTCACCTGCCGAGCGCCCCTCGAGCAGCCGGGCCGCGCCCGCGAAGAACTTGAAGTGGTCCGAGGCGTATGGCATCTCCTCCGACATGGTGAGCCCGAGCGGCTTGCCGGTGTCTCGGCACTCGACCGCGTTGATCTCCTCGATCCGGTCCTCGATGCTCTGCGCGATCTTGAGCAGGGCGTTCCCGCGGTCCTGTGGCGTCGTCTGGGCCCAGGACTCGAACGCCCCTGCGGCGGCGGCGTAGGCACGGTCGACGTCCTCCGCGCCGGACATCGGCGCCTGTGCGTACACCCCGCCGGTCGTCGGGTCGACGACGTCGTAGGTCTCCCCGGACACGCTGTCGACGAGCTCACCGTTGATCACGTTCTTGAACGTCTGGTCCGCCATGGGCGTGAGCCTAACGAAAGACGCATGCGGATTCGACAGTGTTGCGCAACGAAACCAACGAAATCCGTCATCGTGCGGCCATAGATCGGATCGATCCAGCCGTGACGCCAGAGGATGGCCACGCCCCAGGCCCGAAATGACCCGACCCGAGGATGTCGCCCCCCGGGTGGCGTCGGTACGGTCGTCGCCCAGGGGGGACGTTGAAGACTCGAGGCCGGACCGCCAGACGCCTGGTCGTCACCGCAGCGGCATGGGGCTGGCGCTCTCCGTCGCCTCGATGGCCGCCCCGTCGGCCGCCGCCGTCGCTCCCGGCACGCCCTGGGTCTGGGGCTCCAACGGCTTCGGCCAGCTCGGCAACGGAACGACGTCCACCTCCCCGTCGCCTCCGGCCCCCGTTCCCGGCCTCTCGGACGTCCAGGACGTGCAGGGGGGTCGCGAGCACGTCGTGGCCCTGACGGCCTCGGGCACGGTCCTGGTGTGGGGCAGCAACCAGTACGGACAGCTGGGGCTCGGCGACTCTGCCAACCGCACCCAGCCGACGCCGGTCACGGTCCCGTGCTCCTCCGGCGGGGTGCAGGCCGTCGACGCGGGCCACTACCAGACCTTCGCGCTGTGCGGCGACGGCACCGTCTGGGGCTGGGGCCGGAACGTCGACGGACAGCTCGGGGACGGCACCCGTACGAACCGGCGTTCTCCGGTTCAGGTCCAGGGGGTCACCGATGCGGTCGCTGTCGCCGCAGGCCGCGACATGGCCTATGCCGTCCGTGCGAACGGCACCGTCCTCGCCTGGGGGGACAACGCCTACGGAGAGCTGGGGGACGGCACGACCACCGATCGCCTGTCACCGGTCGCCGTCAGCGGGCTCACCGGGGTGACCAGCGTCGCTCCGGGCCGGGACCACGCCCTGGTGCTGCGCAACGACGGCTCGGTCTGGGCGTTCGGATGGAACGCCTACGGCCAGGTCGGTGACGGCACCACGGTGAACCGCTCCCTCCCGGTCCAGATCACGACCGGGGTCCAGGAGCTCGCCGGCGGGGCCAACCACTCCTATGCGTTGACGACCGATGGCCGGGTCCTGTCGTGGGGGCGCAACTACCGAGCCGAGCTCGGTGACGGTACGACCACGACCCGGACTCGCCCGGTGACGGTGATCGGCGTCGCGAACGCCGTCTCGATCGGCTCTGGTCGCGACCACGGTGCGGCCGTACTGGCTGAGGGCTCGGTGATGGATTGGGGTTACAACGCCAACGGTCAGCTCGGTGACGGGACGACGACCAACCGCAGCCGGGCGGTGGTCGTGCCCGGTGTCTCGGGCGCCAGCCTGGCCGGTGGCGGGGGCGAGCAGTACACCGTCGTCCTGCTCTCGGGAACCCCGGCCAACCAGCCACCCCAGGCGAGCTTCACTGTCAGCTGCCAGCAGCTCGCCTGCCACTTCGGCGCCTCGGCGTCGCACGACCCGGACGGGACCGTCCAGTCATGGTCCTGGGACTTCGGTGACCAGACCAGCGACACCGGATCCGTCGTCCATCACACCTTCCCGGCGGCGGGCGCGTTCCAGGTGGTCCTGATGGTCACCGACGACGACCAGGCGACCGGGACCTCGAGCCGGTCGGTGGCGGTGTCCGACGGGACCTCTCCTCCGGTGACCTTCGACGCCGTCGCCACGCTGACCAACAGCTTCACGAGCTCGAGCATCCGGGTCCCCACCCAGGTCAAGGTCGGAGACCAGCTGGTGCTCATGGTGACCACCAACCGTGCCGCGACGCTGGCCACGCCTGCCGGCTGGTCGTTGCTCGGCACGGTCAGCGACGGCACCGAGGTGCGCTCCTGGACGCTCACCCGGACGGCCGTCGCCGGAACACCCGGGTCGACGGTGCCGGTGAGCCTCGACGCCGCCTCCAAGACCAACGTCACCCTGCTCGCCTACTCCGGAGCCGCGGCACCCACGGCCGTCCAGGGCGCGGCAGAGACGGGCGACACCACGCTCCATGCGGCGCCGCCGGCACCGGTGGCCGTCGCCGGGTCGATCATCGTCTGCTACTGGGCCGACAAGGTCCCCGCGGCGCACGGGTGGACCGTGCCGACCGGGTTCACGCAGAGGTCGGCGACGTTCGGCTCCGGGACCGCGATGATCACGTCGACCAGTGGCGACACCGGACCACAGCCGACGGGCACGTGGCCCGGCGCAGCTGCGACCGCGGGCTCGGCCTCGGCCAAGGCGATCGCGTGGACGGTGGTGCTCCCGCCGGCGTGACCACGTGGGGCGAGGACCGGTCCGCTCTCATCGACCGTGCACGCAGCTGCCGCCGACCCACGCGGACGTGACACGGGCAGCACCGATCTCGTCCGAGGGGCCGACGAAGGGGTCGCGGTCCAGGACCGCCAGGTCGGCGGCGTTCCCCGGAGCGAGCACGCCGGCTCCGTCGGTGCGGTCGCGGCCGTTCACCCACGCCGAGCCGGACGTGTACGCCGCGAAGGCGGTCGTCAGGTCGATCGCCTGGTCGGGGAGGAACGGCTCGCTCGGGTCGTCGTACGCCGTGCGGGTGACGGCGGTGTGGATGGCAGCGATCGGGTCCGGCGAGGTGACCGGCCAGTCGCTGCCCATCACCAGGCGAGCCCCGGCCCGATGCAGGCCGCCGAACGGGTACTGCCAGGTGGCACGCTCGTCCCCCAGGAAGGGAATGGTGAGCTCGTCCATCTGCGGCTCGTGGCAGGCCCACAGGGCCTGGGCGTTGGCGGCGACGCCAAGCTCGGCGAAGCGCGGCACGTCGTCTGGGTGGACCACCTGGATGTGGGCTATGTGATGACGGAGGTCGCCGTCGTGGCCGGCGGCGCGAGCGGCCTCGAACGCGTCGAGAGCCTCTCGGGTGCCACGGTCGCCGATCGCATGGACGTGCACCTGGAAGCCCTCGGCCGCCAGCGCGACCACGGCCTCCTTCAGCTCGTCGGCGGCCACGAACGAGTGACCGGCGTTCTCCGTCGCGTGGCCGTGCCCGTCGAGGTACGGCGAGAGCATCGCGGCCGTGAAGTTCTCGCACACGCCGTCCTGCATGATCTTGATGCTGGTCGCCCGGAAGCGGCCGCCCGTCTGTGTCCGGCGTCGCTCCACGAGCTCGGGGATCTGGGAGACCCCGAGCTCACGGTCCCACCACAGGGCCCCCACCACATCCGCCACCAGGTCGCCGCTCGCGATCGCGTCGGAGTACGTCGAGCCGGTGTCGGCCATGCCTGGGTAGGCGCCGACGATCGCGTCCTGCCACGCGGTCACCCCGAGGGAGAACAGGTAGCGCTGCCCCTCGAGCAGCCCGGCGGCGTACTCGGACGCGGGCATGTCGGGCAGCAGGCGCGCCACGAGGTCGACCGCTCCCTCGTGGAGGGTGCCCTGCGGGCTGCCGTCGGGAAGTCGCTCGACACGCCCGTCGTGCGGGTCCGGAGTGTCCGCGGTGATCCCAGCCAGCTCGAGTGCTCGCGAGTTGGCCCAGGCCCCGTGGTGGTCGCGGTTGTGCAGGAGGGCCGGCCGGTCCGGCACCACGGTGTCGAGGTCGGTGACGCTCGGCGTTCCACCGGGGAACGCCGCCATCGCCCAGCCACCACCGGTGACCCACGGACCGTCGTGCCGGTCGGCGTACGACCGGACCAGGGCGAGGTACTCCTCGCGCGTGCGGCCCTCGGTCAGGTCGCACTGCATCCGCTCGAGACCACCCTGGATGGGGTGGCTGTGAGCGTCGGTGAAGCCCGGGGAGACGAGGCCGGCCGCCAGGTCGACGACGTCGTGGGCGTGTGGGTCGAGCGCGTCGAGGCTCCCGGGATCGAGCACGTCCACGACCGCGGCCCCCTCGACGAGCAGGCCGTGGCCGGGCAGGTGACGGTGCCCGTCGAAGACGGACCCGCCGGTGAACAAGGTGCCCATCAGCGTCCCTCCAGCAGCGGTCCGGCCGGGTCGTGCGAGATGCCGACCTTGGTCACAGCCAGGGCCGAGAGAGCCTCCAGGCAGACCCGGTTGGCGAGGTATGCGGTGATCTCGGCATGGTCGTAGGGCGGAGAGACCTCGACCACGTCGATCCCGGCGATCGGCAGCTCGCGGCAGATCCGGCGTACGGCGTCGAGCAGCTGGCGAGAGGACAGGCCGCCCGGTTCCGGGGTGCCGGTACCCGGTGCATGCCCCGGGTCGCAGACGTCGATGTCGACGGAGAGGAACACCGCGTCGCAGTCGTCCGTCGCGATCTCGAATGCCTCGTCGAGGCAGGTGTCGAGCCCGCGGGACCCGATCTCGGTCATCTCGTAGGACCGCATCTCCTGCTGGGCCATCCACCGCATCGTCTCGGGACCGGGCCAGTACCCGCGGAGTCCGACCTGCAGGAACCGGTCGCCCCGTAGTGCGCCCGACTCGATCAGGCGCCGCATCGGCTGGCCGTGGCCGTACAGCGAGCCGAACTCGATGTCCCCGGTGTCGGCGTGGGCGTCGAAGTGGATCATCGAGACCCGCCCGAAGCCCAGGTGCCGGGCGACCCCGGTGGCGTCCGGCAGCGTGACGGAGTGGTCGCCGCCGAGCACGAGCGGGACCGCCCCGGCCGATGCGACGGCGTACACGGCGTCCTCGAGCGCCTTCAGGGCACGCTCGATCTCACCGGGTGGCATCTCGACGTCGCCCAGGTCGACGACCCTGAGGTCCTGGAGCGCATCCACGCGCAGCGCGAGATGGGGCCGCGACCCGTCCTGCGGCAGGTAGTCGGTCTGCCGGATCGCGGTGGGGCCGAACCGCGTGCCCGGCCGGTGCGACGTCCCGCCGTCGAACGGCGCTCCGACCACCACCACGTCGGCCGCCGCCAGGGCCGCCTGATCGCCGACATCCACGGCGGGGACGCCCAGGAAGGTGATGTCGGGTCCGAACTGGGCACCGTATCGGGTCACGGGAAGTTCCTATCAGCGAATGGATTGCGCCGACTACCTTCGGATTCCGTGATGAATCGCCGGGGAACCTACGGATTCGCTTGCGGGGGTGTCACAGGGGCATCATGATGGTGCCTGAACCACACGAGATGAGGGATCGATATCCATGGCCGGCTCCCCCGCCTACGACCATGCACGCCTTCAGCAGGCTGCGCGCGACCACCTGTGGATGCACTTCACGCGCCACTCGACCTACGACGAGGCCGACGTCCCCATCATCGCCCGCGGTGAGGGTCCTTACATCTACGACGTCCACGGCAAGCGCTACCTCGACGGCCTCGCCGGGCTGTTCGTCAGCCAGCTCGGGCACGGCCGCCGGGAGCTGGCCGAGGCCGCGGCCAAGCAGACCGAGCAGCTGGCCTTCATGCCGATCTGGTCCTATGCCCACCCCAACGCCATCGAGCTGGCGGAGCGCGTCGCCGGGTACGCCCCCGGGGACCTGAACCGCGTCTTCTTCACCACCGGTGGCGGAGAGGCGGTCGAGACCGCCTGGAAGCTCGCCAAGAACTACTTCAAGGTGACCGGCAAGCAGTACAAGCACAAGGTGATCAGCCGGGCCATCGCCTACCACGGCACGCCCCAGGGCGCGCTGTCCATCACCGGTCTGCCCGGCATGAAGGCGCCGTTCGAGCCGTTGGTTCCCTCGACGTTCCGCGTGCCGAACACCAACTACTACCGCGCGCCGTACTTCGAGGACGACGAGAAGAAGTTCGGCCTGTGGGCGGCCAACGAGATCGCGACCGCGATCGAGAACGAGGGTCCGGACACAGTGGCCGCCGTCTTCCTGGAGCCGGTACAGAACTCCGGAGGGTGCTTCCCTCCCCCGCCCGGATACTTCGACCGGGTGCGCGAGATCTGTGACGAGTACGACGTCCTGCTGGTCAGCGACGAGGTGATCTGCGCCTTCGGCCGGCTCGGGCACATGTTCGGCGCCGAGCGGTACGGCTACCAGCCGGACATCATCACCTGTGCCAAGGGCATCACCTCCGGCTACGCGCCGCTCGGCGCCATGATCGCCACCGATCGGCTGATGGAGCCCTTCCTGCACGGCACCGAGACGTTCCTGCACGGCTACACCTTCGGCGGCCACCCGGTCTCCACCGCCGTGGCGATGGCCAACCTCGACATCTTCGAGAAGGAGAAGATCAACGAGCACGTCCGCGAGCACGAGGGCGCCTTCCGCGGGACGCTCGAGAAGCTCAAGGACCTCCCGATCGTGGGCGACGTACGCGGCGACGGCTACTTCTTCGGGATCGAGCTGGTCAAGGACAAGTTCACCAAGGAGACCTTCACCGACGAGGAGTCGGAGAAGCTGCTGCGGGGGTTCTTGTCCAAGGCGCTCTACGAGGCCGGCCTGTACTGCCGCGCCGACGACCGGGGCGACCCCGTCGTCCAGCTCGCTCCCCCGCTGATCTGCGAGCAGGAGCACTTCGACGAGATGGAGCAGATCCTGCGTGAGGTGCTGACCAAGGCCGGCACACTGCTCTAGGTGTGACGCCACGGGCGAGGAACGGGGCTGCACGCCGGTCGAGCCCCTGAGCACCGTGTGGTCGCCAGAACCAGCGCCCGAGGTTCCTCCTCAGTGGCTGCGTCGTGCGCGGACCGGGGACGTACGTGGTCGACCGGCCCACACCGTTCGAATCGGGTCATGCAGTCGCGGCGACGACAAGGGATTCCGTTCAATAGTGACCCGGCGGCGACGAAATCCTCTGCCTTTCCGATGCTGGACCGGTGCTGATGCGCCTGACAGCATAGGGCCCGTGACGAAGAAGCAGCCTCGGGCGGCGCTGGACGAAGTCTCGAAGGCGATCATCGAGCAGCTTCAGGCTGACGGGCGGCGCTCGTACGCCGCGATCGGCAAGGTGGTCGGCCTGTCCGAGGCGGCCGTCCGCCAGCGCGTGCAGCGGCTGATCGACGCCGGTGTCATGCAGGTCGTCGCGGTGACCGACCCGCTCGAGCTCGGGTTCGCCCGGCAGGCCATGGTCGGCGTCCGGGTGAACGGACCGATGGAGCCGGTGGCCGACGCCCTCGCCGACCTCGAGGAGGTCGACTACGTCGTCATCACCGCCGGCGTGTACGACCTGCTCGTGGAGGTCGTCTGCGAGAGCGACGAGCACCTGCTCGAGGTGATCTCGGGCAAGATCCGGCGGATCTCCGGCGTCGTCGGCACCGAGACGTTCATGTACCTCAAGCTGCGCAAGCAGACGTACTCGTGGGGTGTGCGCTGAGCACCCAGGTCCGCAGCCCCGCCCGCCCCGACTATCGTCACCTCAGCCTCTGGCACGAGACCACGCCAGGCGAGTGGGCCCCCCGCCCCGCGCTGCCCGGCGACGCCGACGCCGACGTGGCCATCGTGGGCGCCGGCTTCACGGGACTGTGGACCGCGCTCTACCTGGCACGCCACGACCCGTCGCTGCGGATCGCGATGGTCGAGGCCGAGACGGCCGGCTTCGGTGCGAGCGGGCGCAACGGCGGCTGGGCGTCGGCCCTGTTCCCCGCCTCTCTCGACTCGGTGGCCGAACGGTCCACCCGTGAGCGTGCCCTGGCTCAGCACCAGGCGATGCGGGAGAGCGTCGACGAGGTGCTCCGGTCGGCCGCCGAGGAGGGCATCGACTTCCACGCCGCCAAGGGCGGCACGATCGCGCTGGCCCGGTCCTCCGCACAATGGGCGAGGGCACGGCAGTCGGTCGCGGAGGCGAGGTCCTGGGGACTGGGCGAGGACGACGTCCGGCTGCTGGATGCCGACCAGGCCACCGAGGTACTGGCGGGCACCCGGGTGCGCGGCGCGACGTACACCCCGGACTGCGCCGCGATCCATCCGGGCCGGCTGGTCCGCGGACTGGCTGACGCCGTGGTACGCCGTGGGGTCGCCCTCTACGAGCAGACGCCTGCTACGGCGATCGAGCCGGGGCGCGTCGTCACCCGCAACGGGATCCTCCGTGCCGAGCACGTGATCCGTGCGACGGAGGGCTACACCCGCTCCCTCGAGGGGCTGCGCCGCCGGACCGTGCCGGTGTACTCGCTGATCATCGCCACTGAGCCGCTCGGCCCAGAGACCTGGGAGCAGATCGGCCTGCGACGGCGCGAGACCTTCAGCGACCACCGCCACCTGGTCATCTACGGGCAGCGCACCGCGGACGACCGGCTCGTGTTCGGCGGCCGGGGTGCGCCGTACCACTTCGGGTCGCGCATCCGGCCCGCCTACGACCAGGTGCCACGCGTCTTCGACGAGCTCCGTGCCACCCTGGTGGACCTCTTCCCGGCTGTCCAGGCCGCCGCGGTCACGCATCGTTGGGGTGGATGCCTCGGCATCACCCGCGACTGGACCGCCTCGGTCGGGATCGACCGCGGGACGGGCATCGGGTGGGCCGGGGGCTACGTCGGGGACGGGGTCACGACCACCAACCTGGCCGGACGCACGCTGGCAGATCTCGTCCTGCGGCGCGACACGGAGCTGACCAGGCTGCCGTGGGTCGGACACCGGTCGCCCGACTGGGAGCCGGAGCCTCTGCGCTGGCTGGGCATCAACGCAGGGCTGCACGCCGCGAGCTGGGCCGATCGCGAGGAGGCGCGCACCGGGCGGCAGAGCCGGATCGCCCGGCTCGTCGCCCCGTTCATCCACTGAACGGGAACGCTCACAGACCGTTGGCGGTGGTCGCGTCCGGGCGGCCCGAGCGTCGGATCCAGGCGTCGAAGAACGCCGTGAGGTCCTGCCCGCTCACGCTCTCGGCCAGCTTCTCGAAGGTGTTCGTGCTGCCGTGCCCGTGCCGATGCAGGGTGGCCCAGCGCCGGAGCAGGTGGTGGAAGGTCGGCTTGCCGATCCGGTTCCGCAGGGCCGCCAGGGTCATCGCTCCGCGCTGGTAGACCGGCCAGTCGAAGAGATGGTCACGCCCCGGATCAGCGACCACGAGGTCCCAGAACGAGGAGGCGGCGGTCGTCGAGGCGTAGGCGTTGTGCAGCCACCGCGCGGTCCTCGGGCCACCGTGGCCCTCGGTCCAGCGATGCTCCATGTACGTCGCGAAGCCCTCGTTCAGCCAGATGTCGGCCCAGTGGTGCACCGAGACGGAGTCTCCGAACCATTGGTGGGCCAGCTCGTGGACCATCAGCAGCCGCGTCACGCCGACCGGGTACACCGGCCGTGTCTGGTTCTCCAGGGAGAAGCCCGGATTGAGCGCGGTCACCACGCCGCCCGTGCGGCCGAGCGGGTAGCGGCCGAGCTGGCCCTGCAGCCAGGCAACGATCCTCGGGGTCGCCAGCAGCCCGCGCATGGCCGAGCGGCGCTCGCTGCGACCCAGGCCGCGGGACACCGCGACCACGTAGGGCAGGTGGTGCGCAGCGCCGCTCCGGACCTCGAAGCGCCCGGCCACGAAGAACGCCAGGTAGGTCGCCATCGGGCCGCCGCCACCCCAGTGGTAGGTCGCGAGCCGTCCGTGTCGGCGTACCCCGATCATCCGGCCGTTGGCGACGACCTGACGACCCCTGGGCACCGTGATGCGGAGGTCCATCCGGGCCTTGTCGAGCGGGTGGTCGTCGGACGGGAACCACCAGGGCGCCATGTGCGGCTCGTTGACGGCCTCGACCTCGCCGTGGGACGTGACCCAGTTGCTCTCGTGGGCATAGCGATAGCGGGCCGGGTGGCCGGCGTACCGCACGACGACGCGCACGCGGTGGCCGGCCGGGATGAGATGGCGCGCAGTGATCTGCAGCTCGTGCCGCACGGGCCGGCTGAACGTCGCGGCTCCCGTCGACAGGCGCACCCGGGACACGGGGAGCAGGAAGTCGAGGTCGAACGACCGTAGGCGTTGGGTGGTGCGCAGGACCACGACCGTCCGGCCCGAGAGACGGCCCGAACCGAAGTGGTACCGGTCGCGCACGTCGTAGGAGCGGACGTCGATGCCGCCGTTCCCGTCGAGCGGGAAGTAGGGGTCGCCGATGCCTGCCGCCCCCGCTCTCGGCGTCCCCGCCCTCGGCATGTCGGCGGCCGTCGCGGCCTGCGTAAGGGGGCCAGGCGCGTGCCGGAGCACAGCCGATACACCGACGACCAGCCCGACGACGAGCAGGCCGGCCCCGACACGGGTGCGCACGGCGCCACCCTACGCAGCAGGCGCAACCGGTGCTGGACGCCCCGACCGGCCTCTCGACCGAAAAGTCGTTGCGCCACCCGTGTGCGCCTGTCACACTCGTCGGCGCTGCCCGGCATCCGACCGGTGCCCGAGTGAGAGGAGCTGCGACGTGACGACCGAAGTCTTCGGCATGCCCACCGCCGTTCCCTCTCACGACTGGAGCACCACTGATGTTTTCGGAGCCCACCGACTCCGCACGCACTGACGCGTTCGAGGCTCTGCTCGAGCAGAGCAGAGACGACAGCTACACCTACGTCGACCCGATGAACGGGATAGACCCGTCCTTCGTCTTCGACTTCACCGCCTACGACGATCTCGACGAGGACCAGCGATGGTCCACCTGGATGTCCGTCGAGCCGCTGCAGCGCGGGCCCGAGCCGCGCCCTGAGTGGGTCATCACCTCGCAGGGTGCGATCGACACCGAGCTCGGCATCCTCAAGACCGGCAAGGAGGCCGACGTGTTCCTCCTGGAGCGGGCCGACCCGCTCGACCCGGAGAACGGCGTCGTGATGGCCGCCAAGCGGTACCGCGCGCCCGAGCACCGCAGCTTCCACCGGTCCGCGGCCTACTCCGAGGGACGCTCGATGAAGCGCTCCCGCGACAACCGGGCGATCAAGCGCAAGAGCACCTTCGGTCGCGAGGTCGCCGCCGGTGAGTGGGCCGTGTCCGAGTGGGGCGCCCTCGTCAGGCTCTGGAGGCTCGGCCTGCCGGTGCCCTACCCCGTCCAGATCGACGGCACCGAGATCCTCATGGAGTGGATCACCTACGACGGAGATACGGCTCCCCGGCTGGCGCAGACCCGGCCCGACCCGGACCTGCTCGCGTCGTACTTCGACCAGCTCCGGGACGTCCTCGCCACCCTGGTGCAGGCCGGTCTCGTGCACGGCGACCTCTCGGCGTACAACATCCTCGCCGCCGGCCCGCGCCTGGTCGTCATCGACCTCCCGCAGGTCGTGGACCTGGTCGGCAACGCCAACGGCATGGACTACCTCCTCCGCGACTGCGCGAACATCTGCGGGTGGTTCCGGGCCAAGGGACTCGACGTCGACGAGCAGGAGCTGTTCGGCGAGCTGATGGCGCACGCTTTCTGATCGCCCGCGGGGCGGTTGGACCTGTCGTTTGGCACCAAACGGCAAGACATTGCACAGAAACCGTGCCGCTTTTGACCAATCGGTGGGTGTGGAGGGAGGGGGGCGGGCGCTGGCGGGCACGACCAGCACGGTGCCGTGACCACCTAGAGTCGTCGCGTGCGCAAGGTCCGCGGGCGGTCGATCCGCGTCCGGCCGATGGCCGGCTCGGCGCGTGTCGACTGCGGGGACGTGCCGGTCGACCCCTACCGTCAGGCGCTGTACACGCCGACCGAGCTGTACGACGCGCGGCCCTACGAGTCGTCGCTCGACGCGCGCACCTACGCCTGGTTCCGCGAGCCACCGACGCCGCAGGCCACGCTCGCACAGGCGCTCCACGACCACGCGATCGACGAGGCACTGACGGCATGGCTGCCGGACCGGCATCTCGTGGGCGTGATGGGCGGGCACGACCTCGATCGCTCGTCGCCGCGGTACGCCGACGCCGCACGGCTCGGCTGGATGCTCGGCCAGCAGCACGTCGTCGCCAGCGGCGGTGGCCCTGGGGCGATGGAGGCGGCGAACCTCGGGGGCTTCTTCGCCGGTGATGCACGCGACCGCCTCGCGGAAGCGGTCGCGCGACTCTCCGGCGTCCCGTCGTACCGACCGTCGATCGACCAGTGGGCGGCCAAGGCGATGACGGTCGTCGACGGGGTCGCCGGCCGGGACACACTCGGCGTGCCGACCTGGTTCTACGGTCATGAGCCCGCGAACCTGTTCGCGACCGCGATCGCCAAGTACTTCCGGAACGCCACCCGGGAGGCGATCCTCCTGCAGATCTGCGACGCGGGGATCGTGTTCCTGCCCGGCACCGGAGGGACGGTCCAGGAGATCTTCCAGGACGCCTGCGAGAACTACTACGCCGCCCCCGAGTCGGTCGCACCGATGGTCCTCGTCGGCAAGGCGTACTGGACCGAGACGCTCCCCGCATGGCCTCTCCTCCGGACCCTGGCTCGCGGTCGCTCGATGGAGGGCTCGGTCCACCTGGTCGACACCGTCGACGAGGCCGCTGCACTCGTCAACGGCTACTGACGATCAACTGGCTGACAGACGACGCCCTGCCGGCTCCGCGCAGGTCGTCTCCAAGCCAGTCTTGTCGCCCGACACCCAGCCGTTTCCCAGGACGTCGCACGAACGCCGTCAGGATCGCGACGCGGCCAGCTGCCCGCACGCGCCGTCGATCTCGCGACCGCGGGTGTCGCGAACGGTGGTCGGGATGCCGCGCCGCTCGAGCCGGCGGACGAACGCGCGCTCGTCGGCGGGGTCGGAGGCGGTCCATCTCGAACCGGGTGTGGGGTTGAGGGGGATCAGGTTCACGTGGACCCAGCCCCAGTCACCGCGCGCCAGAAGCACGTCAGCGAGGAGGTCCGCACGCCAGACCTGGTCGTTGATGCCACGCATCATCGCGTACTCGATGGAGACGCGTCGCTTGGTCACCCGCGCGTAGTTCCACGCCGCATCGACGGCCTCGCCCACCGAGTAGCGGGTGTTGATGGGGACCAGCTCGTTGCGCAGTTCGTCGTCCGGCGCGTGCAGGGACAACGCGAGCGTGACCGGGATGCCCTCGGCCGCCAGCTGGTTGATCCTCGGCACCAGCCCGACCGTGGACACCGTGACCCCGCGCGCGCTCATGCCGAGCCCGGACGGCGCCGGTTCGGTGAGCCTGCGGACGGCGCCGATCACGGCCCGGTAGTTGGCCAGCGGCTCACCCATCCCCATGAAGACCACGTTCGAGACGCGCGCCGGACCGCCGGGGACGTCGCCCCGGGCGAGCGACCGCGCGCCGGAGACGACCTGCTCGACGATCTCGCCGGTGGACATGTTGCGCTGCAGTCCACCTTGGCCGGTGGCGCAGAACGGGCACGCCATCCCGCAGCCGGCCTGCGACGAGACGCACATCGTGACCCGGTCTGGGTAGCGCATCAGCACCGACTCGACCAGCGCGTTGTCGAACAGGCGCCACAAGGTCTTGCGGGTCGTGCCGCCGTCGGCCGTCAGGGTCCGTAGCGGCGTCATCAGCGGCGGGAGGAACGCCGCCACGATCTCGTCACGCTGTAGCGCCGGCAGGTCGGTCATCGCCGCGGGCTCGTCGACCAGCCGGTCGAAGTAGTGCAGCGAGACCTGCCTGGCCCGGAACGCGGGCAGGCCCAGCTCCAGGGCGTACGCCCGTCGCTCCGCCAACGAGAGGTCGGCCAGGTGGCGCGGTGGCTTGGCACGACCGCGCGGCTCGGCCATCACCAACGGGAGCGGGCGAGCGGGGGCGTCGGGCTCTGTCATCGGCCCGATCATCCCAGGCGTCCGGTGCCTTCCGGAAAACCCCACGCTCCGCCCTCAGTAGCCGTAGCCGCCGCCGGTCGTCCCGCTCGACGTCCCGCCGGAGGGTGACTGCGAACCCGCCATCACCGGCTGACCGGTCGGGGAGACGGCGTACCAGGTGCCGCCGAACTCGTTGAGGCCCTCGCCGTTGACGTCGCCAGGCTTCTGGTCCTGGGAGAACGTATACACCGGGTGCCCGGCGACGGTGGCGACGGCGGTGCCGTCCGGTGCCGAGGTCCGGCCACTGGGCGCCGAGAGGTGACCCCCCTTGGCCGGCGACACCGCGGGCCAGAACTGCAGGCACTGCGTCGTGCAGGTCGAGTGGTCCTGGCCATCGGCGGAGAGCGTGTAGAGCGTCATGCCCCGGCCGTCCACGAGGACCTTCCCGAGCGAGGTCTGGGCGGTGCCGAGTCGCGACGCGGCGTGCCCTCCTCCCGACCCGGCCGCGAGCTGGGCCGCCGTGCCGGAGCTTGCATTGCCGCAAGCGCTGAGTGTGAGCAAGGCGGTCGCCGTCAACGCGACCGCGGTGGGTATCTTCATGGTTCCTCCTCGTGTCTTCACCAGGAGGTACGACGGTCGGGCGGTGGGGCGTTCGGACCCACACCTGTGAAGGTGCTGAGGAACGTCAGACGATCTCAGCCGTCCAGCCTCACCATCACCCAGATGACCAGGGCCGCGGTCAGCCCGATCACGAGTGCCGTCGTCACCACGCCGAGCAGCATGAACTCGGCGAACCGCCGAGTCTTGCGTGGGACCAGGAGCGCCAGCGGCACCGCCAGGGCCACCACGACGAGGGGGAACAGCCGCTGGGCCGCCGAGTCGCTCAGGAGCAGTCCGAGCAGCGCTGCATAGACGCCGGGGACCACGATCACGTAGGCGACTCCGCTGAAGAACCCGACCAGACCGGCGAAGGTCGGGTGGGAGCGGTGCCACCAGCTCGGCGCCGGCGCGGCGTCGTCCCCGTCGAACCCGGGGTCCCCGTCGTCCTCGACGGCCGGCGAAGCGCCGCTCTCGGTCATGGGTTCAGCATGTCATCCCGGCCCAGGAGGTCGACGCATTCGAGGTCGGGCAGGGAGAGTTGGGCCCACCACTCCAGATCCGGCGGCTCGTCGCGCAGCACCGATCGCACCAGCGTCCAGGCCGTACCGTGGCCCACCAGCACGACGTCCTGGCGGGGGTGCTGGTCGAGGATGCCGGCCAGGGCCGCCGCGACTCGGAGGCGCGTGTCCGCCAGCCGCTCCCAGCCGGCGTACGCCGCGACCTCGGGTCGCTCGAAGGCCCGACGGACGACTCCCGCGAAGTCGTCGACCCGGTCGGTCGTGTGACGCTCGTGCTCGCGCAGGTCGTCGACGACCGCGACGGGTCCGTCGGTCAGCAGGCGTGCGGTCTCCAACGCCTTCGGCTCCGGCGACGAGAACCACGCAGCATGCGCCGGCAGTCGCGGGCGCAGCGCCAGCACCTCGTCGGCGTACGCCGGGTCGAGCGGCCACTCGTGAGCGGGGTGGGTGCCGTCGACGAGCGGCCGGCCGTGGCGCACGAGGGAGATCACTCGGAGCGCCGGCGACTAGAAGACCAGGTAGTGGAGCAGGAGCCAGATGGGCGCGATCGTCGCGAGCAGGGAGTCGAGCCGGTCCATCAGACCACCGTGACCGGGGATGACCTGGCTCATGTCCTTGACCCCGAGATCGCGCTTGATCACCGACTCACAGAGGTCGCCCAGGGTGGCCATGACGACAGCGATCAGGCCGAGGCAGACGCCGATCCACCAGTCGGCGTCGAGGACCCAGACGACCATCGCGATCCCGACGGCGACGCAGGACACCGCGGACCCCGCGAACCCCTCCCACGACTTCTTCGGAGAGATCACGGGGGCCATCGGGTGCCGCCCGAGGAGTACTCCGGCCACGAAGCCACCGATGTCGGACGCGGCCGTGACTGCGATGAACGTGAGGATGCCCTTGACGCCGGCGTCGTACCGGTCGAATCCCGTGGCGCCACCCTCGCGCAGCATCAGCGCCACGAAGGACCCCAGGAACGGCACGTACACCACGGTGAAGACGGAGGCTGTCGCGTTCTGGACGAAGCCCAGCACCCCGCGACGCAGCAGCCACAACATCGTGACCAGCGCGGTGACCGCCGTGGCGGTGACCAGTGCCGGAGCGCCCCAGAAGTAGGCGACGACGACCATCACGACCCCGCCGGCGGTCAACGGCTGCTCCGGCAGGTCGATGCTCTTGGCGAGGAACCCGCGGTGGAGCTCCCAGATCGCGACGGACACGGCGCCGGCGACCACCAGCATGAACAGGGTCTTCCAGATCAGCAGCGTCGCCAGGATCACCGCCACCAGCACGACGGCGCTGGCGATCGAGACCGGCACGTTGCGACCGGCCCGACCGTGGCCCTGCGCGGTCGCGGGCGTGTCCGTCGTCATCGCTGCCGGCCTCTGGAGGACGAGTGCTCAGACCTCGAGCAGCTCGGCCTCCTTGTGCTTGAGCAGCTCGTCGATCGCGTCCGTGTGTTTCTTGGTGGCCGCGTCGAGGCGCTTCTCGGCACCGGTGACGTCGTCCTGACCGACCTCGCCGTCCTTCTCCATCCGCTCCAGGTGCTGCTTGGCGTGCCGGCGCAGGTTTCGCACGGCGACCCGGCCCTCCTCGGCCTTGTGTCGGGCGACCTTGATGTACTCCTTGCGCCGCTCCTCGGTCAGCTCCGGGAACACGCACCGGATGACCTTGCCGTCGTTGGCGGGGTTCACGCCGAGGTCGGAGTCACGGATGGCGCGCTCCACGTTGCCGAGGGCGTTCATGTCGTACGGCGAGATCAGGATCACGCGGGCGTCCTGCGCCGTGAACGACGCGAGGCTCTGCAGCGGCGTCGGCGTCCCGTAGTAGTCGACCATGATCTTGCTGAACATCGCCGGGTTGGCACGACCGGCACGGATCGCCGCGAACTCCTCGCGTGTCGTCTCGACGGACTTGTCCATCTTGCCGTCGGCCTCGCGGAGGATGTCGTTGATCACGGTCCGTCCCCTTTCCCTGAGCTCACGCTCGTTCGGTCCAGCTCGGCGAGACCAGGGTCTCGGTGGTCAGACGCCTAGTCGGCGGTGACGAGCGTGCCAATCTTCTCACCCTGCACGATGCGCAGGATGTTGCCCTGCTGCTGCATGCCGAAGACGATCAGCGGCAGCTTGTTCTCCATGCAGAGGGCGAAGGCCGTCGCGTCGGCGATCCGGAGGTTGCTCTGGAGCGCCTCCTGGAATGTCAGCCGGTCGTACTTGGTGGCGGTCGGGTCGAGCTTGGGATCGGCGCTGTAGACACCGTCGACGCCCTCCTTGGCCATCAGCACGACCTCACACTTGGTCTCGAGGGCACGCTGGGCGGCGACGGTGTCGGTCGAGAAGTAGGGCATTCCCGCCCCCGCGCCGAAGATCACGACCCGGCCCTTCTCGAGGTGGCGGATCGCGCGGCGCGGAATGTACGGCTCGGCGACCTGGCCCATCGCGATCGCGGTCTGGACGCGCGTCTCGATGTCCTCCTTCTCCAGGAAGTCCTGGAGGGCGAGGCAGTTCATCACGGTGCCCAGCATGCCCATGTAGTCGGCACGCGAGCGGTCCATGCCCCGCTGCTGCATCTGGGCGCCTCGGAAGAAGTTGCCGCCCCCGACGACCACGCAGATGCCGATCCCCTCGCGCGCCACCTCGGCGATCTCGCCGGCGATGCGGTGGACGACGTCCGGGTCGACGCCGACCTTGCCCCCGCCGAAGACCTCTCCGGACAGCTTCAGCAGGACGCGGTGGTACGTCGTCACAGGGCGGCTCCTCGCATCTCATCGGTCCCGTCGTCGGTCCAGCCGTCGGTCCAGCCATGGGCCGAGCCGTCGGTCGTGCTCCTCGAGACGTGGGACCCGAGGCCGAGACGAGAAAGCCGGCTGCGGATGCCCCTACGAGTCATCTGCAACCGGCCTCCCCGAAGTCCGCTCGAACCCTACCTGCTCAGGCGCCGACCTCGAAACGCACGAACGCCTTGACCGTGGTGCCGGCCTCGTCGAGGACCGCCTGGACCGACTTCTTGCTCTCGGTCACCGACGGCTGGTCCAGGAGGACGACGTCCTTGAAGAAGCCGTTCAGCCGGCCCTCGGTGATCTTGGCGATCGCCTGCTCGGGCTTGCCCTCCTCGCGCGAGGTGGCCGCGGCGATCTCGCGCTCCTTGGCGACCACGTCGGCGGGCACGTCGTCCCGGGTGAGGTACTGCGGGCGCATGGCCGCGACCTGGCGTGCGGCCCCCTTCGCACCCTCCTCGTTCCCGTCGTACTGGACGAGCACCCCGATGGCTGCGGGCAGGTCGGCGGCACGCTTGTGGAGGTAGGCCGTCACCGGTGCCTCGAAGTAGGCGACCCGGCCGAGCTCGATCTTCTCACCGATGGTGATGGCCAGGCCCTCGACGATCTCGCCGACCGTCCTGCCGTCGAGTGCGACGTTCTCGAGGGTCTCGCGGTCTCCGGCCTGAGCGCGGTCGGCGGCCTCGGCGATGCGCTGGGCGACCGCCACGACGTCATCGGTCTTGGCGACGAAGTCCGTCTCGCAGTTGAGCTCGACGAGGGCACCACCGGACTGGGCGACGAGGCCGGCGGTCGCGTCGCGCTCGGCGCCCCGCTTCGCGGCCTTGGCGGCTCCCTTGGTACGGAGGATGTCGATCGCGGTGTCGAAGCTGCCGTCGGCCTCGTCCAGCGCCTTCTTGGCGTCCATCATCCCGGCGCCGGTCATGTCCCGGAGCTTCTTGACGTCGCTGGCGGAGAAGTTCGCCATGGTGTTACCTGCCTCTCAGGTGAGTTCGAGCGCCGCGGCGCGCACGAGTGGTGCGGGCACGCCGTACGGCGGGTATCTGCGGAAGCCGGACCGGCTCAGGCGTCGCCGCTCTCGCTGTCGGCGGACTCGGTCGACTCGGTCGACTCGGCGTTCGCGAAGCCGGCCGCCTCGGCCGCTCCGGCCGTGCGGAACCAGACCTGGGCGTTGGTGCGGGCGTACCAGGGGCTGCTCGGAGCGTGGAACCTCATGGAGCTCTTGTTGCCCTTGATCTCGAAGCCCTCCGGTGCCGAGCCGTCCTCCAGCGGAGCCGCGGAGTCGGGGCCGAACTCGCCCTCGGGCACGGTGCCGCCCGTCGTCGTCACGGCGACCTCGGCCACGACCTCCGTAGGCGCCGTGGTGGCCGCCTCCGTCGTCACGGTGACGGCGTCGGTGGCCGCTGTCGCCTCGGCAGCTCCGGTTGCCTCGGCCGGCCGGCTGGTGTCAGCGGACTCGATCGTGTCCGTGGTCTCGGTGGTCTCCATGGTCCCGGCGGGCTCGGTCGCCTCGGCCGGCCGGCTGGTGTCAGCGGACTCGGTGGCCTCCGTGGTCTCGGTCGTCTCCGTGGTCCCGGTGGGCTCGGTGGGCTCGGTCGCCTCGGCCGGCCCGCTGGTGCCGGCGGACTCGGTCGCATCCGTGGTCTCGGTCGCGTCCGTGGTCTCGGTCGTGGGCGCCTGGGCCGACGCGCCAGCGGTGGCAGCGGTTGCGGCCTGCTCGGCGTCGCCTCCGAGCAGCTCGCGCTCCCACTCGGCAAGCGGCTCCTCGGCACCGACGGCGGCCTCCGCGCCCGTCTCGGACTTCACACCGGAGCGCGCGATCAGGCCCTCGGCCACCGCGTCGGCGACGACCCGCGTCAGCAGACCGACGGCGCGGATGGCGTCGTCGTTGCCCGGGATCGGGAAGTCGACCTCGTCCGGGTCGCAGTTCGTGTCCAGGATGCCGATGATCGGGATGCGCAGCTTGCGCGCCTCCTCGACCGCCAGGTGCTCCTTCTTGGTGTCGACCACCCACACCGCGGCCGGCGTGCGGCTCATCTCCCGGATGCCGCCGAGGGTGCGCTCGAGCTTGTCGCGCTCGCGCTTGAGCTGGAGCAGCTCCTTCTTGGTCCGGCCGGAGCCGGCGACGTTGTCGAAGTCGATCTCGTCGAGCTCCTTGAGGCGGTTGATCCGCTGGTGCACGGTCGAGAAGTTCGTGAGCATGCCGCCGAGCCAGCGCTGGTTGACGAACGGCATGCCGACGCGGGTCGCCTGCTCGGCGATGGCCTCCTGGGCCTGCTTCTTGGTCCCGACGAACATCACGCTGCCGCCCTTCGCGACGGTCTCCTTGATGAACGCGTACGACCGGTCGATGTAGGCCAGCGACTGCTGCAGGTCGATGATGTAGATGCCGTTGCGCTCGGTCATGATGAAGCGCTTCATCTTCGGGTTCCACCGGCGGGTCTGGTGGCCGAAGTGCACGCCGCTCTCGAGCAGCTGGCGCATGGTGACGACTGCCATGGGTTCTCCTGTGCCGGGCGTCCGACGCCCGATCGTTCTCAGTTGTCGCCGTCGACGGGTGCCGGCGGCCCTGACGTCTGCGCGCGACCCGACCCGGCCGACGTGCTGGCCGGGACCGAGGATCGTCGCCCACGGGAGGTCGTCTGCCGGAGAGGCAGGCGTCGCGGTCTGCGGACGTGCGAAGTCAACCCCTGAGGGCTGCTCGGACCAGGGTAGTCCAGCCTGCTCCGACCCACCAATCACCGAGGCCGCCTGCTGGTGTCGACCCGAAACGACCCACTCGGCTTCCACCGTCGGTCCACGCGCACCCGTCGTCCACAGTCCGCGGACCGGTCACCCCATCCCGTCGCCGAGCTCGTCGACCCTGGGTCCCATGCCCACGTCACGTCCCCACCCGGTCCGGGTCCGCGGTCGCCCGCCGCTGGTCGTCGTTGCCGTGCTGCTCGCGCTCGTCTCCCTGGCGCGACCAGCGGGCGCGGTCGGCGTACCCGTGGACCCGGTCCCGGTCGGGGTGTGGCCGCTGCAGCCGACACCCCAGGTGGTGCGGGCCTTCGACCCGCCCGGCTCGCCCTGGGGTGCCGGTCATCGCGGCGTCGACCTCCTCGGCGCTGTCGGAGAGCAGGTTCACGCCGCGCTGGCGGGTCGGGTGGTGTTCGCCTCTCGGTTGGCCGGCCGCGGCGTGGTCGTGGTCGACCACGGCCCCACCCGTACGACGTACGAGCCGGTCGTCGCCACCGTGCGGGTCGGTGACGTGGTGGCTCGTGGTCAGCCCATCGGCTCGCTCGCGCTCGCGAGCTCACACTGCTTCCCTCGCGCGTGCCTGCACTGGGGCTGGTTGCGCGGCGAGACCTACCTCGACCCACTGCTGCTGGTGGGCGGGGAGCCGATCGTGCTGCTGCCACTGTGGCGGAGCGCGTCCGGCGCCACTGCGAGCGTTCCCCCGCTTCCCTACGCCGCCCTCGTCAGCAGCTTGCGCGCACGATCCGCCACTCGCAGCCGTCTGCGCGGCAGCGTGCGTGGTCCCGCCCTGAGTCCGCCTCCCGTATGGCGTCGGCCTCTGGCGATGCGTCCCTTGCTCATGTGAGCGATGAGCGGCTGGACCGGCGATCCGTTCAGGCGCGGGGGTGCGCCTGCCGGTAGGCCCGGCGCAGGCGTTCGGTGCTGACATGCGTGTAGAGCTGGGTCGTCGCCAGTGACGCGTGCCCGAGGAGCTCCTGGACCGACCGCAGGTCGGCTCCGCCTTCGAGCAGGTGGGTCGCCGCCGTGTGCCGCAACCCGTGCGGTCCGATGTCCGGGGCGCCCGGCACGTCCCGGATCCGGCTGTGGACGACGGTGCGGACGGCCCGCTGGTCGATGCGTCTGCCTCGGGCGCCGAGGAACAGGGCCGCTCCGGCGCCCGGTGCCATCAGCTGGGGACGCCCCCGCGTCACCCATGCGTCGAGAGCTTCAGCGGCCGGGATCCCGAACGGCACGGTCCGCTCCTTGCGGCCCTTGCCGAGGACGCGCACGAGGTTGCGCCCACGGTCGGCGTCGTCGACGTCGAGGGCGACCAGCTCGCCCACCCTGAGGCCGGTGGCGTACAGCAGCTCGAGCATCGCGGTGTCGCGCAGCCCGACCGGACTGCCGTCGTCCGCCAGTCGAGCCGCTGCGGCAATCAGCTGGGCGGCCTCGTCCTGGCGCAGCACGGGCGGCAGTGTCTGTCGGGGCTTCGGGGACCGAAGGCTGGCCCCCACGTCCTGCGCGATGCGCCCGGTGCGGGCGAGCCAGGCCGTGAAGACCCGAACCGCGGTGGCCCGGCGGGCCAGTGTCGTGCGCGAGCGGCCGGTGACCTGTTGGTGGGCCAGCCAGCTGCGAAGTGTGCGCAGGTCCAGGTCGGAGATGTCTGCTCGACCCATCCGGTCGGCATGCTCGAGAAGACCGGCCACGTCGGCGAGATAGGCGCGCACCGTGTGCGGCGCGAGGTCGCGCTCGGAGACGAGGTGTCTCTCGTAGTCGGCGAGCACCCGACACCGGTCCCCGGCCGGGCTGGACATGCCGCCACTGTAGGCCGGGGGCAGCGGCAGGCTGGTCAGCCTCGCCGCCGGAGCGGAGACGGTCGGCGGGCATCGTCGGGCATCGTCGGGCATCGTCGGCAGTCGTCGGCACGGCCGTGACGCAGACCCGGAGGACAAGCTCGCGTCGTCGGATCCACATGACATCCCGCGTCCCGGGCCTCGCCGGTGATCGGGCGCGTCACTCGTTGGCGGCGCGGGTCAGTCGCCAACCGTGCGGCAGGAGCTCCACCAGTCCGTCTCGGGCAAGCCTGCGCAGGACTGCCTGGACGTCGAGCAGCGCAACACCGGCCGTAGTGGCGATCGAGTCGACCGGTGCCGGGCGCGCGAGCGGCACGGCGTCCAGGACCCGGGCGTCACGCGGCGGCACCTTGTCGCGCCGACGCGAGGGCGTGCGGAGCGGGGTCGCGAGGTGCGAGCCTGCCTCCCCGACGACCTCGAGGACGTCCTCGCCGCGGGTCACGAGCGTGGCCGCGCCGGTCCGCAGCAGCTCGTGCACCCCTTGGGACTGGGCGCTGGTCACCGGTCCGGGGACGCCCATCACGGAACGGTTCAGCCGCGTGGCCCAGCTCGCGGTGTTGAGGGCACCGCTACGCGCAGCGGCCTCCACGACGACGGTTCCCCGGGTGAGGGCAGCGATGAGGCGGTTGCGGCTGAGGAACCGACCCCGGGTGGGCGCGCAACCCGGAGGCACCTCCGAGACCACGGCAGACGTCCGGCCGAGGTGGTCGAGCAGATCTCGGTGCGCCGTCGGGTAGGCGCGGTCGGCGCCGCAGGCGAGCACCGCGATGTTCGCACCGTCCAGGGCCAGGGCCCCACGGTGGGCCGCCTGGTCGATGCCGAACGCCGCACCCGAGACCACCGGATGGCCCGCCCGCACCAGCGCACCGGCGATGCCGGCCGCCACCTCGGTGCCGTACGTGGTGGCCGAACGCGATCCGACGACGGCGACCGCCCGGCGCAGCTGGTCCAGACGCGTCGGCCCTCTTACCCAGAGGCCGAGCGGCGGGCCGCCGCGGTGGTCGAGGAGCTCGGCGCGCATCAGGTCGTCGAGCTGGGGCGGCCACTCGTCGTCGCCCGGCACCACGTAGCGCAGTCCCAGCCTGGCGGCGTGCTCGAGATCGGCCGCAGGGTCGAGGCCGTGCAGACGGCCGGCGACGTCGCGCGACTCAGGGGTTTCCTGAACGGGGTCGCTGAGTACGTGACGCAGCCTGACGGCGCCGAGCTGTGCGACCAGGGAGGCGATCTTCGGCTCGCCCGGCTCGGTCAGCCGGGACAGGGCGACCCGGGCGAGCCGGTCGTCATCGGTCACGACGCGCGCCGGGCCACGGCGGAGTGCAGCAGCGGCTCCCCCTGCCGGAGCCGGAAGGCTGTGTCGACGTCGGCGACCGTCGGTGCGTCTGCCCCGCGGAGGTCGGCGACGGTCCAGGCGACCCGGTGGACGCGGACGGCGCCGCGCCGGCTCAGCCGACCCTCGAGCACCTCGCGCTCCAGGCGGGTGGTGGCCGCGTCGGGCAGCGGCCACTCACGGGCGAGCACGGCGCTGGGTACCTGCGAGTTCAGCCGCCACTCCCGGCCGGCGTACCTGTCGTGCTGCCGCTCGCGGGCCGCCGCGACGCGGGCTCGTACCTCGAGCGAGGTGTCCGGCTGTTCGCCGGGGAGCGCAGGATCCTCGTGGGTCGGCGGCAGCACGTGCCGCAGGATGTCGATCCGGTCGTGCACCGGCCCGGTGACCTTGCGCGCGTAGTGCTGCCGTTGCTGCTGGTTGCACGAGCACTGGTTGCCCGGGCGGCCCGCGGCGTACTCCCCGCAGGGGCACGGGTTGCAGGCCATCACGACCATGCCGCGTGCCGGGTAGGTGGCCGACTCCTCCCCGCGCGCGAT